>JAGAPT010000057.1 GCA_017623115.1 Alistipes sp.
AATTCAAAATTCAAAATTCAAAATGGGAAATTTGGGAGATTTGAGTATACTGTCAAATTCTCAAAACTCTCAAAATTCTCAAAATTCACACAAGCAAATTATCGAGCCAGCGGCATCCACACGGTCATCTCGGCCTGCTCACGGTTACCCCACGCGAAGTAGGGAATCAGACGAATCTTCACCTCGCCATCGGCCGAGCCTACCTCACGGTAGAGGGTGTCTTTCCACGACTCCTCGTCGATCAGACGCGCCTTGCCGTCGAGGGCAATCATCTTCGAACCCTCGATGACGATCTCGGTCGGGGTAAGTTCGATGTCGGAGGGAATCAGCACGTTGTCAATCTTCTTACCGCCCTCGATATCGCAACTCTCCAGGCAATACACCAGCGGACCACGCTTGACGACCGTCTCGTTGCGGCTCTCCTCGACCAGCGGATTCGACTCGAGCAGCTTGACACGCATCTCCAGGTCGAGTTCCACGCGGTCGCCCTTGCGCCATTCACGCTCCACGCAGGCATAGGTGTTGGCCTTCGTGGCGACATTGACGGGCGTGCCATTCACTTTCACCTCGGCCTTATCGCACCACTCGGGGATACGCAGGTAGAGTTTCATGGGCTGCTTCTTGGCGATCTCGGCCACCTCCAAGAGGATCTTGCCATCGTAGGGATACCCCGTCTGCTGCTTCACCACGAAGGGCTTGCCAGCATAGGTCGTCGTCAGTTCGCTCTCGCCATAGAGGTTGCACCACAGCGCATCGTCACTCATCGTATAGGCGTAGTTCTGCGCCTCGCAAATCGTGCGCAACGTATTGGGCGGGCAGCAGTTGCAGAGTTTGATATACTCCTCACGGGTCTTCGACCAACGCATCGTATAGGGGAAGTCGGCACTTACACGCAACGGGTTGGTGTAGAAATAGTGTTTGCCATCGAGGCTCACACCACTCAGCACACTATTGTAGAGGGCAAGCTCCACCACCTCGGCATACTTCGCGTCGCCCGTCGATTGCAGCATGCGCCAGTTGAAGAGCATGTTACCGATATTGGCGCAGGTCTCGTTATGCGCCGTCGACTGCGGCAGCTGGTAGGCACGGCCATAACTTTGGTGTACCTTCTGAATCAAATCGGGCTCGTAGACTGTACCATCGGGCGACGTACCATCGTAGAGGGCACCACAGGCACCCGTCACATACATCTTGCGGGTCACGATATCCTGCCAGATGCTCGTCAGGTTCTTCATCAGTTGCTCCTCGCCCGTCTCGGCATAGACATCGGCCACACCGGCATAGAGGTAGTTGGCACGCACGGCGTGACCCATGGCGTTGTACTGTTCGCGGAAGGGGATGCGGTCCTGGTTGTCATCCGTACCATTCTCGACCATACCGCGAATGTTGATCAGGTTCTTCGAGAGTTCGAGGTAGCGCGGGTTGCCCGTAGCACGATACATCTCCACCACACCCATGTAGTGCGAGGGGCAGATGGCATTGCGGGCCAACTCAGCCGAAGCCGTCTCGTAGAAGTGGCAGAGGAAGTCGGTCGCCTTAATGGCGGCATCGAACAAGGTGCGTTTGCCCGTAGCACGATAGTGCGTGATACCGGCCATCATCAGGTGGCCGAGGTTATAGGTCTCGAAGTTCAGGCGATTGGCGAAGGCACCCTTCTCATCGGCACCACCCACCTTCGTGCCGATGGCCTGCTTGGGTGCATGGCTATGGGTGTCGATACCCTTGTTGCGCTCGTCGATAATCACCGGCGTATGGATGTAGCCATCTTCACGCTGTGCCTTCACGACACGCGCGATGAACGTATCCATGATTTCATCCAACTCGGGATCTTTCGTGATGGCGTAGACGGCGGCTACACCCTCCATCCATTTGTACATATCGCCATCGTGGAACGGAGGTCCATCGTGATGTCCTTCGCACTCGCCGGCTGCAATCTCAAAGTTGCGGAAGCCATGCGAGAGGTCTGCATTGCACCAGATATCCCACATGTGTTGCACCGAGGTGCCGCTATACACGGCAAAGCGTTCGCCCCAGAAACCGCCGGTCCAGCGAACAGCTCCCAGCGGCACATTGGCCATTTTCGAAAAGCGGCTTTGACGCATATCGGTCAAGCCGGCCGTAGCGGCATCTTGTGCCTGCACAGTCGCAACGGCCAAGATGGTCATCGCGGCCACAGCAATCGTAAAAAATCGTTTTAGCATAGGTTATAGTAGTGTTAATTTAATATCTTCTAACAAATATACACCATATTTTTTAGAAAAGAGGTATAAATTCAAAAACGGCAAAAAAAATGGCAATATTTGATAGCCTATCCGACGTTTTCTTGCTAATATTGTAATGTGGAATAGCACAGCCTCGCCCGAATCAGTAGAGATGCGGGTGGCGAAGCATTGCAACACGTTAAAAGACAATGAAATAAGAAACCTAACACGATAACAAAAGCCATGAAACGACTTTTCATCCGGGGACTCCTGGCCGTAGCGGCTCTCGCCGGTACGACTACCCTCGCGGCACAAGACCGCATCCACTACACAGGAACCGAACTCTCGAATCCCAACATGCACGACGGCGCACTCTCGCCCGTGGTCGGTGTACACAACATCCAGACCATGCGAGCCAACCGCAGCCTGCCCTATGCCACCAACGGCAATGGCTGGACCTACAACCACCAGTCGATGCTTGCCTACTGGCGCGGCCACTTCTACATGCACTACCTCTGCGACCCGGTCGATGAGCATGTACCCCCCTCGATGACCATGTTGCAACGCTCGGCTGACGGCTATACGTGGTCCGACCCCGAAGTGTTGTTCCCCGTCTACCGCATCCCCGACGGCTTCACAAAGGATGGCACGGTCGTAGCGAAAAACATGGATGCCATCATGCACCAGCGTGTCGGCTTCTTTGTCTCGAAGTCGGATCGCCTGCTTGCCATCGGCAACTACGGCATCGCACTCTATCCGAAGGATGACCCGAACGACGGCAACGGCATCGGCCGTGTCGTGCGTGAAATCTACGAGGATGGCTCGTTGGGCCCCATCTACTTCATCTACTTCAACCACGCCTTCAACGAGAAGAACGCTGCTTGGCCCTACTACACCCGCTCGAAAGACAAAGGGTTCCGTGAGGCTTGCGAGGAGCTGCTGGCCGACCCCCTGCAACGCATGGGCTGGGTCGAGGAGGCCGACCGTGAAGACCCCCTCATCCCGCTGCACAAACCCTACAAGGCGTTCTGCTACTACACGCTCGACGACGGTCGTGTTGTATCGCTCTGGAAGCATGCGCTGACCTCCATCTCGGAGGATGGCGGCAACACCTGGGCCGAGCCGATTGCCCGTGCCAAAGGGTTCGTCAACAGCAACGCCAAAATCTGGGGACAGCGACTCTCGGATGGCACCTTTGCCACGGTCTACAACCCCTCGGAGTTCCGCTGGCCGCTGGCCATCTCGCTCTCGAAAGACGGCTTGGAGTACACGACCCTGAATCTGGTCTACGGCGAGGTGCCCCCGATGCGCTACGCCGGTCAATACAAGTCGTTTGGCCCGCAGTATGTACGCGGTATCCAGGAGGGCAACGGCACACCTCCCGATGGTGACATGTGGATTACTTACAGCGTCAATAAGGAGGATATGTGGGTGAGCCGCATTCCCGTCCCCGTACAGCAGGAGGCGACGGCGCATGCCGATGACGACTTCACGCAATACAAGGCACTATCCGACCTGACGATGTGGAACATCTACTCGGCGGTGTGGGCCCCCGTGTCGCTTGACGGCAAGTGGCTCACGCTGAAGGATAAAGACCCCTTCTTCGATGCAAAAATCGAGCGTAAGATTCCGCATACCCGCGAATTGACCGTCGAGTTTGACCTGATGGCCGACCAGAACAACACGGGACATCTCGAAATCGAGTTCGTGGATGACGAAGGTACGGCTTGCGCCCGCATCGACCTGACCGACGAGGGCGAAATGCGCTCGAAGGGCGGTGCCCGCTATGGTCGTGTGCTGACCTATGAGCCGGGGAAAACCTACCACGTGAAGGTTGAAATTACCCTGGAGAATCGCAACTCGACCATCTATATCGACGGTCAGAAACGCACGACACGCATGCTTTATGCCCCCGTGGAGTCCATCGAGCGCGTGGTATTCCGCACCGGAGCACGTCGCCATCACCCGACGGTAGACACCTGGGCTGACCAATTTGACGACCTCCCGGGATGCAATGCGAGTGCCCCCGAGGCTACCTTCCGCATCGCCAATTTCCGCACCTCGTCGCGTGACGTAAACCACACCTCGGCCATCCTCAAATACAAGGATTTCGCCCACTACGCCGAGCGGTTCAACACGATGGAGGACGAGAACATCGTACAAGCGATTCCGAACAGTGCCTCATCGGCCTGGATGGAGCAGAACATTCCCCTCTTCGAGTGCCCGCAGCACAACTTCGAGGAGCTCTTCTACTTCCGCTGGTGGAGCCTGCGCAAACACATCAAGGAGACCCCGGTGGGGTACGGCATGACCGAATTCCTCGTGCAGCGTTCCTACTCGGACAAATACAACCTGATTGCCTGCGCCATCGGCCACCACATCCACGAGAGCCGCTGGTTGCACAACCAGGAGTACCTCAACCAGATTATCCACACCTGGTATCGTGGCAACGAGGGAAAACCAATGGCCAAGATGACCAAGTTCAGTTCGTGGAACCCTTCGGCCATCTACAACCGCTATCTGGTCAACATGGACAAGGCCTATCTTACAGACCTCTATCCCGACATGCAGGCCGAATACAAGTGGTGGGAGGAGACCCACCGCCTGCCCGACGGGCTCTATTGGCAGGGCGACGTGCAGGATGGTATGGAGGAGTCGATCAGTGGCGGCCGCAAGAAGCAGTTTGCCCGCCCGACCATCAACAGCTACATGTATGGCAATGCCGAGGCGTTGGCCGAGGTGGCCCGTCTGATGGGCAAGGAGCAGGATGCAACCAGCTACGAGCAGAAGGCCAAAGAGATTAAGGAGCTCATCTTCGGCAAACTCTGGAACGACGAGCGTGCCTTCTTCGAGACCCGTCGTGCGGACACGCTCTGTTGTGCGCGTGAGGCCATCGGCTACATTCCGTGGTATTTCAACATCCCCGAGAAGCGTCATGAAAACGCCTGGTTGCAAATCAACGATAAGGAGGGATTCGATGCCCCCTATGGCCTGACAACGGCCGAGCGTCGCCACCCTGAATTCCGCACCCGTGGTGTCGGCAAATGCGAGTGGGACGGTGCCATTTGGCCCTTCGCCTCGTCGCAGACCCTCATGGCGTTGGCCAACTACCTCAACACGGAGAGCGACCCCGTGGTGACGGCCGAGAGTTACTTCCGCCACATGGAACGCTACGTAGAGTCGATGCACCACCGTGGTCGTCCCTACATCGGCGAGTACCTCGATGAGGTAACCGGCTACTGGCTCAAAGGCGATCAGGAGCGTGCCCGCTACTACAACCACTCGACCTTCAACGACCTGATGATTACAGGCTTGGCCGGTCTGCGCCCGCGTGCCGACCGCACCTTGGAGGTCAATCCGTTGTTGCCCGAAGGCAAGTGGGATTGGTTCTGCATGGACAACATCCTCTACCATGGACACATCATTACCATCGTTTGGGATAAGCACGGCGACCGCTACCACCAGGGCAAGGGACTGACACTGCTCGTGGATGGCAAGAAAGTAGCCAATCGCCCCGATCTGGGTCGTTTGATCTGCGAAAACATCTTGTAAGCGATGAAGTATTGGCGGCACATATTTTACGGGGTATTGGGTGGATTGATTTTCGTTCCCTGCTTACGCCCTGCATTGCGTGTTGAAACGCTGACATGCGACTATCAAGCTACCCCGCTGCTTGTCGAGGGGGCTACGCCTCGTTTCGGCTGGCAGTTGGAGGGACGACAAGGCACGATGCAGTCGGCCTATGCCATTGAGGTCGAAACGGCTGATGGCGAAGTAGTATGGCAAAGTGGCAAGGTAGCCTCCACTGCGAGCCAACTCGTACCCTACACAGGAGAAGCACTCCTCCCGATGCACACCTACCGCTGGCGTGTGCAGGCTTGGAACGAACGAGATAAGGCCTCGCGCTGGAGCGACTATGCCACCTTCACCACCGCACCCTCGGCCGAATGGCTGCAGGAGGGAGCGTGGATTGGGGCTATCACCTATGCCGATGCCCGTATGCCCGAGGGGCGCAAATTCCATGGCGGGGAGCTCAAAAAGCCCGAAGTCAGGGCTGCCTGGGAGGCTGTCGACTCGTTGGCGTGGCGTTCAATCCTGCTGCGCAAGGAGTTTACGACCGACAAAGAGGTAGCCGAGGCCATCGTCTACATCTGCGGATTGGGACACTACGAGCTCTCGCTCAACGGCACGAAGGTGGGCAACAGCGAATTTGCCCCCTTGTGGAGCGACTACCACAAGCGGGTCTACTACAACGCCTACGACCTGACCGAAGCGTTACAGCAGGGCGAGAATGCCTTGGGCGTTTTACTCGGCAACGGATTTTACAACATTGCCGACCGCTCACGCTACCGCAAACTGCAAATCGGCTTCGGCCCCGAGACGCTCTACCTCAAACTCCGCATTCGCTATACGGATGGCACGGAGCAAATCGTAGCGAGCGATGTCTCGTGGCACTATGCGTTAAGCCCGATTACCTTTAACACGATTTACGGAGGCGAGGATTACGATGCCCGCCTCGAGCAGGCCGGATGGGACAGCCCCGACTTCGATGCCACGACATGGCAGCCGGTTGTCGTGCAGGAGGCTCCGCAAGGCGCACTTGCACCCCAGCAGGCACCACCGGTCGGCATCGGCCGTCGTTATCCTCCGCAGCAGGTACATAAGCTCACCCCCGAGGAGGTCGAGCGAGCCACCACCCAAACCAAGCGTACGGTCGACCCGTCGGCGTTGTTGCTCGACATGGGACAAAACATGGCCGGCTTCCCCGAGATTACCGTGCGGGGAGAGCGCGGAGCACAACTTACGCTCGTCGTGGCTGAGGCAACGACCGACAGCAACGCCACGCAACAGCGTCAGACAGGCCGTCAGCACTATTATACCTATACACTCAAAGGCGAGGGAGCAGAAACATGGCATCCGCGATTCTCCTACTACGGATTCCGCTATATCCTGCTCGAAGGGGCGGTATTGGCCGGGATGGAGAATCCCGATTCGCTGCCCGTGGTCGAGCAAATCCACGCCTGCTTTGTGCATAACCAGGCCGAGGAGGTAGCCGAATTCGAGTCGTCGAATCCGATTTTCAACGCTGCCCATCGGCTGATCCACCATGCTGTGCGCAGCAACATGCAGGCCGTCTGGACCGACTGTCCCCACCGTGAGAAGCTCGGCTGGTTGGAGCAGGTGCATCTGAACGGCCCGGGGTTGTTGTACAACTACGACCTGACAACCTACCTGCCGAAGGTGATGCGTGATATTGCCGATGCACAACGCCCCAACGGCATGATTCCGACCACCGCCCCCAACTACGTCATCTTCGAGGGCCCCGGCATGGATGCCTTCCACGACTCCCCCGAGTGGAGCATCACGGTCATCATGGCTCCCTTCATGTACTACGAAACCTATGGCGACGACCATCTGATTCGTACCTACTACCCCACGATGCGTCGCTGGGTCGATTACCTCACGTCGCGTACCGAGGGGCATTTGATTGATTTCGGTTTGGGCGACTGGTACGACTATGGCGACTTCCGTGCCGGATTCTCGCGCAACACCCCCGTTGGGTTGGTTGCTTCGGCTCACTACTACATGGCTCTGCGCCACCTGGTGAAGGCGGCAGCCATGACGGGACACACAGCCGATGAAAAGCATTATACAGAGCTGGCCGACCAGGTCCGTGAGGCCTTCAATGCTGCCTATTTCAATCCCGAAACCGCCCAATACGGCACCGCAAGCCAATGTAGCAACGCCTTGCCCCTCTTCCTGGACATGGTACCCGAAGGGAAGCGACAAGCGGTCATCGACAACCTTCTTGGCGACATCGAGCAACACGGATGGCGACTCACGACGGGCGATGTGGGCAACCGCTATCTCTTCCAGACACTCGCACGCAACGACCTGAACGAAGTGATGTACCGCATGCACAACCACGAGGAGGCTCCGGGCTACGGATTCCAACTCAAATATGGCGCAACGACCCTCACCGAGCAGTGGGACCCGCGTCAAGGCTCGTCGTGGAACCACTTCATGATGGGGCAAATCGACGAGTGGTTCTTCCGCTCGCTCCTCGGCCTGCGTCCCGATACAAACGGCAAGGGCTATAGCGAGGTTACCATTGCCCCCGAGGTGGTGGGCGACCTGCAATTTGTGCGAGGTCGCTACCGTTCGCTCTACGGCGATATTCGCATCGAATGGGAGCGCGAGCAGGAGCAATTCACCTTGCAGGTTGAACTGCCGGCCAACTGCCGTGCCAACATCCTGCTGCCGGGCGACCTCACCCCACAGCAGGTAACATCGGGCCGTCATACCTTTACGAAAACAATTTAATATACCGAATATGAAACGACTATTGACCCTTTGCGCACTGCTCGTAGCGACCTCGGCTTTTGGGCAATTTGAGGCGCGCACGCGCTCGCTCAAAGAGACCCTGAACCTTATCTCGGAGCGATTCGACGTGAAACTCAAATGCGAAATCGACACCGCAGGTCGTGTGGTGCCGTTTGCCGACTTCCGCATCCGCCCCTACTCGGTCGAGGAGAGCCTGCAAAATGTCGTAGGGTTGTTCGATGCCAAATTCGTCAAACAGAACGACCACTACTACAAGATTAAGCCCTTCGAGCACCACCGCCGTACACCGGCCGATGGCGAGAAGATGCTCGCCTACCTCCGTTCGCTCTATACGGATAAAGCCACCTTTGAAGCGCGTGGTGCAGCCATCCGTCAGGAGGTGCGTGCCATCTTGGAGTTGGATACGTTGCTCGCACAACGAGTAGCCCTGCAACCCATCCTCTCGAAGGTACGCAAATTCGATGGATACACGGTGCAGAACATCGCCATTCAGACCCTGCCCGGGCTCTACCTCTGTGGCTCGATTTACGCTCCGACGAAAAAGGGGACACATCCCGTCATCATCTGTCCCAACGGACACTTCGGGGATGGTCGCTACCGCAAAGACCAGCAGCAACGCATGGCCACACTGGCTCGCATGGGTGCCATTTGTGCCGATTTCGACCTCTTCGGTTGGGGCGAGTCGGAGCATCAGGTGTCGTCGGTAGCACACCGCACCTCCTATGCACAGCAGATTCAGTTGCTCAACGGCATCACGTTGCTCGATTACCTCCTTACACGCCCCGATGCAGATGCCAAGCGCATCGGTGTCAATGGAGGCTCGGGCGGCGGTGCACACTCGGTGATGCTCTCGGTGGTGGATGACCGTTATACGGCTCTCTGCCCCGTGGTAAGCCTCTCGTCACACTTCGATGGCGGATGCCCCTGTGAAAGCGGCATGCCGATTATGTTGGCCGCCGGTGGCACTTGCGGAGCCGAATTGGCTGCCATCTTCGCACCGAAGCCTCTCTGCGTCATCTCCGACGGCAAGGACTGGACCGCCAGCGTACCGACCCTCGAATACCCCTATCTGCAGGAGATTTACGCCATGTATGACGCCGAGGAGGTGCTCTCGAATGTCCACCTGGGCAATGAGGGGCACGACTTCGGCCCCAATAAGCGCAATGCCGTCTATGCATTCTTTGGCAAGGCCTTCAACCTCGACACTGCAGCTATTGACGAGGAGCGCGTAACCATCGAGCCTTATGAGGCACTCTACTCCTTCGGCAAAAAGGGAGAATTGATGCCCGAAGGTGCCATCCGCTCGGTAAATGGATTGGCCCCCTTCTTTGGCAAGCAGCGTGTACGTGCTGCTGCAGCCGACGAGTCGGTACTGAAGAAGGCACAGGAGATCGTCGCTACGCTCAACCTGCAAGATGAGCGTGCCATCCAAATCGCCACGACAGCCGTCTACAACCATCGTCGTGCCGTGCGCGATTGGCACAACAGCCATCCCTACACCATCATCCCCGAGGTGGATAAGACGACCGGCAAGAAACTATCGAAGGTCGAGCGGGAGATGTTGGCCGACAAGATGTTGCCCGCCTCGGAGCGTCAACGACTCATGAAGGATCTCTCGCGCGTATTGACCCCCGAGCAAATCGAGCAGGTCTTCGATGCCTATACCATCGGGAAGGTTGCCTTCACGATGCAGGGCTATCGTTCGATTGTCCCCGACATGACGGCCGAAGATGAGGCTGTCCTGCTTGCCCACCTGAAGGAGGCACGCAGCGAGGCCATCGACTGCAAGAGCATGAAGGCCATCTCGCAGGTCTTCGAAATCTACAAGACGAAGTGTGAGCAGCACTTCAACGACACGGGGCGTCCGTGGCGCGCCCTTTTCAAAGCCTATGTCGACAAACGCAATGCCGAAAAGAAGGCCAAGAAGGATGACGAGAAGTATATCGCTCGCAGCGAGGCGATTGTTGCCGCCCTCAACCTCAACAACCCCACGAAGGAGGCTGCCGTGTTAGCGGCTGTCAAGCAGCATCGCACGGCAGTGGTCGAGTGGCACAATGCCCATCCCTACACCACCATGCCCGACATGGACCTCAAGACAGGGCGTGCACTCACCGAGGTGGAGCGGGAGATGATGGCCGACCGCTCGATTCCCGCATCGGTACGCAAAGCGTTGGTCAAGGAGCTGAAGAAGCACCTCACGGCCGAGCAAATCGTCCAAATCTGGGATGGCTACACGATTGGCAAGGTGGCCTTCACGATGAAGGGATACTACGCCATCATCCCCGACCTCACGGCAAAAGAGGCCGAGGCCTTGGAAAACTACCTGAAGCAGGCACGCGAGGAGGCACTCGAATGTCGTCGCATGAAGGCTATTTCGCAGGTCTTCGAGGTCTACAAGACCAAGTGTGAGCAGTATCTGATTGCCAACGGGCGCGATTGGCGAGCCTTGTTCAAGGCCTATGTCGATAAGCGCAACGCCGAGAAGGCGGCGGCAAAGAATAAATAGATACAATATTTAGCATTCATTCAATAAAAAATTACTACTATGAACAAACTCATCACTTTGTGCGGAGCGTTGTTGCTGGCTGTCGGTTGCTGCAACGAAGCACCGAAAGAGCAGACGCTCCTACCGTGGGAGAACGGCAAATTGTGCGTTTCGGAGAATGGTCGCTACCTCCAACACGAGAATGGCACCCCCTTCTTCTGGTTGGGCGAGACCGGTTGGTTGCTCCCCGAGAAACTGACCCGTGAAGATGCCCTCTTCTATCTCGACGCATGCGAAACAGCCGGATACAATGTCGTGCAGGTGCAGACCGTCAATGGCGTGCCGGCCAAGAACATCTACGGCAAACTCTCGCATCCGGCCGGTTACGACTTTTCGGTCATCGAGGCCGAAGGCGAGGAGGGCTACTGGCAACACATGGATTACATCATCCGTGCAGCCGAGGAGCGCGGTATCTACATCGGCATGGTCTGCATCTGGGGTGGACTTGTCAAGAAGGGGCTGATGACGGCCGAGGAGGCCAAAGCCTATGGTACGTTCCTCGCCGAGCGTTACAAGGATGCCCCCAACATCATCTGGTTCATCGGTGGCGACATCAAAGGCGATGTCGAGACGGAGGTTTGGGAGACACTGGCCCGCACCATCAAGGGCATCGACCAGAACCACCTGATGACATTCCATCCCTTTGGTCGCACCTCGTCGGTACGCTGGTTCCACAACGCCGAGTGGCTCGACTTCAACATGTTCCAGAGCGGACACCGTCGCTACGACCAGACACGTGGCGATGGCGATGACACAGCCCAGGCCTCTGTAGCCGAGGATAACTGGCTCTATGTCGAGGAGGGTCTGGCCCTCACGCCGCAGAAGCCGATTCTCGACGGCGAGCCCTCGTATGAGGAGATTCCGCAGGGTCTGCACGACCCCGCAGAGCCGTGGTGGAAGTCGTATGACGTACGTCGCTACGCCTATTGGTCGGTATTTGCAGGTGCTTTCGGACACACCTACGGCCACAACTCGATCATGCAGATGCACGAGGGCAACGGCAAGGTGGGTGGCTATGGCGCACTCAAATCGTGGAAGGAGGGTCTGCAAGACCCAGGCTTCTCGCAGATGCAATACCTCAAGAAGCTCATCCTGCGCTTCCCCTTCTTTGAGCGTGTCGGCGACCAGTCGATTATCGCCGGTGAGAACGGATTCCGCTACGACCGTGCCATTGCAACGCGCGGTACCGACTACCTGATGGTCTACACCTACACGAACCGCCCGATGCAGATTGACCTGCAGAAGATCAGCGGTGCGAAGAAGAACATCTGGTGGCTCTCGCCCGTAGATGGTACGCTGACCTATGCCGGTGAGGTGGAGAATGGGGTGCACACCTTCCAGGGTGCCGGCGAGCAGGGCCCGACCAACGACCGTGTGTTGATTGCTGTCGATGCCGAGAAGAACTATATTTGTAAAGAGGCAAAAACTATCTAAGGAATCATGAAACGACTCCTCGTGCTGCTTTCGATGCTCGTCGCACCGCTCCTGACAGAGGCAGCGGTGCAGGTTGGCGGGCTCGAAACCGAACAGACCACACGCCCGCTCTCGGTGGAGCGGGCACAACCCCGTTTAAGTTGGATCATCACCTCCGATGAGCGCGATGTGATGCAAACCGCCTACCACATTCGTGTGGCCTCCTCCCCCGAGCTGCTTGCTCGGGGAGAGGCCGACCTGTGGGATTCGGGCACGGTAGCCTCCGATGCCTCCATTTGGGTCCCCTATGGCGGCAAGAAGTTGCAGAGCAACCAGCGGTGCTACTGGCAGGTGAAGGTGACTACCACCCGAGGCGAATCGGCATGGAGCGAGGTGGCGGAATGGGGTATGGGCCTGCTGGGCGAAACAGCATGGAGCGGTCGATGGATTGGCTGGGATGCTCCCTTTGCGTGGGATAAGGAGATTACCCATAGCGAGCTCTCGGCCCGTTATATCCGCACCGAGTTTGCCCTCGAGCAGAAAGCCATAACACGCGCCACACTCCACCTCTCGGGACTCGGCATGTACGAGCTCTTCATCAATGGCGAGCAGATTGGCGATCAGGTGCTGGCACCCGCGCCGACCGATTATCGTCGCACGGTGCTCTACAACTCGTTCGACGTAACCGAGGCGTTGCAGCAGGGCGAGAATGCGCTGGGTGTCGTATTGGGCAATGGTCGCTACTACACGATGCGCCAAAACTACAAGCCCTACAAGATTCCCAACTTCGGCTATCCGAAGATGCGCCTGAACCTGATTGTCGAGTATGCTGACGGCTCGCAGCAACGCATCGCCAGCGACCCTGCGTGGCGACTGACGGCCGAGGGTCCGATTCGCAGCAACAACGAGTACGATGGCGAGATTTACGATGCCAATCGTGAGTTGGGCGACTGGACCCGTGTGGGCTACGACGATTCGAAGTGGCTCAAAGCGCAGCGCACCGAGATTCCTTATGGCACGCTGCGTGGCAATACGGCTCCGAATATGAAGGTGATGAAACGCCTGCCGGTGCAATCTGTAACCCACTACGAGGGACGCAGCATCATCGACTTCGGCCAAAACATGGCCGGATGGGTGAAGTTGCGGGTGCGTGATACGGAGCCGGGCGACACCATCTGCATGCGCTATGCCGAGCGACTCACTACGGGTGGTGATTCGCTCTATGTCGTGAATCTGCGTGATGCCCGTTCACGCGACCTCTACATTGCCAATGGGCGTGAGCAGGGCACCTGGTGGAGTGCTCGCTTCTCCTACCACGGATTCCGCTACATCGAGGTGACGGGTCTGAAAAATCCCACAAAAGAGGATTTCGAGGCGGAGTTTATCTTCGATGACATGCCGACCATCGGTTCGTTCCGCTCCTCCAACGAGGTGCTCAATGCCGTCTATCGCAATGCGTGGTGGGGGCTGGCCTCCAATTACAAGGGGATGCCGCTCGATTGCCCGCAGCGCAACGAGCGTCAGCCGTGGCTCGGCGACCATGCCGTAGGCACCTGGGGCGAGGCCTTCATGTTCGACTGTGGTACGATGTACGCCAAATGGATGGACGACATCCGTGAAGCACAACGTGAAGATGGCTGTATTCCCGATGTCGTACCCGCCTTCTGGAACTACTACACGGATGGCATGGTATGGCAATCGGTACTGCCGATTATCTGCGACATGCTCTATGAGCACAATGGGAACATCGAGCCGATTCGTCGCAACTTCGAGACGATGAAGCGATGGATGGACCACATGCGCAACCGCTACATGAACGAGCAGGGGCTCATCACGAAGGAGAAGTACGGCGACTGGTGTGTACCGCCCGAGTCGCTGGAGCTGATTCACAGCCGCGACCCGCAACGTACAACCAACCCCATGCTCATCGCCACGGCCTACTATGCCAAGGTGTCGACGATGATGGCCCGCTTTGCCGAATTGCTGGGCCTCGAGGCCGACCGTGCGGACTACACCGAACGTGCCAAGGCGGCACGCGAGGCTTTCAATCGGGCATTCCTGCATGTCGAGGAGGGCGAGCCCCCGGTGAAATATCCCCACCCGCTCTACCCGAAGCGCATCTACTATGACAACAACACGGTAACGGCCAATCTCCTGGCCGTGGCCTTCGATTTGGTGCCCGAGCAGTATCGTGAGGAGGTCGAAAAGAACATCCTCAAAAAGTTGATTGTCGACAACAAGGGACATATCAGCAGTGGTGTCTGCGGACAGAACTGGACACTGCGCTACCTGACGAAGATGGGACGTGGCGACGTGGCCTACCTCTTGGCTTCGCAGAAAACCTATCCGAGTTTCGGCTACATGATTGAGCGAGGTGCAACGACGATCTGGGAGCTCTGGAATGGCGACACGGCAAGCCCGAAGATGAACTCGGGTAACCATGTGATGATGCTGGGCGACCTGATTCCCTGGTTCTATCGCGACCTGGCCGGCATCAACCCCTCGGCCCCCGCCTACAAACGCATCCGTCTCGAACCCGACCTCTCGATTCAGGACCTCGAGGAGGTATCGGCCCGCTACGAGTCGTTGCACGGCCCCATCGAGAGCAGTTACCGTAAACAAGGAAATCGCTTGGAGTGGACGGTTGAGATACCTTGCAATACGGAGGCTGTCATTGCGTTACCAACCTTGAACAAGCAAGCGATTAAGCATGCGGGCATCCGTTATCTGGAGAGCAAGGATGGATACACGCTGTGGCAAGTTCCTTCAGGTCGCTACTCGTTCAAAGTGGCACTGAAATAGGCTCTTTCAGCCATCAACGACGTAGATACTGATTCGGGGGAGGCCTCCCCCGAATCTTTTTTTCATGTTTTCTATTGCGATTCCTTTTTTTTGTCTATCTTTGCAGTCGAAAGGTTCCCCGAAAGCGGCTCGACCGTCGAGGGGTGAAAAGGAAATTCGGTGAGAATCCGAAACAGTACCTGCTGCTGTAAGTTCCTGAAAATAGGCTCACTGCACTAGCCACTGGGAAACTGGGAAGGCGCAATGAGCGGAACAAGTCAGAAGACCTGCCTTTTACACATAGATTTGGAAACCTGCAGGTGTACGGGTTGAGAGTCACTCTCCGAGGGGGGGGGTAAGAGGTAGGGAAGATGGCTTGAGAAAGGCATCTTGAAATTCAAAAATCACTCTTCAACACCCGATTCGGGAGCGAGTTTCAAAAGCCGCCGCACTCAGCAGAAGTGACGGCGCATTTTTTTATTGGCTGCGACTGTCACAAATGCGAGTTTGGCAAACAGAAACAAAAACCAATAAAAAAATGAAACAGATGAAAAACCTCTTGAAAATCAGTTTGTGGGCACTCCTGCTGGGTGGCACCGTGGCTTGTTCGAGTGATGAAGAGCCGATTCCGAGCCCCTATGCAACCCCCAACCACGCCCTCTTTGTGGTCAATGGTGGTAATTTCCAGAGTGGCAATGCGTCGCTCACACTCTACGACCCGGCAGCCAAAACTTCCATCAACGAGATCTTTCGCAAAGCCAATGGCTATGCTTTGGGCGATGTGGCACAGTCGATGACCATCCACGGCAATACGGGTTGGATTGTGGTCAACAACTCGGGAGTGATCTACGCCGTAGACCTCGCAACGATGCTCGTCAAGGGACGCATCGAGGGACTTACCTCGCCTCGTTACATCTGCTTCGTCTCCAACGAAAAGGCCTATGTCTCGCACATGTACAGCAACCAGATTACCATCATCAACCCCCGCACCTATGCCGTAACGGGTTCGATTACCTGCTCAAACATGGAGGCCTCGACCGGCTCGACCGAGCAGATGGTCATCGACGGCAACTACCTCTACGTCAGTTGCTGGTCCTACCAGAAAGATATCCTGAAGATCGACACGACGACCGACAAGGTGGTCGCCACGCTCGAAGTGGGCATTCAACCCGCTTCGCTCCACATAGACCGCAACCACAAACTCTGGACGCTCTGTGATGGTGGCTGGGATGGCAATCCGCTCGGCTATGAAGCACCCAAACTATGCCGCATCAACCCCACAACGATGACCATCGAACAGGAGTTTACCTTTACGAAAGGTGATTACTTTGCCAAGGTGGTGATGAATGAGGCCAAAGATACCCTCTACTGGATTAAAGGTGGCATCTACGCCTTACCGGTGCAAAGTGAAACACTGCCGACCTCGCCCCTCATCACCAACCCCGAGGCCGCGTTCTACACGATGACCATCGACCCGCACACAAAGGAGATTTATGCAGCGGATGCGATGGATTGGACACAACAGGGCATCGTCTACCGCTACACCCCTTCGGGCGTGCTCCTTGATTGGTTCTACGTGGGTGTCTGCCCCGAGAATTTCTGCTGGAACTACTAATCCGTTCACCCTATCTGCCTCAAGCGTATGAAAAAAAGCCGACTGTTTGTTTGGGTATTGCAGCTGCTACTCGGGGTCTCGACAGCCTATGCTGCCGAGCCTCGCCTTGAGGCTGATTCGCTGGTCGATATCCGCGAAGTAGAGATTCTTGGTCAGCGACCGATGAAGGAGATTGGCGTACAGAAGACCGCCTTCGACTCGGTCATCCTCAACGAGCATATTGCCCTCTCAATTGCCGATGTGCTGAATTTCAACTCCTCGATTTTCGTCAAGCACTACGGCCGAGCCACGCTCTCGACCGCCTCGTTTCGAGGCACCTCGCCCGCCCATACGCAGGTGTTGTGGAACGGCATGAAAATCAACTCGCCGATGCTCGGCATGACCGATTTCTCGATGATTCCGGCCTGCTTCATCGACGAAGCCTCGTTGCTGCATGGGGCCTCGTCGGTCGGCACAACGGGCGGAGGTCTGGGCGGAGCTGTTCTGCTCGCCACACGCCCCCGAACGGAGGAGGGCCTCACGCTCAACTATGTGCAGGGCGTCGGGTCGTTCGAGACCTACGATGAATACCTGCGCATCGGCTACGGCAACCATCGCTGGCAACTCTCGACCCGTGTGGCCTATGCCTCGTCGCCCAACGACTACAAATACCGCAACCGCGACAAGATGGAGTACGTCTACGACGACCAGATGAACATCATCGGGCAATATCACCCCACGGAGCGCAACCGCAATGGTGCATACAAAGATTTTCACCTCCTGCAGGAGGCCTCGGTGCGTCTCAACAACGACGACCGGCTGGGGCTCAATCTGTGGTATGTCGGCTCGAACCGCGAGTTACCCCTCAACACAACGAGCTATGCCGATGCATCACGCATCGAGAACCGCCAACGCGAACATACCCTGCGTTCACTCCTCTCCTGGGAGCGCATGCGTCGCAACCATCGGCTCACGGCCAAGGGTGGGTATATCTTCTCGGAGCTCAAATACGACCACCGGGTACGCATGAGCGACGATGCCGATGCCGTAGTCAGCACCATGGAGCGGTCGCGCAACTACACCCACACCCTTTTTGCGCAGTTGCAGGGGGAGTGGAGCCTCGGTGAGAAGTGGTTGCTGACGACCGACCTCAACGCCTATCATCACCGCATCACCGCCAAAGGCAAAGAGGTCATTGGCGAGCAGGGTCCCGAGACGCTCGGCTATCGAGGTCATCGCACCGAGTGGTCCGCCTCGGCGACGCTCCGTTGGCGAGCCTCACGCTGGTTCGGAGTAGGTCTTACGCTGCGTGAAGAGGGGTATGACGAGGAGTTTTCGCCCCTGATTCCCGCCTTGGTGGCCGATGGCGACCTGCTCAGAAACGGAACCCTGCGCTGGCGAGCCTCGCTGACACGCAACTACCGCTACCCGACCCTCAACGACCTCTATTTCCAACCAGGGGGCAACCCCGACCTGCGCCCCGAAGAGGGGTGGAGTTACGACCTCGGCATCGAGTTCCAGACCAACAAGCAACGACACATCGTTGCCAAAGGGTCGCTTTCGTGGTTTGATTCACACATCGACGACTGGATACTCTGGCACCCGACAGCCATGGGATACTACACACCCGAGAATGTCAAAAAAGTACACTCCTATGGTCTCGAAAGTGCGCTGCAACTGACTGCACGGCTGGGTCGTGCATGGCAGGCCTCGCTCGATGCCTCCTATGCCTGGACCCCTTCGCTCAACGAGGGAGAGCCCTTCTCCTCGGCCGACCAATCGGTCGGGAAGCAGCTCCCCTATCAGCCGAAGCACACCGCATCGGCTGCCCTGCGCATCGGTTATCGGCGTTGGGCGTTGCACTACAAATGGAGCTATTACAGCAAGCGATACACCCTGTCAAGCAACGGGTCGATGATTTCGGGCTCACTCGATGCCTACTCAACAAGTGACCTGACGCTCGAAAAGCGTCTCTCACTGCGTTGGTGTGGTCTTTCGCTCAAAGGTACGCTGCACAACCTCTTCGATGCGGAGTACACCACCGTACTCTCCCGACCGATGCCGGGGCTGCATGGGCAACTCTTCCTCGGAATAACCCCCAAATGGGGTTGCAAACGCAAGCAATAGCATGAGACGACTGCTCTGTTCCCTGTTCACGCTCCTCACCATCGGCTGCGGAGACCCTCGCCCGACAACGGACGACTTCACGCATGCGTGCTATGAGCCGCAATACGCTTCAGGATTTGAGATACTCGCCACACCCGAGGGGAGATCCACCCTGCTCCGTGTACACAACCCTTGGCAGGGGGCAGGCGACAACTGCTCCGAGTTGTTCATACGGCGTAACCAGGAGCCGCTACCCAAAGGGTTCACGGGGGCGGTCTTGGAGAAA
This sequence comes from Alistipes sp., assembly GCA_017623115.1. Classification (GTDB taxonomy): domain Bacteria; phylum Bacteroidota; class Bacteroidia; order Bacteroidales; family Rikenellaceae; genus Alistipes. Next base: position 19,272 of record JAGAPT010000057.1, read on the forward strand.
CCGGCACAACGAATTGTCTGCCTCTCATCCTCCTACATAGCGATGCTCGATGCGCTGGGGGCCGTCGAACGGGTTGTCGGTGTGTCAGGCATCGACTTCATCTCTAATACCTATATCCGCACCCATCGAGCGCAGATCGGGGATGTGGGGTATGACAGCAACCTCAACTACGAATTGTTGGTCGCCCTCGACCCCGACCTGGTGTTGCTCTATGGCGTGAGTGGTGCTTCGGAGTTAGAGCCCAAGTTGCGTGAACTCGCCATCCCCTATCTCTACATCGGCGAATACCTCGAACAATCGCCTCTCGGCAAGGCTGAATGGATGGTGCTGATGGCAGAACTACTCGATGCACGCGAGGAGGGAATCCGTCGTTTTGCACCCCTGCCCGAACGCTACCATGCGCTCTGCGACCTGGTGGCCACAGCCCCGGCACGGCCCCGTGTCATGCTCAACACCCCCTATCGGGACACGTGGTACATGCCCTCGGTCGACAACTACGTCGTACAACTCATCCACGATGCCGGAGGCGACTACCTCTACCCTGAAAATCAATCGAACAGCAGCGTGGCCATCGACTTGGAACGAGCCTACCTGCTCTGTGCCGAGGCCGACATCTGGTTGCATCAAGGCACGATTCGTTCGCTCGCAGAACTACAACAACGCTTTCCGCGCTTTGCCGATGTCCCCTGCATCAAACGAGGGCAGCTCTACAACAACACGCTCCGCACCACCGAGGCGGGCGGAAACGATTTCTGGGAGTCGGGCGTGGTACGTCCCGACCGCATCTTACAGGATTTGATTCGGATTTTGCATCCCGAACTCCTGCCCCAGGCGGAGGATTTATACTATTATAAGCCCCTGCAATAACGAAAAAAGGTTATCTTTGTCCCATGAACGCACGTCATCGCCTACTCTTTACGCTGCTCATTGCATTGCTGGTCCTGCTCTTTGCGCTGGACCTCGTCGTGGGCTCGGTGCATCTATCCCCTACGGAGGTGTGGCGTGCCCTGACCGGTGGTGAGGTGGCTGCCTCGACCCTGAAAATCGTGCGTTCGATACGCCTCGTGAAGGCCATCGTGGCCATTGCAGCCGGTGCTGCGCTGGCCGTCAGTGGGTTGCAGATGCAGACCCTCTTTCGCAATCCGCTGGCAGGCCCCTTCGTGCTGGGTATCAGTTCGGGAGCCTCACTCGGTGTCGCCCTGCTGCTGCTCGGAGCACCCCTGATGGGTTGGAGCGGTTCGGCATGGTTCGCCTCCCTTGGCCTGGCCGGTGCGGCCTGGCTCGGTGCGGCACTGATGCTCGCCCTGATTGCCACTGTCAGCCGCCGCATCAAGGATATCATGGTGATCCTGATTCTCGGCATGATGTGCTCTTCGGGAATGGATGCCGTGGTGCAGATTCTGCAGTATCTGAGCAACGAAGGAGCCTTGAAATCGTTTGTCATTTGGACCATGGGGTCGTTGGGTGATGTAACGGGCAATCAACTCGGGTTGCTTCTCATCGCTGTCGGATTGGGGCTGGTCGTGGCTGTGGCGACCATCAAATCGCTCAACCTCCTGTTGTTGGGCGAGAACTACGCCCGCACGATGGGCCTCTCCATCACACGCTCCCGACGGCTGATTTTCCTCTCAACCACCCTGCTGGCCGGCACCGTAACAGCCTTCTGCGGACCGGTGGGATTCATCGGCTTGGCCGTACCGCATGTGGCACGCATGCTCTTCCGCGAGGCCGATCACCGCATCCTCATTCCGGCCGCGGCTCTCACCGGTAGTTGTGTGGTGCTCCTCTGTGACATCGTATCGAAATGGCTTACCCTCCCGATTAACACCATCACCGCCCTGATGGGTATTCCGATTGTCGTGTGGGTGGTACTCCGACACAAACAGATTGCCTAAAACCAATGATTCAACTCGACCATATCTCACTCGGCTACGGCTCGCGCCAACTCCTCACCGATGCCTCGGCACACTTCGAGAAGGGGCAACTTACCGCCCTTATCGGCCGAAACGGCAGCGGCAAATCGACCCTGCTGCGTGCCATCGCCGGATTGGGGAACATCGCAACAGGCACCATCCGCCTCGATGGAGAGTCTCTTGCCGCCATTCCACCCCATCGGCTCGCGACTCGCATCGCCTTTGTAACGACCGAGCGGGTACGCATCGCCAATCTGCGGTGCCGGGATGTCGTGGCCTTGGGACGTGCTCCCTACACCAATTGGATTGGCCGAATGCAGGAGGAGGATCGTCGCATCGTGGAGGAGGCTTTGGCGGCTGTCGGCATGAGCAGTTATGCCCTGCGCACGATGGATTGCATGTCGGATGGCGAATGTCAGCGCATCATGATTGCCCGCGCCTTGGCACAGCAGACCCCCATCATCCTGCTCGATGAACCCACTTCGTTCCTCGACCTGCCGAATCGCTACGAATTGTGCCGTCTGCTGCAACGGCTCGCCCATGAGGAGCAGAAGTGCATCCTCTTCTCGACCCACGAACTCGACATCGCCCGCTCACTCTGCGACACGATGGCTCTCATCGACACCCCGCACCTGCACCACCTCCCGACCGAGGAGATGGGTCGCAGCGGACTGATCGAGCAGTTATTTCACATCCATCTGCACGCATAGCAACGCAAGCGGGGCGTTCAACTGAAAAAGTTGAACGCCCCGCTTTGTATCAATCAGGCGCAATGCTGCCCAATTAGGCCATGAAGCCCTTGCCGATAGCGATAAAGTCCTCGGCTTTGAGGGCTGCGCCACCAATCAGGCCACCATCGACATCCTCCTTGGCGAAGATCTCGGCAGCATTCGACGGCTTGCACGAACCACCATAGAGAATCGGGCACTCCTCGGCAGCAGCACCAAACTTCGACGAGAGCACCTCGCGGATGTAGGCGTGAATCTCCTGTGCCTGCTCGGCCGTAGCGGTCTTACCCGTACCGATGGCCCAAACCGGCTCGTAAGCAATCACGAGGTTCTTGAACTGCTCCTCCGTGAGGTTGAAGACAACCTCCTCGATCTGCTGCTTGCAGACAGCAAAGTGGTTACCGGCCTCACGCTCGTCGAGGTTCTCACCGACACAATAGATAGGCGTCAAACCGTTGGCATACACCTGCTCCATCTTCTTGTTGAGCGTCTCCGACGTCTCACCATAGTACTGGCGACGCTCCGAGTGGCCCAAAATCACATATTTGCAACCCAGGGCAGCAATCATCGAGGCAGCAACCTCTCCCGTATAGGCACCCTTGGCCTCGGCAGCGCAGTTCTGTGCGCCCAACTCAACGGTCGAGCCCTTCAAGACCTCGGCAACCTGTGCCAGATGCGTGAACGGCGGGCAAACGATGAAGTTTACACACTCGCACACCTCACCACGCTGTGCCACAACACCTTTGGCCAACTCGACACCCTCTGCCGGCAGGGTATTCATCTTCCAGTTACCGGCAACAATCTTTTTTCTCATTATCCTAAGAATTTAATATGTATAGTTAATGTTGACTATTCAATCACACAATGGTTACTCTTCGCTTGCGCACCAAGCCTTGACCTCCTCCATCGAGGGAGCTTTCAGGCCGAGTTTATTCTTCTTGTTGAAGCCGCAAAGGTCGTTGAAGAACTTGCCCGGAGCGAGCTTCTTCAGCGAATCGACCGTCACATAGCCCATCTTCTGAATCACCTCGACCCACTCCTCGGGAACGCCAATCTCGATGTACTTCGCAGGCTCGTCAATCGTCGGCTTCTTCTCGGGACGCATCGTCGGGAAGAACAGCACATCCTGAATCGAGTTCTGACCCGTCATGAACATCGTCAGACGGTCGATACCCATACCCATACCCGAGCAGTTGGGCATGCCATACTCCAAGGCACGCACGAAGTCCATGTCGATGAACATCGCCTCGTCATCACCACGCTCCGAGAGGCGCATCTGCTCCTGGAAACGCTCCAGCTGGTCAATCGGGTCGTTGAGCTCCGAGTAGGCGTTGCACAACTCCTTACCGGCCACAAACAACTCGAAACGCTCCGTAAGTTCCTGGTTCTCGCGGTGACGCTTACACAGCGGCGACATCTCAATCGGATAGTCGCAGATGAAGGTGGGCTGAATCAGGTCAGCCTCGCAATATTGACCGAAGATGGCATCGATGAGTTTTCCCTTACCCATCGTGTCGTCAATCTCAACATTGAGACGAGCACAAGCCTCACGCAGCTGCTCCTCCGTCTGTCCCGTGATGTCGTAACCCGTCTTCTCGCGGATAGCATCGGTCATCGTCAGGCGACGGAACGGAGCCTTAAACGACACCATCTTGCCGTCGATCTCCACCTCCGTCTTATCGTCATTCACCGCACGGCATACACGCTCCAGCATCTGCTCCGTGAACTCCATCATCCACTTGTAGTCCTTGTAGGCGATGTAAATCTCCATGCAGGTAAACTCGGGGTTATGTGTACGGTCCATACCCTCGTTGCGGAAGTTCTTACCGAACTCATAGACACCGTTGAAACCGCCCACAATCAGACGCTTGAGGTACAACTCCGTAGCGATACGCATGTAGAAGTCGATGTCGAGGGCGTTGTGGTGCGTGATGAAGGGACGTGCCGAGGCACCACCCGGAATGGGTTGCAGAATGGGGGTCTCGACCTCCAAGCAACCCTGCTCGTTGAAGAACTCACGCATCGTGGCCATAATCTTGGCACGCTTGACAAAGACCTCACGCACCTTCGGATTGACCACCAAATCGACATAACGCTGACGATAGCGCACCTCGGGGTCGGTCAGTGCATCGAACTGCTGACCATCCTTCTCCTTGACGATGGGCAGCGGACGAATCGACTTCGAGAGCACCGTGAATTTTTGGCAGTGTACAGACAACTCGCCTGTGTTGGTGCGGAAAGCAAATCCCTCGACACCGATGAAATCACCGATATCCAAGAGTTTCTTGAAGACTGTGTTGTAGAGCGTCGGCTCGCCCTCGGGGCAGATGTCATCACGACGGATGTAGACCTGAATACGACCCGTGTGGTCCTGCAACTCGAAGAACGAGGCACTGCCCATGATACGACGCGAGAGCATGCGACCGGCAATGCTGATTTTCTCGAAGCGAGCCGGCTCTCGGTCAAAGTCGGCAGCAATCTCGGCTGCCGTCGTCGTCACGTCGAAACGCTCGGCGGGATAGGGCTCGATACCCAAATCGCGCAACGCTTTGAGCGAGTTACGACGCAAAATTTCCTGTTCACTCAATTGTTCGAATGCCATAAGTTATATCGTGTTTTTATTGTTTTTCGTTCGTGCCGCAAAAATAGCGAAAAAATAGCAGATATCCAATCCATCCCAGCCCGATACCAAGCAAGGCACCCCAGAAAATATCCATCGGGTAGTGTTTTGCGAGGTAGATACGCGAGTAGCAGATGAGTACCGTGCAGACCACCATCAGCATCGTAAACCAGCGACGACGCAATACCCCGACCGAAAGGGCACACAGGGCACAGACCGTCGAGGCATGGGCCGAGACCGTACCAAAGCGGCCACCAATGGCCTCCATCGGGACATGAACAATCGCATTCTCCAACAAACCCGAGGCACGCAGCGTCTTGAGCGAGTCGGGCGAAATGTCATACCCCTCCAAGGCGGGCTCGAACATCGGTCGCCAGCGAGGCTCCAGCGCAGGCAACAAATCGCCCAGCAGACCACTGTGCTTGAAGATGCCCGCCACGATATCGGCTATACCCATCGAAGCAGCCAACAGCACCATGAAGAAGAGCAGCCGTCGCCACCCGTAGTCGCGCCCGACGAGGTAAAAAATCAGGAGGTAGAGCGGTATCCACATCGGTGTACCCGAGATGGTGAGCATCAGACGGTCCATCCATGCACCTCCATCAAAGTTGAGGGCTAAAAAGAGGTTGTGATCAAAAGTATACATGGTCGATAATGAAAATTGAATGCTCAAAATACCCAAAACTTCTAAAATTGGAAGTAGATAAACGGCTGAATATCCGCCGACTTAATCTGCATCACACACCAAATAACGACCACCAGCATTGCCACCTGTACCCCCATCGGAGCACGGCTTACCAACCCCCGCATCCATCCATCGACCCGCGTCGGGATGAAGTGCAGCAGGTAGCCCAGCGCAATGAGCCCCATCGAGAAGGCGTATCCCTCAACAATCTGCGGGATGAGCGACGTATCGAAATTGGTAAAGATTTGGTGCAGCAACAACGCTGCAGTCTGCATCGAGTCGGCACGGAAAACCAACCACCCGAGGCAGACGATGTGGAAGGTCAGCACCACACCGAAGAGGCGTGACAGGGGGTTCATCGAAGTCCCATCTTTCTTGGCCCACGGAACGGCCTCCAGCCACATCTTATGCACCGCCAAAGCCACACCATGCAGCGCACCCCACAGCACAAAACGCAACGCTGCGCCATGCCACAAACCGCCCAGAAGCATCGTCAGGAGCAGGTTCAGATAGGTACGGCGCTTCCCCTTGCGGTTTCCGCCCAACGAGATATAGAGGTAGTCACGCAACCACGACGAGAGCGAAATATGCCACCGTCGCCAAAATTCGGTAATGGTAGCCGACTGGTAGGGGGCATCGAAGTTCTTCGGGAAATGGAAGCCCATCATCAGTGCCAGACCGATGGCCATATCCGAATAACCCGAGAAGTCGCAATAGATTTGCAGGGCATAGCCATAAAGTCCCATCAGGCACTCGAAGCCCGAGTAGAGCAGTGGTTCATCGAAGATGCGATCGACGAAATTCAGGGCAATATAGTCCGAGATGACGGCCTTCTTGAACAGACCGGTCAGCATCAGGAACACCGCCCCTCCCAACATCTCGCGCGTCACTTCGGGGCGACGACGTATCTGGGGAATAAAGACCTTGGCACGCACGATAGGGCCTGCCAGCAGGGCGGGGAAATAGGAGAGATAGAAGAGGTAGTCGAGCCAACTCGTGAGCGGGCGCAACTCACGACGGTAGATATCTATCGTGTAACTCATCGACTGAAAGACGAAGAACGAGATACCAACCGGCAGGAAGATGTTTTGGAATTGGAGAAAGCCCTCGCCAAAGAGTTGGTTCGAGATATCAATCAAGAAATTCGTGTACTTGAAATACCCCAACATACCCAGATTCAGTGCCACGCTCATCGCTACCAACAGGCGACGCATCGTGCGGTTGTGCGTATGATAGAGCGAGAAGCCAATCATGTAGTCGTAGGTTGCGGCCACGATGAGCAGCAGGAAATAGAGGCCGCTCGACTTATAGTAGAAATAGAGCGAGAAGGCCACAACATAGAGGATACGAGCCGTCGTAGTGCGCTGCAACAGGCGATAGAGCAGCAGAAAACCGACAAAGAGAAAGAGGAAGAGTCCGCTACTGAAAATCAGCGGCGACGAACTGTCGTAGGTCATCAACGCAACGACCTTCTGCCACACCATCTCCAACGCCTCCATCATCACTCCCCGCTTTTTACTCTATCTGCATCGTGCCCTCTTCGTGGGGTGTGGCCAACAAAGGGTCGTTTTGAATCGCCTGCAACATCGCCGAGTCGACAACCGGTTGAGCCGCCTCGATACGGGCACGATATCGCTCTTCCGCCTTGGCAGCCTCGGCATTGATGGCGTCGAACAGCGCCCACGCCACCCGACGACCTCCGGCATAGTTGATATGGGTGAAATCCTTGGCGGCCCACCCCTGCGCCACAAACTCCTCGATACCGCCCTCGGCCTGCATGGCGTCGAACGTCGACCAGAACGCCGCCCCCGTATTACGGGCTGCCGAGCGTTGGCAATCAATCATATAGGGGATGGCATCCATCGTCTCCACCGTATCGTCCTTCTTCACAGCGCGGTCGCTCACACCCAGTACCAATACGGCAGCCGAGGGGAAGCATTGGCGCACATAAGCGACAACCTTCTCGATCTGCTTGCCATAACTCGTATACTGCAAAACCCCCTTCTGCATGATGTTCAGGCCATATTGCAGAATCACCAAATCGTAGCCCGTCAAGGCATTGATTTGGGCATTGACCGAGGGGTTGGTGCGGAAGATAGCCTGTCCGTTGTTGCTGCGCACCGAATAGTTATCGACCTCAACACCTTTGTGCTCGAACAGGGCACCATAACCAATCATGCTGCCGGCACCCTCCAGAACTCGAAACTCCAACGTCTGAATCTGCGGCGCATGCACCACGGCCTGACGAACGGCCGAAGCTCCCTCGACAGCAAACTCGCGGTGCAACGAATCGTTGACAACCAATTCGATGCGGCTCTCCTCGGGAGCGATGAAGAGGACACGAGCCGTCGAGCAGGAGTCCAGTTTCTTGCGATAGATTGTCGCCTCCCAGCGGGTCGAAGCCCCCGTCACCGGTCGGCACACCCAACCCGAGACGTAGAAGTGCTCGTTGAGCGGAGCCGGTACGCTCTTATGCTGCATCACGTTGTAGGCTGTCCATCCCTTCGACTGCGTCTTAATCGTGCGACGGTAAGCCGTCAACGGAGAGGCCATCGGCGCAAAGCCTGTGCCCCGACCGCCAAAAGCGGTTTGCAGTCGCTCGCGCAGGTCGGCCGTGAGGATATCACCCTCGATGAACGAGTCGCCCAACACGGCAATGCGCACCGGTCGGTCGGCATGCAGCAACGTGTCGCAAAAAGCCGCAAATCGCCCCTCATCGCTGAAATCCTCAATCGGCGTCAGGCGGGAACTATAGCGACGGCTATCGAGCGTGAATGGTTCGCGCGCGGTCGGCTCCTCGGCCAACAGCCACTCGTAGCTTACCTGCACCTCGTGCGGGGTTGTATCGGCCTCAATCTGGCGATTAACCTCCTCGAAATCGACGGCAAACTCTGCCTCATCGAAGAGGATCACCTCTGCCGTCTCCTGCACGGCCACAGGGTCATCAAAGGCATAGAGGTCGGAGAAGATGTTGGCTCGACGCAGGGTAACCCCTCCGACCGTCACCGGAGGGATCAGGCTTACGACCAGCAGCACGACGAGCACCCACGCTGCGGTCTTCCAGCCTCGAAGCAGGTAATCTTGTTGAGGTTTCATTCCAAAGCAGTTCCGAGGTAAGGATTAGTCGCGGCGGCCCAGAATCAGCAGGACATAGTAGAGCACCGAGGCAATGGCACTCAAGGCTGCAACCAGGTAGGTGCGAGCTGCCCAGCGCAACGAGATACGTGCCTGTGCAAGCCCCTCCTCGGTCATCAAACGGCTACCCCGCAACCACGCCAAAGCACGCGCCGAAGCGTTGTACTCCACGGGCAGGGTAACAATCGAGAAGAGAGCCGACATAGCAATCATGCCAACACCAATCCAGCAAAGCAGTTCGTTTTGGGTCGAGGCAAGCACCACCAAGCCCAGCAGGATGACCCACATGGCAGCCGACGAAGCAAATTGCACGACCGGCACCAACTGCGAGCGCAACACCAGCGGAGCGTAGCCCTGGGCATGCTGTATGGCGTGGCCACACTCATGTGCCGCTACGGCCGCAGCAGCCACCGAGCAGGAGCCATAGACCGAGTCGCTCAAATTCACCGTCATCGTACGCGGGTCGAAGTGGTCAGTAAGGCGACCTCGCACATGGGTTACCTTCACGTTATGGATGTGGTTCTCGCGCAACATGCGCTCGGCCACCTCGGCACCGGTCAACCCACCCGGGAACATCACCTGCGAATACTTCTTGAAGACCGACTGCAAACGGGCCTGCACGATCCAGCCAACCACGGCAATCACAATAATCAACAGATACATGCCATTCGAAGCGGCATGCATCGATATACCCTCTTGATAATAGGGGGTGGCTTGTAACAAGCTATACAAAGGTTGAATCATCATCGTTCTTTTTTATGTTTCTATACCTCGCTGCTACAAACAACGGGCATCTTTGGGGCAAAAATACGAATTTTTCACCGAATATAGTCTCTCTTCTGCAAAATATTCGGAGCCCACACCGCGCTCTTTGCCCGAAAATACCTATCTTTACTGCTGAAAATCTCCGTTCCCCCGATTTCGGGGTGTAACTTCACCAAACGGAGGCTTGAAAAACAGATGAATCTTTCACTCGATATTGCCCGCCGCATGGCACGTGCATCGGATGGCCACCGCCGTTCGGTCATGGAGCGTATTGCCGTAGGTTCGGTAGCATTGAGTGTTGCCGTCATGGTGCTCTCGTTGGCTGTCATCATGGGATTCAAGCGTGAATTGTCCCACCGCACGGCCGCCTTTACCTCACATGTCGTGGTAACGGATGTGCGCAGCCTGCGAACCGTCAACGCCACGCCCATTACTGCTTCTGCGCACCTCGACTCGCTCATCCGCAGGCAGGAGGGAGCGGTGAGCGTGGCGCGCTACGCCCGTCGCGGGGGCATTGTACGCACCGCCGAAGCGGTCGAAGGGGTTCTCTTGAAGGGCATTGGGCCGGAATACGACCTCTCGCTCTTCGAGCAGTGGCTCACGGAGGGTGCGCTCCCTCGAGTCGCCGACTCGATACGCACGAAGGATCTCCTGCTCTCGGCCTCCCTGGCACAACGACTCCAAATCGGCGTGGGCGATCGCTTGGAGATGCTCTTTGTCGAGCAGGGCACTACACCCTATCGCGACCGATTCAAGGTATCGGGTATCTATGCCTCGGGGCTGGAGGAGATGGACCGCACAACCCTCCTCACCGATATCCGCAACGTACAACGACTTTCGCAATGGAGCGAGGAGCAGGTATCGGGCTATGAGATTCGACTCGACAAACTCGATCGCATCCCGCTCTTCACGGCACAACTCGACACGGCTCTCTTCTACGACGAGGCCGGAGGCTCGGAGAATCTGACCGCTCAAAGCATGCTCGAAATCCATCCCGAGATATTCGATTGGCTCAAGGCGCACGACATGAATGCCGTGGTGATCCTCACCATCATGCTCATCGTCGCCTTCTTCAACCTCTCGACGGCGTTGCTCATCATCGTGCTGGAGCGGATGCGCATGATTGGTGTCTTGAAAGCCCTCGGCATGGGGAACCGTGCATTACGCCGCATCTTCCTCTACCGTGCAGCCCTCATCGCCCTGCGCGGATTGCTGTGGGGAAACATCATCGGCCTCCTTATCTGCTTCGTGCAGCAGCACTTCGACCTCATCAAGCTCGATGCCGAGGGGTATCTGCTCTCCTCGGTGCCCATCGACCTCGGATGGGGTTGGTGGGGGCTCCTGAACATTGGATTTGCGATTGCCATCCTGCTACTGATGTGGTTACCGGCCTCGGTGGTCGCTACCGTGAAACCCGAAGAGACGATGCGTTATGAATAACACGAAACACGCCACGACCCCCGTCACTCCCGACAAAGGGAAAAAAGAGCAGATGCGAAGCATGTTCAATCGCATCGCCCCGAGCTACGACATGCTCAACCATCTCTTTTCATGCCACATCGATCGGTGGTGGCGTCATCGTGCCACACGTTTGGCTGCTTCCCGGCAACCACGCCGCATCTTGGATTTGGCTACCGGAACGGGCGATATGGCCATCGCTCTGGCACAACGCATCCCGCAATGCGAGATTCTCGGGCTGGACCTTTCGGAGGAGATGCTTTCGGTGGCCCAGCGCAAAGTGAAGGCACATAACCTCGAACAACGTATCATCCTGCGCACGGGCGATGCCGAACACCTTCCCATGTCCGACAAACAGTTCGATGCAGTGACCGTCGGGTTCGGCATTCGCAATTTCGCTCGCTTGGAACAATGTTTTCAAGAGATGCACCGCGTTTTACAACCGAATGGCCGTTTGATTATTGTCGAACTTACCACCCCTAAAAATCGGTTGATACGTACGATTTATGAATTTTACTCGTTTCGCTTGATGCCTTTGATCGGAGGATGGATCTCGCGCGAAAAAAAGGCCTATCGCTATCTGCCCGCCTCGGTACACGCCTTTCACAGCCCGGAGCGAGTAGTGGAGATGATGCAGGGTGCAGGATTTCGAGATTGTGCCGCCCATCCTCTCACCTTTGGAATTGCTCACTTATTTACTGCTACACGATGAAACGCTTTCTGATGCTGGTTACACTGCTCGGACTTACGCTCACGATGACCTCGTGCCGCGGGGTCAAAGAGCGCATGCGCGAAAAAATCCGCTTCGAACGAGTGGTAGAGGTACGACCTTCGGGGTTGACCGGTCTTGAAATAGATGTCGCTGTCAGCAACGACTCGGGACATCAATTACGCCTTGACGAGGCCCATGCCACGCTCTTCTATCGGGAGAGCGAGGTAGGCACCATGCGCCTGGCAGAGCCCGTCGAGCTGGAGCGACGCACTGCAGCCACGTTGACAACCCGCTGGCTGCTCGATTTGAAAAATCCGCTGGCCGCTTTGGCTGTCGTGGCCAAAATCGGGCAACAAGACCTTTCGCAGCTCCGGGTATCACTTGTCCTCAATGGGCGCGGAGGACCGATGCCCGTAACTATTTTACGCGAAAAGATGCCATTGTCCGATTTTTTGAATACCTTTGGCGTTGAGGCAACCGATTTGACCAAACTAATTCAGTTACGATGAATAAGCAGCTGTTTTTTTTAACCATGCTGGTGCTCCTCGGAGCACTCTCCAGTGCCGATGCACAATCGTTAAACGACTTCAAAGAGCACCTCGGCCGTGAAATTGTAAGCGAGAAGGCTCCCGAAGGGGCTCGTATCACCATCCGTGAGGAGGGAGATGCCGCACAGGTGGTAGCCGCCTCCGCTGCAGCCACAGCCCCCCTGCGCCTGCGGGGATACCGCGTCTGCATCTTCTTCGACAACGGCCAAAATGCCCGCACAGAGGCTATGGAGGCGCGAAAGTTATTCGCGGAGCACTTTGCAGGCGTCCCGCTTTACATGGTTTATGAAAACCCCTATTTCCGTGTGACGGTGGGGAATTGTCTGACCATCGAAGAGGCTATCATTTTGAAAGGAAAGGTCGCCGGACACTTCCCAAAAGCCTTCCCCAAGAGCGAAGAGTTGACCTTAAATGACCTTTTGAAGTAAAAAAAGGGGGCAAAACACAATTTTACTTATAATTTTTTTGCATTTACGCATCGAATACCTATATTTGCAACGTACAAACAATTCACACAAGGTTTCACTTAAAAGAATTAGTGCTATGAAAAAGATTTTCTCGTTCGCAATTATGATGGCCGCTGTGGCTATGTTCAGCTGCGCAGGTAACGCAAATAAACCCGCTGAGGCAGAGGCTGCTGAGGCTCCCGCTGTTGAGGCTTGCTGCGCTGAGTGCGCTGAGGAGGCCGAGAAGGATGAGTGCTGCAAGGATGAGTGCTGCGGCAAGGAGCAGTGCGACAAGCCGGCCGAGGAGCAGTGCGATGCTTGCAAGGCTAAGGCTGCCGAGGCTGAGAAGGCTGAGTAATCATTTACGCCAAAACCGAAGAGGATTTCGACCAACGAAGTCCTCTTTTTTTGTGCCTTTTTCCCAAAAAAAGGGTATCTTTGCACCAATTTAGCAATTCAATAATCACACACAGCTATGCAACAAGTCGAACTTTGGATGCTGATTCCTTTTGCAATCATGCTCCTTACGATTGCTGTGGCTCCCCTCATCGCCGAACATTGGTGGGAGGAAAACCGCAACAAGTTGATTTTCACCTTGGCGCTCTCGATTCCGACCGCCATTCTGCTTTGCATGGTAGGGCTCGGCAGCAACGTAATGCACCAACTGCTCTACGACTACGTTCCCTTTATCGTGCTGCTGTTAGCCCTCTTTGTGGTCACGGGCGGTATTCGCATCAGTGGCGATATCGCGGCCACACCGGGTATCAACACAGGTGTACTTGCCTTGGGATGGCTCTTAGCCTCCTTCATGGGTACTACAGGTGCTGCCATGTTGATGATTCGCCCGCTGCTGCAAATCAACCAACAGCGTCAACATCGTGCTCACACGGTGCTCTTCTTCATCGCCCTGGTTGCCAACTGCGGTGGCCTGCTCACGCCGCTGGGTGATCCCCCGTTGTTCCTGCTCTACCTGCGTGGTGCCGATTTCCATTGGTTTATGGAGGTGGCTCCCCAATGGGCCTTTGTAGGTGGGCTGTTGCTGGCAACCTACTTTGTATGGGATAGCTACCTGATTCGTCACGAGCCGACTGATATGCGCAAGCGTGATTTGGAGGAGCACGAGCCAATTCGTGTTACAGGCTGCATCAACTTCCTGTGGCTCGCAGCAATCATCGCCGCCGTCATTTTCCTCAACCGTGCCTACATCCCCGCCATGGGCGACCACCACGCACCCATCTATGTGCAGTTCCTGCGCGAGATTGTGCTGTTGGTGATTATCGGCCTCTCGATGTGGACAACCGCGCAGGCTGTGCGCAAGGCCAACCACTTCTCGTGGGACCCGATTGCCGAAGTAGCCATCCTCTTTGTCGGCATCTTTACCACGATGACCCCCGCCCTGCTCTACCTCAGCGAGCACGCTCCGGCCTTGGGTATGACCGAGCCGTGGCAGTTCTACTATGCCACGGGCGTCCTCTCGTCGTTCCTCGATAACGCCCCGACGGCCGTAGCCTTCTATACCGTGGCTACGGGTCTGCCGATTGCCGAGGGTACTCCTCTCATTGCCGGCATTCCCGAGCTGTTGCTCAAAGCCATCGCCCTTGGCTCGGTATTCTTCGGTGCCATGACCTACATCGGCAATGGTCCCAACTTCATGGTCAAGGCAATCGCCGAGTCGGAAGGGGTTAAGATGCCCTCGTTCTTCGGTTACATGGTGCGCTTCTCGCTCATCGTACTGCTGCCGATTTACATCCTCACGCAGTTGATTTTCTTGTAGCGAAGCCTACGAATAGCACAAGAAAGGGGCACCTAATCGGTTGCCCCTTTTTCATTCAACTCCCGGTCAAGCCACGCAATTAAGTCCCTCAACACGGCCTCATCCATCGTCGTTTCGATCTGCGCATACTCCGAGGGCGCACCCGTCGTGCAGGGTTGGAACAGGTGATTCAGCCCCTCATAGCACTTCGTTTTAGCACGGGAAGCATCGGTCGTCAACGTCCGAAAACGCGCCAGATTCTGCTCGGCATCGACCTGGCTGTCCTTCGTTCCGTTTATCGCCAAGCAGGGGCGATGACCCAACTTGCGGATTGCCTCCGACGGGTCAAGGCGCACAAAGGCGTAGAGCCAATCTTGCTGTACCCCCTCGGCAACTGCATGCAGGTTACGGCGCAGTGGCTCGGGAAGAGGCTCCCCGGCCAATGCCTCGGCAACCGCATCATCTACATGGTTCTGCAACCACGCATGCTCCTCCCGCATCCAAACCCCATAGAGCCGTGAAAGAGCCGCCACATAGGGCTCAACGATCGACTCGGGGAGGCCCTGCATCTGCATCAATGCCCGATTCTGAGTCACCAACAACTCGGCACCCGACACCATCATGCCGGCCAATGACACGACACCTGCCACCTGTTTCTCTGCTGCCGCAGCCAGCAAGGCAATCGTGCCCCCTTCGCTATGTCCAGCGATGAGGATGCGTGCAGGGTCAATCGCATCGTGGTGGCGCAGGAAATCAAAAGCGCCCAAGGCATCCTGCATCAAATCGAAGGTGGTGCTATGTTTCAGCCGCTCCAGCTCCTCGGGCGAGGCGTTGTAGCCTCGGTCGTCGTAGCGCAGCACGGCATATCCCGCCCGCGTCAGGCGATCGGCCAACACCAAGAACGGGCGATGCTCCATCACCTCCTCATCCCGATTCTGCGTACCACTCCCCGTCACCAACACCACGGCCGGATATTGCCCCTCGGCTTGTGGAAGGGTTAGTGTTCCATGCAGCGACACCTGCCCATCACGCCCCGTGAAGGTTACCTCCTCGCTCCGATAGGGATAGGGAGGTTGTGGCTCTTGTGGCCTCCTGGGACGTTCGGGGGCACCTCGTTGCAACATCAGCGAGGTGGTAAACCCACCCTGCGAAAAGGAGCCCATCAGGTGGTCTGCACCCCACAACACCACGTCGACCCGCATCTGCATCGGGTGGCTATAGAGTTGCACCGTCTGCGAGGTGACAACCACCGAATCGACCGGAATACCCTTGGCACCCTGGTCGGGGCTATCCATCGTCGCACGCCACCCCTCGGGGCTCTGCGTCAGGTGAAAAACGAGGCGTAGCTTGTTCCCTCCGACATCCAGGCGACCACTCCACGTGCCGGCCATCTCCTGCGCCGAGAGCGTCATCGACAACATGACACTACACAACAGCAAAACTATGCGGTTCATCCCTCTGTGTTTTTGTTCCTTTTTTGCAAAGATAGTGTTTTTGAAGAAAAAGCGACCGAGTAAGTCGGCTTTTGTATCCCCTTGACGCAACAAAAAAAAACGAGTACTCAAACATGAGTACCCGTTTTTCGAGAATTTGATTGTTTAGGCTATTTTTAGGCTCCCGAAGTTGGAAAATGCGGCCTGCTAAGCAGGCTTCTGTATCCCCTTGACGCAACAAAAAAAACGGATTCTCTTACGAGAACCCGTTTTTCGGAGCGTTTTGAATGACGAGGGGATTTCAAGGCTTGCGATGGAACGAAAAGCGGAGCATACTTGGCGTATGTGAGCATTTTCGCTCCGAGCGTAACGCAGAAATCACCCGTCAGGCGAACGCGACAATTACATTTTCTTGCCCACGTTGGTCTTCTTCGCCACCTTCGGAGCAGCCACCTTAGCAGCAGCCTTCGGTGCCTTCGGAGCAGCCTTCTTGGCAGGCTTCTTCTCGCCCTCTACGACCGTAGCGTCCTCGACTGCGTCCGTCGTCTTCTTGCGCGAACGACGCGTCTTCGGCTTCGCCTCAGCTGCAGCGGCGGGAACAACACCCAGCGTATAGGCCTCGTTGAAGTCAACGAACTCGATGATACACATCTCGGCTGCATCACCCAGACGGAAGCCCGTCTTCAAGATGCGCGTGTAACCGCCATTGCGCTCGGCAATCTTCGGAGCAATCGTGCGGAACAACTCCGTCACAGCCTCCTTCTGTTTCAGATACGAGAAGACTACACGACGCGAGTGCGTGGTATCCTCCTTCGACTTGGTCACCAGCGGCTCAACAAACTGACGAAGAGCCTTGGCCTTAGCCAGCGTCGTCTCGATGCGCTTGTGCAGAATCAACGACGAAGCCATGTTCGACATCAGCGCCTTGCGGTGGCCGGCCTGACGACCGAGGTGGTTGAAATTCTTGTTATGTCTCATAATGCGTTAATCTTTGTCCAATTTGTAGATAGAAACGTCCATTCCGAACTTGAGGTTCAGCGAGGCCAGCAACTCGTCCAGCTCCGTCAACGACTTCTTACCGAAGTTGCGGAACTTCAGCAGGTCGTTGCGATTCAGCTTTACCAGATCACCCAGCGTATCAACGTCGGCTGCCTTCAGGCAGTTCAACGCGCGTACGCTCAAATCCTGATCCGAAAGCTTCGTCTTCAGCAACTGACGCATGTGCAATACATCCTCGTCAAACTCCTCGGCACCATTCTTATCCTCCATGTTCACCGTGATCTTCTCGTCCGAGAAGAGCATGAAGTGCTGGATGAGAATCTTGGCTGCCTCTTTCAGAGCCTCCTTCGGGTGAATCGAACCGTCGGTAGTAATTTCCAAATTCAGTTTCTCGTAGTCCGTGCGCTGCTCAACACGATAGTCCTCAATCGAGTACTTCACGTTCTTGATAGGCGTGAAAATCGAGTCGATGGGCAGCGTACCAAACTCACACTCGGCCGGCATGTTCTCCTCGGCAGGAACGTAACCACGACCCTTGCCGATGGTGAGCGTAATCTGCATCTTGGTTCCGGGAGCCAGGTGGCAGATAACCAAATCCGGGTTCAGTACTTTGAAGAACGAGAGGTAATTCGAGATATATCCGGCAGTCAGCTCCGTCACACCCGCTACATTGATAGATACCTTCTCCATATCCTGGTTATCGACCGTGCGGATAAAGCGAATCTGCTTCAGGAAGAGGATGATGTGTAACATGTCCTCCTTCACGCCGGGGATGGCGGCGAACTCGTGGTCGACACCGGCTACCTTTACCGTCGTAATCGCATAACCCTCGAGCGACGAGAGCAGGATACGGCGCAAAGCGTTTCCGACCGTACGACCGAATCCGGGCTCCAGCGGTCGGAACTCAAACTTTCCGAACGACGAAGTAGATTCGAGCATAATGACCTTTTCAGGTCTCTGGAATGCTAATATTGCCATAAATCTTGAATTTGTTTATTTACTACTTCGAGTACAACTCGACGATGAGCTGCTCCTTGATGTTCTCGGGAATCTCCTCGCGCTCAGGCTTCTGCAGGAACTTACCACTCATCGTGGCACCATCCCACTCCAACCATGCGTAGCGGCTCTTCGAACCACCGGCGAGCGAATTGGTAATTACCTCAAGACTCTTCGACTTCTCGCGTACCGATACTACATCACCGGCGCGCAACGAGTACGAAGGAATGTTGACAACAGCACCGTTTACGCAGATATGGCAGTGCGAAACGAGCTGACGGGCAGCGGCACGCGTCGGAGCAATACCCAGACGATATACCACGTTGTCCAAACGGCACTCCAAGAGCTTCAACAGGTTCTCACCCGTAATACCGCCCATGCGGGCTGCCTGCTCGTAGGTGCGCGAGAACTGCTTCTCCAACAGACCGTACGTGTACTTGGCCTTCTGCTTCTCGCTCAGCTGCGTACCGTACTCCGATACCTTCTTGCGCTTGCGAGCCAGACCGTGCTGTCCGGGAGGGAAGTTACGCTTCTCGAGTACCTTATCTGCACCATAAATAGCTTCGCCAAACTTACGGGCGATTTTCGATTTAGGTCCTATATATTTTCCCATTGTTTTTTAGCTTTTATAAAGTTTGTGATTAACCTTCGTCTGTAAAATAGTCTACGAACAAATTATACGCGACGACGGTTGGGAGCACGGCAGCCATTGTGCGGCAGCGGAGTAACGTCGATAATCTCCATTACCTCGATACCGGCACCGTGAATCGTACGAACAGCCGACTCGCGACCCTGACCCGGACCCTTCACATAAACCTTCACCTTACGAAGGCCCATGTCATAGGCTACCTTGGCGCAATCTGCGGCCGACGTCTGTGCTGCATACGGAGTATTCTTCTTCGAACCACGGAAACCCATCTTACCGGCCGACGACCAGCTGATGACATCACCGTTCTCGTTGGTGATGGTGATAATCACGTTGTTGAAGGTCGAGTGTACGTAGGCGTTGCCCACCAAACCAACCTTAACAACCTTCTTCTTAACTGTACCAGTTTTCTTTGCCATAATTCTCTAAAGATTACTTTGTTGCCTTTTTCTTGTTTGCTACAGTCTTCTTCTTGCCCTTACGCGTACGTGCGTTATTCTTGGTCGACTGACCACGCACCGGAAGACCCAGACGGTGACGGATGCCGCGATAGCAACCGATGTCCATCAGGCGCTTGATGTTGAGCTGAACGAGCGAACGGCACTCGCCCTCGACTTTCAGACCCAGGTCGGCAATCGTCGAACGAATTGCACCTACCTGCTCATCGGTCCAATCCTGGACCTTGATATCGTAGCTGATTCCGGCTACGTCGAGAATCTGGCGAGCCGTCGAACGACCAATACCGAAGATATAGGTCAAGCCAATCTCGCCTCTCTTATTTTTGGGTAAATCTACACCGACAATACGTGCCATAATGTTTCTTTTTCTTCTTTAATTTGTTTAACCTTGGCGCATCTTGAACTTAGGATTCTTCTTGCAAATTACGTAAAGCTTGCCCTTACGCTTCACAATCTTGCAATCCTCGCTGCGCTTCTTGATGGATGCTTTTACTTTCATGGTTTTTCAAGCAATCTGTGGTTAATATACACCTGTGTTTATTTGTATCGGAACGAGATACGACCCTTCGTCAAATCATAGGGGGTCATCTCTACCTTTACCTTATCCCCGGGAAGAATCTTAATGTAGTGCATACGCATCTTTCCCGAGATGTGGGCCGTCAATATGTGGCCATTGTCCAACTCAACGCGGAACATTGCGTTCGACAGGGCCTCGATAATCGTCCCATCGCGTTCGATAGCAGCTTGTTTTGCCATAGAGTCTTAGTGTTTTATTGCCTGTTCGATGATGCTGAAATCCGTCAGCACGTCGGGGCCGTTTTTGCGTACCGCTACAGCAAACTCATAGTGAGCTGCCGGCTTGCGGTCGCGTGTACGAACGGTCCATCCGTCCTCCTCGAATACAACCGACTTCGTGCCCATGTTAATCATCGGCTCAATGCAGATGACCATTCCCTCCTTCAGGAGCGGGCCGCGTCCTTTGGCGCCGTAATTGGGTACTCCGGGGGCCTCGTGCATCTTCCGACCCAAGCCGTGTCCCTCTAATTCGCGTACGACACCGTATCCAAATTTCTCGGCGTATTCCTGCACAGTTGCCGAAATGTCGCCTACGCGATTTCCGGCCTTCGCCTGTGCTGTACCTTTATAAAGAGCCTCTTTGGTGACCTCCATGAGCTGCCGTACTTCCTCGGACACCTCACCTACGGCAAACGTGTATGCCGAGTCACCGACAAACCCCTTCATAAACGTACCACAATCTACTGAAACAATATCGCCCTCCTTCAGAACGATCTTGTCTGACGGGATACCATGGACCACATGTTCGTTGACCGAAATACACAACGATGCGGGATAACCCTGGTAACCGAGGAACGCGGGTACGGCTCCGTGCGAGCGGATAAACTCTTCCGCCAACCGATCCAACTCCTTGGTCGTGACACCCGGCCGAATGTGGCGACCCACTTCGGCCAGGGTCTTCGATACCAAGAGGTTATTTTCACGGAGCAATTCTATCTCCTCGTTCGTCTTCAGATATATCATCTTAACTCAGCTAAGATTCTTGCTCTTTTACCTATTAATGACGACCTTGAATACGGCCGGTCTTCATCAGACCATCGTAGTGGCGCATCAACAGGTAGCTCTCTATCTGCTTCAGAGTGTCGAGTACCACACCTACCATAATCAGCAACGACGTACCGCCATAGAAGTAGGCGAACTCCTGCTGAATACCCAGGAAGCGGATGGCCAAGGCCGGCAAGATTGCCACGATGGCCAAGAAAATCGAACCCGGGAGGGTGATACGCGTCATGATGGTGTCGATGTAGTTCACGGTCTGCTTACCCGGTTTCACTCCCGGAATGAAGCCACCGTTGCGCTTCATGTCATCGGCCATCATTTGAGGATTGATGATAATCGCCGTGTAGAAGTAGGTGAAGGCGATTACCAACACTGCCAGCGTAAAGTTGTACCAGAAACCGGTCATCGAGCTGAAGGCTGCTGCGAAGGCCGTTCCCGAGAACAGCGCCGGAACAAACATCAGAGCCTGTGCGAAGATGATAGGCATCACATTCGCAGCATTCATCTTCAGCGGAATGTACTGACGTACACCGCCATACTGCTTGTTACCAACGATACGTTTGGCATACTGTACAGGAACCTTGCGGACGGCCTGTACCAAAGCAATCGTTGCCATGAAGACGAGGAAGAGCAGCACCAACTCGAGAATCAGCATGATGGCACTACCGGTAGCCGTCTGGAAACGAGCGTTGACCTCGGCCAACATCGCGTGGGGCAGACGTGCCACGATACCAATCATAATGATCAACGAGATACCGTTGCCGATACCCTTGTCCGTAATCTTCTCACCGAGCCACATGATAAACATGGTGCCGGCAATCAGAACCGTCGTTGCATAGCAAACGAAGCCGAACGAGTTGCCATAGACGAATGCCGTGGGAGCCTGATGGTACAGGTTGGCAATGAATGCCGGGCCCTGCAACATCAGCACACCAATTGTGAGGAATCGGGTCCACTGATTCATCTTGCGGCGGCCGCTCTCACCCTCCTTCTGCATCTTCTGGAAATACGGGATCATCATACCCATGAGCTGGATGATAATCGAGGCGGTGATGTACGGCATGACTCCGAGGGCAAAGATGGCAGCGTTGCCGAATGCACCACCAGAGAAGACGTTCAACAGACCCAACAGTCCGTTGCCCTCCAACTGGCTGGCATACGCCGAACCCTCTCCCAGAACGAGCGGGTTAATGCCCGGAATCACTACGAAACTACCCAAGCGGTAGATCAGAAGCAGGCCAATCGTGTAGATTACACGTTTGCGAAGCTCCTCGATCTTGTAGATATTCTTGAGCGTCTCGACCACTTTCTTGTTGGCTGCCAAAATAGCGATAACCACTAAAAAGACAAGGCCAACAACGAGATATTGATTCATAATTTTGCGGTTCTATAGGTTAGTCCTTACATTTTCTCGACGCTACCACCGGCGCCCGTGATGGCTGCCTCGGCGCTCTTCGAGAAGGCATTTGCCTTCACTGCCAAAGCCTTCGTCAGCTGACCGTTGCCCAAGATCTTCACCTTATCCTTCGACGAGATGAAACCTGCGGCTACGAGCGTCTCGACAGTCACCTCCGTGAGGTTCTTCTTGGCTGCCAACTCCTCGAGCGTCGAGAGGTTGATGGCCTTGAACTCTACACGGTTCAGATTGGTGAAGCCGAACTTCGGCAGACGACGCTGCAGAGGCATCTGACCACCCTCGAAGCCAAGCTTGCGCGAGTAACCCGAACGCGACTGAGCACCCTTGTGACCACGCGTGGCCGTGCCACCGTGACCCGAACCTGCACCGCGGCCAATGCGCTTGTCGTGGTGCGTTGAACCCTTTGCGGGTTTGAGATTATTCAGTTCCATGTCTTGTTTTTCGTTAAGCAGTTAAACTTAAGCTACGACCTCGACCTTTACGAGGTGCTGTACACGGTTAATCATACCCTTGATGATTACCGAATCGTCATGCTCGACCGTAGCACCAATCTTCTTCAGACCCAGTGCATCGAGGTTGGCGCACTGACGCTTCGTGGCGCCGATGCGGCTCTTGACTTGCGTGATTTTCAATCTTGCCATTGTCTGAATCGAAATTAACCGTTAAACACCTGATTCATCGAGATGCCGCGGAGACGGGCTACGCTGGCTGCATCACGAAGCTCGCACAGAGCACCAATGGTGGCCTTCACCAGGTTGTGGGGGTTCGACGAACCCTTGCTCTTTGCAAGCACGTTCTTGATACCGAGCGACTCCAACACGGCGCGCATAGCACCACCGGCGATAATACCGGTACCCGGAGCTGCCGGACGAATCATCACCAGCGAACCGCCAAAGCGATACTCCTGCTTGTGGGGAATCGTTCCGTTGATAACGGGAATCTTCACCAGATTCTTCTTGGCATCCTCAACGCCCTTGGCGATGGCTGCCTGAACCTCCGAAGCCTTACCCAGACCGTAACCTACGACACCGTCCTCGTTACCTACTACGACGATTGCCGAGAAACTGAATGTGCGACCACCCTTCGTTACCTTCGTAACGCGCTGAATGCTTACGAGTCTGTCCTTCAGCTCGAGGTCGCTCGTGCGTACTTTCTTTATGTTCGTATTAGCCATAATTGCTTAGAATTTAAGTCCGCCTTCGCGTGCTGCTTCGGCCAGTTGTTTTACACGTCCGTGATACAGATAACCGTTGCGGTCGAAAGCTACCGTCGTAATACCCTTAGCGGTGGCACGCTCTGCGGCCAACTTACCTACCAAGGCTGCTACCTCCGTCTTGTTCTTGCCTGCAGCGGCCTCTACGACCTCCTTATCCAGCGACGATGCCGATGCCAGCGTTACGCCTGCCAGGTCGTCGATAAACTGTACGTAGATTTGCTTGTTGCTGCGGAACACCGTCATACGGGGCTGTGCGGGCGTACCGGTCACAATCTTGCGGATGCGCATCTTGATGCGCTCTCTTCTCTCTATCTTGTTCAGTGACATAACTTCAGATTATTTACTATTTGGCACCTGCCGACTTACCGGCCTTGCGACGAATTACCTCGCCGACAAACTTGATACCCTTACCCTTGTAAGGCTCCGGCTTGCGCAGCGAACGCAACTTGGCGGCAACCTGGCCTACCAACTGCTTGTCGATGCTCTTCAGGGTGACAATCGGAGCACCCTTCTTCTCCGTCACGGCCGTTGCCGTAACCTCCTTCGGGAGCAGGAAGTGCGTATCGTGCGAGTAGCCCAGGCTCATCTCGAGCACCTGGCCCTTCACCTCGGCCTTGAAGCCGACGCCGACCAACTCCTGCTTGATCTCATAACCCTTCGTCACACCAACAACCATGTTGTTGATCAAGGCACGATACAGACCGTGCATCGAGCGGTGACGAGGCTGATTCGTCGGACGCGTTACCAGAACGGCAGGCTTCTCCTCGTTCGTGCGAGCGTCCGTGTGCGTGCCGACCGTTACGGTGATGTCCGAGTCAACCTTCTGACTCAACGTACCAAGAGGCCCTTTCACGCTTACCGTATTGTCGGCAGCAACCTCTACGGTCACGCCGGCAGGCAGGTATACAGGTAATTTACCAATTCTTGACATTGTGTTGTTTGTTTTGAGTTGTTTGTTTCTTTCTGTTTCGATTAGAAGATGTAGCAGAGAACCTCACCACCTACACGCTCCTGACGAGCCTTGGCGTCGGTCATGATACCCTTCGAGGTCGAGAGAATTGCGATACCCAAGCCATTCAGCACGCGGGGCATCTCGGCTACCGAAGCATACTGACGCAAACCGGGACGGCTCACACGCTTCAAATCCTTGATGGCGTTGCACTTCGTGGCAGCATCCCACTTCAACGCGATTTTGATGGTCGGATGACCCTTCTCATCGGTGTCGAATTTGTAGGCCAGGATGTAGCCCTGCTCGTAGAGAATCTTGGTAATCTCTCGCTTAATTTTTGAACCGGGAGCTTCAACCACCTTGTGGTTGGCTTTCACCGCGTTTCTAATTCTGGTCAGAAAGTCCGCAATAGGATCTGTCATAACGAATAAGAAATTAAAAATTAGTGTAAAGTGTTAATTATTAGTTTTTTATTTGCATGTACGGCCTTTTTAACCGCACAAATGCGCGCAAATGTACGCATAATTTCGCAGAAAAACAAGCCAAAAGCGTAATTTTCAGCGATTTTGCCGTTCCCGGAGGTACACGACAAATGTCAGCAACCGCTTTGTTTTGCTAACATTTCCCGTGGATGCGGTTGATTATCACCTCTTTAACCACACAAAAACAAGCATACTTCGTCCAAAAGGCTATCTTTTGCACCAAGTTATCCTGTTTTCGCACAGCAGATTGATCGTTCAACCCTCCGTACGTTTAACACCAAACCCCTCACCAAGGCTCCGCCACCGAGAAGTTATCATTCACTGAACGACACTTTCCCCGATTTTGCAACCCGGCTACACGAATTTCGTGCCCGTATCGGCCTTCATTCTTTCGAAGAGCACACACACTTGCATTCCCATCCCACAGCACAGAAACACATATGCGCTGCCTCTTCACAGGCTATCTACCCAAAGAATAGAGGACCTTCACTTAAAAATCCAGCACCCTTAACCAACGGTTCATGAGGTTCTTGACCTCCTCCCTGCCTATTGGCTAATGTTCTACGGGGTCCTGAATGGTTGCATTGCGACAAAGGGGATGCGCACTGCTGCGCTCCCCTTTATCGATGCAGTTTGATTACCAGCTGGCCTTCGTTACACCCGGGATCAAACCCTTCGAAGCCATCTCGCGGAACTGAATACGGCTGATGCCGAACAGGCGGATGTAGCCCTTCGGACGACCCGTAATCTTGCAGCGGTTGTGCTGACGAATCGGGTTCGAGTTGCGGGGCAGCTTCGACAAGGCAATCCAAGCCTCCTCGTGGTCGATCTCGCCAGCCTTGAGCTGAGCAGCGATCTCCTCACGTTTATGAGCGTAGCGATTAGCGAGCTTTGCACGCTTCACCTCGCGTGCCTTCATTGACTCTTTTGCCATAGCTTAGTTCTTTTTAGCGTTTTTGAAAGGGAGACCGAACTCCTTCAGCAGAGCGTAACCCTCCTCGTCGGTCTTAGCCGTCGTAACGAAGGTAATCTCCATACCGAAGATCTTCGTGATCTTGTCGATGTCGATCTCCGGGAAGATGATCTGCTCGGTGATACCCAGCGTAAAGTTACCCTGGCCGTCGAACTTCTCGTTGATACCCTTGAAGTCGCGGATACGCGGCAACGCTACGGCTACCAAACGCTCCAGGAACTCGTACATGCGCTGGTCGCGCAGCGTTACACGTACGCCAATCGGCATACCCTTACGCAGTTTGAAGTTCGAGATATCCTTACGCGAACGGGTCTGAACAGCCTTCTGGCCCGTAATCATCGTCAGCTCCTCCTGAGCCACGTCGATGAGCTTCTTGTCGGCGATAGCCTGACCCATACCCTGGTTGATGACGATCTTCACCAACTTCGGGCACTGCATCACGCTCGAGTAGCCGAACTGCTTCATAAGGGCAGGCAAAATCTGCTCCTTATACTGTGTCTTGAGTGTAGGAATGTAAGCTGCCATTATTTGATCTCCTCCCCTGACTTTTTAGCGTAACGAACTAATTTACCTTTGGCATCAGCCTTGCGGCCAACCTTCGTCGGCTTGCCGCTCTTGGGGTCGAGCACCTGAAGGTTCGATACATGGATCGGAGCCTCCTTCTCTACGATGCCGCCCTGAGGATTCTGTGCATTGGGCTTCGTGGCCTTCTTGCAGATGTTCACGCCCTCGACAATCGCACGCGATTTCGACACCTCGACCTTCAGGACTTTACCCTGCTGGCCCTTGTTGTCACCTGCGATGACCTGAACCATATCCCCTTTCTTAATATGCAATTTCACTGACATATCCGAAATGTTTTTTTTGATTACAGTACTTCAGGTGCAAGCGAGATAATCTTCATGTACTGGTCACGCAGCTCACGGGCTACGGGGCCGAAGATACGGGTACCGCGCATCTCACCCTGATTGTTAAGCAGCACAACGGCGTTGTCGTCGAAACGAATGTACGAACCGTTGGCGCGACGAATCTCCTTCTTCGTGCGGACTACCACTGCCTTCGATACGGCGCCCTTCTTGACGTCGCCCGACGGGGTAGCGCTCTTTACTGCTACGACGATTTTATCGCCAATCGATGCGTAGCGACGCTTCGTACCACCGAGTACGCGGATGCAAAGTACCTCCTTGGCACCGCTGTTGTCGGCTACTACGAGTCTTGATTCCTGTTGTATCATAACTACTTAGCTCTTTCAATGATTTGTACTAAACGCCAGCGCTTCGTCTTGCTCAGCGGGCGGGTCTCCATGATACGAACGGTATCGCCCTCCTTGCACGTCTCGTCGAGGCACTCGGCGGCGAACTTCGTCGTCTTGTTCACGAACTTGCCGTAGATAGGGTGCTTCACCTTGCGGGCTACTGCAACCACGATGGTCTTCTCCATCTTCGTGCTGACAACTACGCCAATTCGCTCCTTTCTCAGATTTCTTTCCATAGTCATTCTCCTTATTTAGCGTTCTTTTGGCTGAGAATCGTCAGCATGCGTGCGATGTCTCGGCGGTTCTTCTTAATAATCGACGGATTCTCGATAGGCGACACGGCGTGCTGCACCTTCAGTTTGGTCAGCTGTGCCTTCTCGGTCTCGATGCGCTCTACCAAATCCTTGGTGGCGATGTCCTTGATTTCTGCACTTTTCATATTCGTGTCCTCCTTTTTTAGATAGCGTTCTCGACGTAATCACGACGAACAATAAACTTAACCTTGATGGGCAGTTTCTGTGCACCCAGGCGCAAAGCCTCCTGTGCTACTGCCAAGGGCACACCCTCAGCCTCGAACAGGATACGACCCGGCGTAACGGGAGCTACGAAACCTTCCGGATTACCCTTACCCTTACCCATACGTACCTCAGCGGGCTTCTTCGTAATCGGTTTGTCGGGGAAGATGCGGATCCAGAGCTGACCCTCACGCTTCATGTAACGCGTAATGGCCTGACGGGCGGCCTCGATCTGACGACCCGTGATCCAGGTCGAGTCGAGCGCCTTGATGGCGAACGATCCGTATGCAAGCTGGTTACCTCTTTGAGCAAGTCCCTTCATACGGCCTTTCTGCATTCTTCTAAATTTGGTCTTTTTCGGCTGTAACATCTTTGTTCTGCTTTAAAAAGGTCCTACTTACTATTTGTTGTTGTTGCGACGACGGCCACCACGACGATCACCGCGATCACCGCGACCGCGACGCTCGCCACGCTCACCCTGCGGAGCCTGTGCCGAAGCACCCTGCATCTCGAACAGGTCGCGCTTGCCGTATACCGTACCCTGGCAGATCCAAACCTTGATACCGAGGATACCGACCTTCGTCAGGGCCTCCGTCAGGCAGTAATCTACATCAGCACGGAACGTGTGCAGCGGAATACGTCCCTCCTTAATGGTCTCCTTGCGGGCCATCTCAGCGCCACCTACGCGGCCCGATACCTGCACCTTGATACCCTCGGCACCCATGCGCATCGTCGATGCTACGGCCGTCTTCACGGCGCGGCGGAACGACACACGGCCCTCGAGCTGACGGGCGATGTTCTGGCCTACGATTACAGCATCAACCTCCGGGCGCTTTACCTCGAAGATGTTGATCTGAATCTCCTTACCGGTGAGCTTCTTCAGCTCCTCCTTCAGTTTGTCGACCTCCTGGCCACCCTTACCGATGATGATACCCGGACGGGCGGTCGAGATGGTTACCGTTACCAGCTTCAGCGTACGCTCGATGATAATCTTCGAGATCGATGCCTTCTGAAGACGGGCATTCAGGTACTTGCGAATCTTATCGTCCTCGACGATCTTATCGCCGAAATTCTTACCACCGAACCAGTTGGAGTCCCAACCCTTGATGATACCAAGACGATTTGCTATCGGATTAACTTTCTGTCCCATCTTGTTACTACTTTTCTACGGTTACCATTTTGTCTACTACGATCGTCACATGGTTCGAACGCTTGCGAATGCGGTGTGCACGACCCTGCGGCGCGGGCTGAATACGCTTCAGCATGCGACCACCATCTACGAACACCTCTTTCACGCAGAGCTTCGTATCCTCCAGACGCTCGGTCTCGTTCTTTGCCTCCCAGTTGGCGATAGCCGACTTCAGGAGCTTCTCCATGCGAATCGACGCCTCCTTCTTCGAATAACGGAGGATGCCCAATGCCTTGTTAATCTCTACACCGCGGATGATGTCTGCTACCAGACGCATCTTGCGGGGCGAGGTCGGGCAGTCGCGCAGAACGGCGATTGCCTTCTGCTTCTTCTCAGCCGAACGCTTCTCGGCTGCCATTGCTTTTCTTGCACCCATAGTCTAACTACTTTTTCTTGTTACCGGCGTGACCGCGGAACGTACGCGTTGCAGCGAACTCTCCGAGTTTGTGGCCTACCATGTTTTCGGTTACATAAACCGGGATAAACTTGTTTCCGTTGTGGACAGCGATGGTCTGACCTACGAAGTCAGGCGAAATCATGCTTGCCCGCGACCATGTCTTGATGACCGCCTTGTTGTTGCCCTCAGCAGCTGCGACAACCTTCGCCTCGAGTTTCGGGTCGATAAACGGTCCTTTCTTTAATGAACGGCTCATTATGTACTCTTATTTAATTATTTTTTCTTCTTGGAAATAATGAACTTCGAAGTCGTCTTCTTCGGGTTGCGCGTCTTGTAACCCTTAGCTAACAGACCCTTGCGCGAACGGGGGTGACCACCACTTGCACGGCCTTCACCACCACCCATCGGGTGATCTACAGGGTTCATCACGACACCACGGTTGTGGGGACGACGGCCAAGCCAACGCTTGCGACCGGCCTTACCCGACGATTCGAGGTTATGGTCGACATTCGACACGACACCTACCGTGGCACGGCAGGCTACGAGTACCATACGAGTCTCGCCCGAGGGCAGCTTGATGATGGCAAATTTGCCCTCACGAGCCAGCAACTGGGCATACGAACCGGCCGAACGAGCCATAGCGGCACCCTGACCGGGGTAGAGTTCAATATTGTGGACAACCGTACCCAGCGGAATCTCGCTCAGCGGAAGGGCGTTACCTACCTCCGGAGCAACACCTGCGCCGCTCATCACGGTTTGACCAACCTTCAAGCCATTGGGTGCGATGATGTAGCTCTTCACACCGTCGGCATATACCAACAAGGCAATGCGTGCCGTACGATTCGGGTCGTACTCAATCGACTTTACAGTCGCAGCAATACCATCCTTGGCGCGCTTGAAGTCAACAAGACGGTACATCTGCTTGTGGCCGCCACCAATGTAGCGAACCGTCATCTTACCGTCGTTGTTACGACCACCCGAGCTCTTCTTCGGGCTCAACAGCGACTTTTCGGGCGTCGACTTTGTAATCTCGTCGTACGCGCTGACAATCTTATGTCTTGTACCTGCGGTTACAGGCTTAAATTTCTTTACTGCCATCTTCGTTAGATATTACTGTAAAAATCAATCTTATCTCCCTCCTTCAAGGTGACGATAGCCTTCTTGAAGTTGTTGGCACGGCCCTCCAGCAGACCCGCCTTCGTGTAGCGGCTCTTGAGCTTGCCCATGCAGTTAATCGTGTTTACATCGGTCACGACGACGTTGTACATCTGCTCTACGGCCTGACGAATCTGCAGCTTGTTAGCTCGCACGTCAACGATAAAACCGTAGCGATTCAACTTTTCGCCCTGAATCGTCATTTTCTCGGTTAAAACCGGCTTAATAATAATCTCCATGGTTGTCTTGCGTTTTATGCTAACAAAGTATTCAGTACATTCTCAGCGTTCTCCACCATCACCAGTGCCGAGGCGTTCATCACATCATATGTGCAGACGTTCTGGGCCAATACCGGCTTGATGTTGGGAATGTTGCGGCACGAAAGCTGCAGGTTGGCGTTACCCTCGGGCAACACGAGCAGCACCTTCTTGTCGGCCACCTTCAGGGCCTCCATCAGGGCTACAACCGACTTGGTCTTCGGAGCCTCCATCGTCTGGTTCTCCAAAACCACGATGGCACCTGCCTGAGCCTTGTAGGTCAATGCGCTGCGGCGAGCCAGCTGCTTGAGTTTCTTGTTGAGCTTGAAGCTGTAATCGCGGGGAACCGGACCGAATACGCGACCACCACCCGGGAAGAGGGGCGAGAGGATCGAGCCGCAACGTGCACCGCCCGTACCCTTCTGACGCTTCAGTTTGCGCGTCGAACCGGTTACCTCGTTACGCTGCTTTGCCTTGTGCGTACCCTGACGCTGGTCAGCCAAATACTGCTTCACGTCGAGATAGATAGCGTGGTCATTAGCCTCCACGCCGAAGACGGCCTCCGAAAGAACTACCTTACGACCCGTCTCATTTCCTTGTGCGTTCAATACTGCTAATTCCATAACTACTTCTCAATCGTTAAATAAGCACCTTTTGCTCCCGGAATCGAGCCCTTCACCAAGATGAGGTTGCTCTCGGGAATTACCTTCAATACCTTCAGGTTCAGCACCTTAACCTGATCACCGCCCATCTGGCCGGGAAGACGCTTGCCCTTGAATACGCGCGAGGGGTACGACGAGGCACCCAACGAACCGGGCTTACGCTGACGGTTGTGCTGACCGTGAGTCTGGCCACCAACACCGGCAAAGCCGTGACGCTTTACAACGCCCTGGTAACCACGTCCTTTCGAAATCCCGGTCACGTCAACCCAGTCCTCCTCGTTGAAGAGGTCTACGGTGAGCGTGTCGCCGAGATTCACTTCAGGCATGCCTTTGAACTCCGCAAGCTTGCGCTTCGGGGTCGTGCCGGCCTTCTTGAAGTGACCTAACAAACTGCTGGTGGTGTGCTTTTCACTCTTCTCGTCATAGGCAATCTGCACCGCCTCGTAGTTGTCCTTCTCGACGGTCTTGATTTGCGTAACAACGCACGGGCCAGCCTCAATGACAGTGCATGGAATATTCTTTCCCTCGGCACTGTAAACGGAAGTCATTCCGATTTTCTTTCCAATAAGTCCTGACATTTTGTTGTCAATTTGTTTGTTATAAATAAGTGAATTGAGTTGCTCAAATTCAGTTTTTGGAGTTTCTGTGGAGCGCAATACAAGCTAATAGTCGTTGTTTTTCGAGTTTCACCTTCTTCAGGAAGGCGTCCTCTCGTCCGACCTACACCTATATTATATATGTCCTTCTGCGCGGGCTCCGTCTCTTTCCATGAGAACTGCGCGCCGAATGGTTGAAGGGGTGGGTGGGAACCCCCGATGGGATCCCACGCCCCAATCTATCACACCTTGATCTCAACCTCAACACCCGAGGGAAGCTCGAGCTTCATCAGTGCGTCGATCGTCTTCGGCGTCGACGAGTAGATGTCGAGGATGCGCTTGAAGGTGCAGAGCTGGAACTGCTCGCGAGCCTTCTTGTTAACGAAGGTCGAGCGGTTTACCGTAAAAATCTGCTTGCGCGTCGGCAGGGGTACCGGTCCGCTGACTACAGCACCCGTGCTCTTTACAGTCTTAACGATCTTCTCGGCCGACTTGTCGACGAGGTTGTGATCGAACGACTTCAATTTGATTCTGATTTTCTGATTCATATCGTTTCCTTATTCTATATCCTTACGTTTACCACTCGCCTTCTCGATAATCTCCTTGGCCAAACCGCCCGGAACCTCATCGAAGTGCGAGAACTCCATCGACGACGTAGCGCGACCCGACGAAATCGTACGCAGCACCGTAACATAGCCGAACATCTCCGACAGCGGCACCTTGGCCTTTACGACGCGAGCCGTACCCTTCGACTCCATACCCGTAATCTGGCCGCGACGCTTGTTCAGGTCACCGATGATATCACCCATCGACTCCTCAGGCGTTACAACCTCGACAGCCATAATCGGCTCCATGATGATCGAACCGGCCTTGGGGGCAGCAGCGCGATAACCATTGCGGGCAGCAATCTCGAACGAGAGCTGATCCGAATCGACGGGGTGGAACGAACCATCCTTCAGCGTTACCTTCATCGAGTCCATCGGGTAGCCTGCCAAAGCACCATTGGCCATAGCCTGCTCGAAGCCCTTCTGAACCGACGGGATGAACTCACGCGGAATGTTACCGCCCTTCACCTCATCGACGAACGTCAGACCCATCTTACCCTCCTCGGCAGGACCGATCTCGAAGATGATGTCAGCGAACTTACCACGACCACCGGTCTGCTTCTTGAAGACCTCACGGTGCTGAACCGTAGTCGTCAGAGCCTCCTTGTAGTTCACCTGCGGAGCACCCTGGTTGATCTCTACGCCGAACTCACGACGCAGACGGTCTACGATAATATCGAGGTGGAGCTCACCCATACCGCTGATGACCGTCTGACCCGAATCCTCATCGGTCTTCACCGTGAAGGTGGGGTCCTCCTCAGCCAGCTTACCCAGGGCAATGCCGAGCTTATCGAGGTCCTTCTGGGTCTTGGGCTCAACAGCCAGACCAATCACCGGCTCGGGGAAGGTCATCTGCTCGAGAACAATAGGAGCGTTCTCGGCGCAGAGCGTATCACCCGTGCGAATCTCCTTGAAACCTACTGCTGCGCAGATATCACCGGCACCTACGGTCTCCAGCGGATTCTGCTTGTTGGCGTGCATCTGATAGATACGGCTGATGCGCTCGCGCTTACCGCTGCGTGCATTCAGCACATACGAACCTGCATCGAGTTTACCCGAGTAAACACGCACGAAAGCCAGACGACCTACGAAGGGGTCGGTAGCGATCTTAAAGGCCAAACCGCAGAAGGGATCATCCTCCGTAGCGTGACGAACCTCTACCTCCTCGGTCTTGGGATTCGTACCCTCGATAGCGGGCAAATCCAGCGGCGAGGGGAGGAATGCCATCACGTAGTCGAGCAGCTTCTGCACACCCTTGTTGTGGAACGACGAACCGCAGAGCATCGGAACCAATGCCATCGACATCGTAGCCTTACGGATGGCTGCGAGCAGCTCCTCGGGCGTAATCGAGTTGGGATCCTCGAAGAACTTCTCCATCAGGGCATCGTCCGTAGCAGCAACCTCCTCGATGAGCTTGTTGCGCCACTCCTCAGCCTCAGCCTTCATGTTCTCGGGAATCTCACGAATCTCGAAATTGTCACGAACGGTCTTATCGTCGTAGTAGTAAATTGCGTTATTATAAATAAGGTCTACCAGACCCTCGAACTTGTCCTCCACACCGATGGGCAGAACAACCGGGAGGGCTGTAGCACCGAAGTGCTCCTTAATCTGGGCGCACACCGAAAGGAAATCGGCACCCGTGCGGTCCATCTTGTTGACGTAACCGATACGGGGAACATTGTACTTGTCAGCCTGACGCCATACGGTCTCCGACTGAGGCTCCACACCACCTACGGCGCAGAACGTAGCCACAGCACCGTCCAACACACGCAACGAACGCTCTACCTCAACGGTAAAGTCAACGTGTCCCGGGGTGTCGATCAGGTTAATCTGGTACTGCTTGCCCTTGTACTGCCAGAAGGCAGTCGTAGCAGCCGAGGTAATCGTAATACCACGCTCCTGCTCCTGGGCCATCCAGTCCATCGTAGCCGAACCCTCGTGGGTCTCGCCGATTTTGTGGGTCTTACCCGTGTAAAACAGAATACGCTCCGACGTGGTCGTCTTACCGGCATCGATGTGAGCCATGATACCGATATTACGCGTGTAAGTCAAATCTCTTGTTGCCATTGCTGTACGCTGTTATTAGAAACGGAAGTGTGCGAATGCCTTGTTGGCCTCGGCCATGCGGTGCATCTCCTCCTTACGCTTGAAGGCGGCACCCTGCTGGTTGTAGGCGTCAACGATTTCGGCGGAAAGCTTCTCTGCCATCGTCTTACCGGCGCGCTTACGCGAGAACAGGACAAGGTTTTTCATGGAAATAGAAATCTTGCGCTCCGGACGAACCTCCATAGGTACCTGGAAGGTTGCACCACCGATACGCTTCGACTTCACTTCGACTTGGGGCGTGATGTTCTCGAGGGCCTGTTTCCAGATTTCCAGCGGAGATTTATCAGCATCCTTCATCTTCTTGCCCACGAGCTCCAATGCATCATAGAAAATCGTGTAGGCAATACTCTTCTTACCATCCAGCATAAGATTGTTCACGAAACGGGTCACAGCCACGTCACCGAACTTCGGATCCGGAAGTAGAATTCGCTTTCTTGGCTTAGCTTTTCTCATTGCTATTAAAAATACTTAAATGTTTAGTTAGATTACTTCTTAGCGGCCTTGGGACGCTTTGCACCGTACTTCGAGCGACGCTGACGGCGACCATCTACACCGGCCGAGTCGAGCGCACCGCGCACGAGGTGATAACGAACACCCGGGAGGTCCTTCACACGACCACCACGG
>JAGAPT010000058.1 GCA_017623115.1 Alistipes sp.
AATCGCTGGTGGAGGTGCGCTTTGCTGGTACGATAAATGTCGATGTGGCGATGAACGGCTGCCCGAAGCTCTCGGTGGATAGTCTGCTGTCACTGCTGAACGCCCTATGCGAGAATGCGCAAGAGTTGACCTGCAAAATCGGCTCGACTAACCTCGGCAAACTCACAGACGAGCAAAAAGCCATCGCCACCAATAAGGGGTGGGAGTTGCTGTAGGTGCGTACTGATGCGCACCAAGTACGCAGTACGCAGGAGTACGCACCTACACAAAATTAGCCGCCCCGTTAGGAGCGGCTTTCGCGTTTGTTGGCGGTTATTAGGCGATCTGTGAAACTATGAGATGTGGATTGCTATATTGCTCGTCTGGATAGAATAATCGCCACAAATGCGCGTTGCCAACTTACTCATGTCCTCGGCAAGTTTATCCTTAATGATCTTCGCATAAATCTGCGTGGTGCGAATATTTCTGTGTCCGAGCATCTTGGCTACAGACTCAATAGGTACACCGTTTGACAATGTAACAGTTGTAGCGAATGTATGTCGAGCCATGTGGAAGGTTAAGGTCTTATTGATGCCGCAACGCACAGCCACCTCCTTCAAATATAAGTTGCTACACGAGTTTGTCAATGTCGGAAGTAACTTGCCATTAAGTTCCTTCATGCCTTGATACTTTTTGATGATGAGCTGCGGAATCTCTAACAATGGGATATCAACCACCTCTGAGGTCTTCTGGCGATGTGTTTTTAGCCAAACCTGCCCAGCCTCATCGGTAATAATATTCTCTTTTGTCAAGCCTGCAACATCGCAATGTGCCAGACCAGTGAAACACGCAAATACAAAAACATCTCGCATCTTCTCAAGTCTGTCAAATATCATGTCTGTTTGGATAAGTGCGGTCAACTCTGACTTGGTAAGAACATCGCGTTCA
Organism: Alistipes sp.; assembly: GCA_017623115.1. Taxonomy (GTDB): domain Bacteria; phylum Bacteroidota; class Bacteroidia; order Bacteroidales; family Rikenellaceae; genus Alistipes. The sequence goes on from JAGAPT010000058.1 coordinate 928, forward strand.
ACGGGATCAAAATGAATCTTAACGGTTGAAAATGGATTCTTGCTAACCCAGCCATTATCTATGGCAACCTTGTATATCGTGCGTAGCTTTTGGCGAATCTTCATGGCGTGGTTATTTGCCATGTTATACTCTACACGAAGATAGTTGTCAAAGTTGCTGAGGAATTTAGGCGTTACCTCCTCAAGCGAGATATCTTTAACGCCAAGTTGAGATGCGATGTAATCCTGGAGACGATTGCGCACCAATATATATTTGTCAAGTGTACGCTTGGAGGTCGTGATACCGACCATCTTTGAATACTCGACCAGCCACTGATCAAAGATCTCTACATAACCCCTGGGTTTAGTTATGTCTTTGCCCAGCAATGCTTGCTTAAGTCTCTCTGGCGTTACATTGACATCTTGAGCCTGCATTATAAGGAATTTATTGTAGGCTTTGGTGCGATACTCATCAAGAACAGCGGCAATGGTTTGATCATCGCGTGTATGTCCACTGGGTTTACCATCGCCCCATCTCTCTGGAAGTATTGTTTGTTTGGTGCTGATGTGGCATGTTTGATTACCAATGGTGAGTTGCATCAAAATCGGTACTCGTCCACTTTTGTTTGGTTTGCCTTTGTGGGCAATCATCTTAATCCTTAACATTTCTGTTCTCATAGCTTCTAATCGTTTTTACAGTGTACTATTTATATTGCAAAATTACGCTACTAAAAACGGCTGGAAGAATCTATACATAGACAATTTTTAGACAAACATAGACAATGTTTAGACAAAGGTTGACATTATGCAAATTCCTTTCAATGAGCCGTTTACGAGTGCAAACATAAACTCACTATTCGGAAGTGTCAAGTTAATTCGCAACTATCTGCAAAGATTATCGCAGATTAATGAAAGGTGGGGCAAGATTACCCGAAACCTATGTCTAAGTTTTCGGTTATTGGTTTCAAAAAGGTTTGTCGCATTTGTCTGTTTTAGTTAGACAGCCGATGGACAAACATAGACAAAACAGCCACGATACGCCACTGGTGCGCCCCAGGGCAGGCTACTTAACTCATTGAGCAACAACAAAAAAGCGAGAAACTTTCGTTTCTCGCTTCTGTACCCCCTCAGGGGCTCGAACCCTGGACCCCAACATTAAGAGTGTCGTGCTCTACCAACTGAGCTAAAGAGGCATTTGCTCACGGGCTTTATCCCCCCGATTGCGATGCAAAGATAGGGACAAAAGTTTGTTCGTGCAAATATTTTTTGAAAAAATATCCAATTTTTTTCTTCTCCGAGGTGTGCAAAGGTAGCGAAATGTCCCTCAATACGCTATCCATCAGCGAATTAAATAAAAACACACTATTTCAGCACATCGCTATTCCATTCGCCCTCCGCATCACGATAAATCATCGGTCGGGTATCCGCCTGCTGCTTCATGTGCAGGTAACTTTCATAGAGGCAGATGCCATTGGCCGAGTTATGTGCCAACGAAAAGGCAATCACCGACGGGTGGCGTTTGGCCGTATGATAGGCATGCTCGGCTCGTTCGATGAAAGCCGCCTTCCATGCCGGGTCATTCGACACCGTACCCCCCTTCAGGCGCGAGGAGCCCGAGTGGTGGGTGTCAATCGGCGTTTGCGCTACGACATACATCCCCAGCGTGTCGCACATGCGATAGATGCGTTCAGGATCGGCTCCGGGGAGCAGATAGAGCGTATTCGCTCCCGTCTTACGCAGCACCTCGACCTCCTCCAACGAGGCCGAAGGGGCTATACCTGCCATTTGCAGCGTCTCGATTTGACCATTCACGACCAACTTACCCTCCTGCACCTCCACAGAGCGCAGTCCGAGCGGCAAGGCATGGTGCTCCATCACACGCCCCTCGCGCATCGTGCGCAGACGCAATGTATACCATTGTGGTTTCGTGCGGCTCCACAACAAGGTGTCGGGCACCTCGGCCAAAAAGCGGATGGTATCCTCACCTCGCATGCGCAAAGTCAAATCGCCATGTCCTTGCGCCACCTGCTCGCCTTGCGGATTGAGCAACTCGTAGTAAAGACGCGCCGAACGAGGATTGAGGGCATAACTCTTCATCACGACCGCCACCTCGACATTCGTCAGCTGCTCCTCCTTGCCCCGCCAACATTTCGTCAGCACATCGCGCACGCCCATCGTGGGGGAACTCAGCACCTGCACCCGCCCCAACTGTGGGGTTTGCGGGCCCTCTTTCCACCCTTCGAGTGGTGCGGTAGTAGGCTCCTCGGCCAAGCGTATCTCGATGCGGTTACGCCCCTCCTTGACCTGCTTCGTGATGTTGAAGTCGGCCGGGGTATTGGCATCGGCATTGAAGGCTACCCGACGGCCATTGATGTAGAGTGCATACTCAGCCGAGGCCGATGCAATACGCACCAACACCTGACGATTGGTCCACGCAAAGGGAGCGGTGAAATCGGCCGTGAAAGTCGTTCCGCTAATGCTCCACTCGGTGATGGTTGCACCAAAGCGATGGTGCTCTGCACCGGCAGCTGCATCGGCTGCCGAGGCATACGGCATCACCTCACCGCGTGGCAGTTCACGATTTTCGGTGGGCATATAGGGCTGCGCGAGGAGGTTCGAGCAGGAAAAAATAAGCCATATAAAGAGGATTCTGCGCATAGTTTTGTATCTTTGCTTTCGACAAAGATACATTTTTTTTCAATACAAGCGATGAACGAGCTGCCAAAACTCCAATTTCCCCCGATTCAACTGCGCGGACGGCGTGTCGAGGGGCAGGCGCAAATCTGGGATGATCTGCGCCAAATGTGGCTCGTGCTGACTCCCGAGGAGTGGGTGCGCCAGCATTTGGTTGCCCACCTCATCCATCGCTGTGGGGCTGCCCCGCTGCGCCTTGTCGAGGAGTACCCCGTCTCACTCAACGGACAGGCACAACGAGCCGACGTCGTGGTGGTCGACGACCACGCCCGCCCCTTGCTTCTCGCCGAATGCAAAGCTCCCGAGGTGGCCATTACCCGTGCTACGCTCGATCAGGCCGTGCGCTACAATTCGGTTCTTGGGGCTCGTTACCTGATTCTGACCAATGGCCTGCGCCACTACTGTTACGAACACCTCGATGGACAATATATACCGCTAAATTCGTTCCCGACATTATAACAAGGAGGACTGCTGTCGAGCAATCCTCCTTTGCTTAGGTCTATCCGGCAATACAAACCTTACTTCGCATACGACACGGCACGCGTCTCGCGAATAACTGTGATCTTGACTTGACCCGGATAGGTCATTTCGTCTTGAATCTTCTTGGCGATATCGTGCGACAAGTTCTCCGACTCCTGGTCCGAAAGTTTATCGGCACCCACAATGACACGCAACTCGCGACCGGCCTGGATGGCATAGGTCTTCACCACACCGGGGTATGAGAGGGCGATATCCTCCATCTCCTTCAGACGCTTGATGTAGCTCTCCACCACCTCACGACGAGCACCCGGGCGAGCACCCGAAATGGCATCGCAGACCTGGATGATGGGGGCGATGAGCGACGACATCTCCATCTCATCGTGGTGGGCACCTACGGCGTTGCACACCTCGGCTTTCTCCTTGTATTTCTCGGCGAGCTTCATACCGATGAGTGCGTGCGGCAATTCGGGCTCATCATCGGGCACCTTACCGATATCGTGCAACAGACCTGCACGACGAGCCGTCTTGGGATTCAGCCCCAGCTCGGCCGCCATGATACCGGCCAGGTTGGCCGTCTCACGAGCATGCTGCAAGAGGTTTTGACCATATGACGAGCGGTATTTCATCTTACCGATCAGGCGAATCAACTCGGGATGCAGACCATGGATTCCCAAGTCGATGGCCGTACGCTTTCCGACCTCGACAATCTCCTCCTCGATTTGCTTCTTCACCTTGGCCACGACCTCCTCGATGCGGGCGGGGTGGATACGACCATCGGTTACCAGCTGGTGCAGTGCCAGACGGGCGATCTCACGACGCACGGGATCGAAGCCGCTGAGGATGATTGCCTCGGGCGTATCGTCCACGATAATCTCAATACCCGTAGCGGCCTCCAGGGCGCGGATGTTGCGACCCTCTCGGCCGATGATGCGGCCCTTCACCTCGTCGCTCTCGATGTTGAAGACCGTCACGGCATTTTCGATGGCCGTCTCGGTTGCCACACGCTGAATCGAGGCTACGATGATGCGCTTGGCCTCCTTCGTAGCGGTCAACTTGGCCTCCTCGATGGTCTCGCTGATATAGGCCGCAGCCTCACTCTTTGCCTCGGCTTTCATGTTCTCGATGAGGATGTTTTTCGCCTCCTCCGAACTCAGACCCGAAATCTGCTCCAGACGCTGATTTTGCTCACGACGCATCTGGTCGACCTCCTCCTTCTTGTGCTCGAGCACCTGCATCTGATTCTGCATCTGCTCCTTCAGGCGGTCATTCTCCTGCAGTTTCTTGTCCAATTCACGCTGCTGGTTTTGCAGGTTCTGCTCCAGCTGCTTGGCGCGTTGCTCGCTCTGTTGCAGTTTCTGATTGCGCTCATTGACCTGGCGGTCGTGATTGCTCTTGAGCTGCATGAAATGCTCCTTTGCCTGCAACATCTTCTCTTTCTTAATCATCTCGCCTTCGGCCTCAGCCTCTTTGAGGGCGGCCTCGCGACGACGGCGAATCGAGGTCTTGGCCATGAGGTTGGTCACCACGGCATAGACCACGACAGCCGCTATAGCGGCGATTACGGCGATAAGTACAGTATTCATAGTCGTAATGTCAAATGTTAAATGTAGTTAATATAGTAGTGTTATCTGTTTCAAAAAAAACCGCATAGGATTCCTTAGTCTTGTTTGACGAATCTGCAAAATCGTCATGTGTGGGGGCTCCGACATCGCAATCTTCCAACGGTCGCCCGTAGACGACACCCTTGCGGGTTAAGGCCTGATTTTGAAAAAGCCGCGAGTTGACCCCAATATAAAAAGTGTTCAGTTTCGCAAAGCTATTAAGGAATCTATGCGGGTAGATTTCTCGGTATGTCCAAAGAACCTTTGTGCGGTTGTCAATAATCAGTTTTCATTTGACAGGCTACAGCCTACCATGTACAGCAAACCAATTACCCCCCCCCTTCTCTCGCCTCGGGTATTGTACCCTTGGGAGTTTAGTCGCGCTGGTTGTCCAAATAGCGGGCCAACTCCTCCTCGAGGTGAGCCAAACGCTTCATCTCTTCGTCGCCCACCTCGCGGCTACGACGCATATTGACAGCCGAGATGGCAAAATTGAGCGCAACGATGGCGAGATAGTCTGTCTCCTCCCAATTTTTAATGTTGTTTTGCTTGATTTGCGCCAAATAGGCATTCACCTCCCGCTCGGCAAGGCGGTAAACCTCCTCCTTCTCACGGTCGATGTTGAGCGGATAGCTGCGTCCTGCTATCTTCAACGTGATTGCCTGTTTCTCCATCTGTGGTCAAAAAAAATAGTTGTTCGTTTACTCCTTACACTTCTTTCATCATGCCACGAGCCGTCTCATCTTCGAGACGCGATACCAAGGCGATACATTTGTCAACCTCCCGCATAAGACGGCCGACACGTGCACGCGCTTTCTCGCGGCTGCGGTGATTCCCCGAAAGACCCTCGGCCAGCTCTTGCCGAGCCACCGCTTCACGCAGCGCGCGATTCTCCTCCTCCAGCGTACGATTGGTCTTACGGAGGGTCGAGCACTCCTGCTTCAACTCCTCGGCTAAAGTCGCCAAACGACCATGTGCCTCCATGAGTTGGCGCACACGCTCTTCGAGGTTGTTTATCACACGATTCGCTGCCATAACTTTCAGGGAACAATTTTTACCCATTCAAAGGTAGAAAAAAAACGGGAAACCACCAAATATATTTTGATGCAGGGTTTCCCTTTGTCTGTTTATTTACATGTGGCACACCTCACCATAGAGGTCGTACTCCTCTGCTGCCGTGATGATTACATCGTAGAAACGACCCTTGAAAAGGCGTTTCCGGTCGGCCGGAATTAAAATCTCCTGGTCGACCTCGGGCGAGTCATACTCGGAACGAGCCACATAGAAATCACCTTGGCGGCGGTCGACAATCACCCGCTCACGACGCCCCACACGCTCGGCATTGAGTTGCGAGGCGATGGTTTGCTGCAGGCGCATGATGCGCTCGACACGCTCCTCCTTCACCTCCTCGGGGACATCATCAGTCAGCTTCTCGGCCGAGTGCGTTCCCTCCTCCTCGGAGTAGGCAAAGACCCCCAACCGCTCGAACCGCACCTCACGCACAAAGTCGCACAACTCCTCGAAATCGGCCTCTGTCTCCCCCGGATAACCCACCAGCAAGGTGGTGCGGAGAGCCAAATCGGGAATTGCGCTCCGCAGTCTACGAATCAACGCCATGGCCTCGGCCTTCGTGTGGCGACGCAACATCGCTTTGAGCTGATTGTCGGAGATATGCTGGAAGGGAATATCGAGGTATTTGCAGATTTTCGGTTCCGAAGCCATCACCTCGATGACATCCTCGGGGAAGGCTGCCGGATAGGCGTAATGGAGGCGAATCCACTCGATGCCCTCGATGCGACACAGCCGACGCAACAACTCGGCCAGCATGCGTTTACCGTACAAGTCAATGCCGTAATAGGTCGTATCCTGGGCGATCACCATCAGCTCCTTCACCCCCTTTGCGGCCAAATGGCGCGCCTCGGCCTCGACCTCCTCCATCGGTACCGAGACATGACGGCCACGAATCAGCGGAATGGCACAATAGCCGCACATCCAGTTGCAACCCTCCGAAATCTTCAGGTAGGCGTAGTGCTTGGGAGTGGTCAGGTAACGTTCGGTAGCCAACGCCGGGTCGGCATCAGCCTCCAAGGCGGCAATAATCCCATCCCAGGTGCGGGCACCAAAGTAGTCGTCGACCTCGGGAATCTCCGTGCGCAGCTCCTCGGCATATCGCTCCGAGAGGCACCCGATGACAAACAAGCGGTCGATTTTTCCGGCCTGCTTGGCCGCAGCAGCCCGCAGAATCATCTCCACCGACTCCTGTTTGGCATCACCGATAAAGCCACAGGTGTTGATAACGACCGTCTTGGCATCCGTGCGGTCGCTGTCAACGGCTATCTCATAGCCGGCAGCTGCCAAACGAGCCATCAAGTGCTCCGAGTCGACCGTATTCTTCGAGCAGCCGAGCGTGATGACGTTAATTTTTTTCATCGCCAAAGAGTGCATTGATAAAGTCACGACGATCGAAGATGCGCAGTTGGTCAACCCCTTCGCCGATGCCGATGTAGCGCACCGGAATATGGAATTGGTCGCTGATGCCGATGACCACACCACCCTTGGCCGTGCCATCGAGTTTCGTGATCGCCAACGAGGTTACCTGCGTCGCCTGCGTAAACTGACGCGCCTGCTCGAAGGCATTCTGACCCGTCGAGCCATCCAGCACGAGCATCACTTCGTGCGGTGCATCGGGAATCACCTTGCCCATCACGTTGCGGATCTTCGTCAACTCGTTCATCAAGCCGATTTTGTTGTGCAAACGACCTGCCGTGTCGATCAATACCACATCTGCCCCATTGGCTTTGGCCGACTGCAACGTATCGAAGGCTACCGATGCAGGGTCCGAACCCATCTCCTGACGAATCATCGTCGCACCGGCACGGTCGGCCCACACCTGCAATTGGTCGATGGCTGCAGCACGGAACGTATCGGCAGCACCAATCCACACCTTCTTACCCGCCTTTTTCAGTTGGGCAGCCAACTTACCAATGGTGGTCGTCTTGCCGGCACCATTCACGCCCACAACCATCACCACATAAGGTTCACCCTCCTTGGCATCGAGGCCGAAATTACCCTCCGTAGCATGTGCCTCATCCATCAGCGAGACAATCTCATCGCGCAGAATCTGCTGCAATTCAGAGGTGTTCATGTATTTGTCACGTGCCACACGCTGCTCGATGCGCTCGATAATCTTCACCGTCGTCTCGACACCGACATCCGACGTGATGAGCACCTCCTCCAGATCATCCAACACATCCGCATCGACCGTCGAACGACCTGCTACGGCACGCGCCAACTTCGAGAAGAAACCCGCCTTGGTCTTCTCCAAGCCGGCTTGCAACTCCTCCTGCTCGGCACGTTGCTCTTCGACCGATGCCACAGAGGCTACCGCACTTTCCTCGGGCTCCACATTGGTCGATTTCTTCTTAAAAATATCGAAAAATCCCATAAAAATCGCTTTTTGTTTAATTTCTTTGCAAAGATAACAAGAATGTTTGAAATAAAATCGCTATCTTTACCAAATAGAACCAAACTCAATTGAAATAGGATGATGAAAAGAGCTCTTTTGCTGGCGACGGCCCTCGTAACGGGTCTTACCGCTATGGCGCAGGATTTAATTGTCAAGATTGACAGCACGCGCATCGAGGCCCGTGTGGCCGAAATCTCCACCGAGACCATTCGCTATAAACGCTTTGCCCGCCCTGACGGCCCTACCTATGTATTGCCCACGGCCGAGGTTTGCTATATTCGTTATTCGGACGGATTCATCGAGTCCTATAACCGCACGGCCGCTCCGGCAGTGGCACAAGCGGCTGCACCTGCTCCCCAGCCCGCACCTGCAGCACAACCGACACCGACTCCGGCACCCCAGCCAGCACCTGTAGCACAACCGGCTCCGGCACCCGCGCCGCAACAAACCTACTATGCCCCCGTACAATATGAAATCACCCGTTACAGCATCGGTCAATACTACGACCAAAATGGCATCCGCGGCATTGTCGTAGCACTCAACGAGGAGCGCACCCACGGCTTGCTGATGTCGCTGGACGAGGTAATGATTGAATGGAGCACGTTCCGCAAAGAGGAGCTCTGCAAGGTGGGAGCCGAGGATCGCACCAATGGCGAAAACAACATGAAGGCCATCGAGCGTTACATCGCCGAGCACAACCTCACGTGGGACCATTTCCCCGCCTTCAAATGGTGCAAAGAGAAGGGCGAAGGTTGGTATCTGCCCTCGATTGACGAGGTGCTGACCATCGGCAACCAATACAATGGCGGCTCACGTGCCCGCAACGATCGTCAATCGCGCATGCGCTTCAACGACAATCTGAAGGTGAATGGTGGCGAGCGCATCGACGGCAAATGCTACTACCACTCCTCGACCGAGTTCGACGAGAAGTTCCCGATGATGTCGCACATGGGTCTTGAGCCTCCGTTTGTCATTACAGACGTGGCCAAATACACCAAATTCCTGGTACGCGCCGTGCGTAAATTCTAATTTCGTCATCCATCGACAGAGCCTGCCACGAACAGGCTCTGTTTTTCATGTGTAATAAATATCGTTCTATATGTCCAAACGATTGATTGAATGTGTCCCCAATTTCAGCGAGGGACGCGATAAAACGATTATCAAACAGATTACCGACGCCATCGAGGCAGCAGCAGATGTGCGCCTGCTCGATGTTGACCCGGGCGAAGCGACCAACCGCACGGTCGTAACCTTTGTTGGCGAGCCCGAGGCCGTCGTTGAGGCTGCCTTTCAGGGGGTAAAGCGTGCGGCCGAACTGATCGACATGCGCCGGCACAAGGGGGCTCATCCCCGCATCGGTGCAACCGATGTCCTGCCCCTCATTCCCATCGCCGGCATCACGCTCGAGGAGTGCGCTGCCCTGGCACGTGCGTTAGCCGAGCGCATCGCTACCGAATTGGATATCCCGACCTACTGTTACGAAGCGGCAGCCTTCACCGAGGCTCGTCGTAACCTGGCCGTCTGCCGAGCCGGCGAGTATGAGGCACTACCCGAGAAGCTCGCCATACCGGAGAAGGCTCCCGACTTTGGCGCACGTCCCTTCGACGAGCGTATTGCCCGTGCGGGTGCCACGGTTGTCGGTGCTCGCGATTTCCTGATTGCCGTCAACTTCAACCTCAACACTACCTCGACCCGCCGTGCCAATGCCATCGCTTTTGATGTGCGCGAGAAGGGTCGCCCGATGCGTGAAGGAAATCCCATCGTAGGAAAGGTGGTCAAGGATGCCGAGGGCAACCCCGTGATGCTCCCCGGCACCCTCAAAGCCACGAAGGCCATTGGCTGGTACATCGAGGAGTATGGCATTGCTCAGGTCTCGATGAACCTGACGAACATCGCCATCACCTCGCTTCACACGGCCTTCGATGAGGTGTGTCGTGCAGCCGAGGCACGTGGCGTGCGCGTTACGGGAACCGAGATTGTCGGCTTGGTACCGAAGCGTGCCCTCATCGAGGCGGGTCGACACTTCCTGCACAAGCAGCATCGCTCGACGGGCATCACCGAGGAGGAGATTGTCCGTATCGCCATCAAATCAATGGGGCTTGACGACCTGCGCCCCTTCGACCCCAAGCAGAAGGTTATCGAGTACCTGCTCGAAGGTGAGCAGCCGAAAAATCGTCTGGTTGACCTGACGGTGCAAGGTTTTGCCGAGGAGACAGCCAGCGAATCCCCGGCCCCGGGAGGTGGGTCGATTTCGGCCTATCTCGGTGCGCTGGGTGCTGCTCTGGGCACGATGGTGGCCAACCTCTCGGCGCACAAGGCGGGCTGGGATGAGCGTTGGAAGGAGTTCTCCGACTATGCCGAAGAGGGACAACACCTGATGCAGGAGTTGCTGCACCTGGTCGACGAGGACACGGCGGCCTTCAACCGCATCATGGCGGTCTTTGCCATGCCCAAGACCACCGAGGAGGAGAAGGCGGCTCGTCGGGAGGCGTTGGAGGAGGCCACTCGCTATGCTACCGAGGTGCCGCTCCGCACGATGCAGTGCGCCCTGCGGGTCTTCCCGCTCGTATGTGCCATGGCCGAGGAGGGCAACCCGAACTCGGTATCGGATGCCGGTGTGGGCGCATTGGCCGCACGGAGTGCTGTGCTCGGTGCTCGCCTGAATGTACGCATCAATGCCGCCGGTCTGAAAGACCGTACCACGGCAGACCGCCTGACAGCCGAGGCTGACCGCATCGCCGAAGAGGCATGCCGCATCGAACAGGAGATTCTTCACTTGGTAGAACAGAAAATCGGATAACCATGACCCTGCAAGAGTTTCAAGCCGACATCCGTGCCGGCATTCCCGACATACTGCCTGCCGCCAAACCCTACGACAAGCAGATTAACCACGCCCCGAAACGCAAGGAGATACTCTCGGCCGAGGAGCGTGTCTTGGCACTGAAAAACGCCCTGCGCTACTTCCCCGAGAAGCACCACGCCAAATTGGCCCGTGAGTTTGCCGAGGAGTTACGTCGCTATGGCCGCATCTATATGTATCGCCTGCGCCCCAACTATGAGATGAAGGCACGCCCCATCGAGGAGTATCCGGCTCGCTCGCGCCAGGCGGCTGCCATCATGCTCATGATTCAGAATAATCTGGATAAGGCGGTTGCCCAGCATCCCCATGAACTGATTACCTATGGTGGGAATGGTGCCGTCTTCCAGAATTGGGCGCAATATCGCCTGACGATGCAATACCTCTCGGAGATGACCGACGAGCAGACGCTCGTCATGTATTCGGGACATCCGCTGGGGCTCTTCCCCTCGCATCGTGATGCCCCCCGTGTGGTGGTCACCAACGGCATGGTGATTCCCAACTACTCGAAACCCGACGATTGGGAGCGCATGAATGCCCTCGGCGTCTCGCAATATGGGCAGATGACGGCCGGCTCCTATATGTATATAGGCCCGCAGGGCATCGTTCACGGCACCACCATCACGGTGATGAATGCCGCCCGCAAACGCTTCGCCGAGGGACAGCAGGATGCCCGAGGCATGCTCTTTGTCTCGTCGGGTCTGGGAGGCATGTCGGGCGCACAACCCAAAGCGGGTAACATCTCGCAGGTGGTAAGTGTCGTAGCCGAAATCAACCCCAAGGCGGCCGAGAAACGCTACGAGCAGGGGTGGGTCGATGAGTTGCACGACGACCTCGACCGACTCATTCCGCGCATCCGTCAGGCGGTAGCAGCCAAGGAGGTGGTTTCGATGGCCTATGTAGGCAATGTCGTCGACCTCTGGGAGCGACTCGCCGAGGAGGATATTCGGGTCGATCTGGGCTCGGACCAAACCTCGCTACACAACCCATGGGCCGGAGGTTACTACCCCGTAGGATTGAGTTACGAAGCCTCGAACCGCATGATGGCCGAGGAACCGGTACGTTTCCGTGAGTGTGTGCAGGCCTCGCTACGCCGTCAGGTCGCCGCCATCAACCGATTGGCAGCCCGAGGCATGTACTTCTTCGACTATGGCAATGCCTTCCTGCTCGAATCATCCCGTGCCGGCGCCGAGGTGATGGACAAGGAGCGAGGCGGATTCCGCTACCCCTCCTACGTGCAGGATATCATGGGTCCGATGTTCTTCGACTACGGCTTTGGCCCCTTCCGTTGGGTCTGCACCTCGGGCAAAGCCGAAGATTTGGCCGAGACCGACCGTATCGCTGCCGAGGTATTGGAGGAGATTCGCAAGACGGCTCCGGCCGATATCTGCGGACAGCTCGACGACAACATCCACTGGATTCGTGAGGCAGGGAAAAACCGCCTTGTCGTCGGTTCGCAGGCCCGCATCCTCTATGCCGATTGCGAGGGGCGCACCCGCATTGCCGCAGCCTTCAACCAAGCCATCCGCGAGGGGCGCATCTCGGCCCCCATTGTCCTGGGACGCGACCACCACGATGTATCGGGTACCGACTCGCCCTATCGCGAGACCTCAAACATCTACGACGGCTCGAATCGCACGGCCGATATGGCTATCCAGAATGTCATCGGCGACGCCTTCCGCGGGGCTACCTGGGTTTCGATTCACAACGGAGGCGGTGTCGGCTGGGGGGAGGTCATCAATGGCGGCTTCGGCATGGTCATCGACGGCACCGAGGAGGCCGACCGACGTCTGCGTCAGATGTTGCTGTGGGACGTCAACAACGGCATTGCCCGCCGCTCATGGGCCCGAAACGAAGGGGCTGTAGATGCCATTCGTCGGGAGATGGAGCGCACACCCGGATTGCGCGTCACGCTCCCCAACATGGCCGATGAGGAGCTGATTCGCGCAGCCCTTGCTACGGAATAACAACCTAAACCACACTACTAAACACACCTATCATCTTATGGACCATCACCATATTTCGGCGGAGCACCTCTCCCTGGAGCACCTCCGAACCCTGATTGAATCCCATACGCCGATTGCCCTCAGTGAGGATGCCCGTCGACGCATCATACATTGTCGTGAGTACCTCGACCGCAAGATGGCAAATCAAGAACAACCCATCTACGGCATCACAACCGGCTTTGGGTCGCTCTGCAACATCTCGGTGGATCGCGACCAACTCTCACAGTTACAGAAAAACCTGGTCATGTCGCACGCCTGCGGCACGGGCGAGCGCGTGCCGAACGAGATTGTTCACCTCATGCTCCTGCTCAAGGTGCAATCGTTGTCGTATGGCCACTCGGGCGTACAACTCTGCACGGTCGAGCGACTGATTGACCTCTACAACCACGACATCCTGCCCGTTGTCTACCAGCAGGGCTCCCTCGGTGCTTCGGGTGATTTGGCTCCCTTGGCGCACCTCTCGTTGCCACTCCTCGGATTGGGTGAGGTAGAGTGGAAGGGCGAGATTCGCCCTGCTGCCGAGGTGCTGACCGAGATGGGATGGTCGCCCATCGAACTGCAATCGAAGGAGGGATTGGCACTCCTGAACGGCACACAATTTATGAGTGCCTATGGGGTCTGGTCGCTCCTCAAAGCGCAGGATTTGAGTCGCTGGGCCGACCGCATCGGAGCTCTCTCGCTCGATGCCTATGATGGGCGTATCGAGCCCTTCTCCGACGAGGTACACTTCGTGCGTGGCCATCGTGGCCAACTCGAAACGGCACGCACGATTCGTCAACTGCTCGAAGGAAGCCAGCTCATCGCACAGCCCAAGCAGCATGTCCAAGACCCCTATTCATTCCGTTGCATCCCGCAGGTGCATGGTGCCACGAAGGATACGATTGCCTATGTGGCTACGGTGCTCGAGGCCGAGATTAACAGCGTAACGGACAACCCGACCATCTTCCCCGATGAGGATGTCATCGTCTCGGCCGGCAACTTCCACGGACAACCCATCGCTTTGGCGATGGATTACCTGGCCATCGCCCTGGCCGAGTTGGGGAACATCTCCGAACGAAGAGTCTACCGCCTGATTTCGGGACAACGCAACCTACCCCACTTCCTGGTTGCCAAACCGGGTCTGAATAGCGGTTTTATGATTCCCCAATACACCGCAGCCTCGATTGTGAGCCAAACCAAAGGACTCTGTATGCCCGCTTCGGTCGACTCGATTCCTTCGTCACAGGGGCAGGAGGATCATGTCAGCATGGGCTCGAATGCCGCCACCAAATTGGCACGTGTGGTACTCAATGTCGAGCGTGTCTTGGCCATCGAGCTCTTCAACGCAGCCCAAGCTCTCGAGTTCCGTCGTCCGCTCTGCTCCTCACCGGCTAACGAGACGATGGTTGCACGCTATCGCCAACAGGTTCCCTTCATCGATAACGATGAGGTGATGTACCCACACATCGAATCCTCGATTCAATTCCTGCGCAACGAACCATGAGCCTGCTACTGAAACATATCGGAACCATCGTCGGCATCGAGCACATGGGGCGTCTGCGTCGCTCGGGAGCCGAGATGGATCTACTCGACCGTCTCGACAACGCCTATCTCGCGACCGACGAGGGTCGCATTACCGCCTTTGGCCCTATGTCCGAGATGCCCGACGAGGCGCACTTTGACACGGTGGTGGATGCCGAGGGGGGTACCCTCTTTCCGTCGTTCTGCGACTCGCACACCCATCTGGTCTATGCCGGCAGCCGTGAGCAGGAGTTTCTGGATAAGATTCACGGCTTAAGTTACGAGGAGATTGCCCGCCGCGGTGGCGGCATCCTCAACTCGGCCGACCGCCTGCATGCCTGCTCCGAGGAGGAGCTCTATCAGCAGGCTTTGGAGCGCGTCGATGAGGTGATACGCATGGGTACGGGTCTGCTCGAAATCAAGAGTGGCTATGGCCTTTCGACCGCGGATGAGTTGAAGATGTTGCGCGTGATTCGCCGGCTGCGCGAAACCACCCCCGTGGAGATTCGCGCCACCTTCCTCGGAGCCCATGCCGTGGCTCGGGACTACATTGGTCGCCAGAGCGACTATGTTCATTTGGTTTGCGAGGAGATGCTGCCGGCCGTGGCTCGTGAGGGGCTGGCCGACTTTGTCGATGTCTTCTGCGACCAGGGCTTCTTTACCATCGAGGAGACGCGTCGCATCATGCGTCGTGGTGCCGAGTTGGGGCTACGGGCCAAGATACATGCCAATGAATTGGCTATCTCGGGTGGCGTGCAACTCGGTGTCGAGGAGCATGCCCTCTCGGTCGACCACCTCGAACGCATGGGTGAGGCGGAAATCGAGGCATTGCAGGCCTCGGAGACGATGCCCACGATGCTGCCCGGAGCCGCCTTCTTCCTCGGCATGAGTTATCCGCCGGCACGGGCGATGATCGAGGCGGGATTGGCCGTTGCGCTGGCCTCGGACTACAATCCGGGCTCCTCGCCCTCGGGCAACATGCGGATGGTGATGGCATTGGCTGCCACCCAGATGCGGATGACCCCGACCGAGGCACTGCATGCCGCAACCCTCAACGGCGCTGCAGCCATGGGGTTGAGCCACGATTTTGGTTCGATTACGGTGGGTAAGGTGGCGAACTTCTTCCTCACACGCCCCCTCTCCTCACCCGAATTCTTCACCTACGCCTACTCAACCCCCCTCATTCGTCGGGTCTTCCTGCGCGGTTGCGAGTATCGCTAATAAACCAATCAACACAGAAACAAGGGCTGTCCTCGAAAGGACAGCCCTTGTTTCTGTGTCTAACGGTTTAGACGTATGTTACTTTTTGATGTTCGGTTCTTCAAGGCCATAGCCCTTCTTCTTATCCTCAATCTTCAGGTAGAAGCTCATGATGAAGGCCAAGACGCCAAACGAGGAGAAGATAACCATCGGCGCCACATAGCCACCCGTCTTATCGAGCACCGTACCAATGAGCAGCGGCACCAGGCAGAGGCCGATGTTCTGAATCCAGAAAATCACGCAGTAGGCCGAACCAAGAATCTTCTCGTCGATAATCTTCGGCACCGAAGGCCACAGGGCAGCAGGCACCAGCGAGAACGAGACACCAAGCGTCACCACGAGCAGCAGCGCCAGCACCTTCGAGGGGAACATCGGCAGCAGGAAGGCGAACGAGAGGTGGCACGCAATCATGATGACAGCACCCACCATCAGCATCGTAGCACCCTTACCCTTGAAATCGAGCAGTGCACCGAGGGCCGGCGTGAGACACATAGCCAAAATCGGGAAACAGCTGAACAGACGCGAGGCCGACTCGGCGTCGATACCAAGCGTCACCTCCAGGAAGTTCGGTGCATAACGCTGGAAGGGGAAGATGGCCGAATAGTAGAGCACGCACAGCAGAGCCACCAGCCAGAACATCTTGCTCGAGAAGATTTTGCCGAGGTCTTTGAGCTGGAACTCCTCCTCCGACGACTGCTCCTCGGCCGAGCCTTCAGCCTTGAGTTGCTTGTCGAACTTCTGGTCCATGAGCACGAAGATCGTGTAGTTCAGCAGACCAATGATCAGCAGCACGGTGCAGAAGGCTACGGGGGCTACGACCGACTGGTCGAACTTGTTCGAGATCATCGGAGCGAGCCACATCACAGCAAAGACACCCAGACGGGCAATGGCCATCTCCATACCCATTGCGAGGGCCATCTCCTTGCCCTGGAACCACTTGGCGATGGCCTTCGATACGGTCGTACCGGCCATTTCGCAACCACAACCGAAAATCATGAAGCCAAACGAAGCGAGCTTCGCGCTGGCCGGGAAGGCGGTCCACCACGAGCCAAGCCAAGCCTCCAAGCCGGTACCCATGAAACTATCCGAAATGGCGTAATACTTAATCGCAGCACCCAGCACCATCAGCGAAGCCGACAGCAGGCCCGTGAAGCGGATACCCATCTTATCGAGGATGATACCCGCAAAGATGAGGAAGAAGACAAAGACATTCAGAAAATACTCCGAAGCGGCGTAGGTACCGAAGGTCTGACTGTCCCAACCGCGCGACGACTCGATGAGCGACTTGAGCGGCGACATCACATCGACAAACATATAGGCGAAGAACATCATCGAGGCAATCAGGATGAGAGCTCCCCAGCGCAAATACCATTTGTCGTTCATTTTTTGTGTAACAGTTTGTGTCATAATTATTTAAGTTTTTGTGTGTTTCTTTGGGTGGGTTGGGAGGTTTGAGAATTTTGGGAATTTTGGGAGTTTTGCGAGGACGCCCAAAACAGGTTCTCATCTTTGCTCTTTCCTCTCTCCTCTCTCCTCTTTCCTTTACTCTGTATTTGCGTAGCGTTTCAGCACCTCGTAGGCCTCTTCGATACCCAGCTCGCCGGCCTTCGAGATGTCGAGACACCCCTTGCGGGTATCCTTCATAAAGATTTGTATCACTCCTCGGTTGTAGTATGCCTCGGCAAAGTGGGGGTGTTGCTCGATAGCCTTCGTATAATCCTCAAAGGCTGCCGGCAGATCGCCCGACAAGGCATTCAGATTTGCACGATTGTAGTAGGCATAAGCAAAGTCGGGGAAGAGTTTGAGCACCTTATTCAGGTCAGCCACCGCCTCATCGTAGCTATACGTGCGTTTCGAGTTATTGTGCAGGCGGTTGGCCGGATCCGAATCAATCGTAATCCGTTGGTACGAATTGTCAATCGACGAGATGAAGTCTATCATCTCGGCCCGGGTAGTCGAACGGTTCAGGTAGAGGAACGGATTCGAGGGGTTGATCTTGATCGCCTCCGTATAGGTGTTGACCGAATTGGTGTATTGCTTGATGAGCGATTGGGTGATACCACGTTCGAAAAGGGTCAGCCACGAGGGATCGACCTGCTGCTTCAGGGTCTCGGCAACCGCCTTATCCCGTGCCACCAGCGAATCGGCCGGCAGCGACGAATCACGCCACGAAAGCACCATACCCGGATTGGCTATCCGCTTGTAGAAATCGGCCAATCGCTTGGGGTTATAGTGCTCGACACGCAGCGTCGTATCGGGTTGCATCAGCGTAAATTTGAAGAGCGGCAACAGACGCATCTCGTCACGCCCCGTACCATGACCACCCGTGATACGCTCAAAGGCACTTCCGGCAAATTTGCTGTCGAACGAGAGCAGGCGGTCGAAGTGTTGGGTCGTATCGGCATAAATCGAGTAGGTGCTGTCGCTCAACCGTTCACGGTAGGCGGCAATCTTCTTCTGGGCCGTATCACGGTCACTGCGTGCACCCTTCGCATCGCGCAACAAGGCACGCAGGCGGCCTCGATAGATATAGGCATTGGCAAAATCGGGATAGAGGTCGATGGCCGAGGTGTAGTCGGCTACGGCCTTCTCGATCTCACCCAGCTGGGCATAGACGCCGGCGCGGTTATAATAAACCAACACGTTGTTGGGCGAGTAGAGTGCCACTTTATTGTAATCCTCCAGCGCACGATTGTAATCGCCAATCTGGCTGCGCAACATGGCGCGGTTGAAGTAGGTCAGCGAGTTGGTCGAATCGAGCTGGATGACCTTATCGAAATCATCCAGAGCCGCCAGCGGGCGATTCGTATCCGAGTAGACCAATGCTCGGTTGAAATAGGAGAGCAGGTAGGTCGAATCGCACGAAATGGCCTTGTTGAAATCGGCCTCGGCATCGCCAAAACGGCGTTGCTGCATGTAGAGCGTACCACGGCGGTTATAGCCGTTGGGACTTTCGCGGTTGGTTTTGATGGCCGTGTCGTAGTTCTCGTAGGCCCGTACCGTATCTTTCAGATGGAGGTAGCTCAAACCACGGCAGATGTAGGCATCGGCCACTTTGGTCTCTTGGCGGATAAATTTATCGAAGTCGGTGATAGCCTCCTCGAATTGCTGGTTCAGCAGACGTGTTACGCCACGACTATAATAGGGTCCCGGGAGGTCGGGGCGCAATTCGATGGCCTCGCGGAAATCCTGCAAAGCATCGTCGTAGTTGCCCAACCGTGAGCGGGTAATGGCGCGGTAGGTATAGGCCTGCGTATAGACCGGATTGAGGCGAATGGCGGTCGAGAAATCGGCCTCGGCACCCAGCAGGTCATCGAGGTTATATTTGGCAATACCGCGCAGGAAATACCCCTCGAAAGCCTCCTCATCGAAGCGTAGCAGGGTGTTGAGCGTGCGAATCGCCTCCTGATAGTCGTTATCCATCATGCACTGACGACCCACCCAGAAGAAGTAATCCCGGTTGTATTGCGCCTGCACGGCTGTTGTGCCGAGCAAGAACAGGGTCAGTAATATGAGGCGAAGCGTTCGCATAAGCGCTATTCAAACGCACCCGGTGCGTCAATTATTATTCGAGTTCGTAGCCAAAGCGACGCAACTCACGTTCGTTGTTGCGCCAGTCGTCGTTGACCTTGACAAAGAGTTGCAAGAAGACCTTCTTGCCGAGAAAGGCCTCGATATCTTCACGAGCAGCCTGTCCGACACGCTTCAGACGCTCGCCCTTGTGGCCGATGACGATGCCCTTCTGCGAGTCGCGCGAAACATAAATCGTCGCCGCAATGCGGTCGATGGTCGGCTCCTCCTTATAGGTGTCAATGGCAATCTCACACGAATAGGGAATCTCCTTATCGTAGAAACGCAACATCTTCTCACGGATAATCTCCGAGGCGAAGAAACGAAGCGTCTTGTCCGTCAGCGTATCCTTCGGATAGTAGGCCGGCCCTTCGGGCAGCAATTCAATGATTGTGCGGAAGAGTCCGTCGGTGTTGAATCCCTCCTTGGCCGAGGCGGGCACGATGCGTGCCTCGGGCAGTTCGGCATGCCACTTCTCGACCAACTTTTCGAGTGCCTCGGGGGTCGTGAGGTCGATTTTGTTAATCACGACAATCACCGGAATCGAGGTCTGCTTGAGTCGTGCCAGAATCTCGGCCGCACGGTCACTCTCCTCAACCGTATCCGTCACAAAGAGGATGATATCGGCATCGGTCAAAGCACCCGTGACAAACTTCATCATCTTCTCCTGCAACTTGTAGTTCGGTTTCAGGATACCCGGCGTGTCGGAGTAGACAATCTGGAAATCATCGCCCGAGACAACACCCATGATACGATGGCGTGTCGTCTGCGCCTTGGAGGTAATAATCGAGAGCTTCTCGCCCACCAATTGATTCATCAGCGTCGATTTGCCGACATTCGGATTACCGATGATATTTACAAAGCCTGATTTGTGTTGATTGGCCATCCTGCTGCTGCTTGTTTTGCAAGGCTTACGGCATCCGTTGCCACAGCCTCGGTTGGGTTACTCGGTCTACGAAACAATTAACGGCGGAAGCCGCCCATGCCACCCGGCATCTTGGGCATCTTCATATTGCCGCCGGCCACCATCTTCATCATCTTGCGTGTATCCTCAAACTGCTTCATGAGGCGGTTCACGTCGGCCATCGTCGTACCCGAGCCCTTGGCAATGCGCTCACGACGCTTGGCGTTGATAATCTCCGGCTTTTCACGCTCCTCGGGGGTCATCGAGCCGATGATGGCCTCGACCTGCTTGAAGGCGTCATCCGGAATATCGACATTCTTCAACATCTTGCCCATGCCCGGCAACATCGAAGCCAAATCCTTCAGATTACCCATCTTCTTGATTTGCTGAATCTGCTGGATGAAGTCGTTGAAATTGAATTGGTTCTTGACCAGCTTCTTCTTCAATTTGCGGGCCTGCTCCTCATCGAACTGCTCCTGGGCACGCTCCACCAGTGAAATGACATCGCCCATGCCCAAGATGCGGTCGGCCATACGCTCGGGGTGGAAGACCTGCAAAGCATCCATCTTCTCGCCGCTCGAGATGAATTTGAGCGGTTTGTCGACCACCGAACGAATCGAGATGGCTGCACCACCACGCGTATCACCATCGAGCTTCGTGAGCACCACGCCATCGAAATCGAGGCGGTCGTTGAACTCCTTGGCTGTATTCACAGCATCCTGACCGGTCATCGAGTCGACCACGAAGAGGGTCTCCGAGGGTTTCACAGCTGCCTTGATAGCCGTAATCTCCTGCATCATCGCCTCATCGACGGCCAGACGACCTGCCGTATCGACAATCACGACGTTATAACTCTTCTGGCGGGCATACTGAATGGCGTTCTCGGCAATCTGAACGGGATTCATATTCCCCTCCTCGGTATAGACCTCGACACCCACCTGCTGCCCCAAAATCTTCAACTGATCGATGGCGGCCGGACGATAGACGTCACCGGCAACGAGCAACACCTGACGTCCCTTCTTCGATTTGAGCAGCTGCGCCAGCTTACCCGAGAAGGTCGTCTTACCCGAACCTTGCAAACCGGCAATGAGGATAACGGCCGGCGTACCCTCCAACTTGATGTCGGTAGCCGTGCCACCCATCAACTGCGCCAATTCGTCACGGACAATCTTGGTCATCATCTGACCCGGCTTGACGGCCGTCAGCACCTGCTGTCCCATCGCCTTCTGCTTGACCGTATCGGTGAAGGTCTTGGCCACCTTGTAGTTCACGTCGGCATCAATCAACGCACGACGAATCTCTTTCAGGGTCTCGGCAACATTGATTTCGGTGATGCGACCCTCGCCCTTCAAGATTTTGAATGAGCGTTCGAGTTTATCGGTTAAGTTTTCAAACATAATCGCTTGTGTAGTAAATTTGGCGCGAAGATACGACTTTTTGACCGAACTTACAACAATCCGGCCTCGTAATAGACGACAATCTGTTCCAGCACTTTATCGACATTCTCCCGGTCGTATTCGACTTTGAGGTTGTGTCCGAAGATACGACCGATGCCCTGCCAAAATCCGGCCACAAAGCCCCCTCGGAACTCCTTGATGAGTTCGTAGGCCGTGTAGTCCGTTTCGCGGTCGATGAGTTTAATGAAGACTTTGCCCTGCGTGCGGGTCATGCGCTTGGCCACGGGGGTATATTCGTCGAGAATCTCCTTGTAACACTTTTTGATATAGGCTCGCTGCTCCTTTTTATCGAGCGTCAGCAGCTCCCCCTCCATCTCGCGCATCTTGGCCTTGGCAATCTGTGCCAAGGGGTAGACCTTCTTCACCGCATCGACCATCCGTCGATAACGGCGCAAATCAATCGGCCGATTGAAGACGTAGACCGGCATAATCTCCACCTCGGGAATCGAGTCGCCGTTCTCCACCACCCACTCTTGACGCATCACGCCCCGAATGCGCTGTGCCTGCAATTCCGGCACCACGCATCCGACAAAAAGCAGGATGAGCAGCCATTTTCGCATTTTTTTGTTACCTTTACCGCAAAGATACGAATTAAACGCAAAAAACAGTCGAAAATTATGTTGGAAAAAGGATTGACAGCGACCTCCCGCACCACCGTCGAGGCTCACAATACCGCCCAGGCGATGGGCTCGGGCGATTTGGCCGTTTTTGCCACCCCTGCCATGGTTGCTCTGATGGAAAATGCCGCGATGCAGGCCGTGGCTGCGCACCTGCCCGAAGGGGCTACGACGGTCGGCTCGGAGATGAACTGCTCGCACATCAAACCCTCGAAGCTGGGTGCCACGATTACTGCTACGGCCGTATTGACAGCCGTCGAGGGGCGCAAACTCAGTTTCACGGTGGGGGCCTCCGACGAGCAAGGCATCATCGGCGAGGGGGTACATGTGCGATTCATCGTCGACCGCAATCGCTTCCTGGCAAAACTATAGCACCATTCACAAGTGAATCGTTGTTGTTTCCCCGCTTCGCCTTGTGCAAGCACGGCGAGCGAGAAAACAACAAAGCCTCCGATCTTTCGATCGAAGGCTTTGCGCTCAACTTTGTCGGGATGACTGGATTCGAACCAGCGACAACACGCCCCCCAGA
>JAGAPT010000059.1 GCA_017623115.1 Alistipes sp.
CACCGTCGAAGTCGGCGTTGAAGGCCGTACATGCCAGCGGGTGCAGCTGCATTGCCTTACCCTCGATGAGTTTCGGCTGGAAGGCCTGAATACCCAGACGGTGCAGCGTCGGGGCACGGTTCATCAACACGGGGTGACCCTTGATGACATTCTCCAAAATGCCCCAGATAACGGGATCCTTGCGGTCGATGATCTTCTTGGCCGACTTCACCGTCTTCACGATACCACGCTCGATGAGCTTGCGGATGATGAACGGCTTATACAGCTCGGCCGCCATATCCTTCGGAATACCCATCTCGTGCATCTTCAGCTCGGGGCCGACGACGATAACCGAACGGGCCGAGTAGTCAACACGCTTACCCAACAAGTTCTGACGGAAGCGACCCTGCTTACCCTTCAGCGAGTCCGAGAGCGATTTGAGCGGACGGTTCGACTCGTTCTTCACGGCATTGCTCTTACGCGAGTTATCCAAGAGCGAATCGACAGCCTCCTGCAACATACGCTTCTCGTTGCGCAGAATCACATCCGGAGCCTTAATCTCAATCAGACGCTTCAGGC
This sequence comes from Alistipes sp., assembly GCA_017623115.1. Lineage (GTDB taxonomy): Bacteria > Bacteroidota > Bacteroidia > Bacteroidales > Rikenellaceae > Alistipes. Next base: position 559 of record JAGAPT010000059.1, read on the forward strand.
GGTTGTTACGGATGATTACGCGACGATACAGGTCGTTCAAGTCCGACGTAGCAAAGCGACCACCATCCAGGGGCACCAGCGGGCGCAAATCGGGCGGGATAACCGGAATTACGCTCAGTACCATCCACTCCGGACGGTTCACATCGCGCGATGCACGGAACATCTCCACCACATTCAGGCACTTCAAGGCCTCCGACTTACGCTGCTGCGAAGTCTCATGCGAAGCCTTGTCACGCAACTGATACGACATCGTGTCGAGGTCGACCTGCTTCAAGAGCGTCAGCACAGCCTCGGCACCCATCTGGGCGATAAACTTATTCGGATCCTCATCGGGCAGCTGCTGGTTACCCTTCGGCAGTGCGTCGATGACATCCATATACTCCTTCTCCGAAAGCGTAGCCAGACGCTCGATGCCCTGCTCCTGCGCAGCACCGGCCTGGATAACCACATAACGCTCGTAGTAGATAATCGACTCCAGCTTCTTCGACGGAATACCCAGCAGGTAACCAATCTTCGAGGGGAGCGACTTGAAGTACCAGATGTGTACCACAGGTACAACAAGCGAAATGTGACCCATACGCTCACGACGCACCTTCTTCTCGGTAACCTCGACACCGCATCGGTCGCAGACGATACCCTTGTAGCGGATGCGCTTATACTTACCGCAATGGCACTCGTAGTCCTTCACAGGACCAAAAATGCGCTCGCAGAACAGACCGTCACGCTCGGGCTTGTAGGTACGGTAGTTGATGGTTTCAGGCTTCAGTACCTCGCCACTCGACTGCGCCAGAATCTCCTCGGGCGAAGCCAAACCAATCGAGATACGGCTGTAACCGCTATTCGATTTATTGTCTTTGGGATTTGACATATCTCTGTTTCTTTTTTTATCCACTAAAATACCTTACTCGAGTTTGACTGAGAGTGCCAGACCGCGCAACTCGTGCAACAGCACGTTCATTGCCTCCGGAATACCCGGACGCGGCAGGTTGTCACCCTTCACAATAGCCTCATAAGCCTTGGCGCGACCCATCACGTCATCCGACTTGATGGTCAGAATCTCCTGCAGGATATTCGCTGCACCGAAGCCCTCCAAGGCCCAAACCTCCATCTCACCGAAACGCTGACCACCGAACTGTGCCTTACCACCGAGCGGCTGCTGCGTAATGAGCGAGTAGGGACCAATCGAACGGGCATGCATCTTATCGTCGATCATGTGACCGAGCTTGAGCATGTAGATCACACCCACCGTAGCAGGCTGGTCGAAACGCTCACCCGTACCACCATCGTAGAGATAGGTGCGACCGCTGTGCGGAATACCGGCCTCGGCCGTGTACTCGTTGATTTGGTCGAGCGATGCACCATCGAAAATCGGCGTAGCGAACTTCAGACCCAACTCACGACCGGCCCATCCGAGCACCGTCTCGTAAATCTGACCCAGGTTCATACGCGAAGGCACACCCAGCGGGTTCAGACAGATATCGACAATCGAACCATCCTCCAAGAAGGGCATATCCTCGTCGCGAACAATCTTCGCTACGATACCCTTGTTACCGTGGCGACCGGCCATCTTATCACCCACCTTCAGCTTACGCTTCTTGGCGATGTAAACCTTGGCCATCTGGATAACACCCGTCTGCGGCAACTCGTCACCGTTCGTCAGGTTGTACTTCTCACGCTTAATCGAGGCATCAGCCTTCTTCCACTCGATGATGTAGTTGTTGATCGTCTTCTCAATCAGCATATCGGTATGCTCGTCACCCGTCCACTTGCAGGGACCCAGGTTCAGGTAACCCGACATAACACCCGACTTCTCGTCGATCGATTTTTTCGAGATCTCCTCCAACATCTTCTGCGAGAACTTCGTGCCGGCACCGTAGAGTTCCACGCCGAAGTAGTCGTAGATACCCTTCGTCGTTTTACCCTGCAACAGGCTCCAAAGTTTGCCTACCAACGTCTTCGTCAAATCGGCAACCTGCTGAGCAAAACGCTCGTCGAGTTTCTCGAGTTGCATCTTCTCGGCCGTCTTGCCCTTCTTCGACGAATCCTTGTTGGCGCGGCTGTAGAGCTTCGTGTCGATAACCACACCATGCAACGAGGGCTGAGCCTTGAGCGAGGCATCCTTCACATCACCGGCCTTATCACCAAAGATGGCACGCAGCAGTTTCTCCTCAGGCGACGGGTCGCTCTCACCCTTCGGGGTGATCTTACCAATCATAATATCGCCCGGGTTCACCTCTGCACCGATGCGGATGATACCATTGGCATCCAGATCCTTCGTAGCATCCTCGCTTACGTTCGGAATATCCGACGTCAGCTCCTCCTGACCACGCTTCGTATCGCGAACCTCCATGATATACTCATCGACGTGTACCGACGTGAAGAGGTCCTCACGCTGGATACGCTCCGAAATCACGATAGCATCCTCGAAGTTGTAACCCTTCCAGGGCATGAATGCCACCTTCAGGTTGCGACCCAGTGCCAACTCGCCATTCTGCGTCGAGTAACCCTCGGTCAGAATCTGCCCCTTGGTCACCTTATCGCCCGTCAAGACGGTCGGCGTCAGCGTAATCGAGGTATTCTGGTTCGAACGACGGTAACGCGGCAACTCGTAGGTCGTCACCTCGGGGGCAAACGATGCGAGCACCTCATCCGGCGTGCGGTCATACTTAATCTGAATCTTCGTAGCATCGGCAAAGACCACCTCTCCGTCACCCTCGGCAACAATCTGAATGCGGCCATCCGATACCATATCCTTCTCCATACCCGTACCGACAATAGGAGCCTCCGTGACTACCAGGGGTACGGCCTGGCGCATCATGTTCGAACCCATCAATGCACGGTTGGCATCGTCGTGCTCGAGGAAGGGAATCAGCGAAGCAGCCACCGAAGCAATCTGGTTCGGAGCCACGTCCATCAGGTTCACATCCTGTGCCGTCACCACGGGGAAGTCGGCACCCTCACGCGTCTTAATGCGGTCGGGCTGCAGGAAGTTACCCTCATCGTCAATCGGCATATTCGACTGAGCGACAATCATACCCTCCTCCTCCTCGGCCGTGTAGTAGCGCACGTGCGAGTTGTCCATATCAATCTTGCCATTCTCCACCGTACGATAAGGCGTCTCGATGAAGCCCATCGGCGAAATCTTGGCATAGACGCAGAGCGACGAGATAAGACCAATGTTCGGTCCCTCAGGCGACTCAATCGGGCAGAGACGACCATAGTGCGTATAGTGAACGTCACGCACCTCGAAACCTGCACGGTCACGCGACAGACCACCGGGACCCAGGGCCGACAGACGACGCTTGTGCGTA
>JAGAPT010000060.1 GCA_017623115.1 Alistipes sp.
GGTGACCAGATGGCTGTGCACCTGCCGCTGGGCAATGCCGCCATCTTGGAGGCACAGTTGCTCATGCTCGGTTCGCATAACGTCTTGAACCCGGCCAACGGAGCCCCGATTACGGTGCCTTCGCAGGACATGGTTCTCGGTCTGTACTACATCACCAAGCCCCGCAAGGGTGTCAAGGGTGAGGGTCTGTCGTTCTATGGCCCCGAGGAGGCTATCATCGCCTACAACGAGGGTCGTGCCGACCTGCACGCTGTGGTGAAGTGTGTTGTGAACGACCGTGATGCCGAGGGCAACGAGGTGCAGGAGTTGAAGGAGACGACCGTGGGTCGCATCATCTTCAACCAGCTGGTTCCCACGGAGGTAGGTTACATCAACGAGGTGCTGACGAAGCGTTCGTTGCGCGATATCATCTCGGTGGTGATGAAGAAGGCCGGTGCCGACAAGGTGGCTAAGTTCCTCGACGACATCAAGAACATGGGTTATCAGATGGCCTTCCAGGGCGGTCTGTCGTTCAACCTCGACGCGGTGATTATCCCCGAGGCGAAGGAGGCTCTTGTTCAGGAGGGTTACGAGCGTGCCGATGCCATCATGGAGGACTATAACATGGGTCTTATCACGAACAACGAGCGTTACAACCAGATTATCGACGTGTGGACGAACATCAACACGAAGTTGACGAAGGTCGTAATCGATACGTTGGTGAAGGACCAGGATGGTTTCAACCCTGTCTACATGATGCTGGACTCGGGTGCCCGTGGTTCGAAGGAGCAGATTCGTCAGCTCAGCGGTATGCGTGGTCTTATGGCCAAGCCGCAGAAGTCGGGTGTCGAGGGTGGTCAGCAGGTTATTGAGAACCCGATTCTCTCGAACTTCAAGGAGGGTCTGTCGGTGCTCGAGTACTTCATCTCGACGCACGGTGCTCGTAAGGGTCTTGCCGATACGGCCTTGAAGACGGCCGATGCCGGTTACCTGACACGTCGTCTGGTAGACGTAGCACAGGATGTGATTATCAACGAGGAGGATTGCGGCACGTTGCGTGGTCTGACGGCTACGGCCATCAAGCGTAACGATGACGTGGTACAGACGCTCTACGACCGCATCTTGGGTCGTGTGGCGCTGAACGATGTGATTCATCCGCTCACGGGCGAGGTGATGTGCAAGGCCGGCGAGGAGATTACCGAGTCGATTGCCGAGGCCATCGAGAAGTCGCCGCTCGAGTCGGTTGAGATTCGTTCGGTGCTGACGTGTGAGTCTCGTCGAGGTGTTTGCGCCAAGTGCTATGGTCGCAACCTGGCTACAGCCCGCATGGTCCAGAAGGGTGAGGTTGTCGGTGTGATTGCAGCCCAGTCGATTGGTGAGCCGGGTACGCAGCTGACACTTCGTACGTTCCACGTCGGTGGTGTGGCCGGTGGTACGGCCGTTGAGACGAACGTCGTGTCGAAGTACGAGGGTCGTCTGGAGATCGACGAGTTGCGCACCATCAAGGGTAAGAACAATACGGGTGAGGTTGTCGACCTGGTTATTTCGCGCCAGTCGGAGTTCCGTATCGTTGACCCGAAGACCGAAATCGTACTCTACACGCATAACCTGCCCTATGGTGCAATGCTCTATAAGCAGGATGGTGTCGAAGTGAAGAAGGGTGATATGATCTGTGAGTGGGATCCCTACAACGCAGTCATCATCTCGGAGCACGAGGGTAAGATTGTCTACGACAGCGTAATCGAGGGCGTCACCTACCGTGAGGAGCGTGACGAGCAGACGGGCTTGTCGGAGAAGGTGGTTATCGAGTCGAAGGATAAGACGAAGAACCCCGTTATCAAGATTGTGAACAAGGAGGATGTCGAGGTTAAGCAGTTCAACCTGCCGGTGAATGCTCACGTGGTAGTGAAGGACAAGCAGAAGATTAAGGCCGGAGATATCCTGATCAAGATTCCGCGTGCCGTGGGCAAGTCGGGTGGCGATATCACGGGAGGTCTTCCGCGTGTTACCGAGCTCTTCGAGGCCCGTAATCCGTCGAATCCGGCTATCGTTTCGGAGATTGACGGTGAGGTGACATTCGGTAAGATTAAGCGTGGTAACCGCGAGATCGTCGTTACCTCGAAGCAGGGCGATGTGAAACGCTACCTGGTACCCCTGTCGCGTCAGATTGTCGTGCAGGAGAACGACTTCGTGAAGGCCGGTTCGGCCCTCTCGGATGGTGCTATCACGCCGACCGATATTCTGAACATCCTTGGTCCTACGCGTATCCAGGAGTACATCGTAAATGAGGTACAGGAGGTATACCGTATGCAGGGTGTGAAGATTAACGACAAGCACTTCGAGGTGATTGTTCGTCAGATGATGTCGAAGGTAAAGATTGAGGATCCGGGAGATACCCGCTTCTTCGAGGACCAGATTGTCGACAAGTGGGAGTTCATGGATGTGAACGACGAGTTGTATGACAAGGCGGTTGTTACCGACGCCGGCGATTCGACGACGATGCAGCCCGGTCAGATTGTCTCGCTGCGTAAGCTGCGTGACGAGAACTCGAGCCTCAAGCGTCGCGACCTGCAGACGGTGAAGGTGCGTGATATTGTTCCGGCAACCTCGACGCAGATTCTGCAGGGTATTACCCGTGCGGCACTGCAAACGTCGAGCTTCATCTCGGCCGCATCGTTCCAGGAGACCACGAAGGTGCTGAACGAGGCTGCCATCCAGGCGAAGGTTGACCCGCTGGAGAATCTGAAGGAGAATGTGATCTGCGGTCACCTGATTCCGGGTGGTACGGGTCTGCGCGAATACGACAACCTGGTTGTCGGCTCGAAAGAGGAGTTGCAGGCCTTGCAGCAGGCATAATCCGTAACTGCAACAATGAGAAGAGCGGCCACCCTGATGGGTGGCCGCGCTTGGTTTGTATATA
>JAGAPT010000006.1 GCA_017623115.1 Alistipes sp.
CTTGGCACGAAGCACCGCCTTGCCCAGACGCTTGCGCAACGCCTCCTGTGCATCGGCATAGAAGAACTCCCAGAAGGGCTCGGCCTCGAAACAATGCGGGCCAAACCACATCACCTGCTCCTTATCGGTCGCCTGACGGAAGGCATTCTCCTTGGCACGCAGACGCTCGATGTCGAGTGCTGTTTTTGCCTCCAGCATGTTGCGTGAGGCCATCGCCTCCAGCTTTACCTTCATCAGCACCACGCGCTTCAGTGCCTCTTCGTAGCACGCCTCCCGGGCCTTCTTGCCCCGCTTCGTTGCAAACATCCAGCGGCAGGCAGCCAGCTCGCGCTCCAACTCGAAACGATAAACAGGAGCCCCATTGACACGACCTACAATCGCATCTTTACAGGGCTGCGGCTCGAACAACTCGACCGAATTGCCGACCAACGAATCGAGGGGCGTGGTGCGCAGGAAACCGCGGTGAAAGCGTTTGAAAGCCTTCAACTCCACCTCCCCCGAAGCGGGATTCTCCTTAAGCGGCTTCCCGAGGAAGAGGTTGTCGCCAATCTCCTCCTTCGAGCCCTCGGCCATGGGGCCTTTGTAAGGGGCTTCGTAGCGCATCGAAGGGCTCTCGTTGTAGACCACGTTGTAGGTCAGCGAGAATCGCTCGTGCCGGTTCTTGCGGTTGACACGATAGAAGAAGGGGCGCACCGTAGGTCCTGCATAGAAGAGGTTACGATAGACATCCGCCTCCTTGAATCGGTAGTTGAAATAGACTAAATAGCCATGGTCGTTCTCGCTCACGTTGTCGTACACCTTGATGCCGTCATCGGGAACACCCGTGCAGAACCACACCAGACCATGTGCATTGTCGTGGCTGTAGCTGTATCGCCAAATCGAGCCCGGGCTGTTCAGGTCGGGATCGTAGAACGAGCCATCGTGGTGGGGCGAGCGGTTGCGGAAACCCTCGTTATACTGGAAGAGTGTTCCACGCACGTTACGCGAGAAAATCGTATTGCCGCCATGCTCCATCGTCGAGGTGCAGAAGCAGGTGTTATGCTCGACCACACCCCCCTCGGTCATGCGGATAATCATCGCATTCTTCGAGATGTGGTGAATCACATTGTCACGAATCACGACATTCGTGAACATGCTCTGCTGCCACTTCGCATCACCCGGGTAGTAGGTCGTCTCGAAGACCTCGTTGTTGAGCACTATACCCTGATTCTCGATGTGGTGGATGTGGCAACGCTCGACACGAAGGTCGTCGTAGCGGGTCGCCTTCGTCTTGTCGTGGGTCACCAGAAACTCGACACCGGCCGTGCGCTTCTCCTTGCGACCCTGACCAATGATACCCTTGATGTGGTGAATCTCCATGTCAAGGATGTAGATGCCCTGCAGCAAGCCTGCATTGGCACCCTTCACCTCCACGCCACGACGGTCGCCCGCCTCGTCAGCCCAGTTCGTGAGCTCGAGGTTCGAGATAACCCAGTGGGATTGGTTCTTGAGCGAGATGACACCACCACCGACAAAGCCCTGTCCGGCAATCAGCGGACGTGCCCCCTCGCCATAGGCCGAGATTACAATCGGACGACCCTTCACGCCCGAGCCCTGCGGACGCACGGCATCGTAAGCGGCCCACACCGAGCCACGACGGAAGAGGATCGAATCGCCCGGAGCAAAGGTCGTAGCCGACACCTTTTCGAGCGAACGCCACGCCTTGGCAGGCGAGGTACCCGCATTGCCATCCTTACCCGTCTGCGAGTCGATATAGTAATTGGTAGCCATTGCTGCCCCACCCATCAGGGTGAGGAGCAAGGCCATACAAAGTTTCTTCATGGTTTTTCAGCGATTATTGAACGGTGATGGTTACCGGCTCGGGCACCATGCCATCGAGGTAGTCCATTACTTTGAGGCCGAACGAATCCTCGCCCTCCTCCGTGCGTACATACTTCACAAAGCCACCCTTTACCTCCTCGTAGGTGAACTTCTGGTTTTCCTGAATAGGAATACCATAGAGAGTCAAGACACCCTTCATCGGCAGTTCGTTCATCACCAACAAGATGTTCTTGGGCGAGAAATCCAGGTCGCCGGGCTCGGCCGGAGCTTCGATTTGCAGCACCTCAGCGGTAAAAGGAGTCGAGTAGCCGGTGGTCACCAACGGATTCACACCCGTAACGGTCAAGGGCGAATTTGACGGGCCGGTCAGCAGGATGTAGGGAGGATCTTTGCGGTAATCCTTGTCCTTAATCTGAATCTCGGCACCACTGACATTTACAACATCACTCATGTTGTAGAGCACATATTCCACGGCCGTATCACCGGCAGCATAGTGCGCCAATATCGAAGAGGTAATATCCACCTCTATCTTCAGCGGTGCACTCGTCGACGGAGCCGGAGAAGGTACCGTAAAGGCTGTTTCACCGGCCAAGGTGCCACGCAACTTCGTGTGCGAAGACAATAAGCCGACGATCGAGCTCCACGTAGCCGTCTTCTCTGTCCACGTACCGACGACTGCTTCATTCATTTCATTCACCGACACACGCACATTCTCCGTACCTGCCGGATAGGGGGTACCCAACTTTTGTATCTGCATCACCATGGTTGCCACAGCCAAATTCTCGGCCACCTTGCTCTCGGGCAACGGGAAACGCGTCAAGCCATAGCAGTAGTAACCACTACGATTTTGCAAACGAATACCTTGACTGTCGTTGTTATAGACCTTCGTCTTATTACCAACCGCGATAAACGCGTCATCGGTCAAATCGATGCGCTCGGTAGCGGCTCCGCCATCGCCATAACCATCGGGTTTCGGCGAGGTTGCGGGTACTGACGGACGGTAATAGGGCATCACCTCAACCATCTGGCCCACGATGTTGTTCTTGAAGAGGTAGTCCTGCGATTCAACCGTGATGGCAGCCAAGCCATCCACGCCATTGACGGTCAGTGTATAGCTCTTCGCATTTGTGCTGCGCTTGATGGTAATCGGCTCACCACGCAACGAGTTGACCGTGCACTCCTCGCCGACCTCCATCGTCGAAACACGGTAGTCGCCCGGGAAAATCAGGTACGACAGCAGGTCACGCAACACCGGACCGGGAATCTCCTCAAGGCGCGAATAGCCGGCAGCACCGATGAACGAGGTGAAAGCATCGTTGTTCGGGATGATACAAGTGTAGCCACCCTCGGCCAGCACCTCATCGAGACCTGCCATGCGCATCGCATCGCTATAATTGTCGTAGGCATTGGCTGCCGGGCTCTCGCAGTAATCCAAAATATCCCAATTGAGTTGGCCATAGCCCGCATCATCGAAATCGAAGTTCTTGACCAGGTCGTCGCAACCAACCAGGCCGAAGAGCGAAAGGGAAAGTAATATCGTTGTTATTCGTTTCATAACTTTGCTGTTTTTACGCTACACACTATTTGTAGTACTGGTTCTGCTCGATTTTGCCGTTCGAACGACGAATCTCGTTCAGATAGATAGGCCATACCAACTGACCCGACTCGAAGCTATCGCCCACATTCAGCTGATGGGCCCCCGTGTCGAAGATATAGGTAGCAGCCTCGGCCTCAACCATCTCACCCAGGGCTTTGTTTACATCGCCCCAGCGAATGAGGTCGAACCAACGCTGACCCTCGAAGACCATCTCCTTGCGACGCTCGAGTTTCACCTGATCGAAGAAATCCTCCTTCGCAAAGAACTCGTAGCTCGTATCGCTATCGCCGGTCGGCACCCAAGCGAAATCGGGACCTTTGGCGCGCGTTACAATCTGATTCAGGTCGGCCACGACAGCCTCCTTCTCTGCATCGGTCAGATTATCGCCTGCCAGGCACAAACGAGCCTCGGCACGCAGCAGGATAAAGTCGGCTAAACGCATCAGGACGACGTTGCGGGCATCGCCACGCGTAAAGTTCATCACCCATTTCATGGCCTTGCGTTTACCACCACTCAGCTGACGGAAACCGGCGTAGAAACGATAGTCGTCAAGACCAAAAATCTCGGCCAAATCCTCACGAGCCACGAGCGTCGGCGTGGTACCCGACCACATGCCGTCAAAGGCCGTATTCGAGTCGCCATCGGCCGTGCTGAACGAGAGCTCGAAAATCGACTCGGGCGAGCCCGATGCCAACTCCGAGTTGAACATCTTGCTATACGCCGTCTTGGCAATCTCGGTACGAGCCGCCGAGTTGTCCTTCAAGGTCAGCGAAGCATCGTACAATTCGGTCAGCTTATAACCACCCTCATTAATCAGCTCATCGAGCACGGGCAACGCCTCCGTATAGTTGTGCTGCCACATGTAGGCATGGGCACGCAGACCCAGAGCCGACCAGTAGTTGAACGTGGTCTGCTTCTTCACATAGCTGCTCGACGAGGGGTTATCCAAATAGAGAATAGCCTGATCAAGATCGGAGTGAATCTGCTCAAAGACCTTCTCGATCGAGCTGCGCGGAATCGTGATGTTGTCGTTTGCCGTGAAAATAGGCTCCAGCACCAGCGGAACACCGCCCCAGATACGCACCATCCAGAAATAGGTGTAGGCACGCAGCACATACGATTGGCCCAAGAAATCCTCTGCCTCATCGGCTTCAATCGTACCCGCCTCAATCATGCGGGGAATGTGGTAGATGTTGAGGTTGGCCTGCTTGACCACCTGATAGAAGTTGGACCAGTTCGCCTGCGACATCTCGATTTCGAGGGTGCTGCGAATCATCTTATCCTGACTGACGGCCGTCGTACCATTGGCATAGTAGACATCGGCACGTGCATCGCCGTAGTAGACAAAGCCGGACAACAAAGCACTGCCCAGACGCTGGTAGCCGCCATAAAGAATTGCCTCCACGTGGTTCATCTCGGTCGGCACCGACTCGGCATTCCACTCCGAGGTGGGCTCAATGTCGAGAATCGAGCAGGAGCCGAGCAGCAGGAGGCTGCTTGCTAAAATATATCGTAACTGTTTCATTGTTTTCATGTTTTGGATTGGTTAGAACGTAGCCTCGATACCGAAGTTATAGGAGCGGGCCTTCGGGTAAGCACCCTTATCAACACCCATCACGAAGGGCGAGCTGGAGGTATTCACCTCGGGGTCATAACCCGTATATTTGCTCCATGTCAGGAGGTTCGTAGCCGTGAAGCTTATACGCAACGTCTTGAACAACTTCTTCGGCTTGAGCGTATAGGCCAGCGTCACATCCTTCAGACGCAGGTAGGAACCATCCTCAACGAACATGTTCGATACTCGGTAGTTGTCCATCGGGTCGCTGTAACGTACCATCGGCACGTCAGTAACATCACCCTCATGCTTCCAGGCACGCAGCGTGCGTGTCGATGTGTTACGGGCATCGCTCAAGTCATCGCGGTCGCGGTTGAACTCGTTCAGCACGTCGTTGCCATAACTGAACTGGAAGAGGATGTTGAGCGAGAAGCCCTTATAGGCGAAGTTGTTGCTGAAACCACCAATGAATTTGGGGTTCGGGTCACCAATCACAACGCGGTCGTTATCGTCGATGACACCATTGTCGTCGGCATCGTACCAGCATACATCACCACCCTTGAAGGGATCACCCGTCGCCGAACCCTTGCGATAGGGAATCGGCTGGCCGGTTGCCTCGTCGTACTTATAGACGTTATCCGACGAATAGGCGTAGACACCCAGCGCACGGTGACCATAGAAGAGACCGATGGGCTGACCAACACGAACAATCGAGGTCGAGAGCTCCAGCGGCTCCGTCGTCGGCAGGCTCTTCACCTTGCTGCGGTTGAACGAGATGTTGAACGACGAACTCCAGCGCAGTTTGTTCTTACCACCCTTGAGGTTTACCGTCTCGATCAAGAACTCCATACCACGGTTCTCCAGGCTGCCGAAGTTCATGGCGAACGACGAAAAACCGGTGTAGTAGGGCGACGGGAAGTTGTAGAGCAGGTCATCCGACTCTTTCAGATAGGCATCGGCCGTGATGAGCAATCGTCCGCGGAAGAACGAGAGGTCGAGACCGACATTGTACTGCGTGGTCTTCTCCCACTTCAGTTCGTGGTTGGCGACCGACGAGAAGATCAGACCCGGATTGCCCTCATACTGGCTCGAAGCGGCGGCAAACGAACCCTGCGAAGCGTAGTTGCCAATCGAGTTGTTACCCGTCACACCCCACGTAGCACGCAACTTGGCATCCGAGAGGACATCCTTGCGCGTAGCCCAGCGCATAAATTTCTCATCCGAGAAACGCCATCCGAGCTGCACGGCCGGGAAGTTACCGAAGCGGTTATCCTTACCGAAGCGCGACGAACCGTCACGACGCAACGTGAAGGCAAAGATGTAGCGATCTTTGAGCGTATAGTTCAAACGACCAAAGAACGAAAGCTCGGCATACTCGGCCTCGGTTACCGAGGGCGGGTTGGTCAGCTTACCGGCATTCTGAATGTGGTGAATCTCCGAGTCGATAAACTCCTGACCATTGAGCGTCGTCGTCTTGGCGTGGTATTTCAAAATCGACATACCGGCCATGGCCGTCAGACGGTGACCACCCTTCTTATAATTATAAGTGAGGTAATTCTCGGTCGAATAACGCTTCTTCTGTGTCTCCTTGTAACGACCCGTATCAATCGGGTTGGAGCTGGTCTTGTTGAAACGCTCGGGCATGTAGGAGTCCTGCAACGTGTTGTCCGTATCCAACGAGCCCGACAGACGCAACTCAAGCCCCTTGGCCAGCGTCACATCGAAACGCTGATTCAGAATCGACCAGTCGCGCTTGTAGTTGTAGGGAGCGTGCATGGCCAAAGCCAACGGGTTACGAATCTCGTTTCCACCCATGTAGTCGACCACCTCGCCCGTCTCGGGATCGTACGGCGAGTAGCAGGGGTTCGACTTCACAATCGTGCTCAACACGCTATACACCGACGACGAACCGCTCAACACACGGTTATAGTCCTGCTTGGCATACGAAACACTCGTATAACCCTTCAACCACTCATTCATCCTATAGTTGAAGTTGGCACGGATGTTATACTGCTTATAGTCGGTCTCGACGATGGTCGGCTTCTGATCCTTGTAGCTGAACGAAAGGTTGTAGGAGAAGTTCTTGTTGCTACCACGCAGGCTGACATTCTCGCGGTGCTGATAAACCGGACGGAACATCACATCCTGCCAATCGGTACTACGGCAGTAGTAGGGGTTGTTGGGATTGACCACCCAGTCGTTGGTCGGATAGGCGTTACCGTTGTTCAGACGCGACTGGATATAGATCTCACGGAATTGGTTGGCCGAAAGGACATCCAGGTTGCGCGAGTTGGTTACGATCGACGACGTGTGGCTCACGTTGACCACCGGATCGGAGAGTTCCAGACCACGACCGCCCTTCGTCGTGATGATAATCACACCATTGGCGGCGCGCGAACCGTAGATGGCAGCCGAGGCAGCATCCTTCAGGACCTCAATCGACTCGATGTCGGTGACATCCAAACCGGCCATCGGACTGAAGGTGGCATCGCCATCGAGCGACGAGACGTTGCTCGACTCGATAGCCACACCATCGATGATGTAGAGCGGCTCGTTGTTACCGTTAATCGAGGAGAGACCACGAATCGAGATGTTGGCACCTGCACCGGGCTCACCCGAGGTGTTCACAATCTGCATACCGGGAATCTTTCCCTGCAACGCCGTATTGATGTTACCACCGGCGTGCACCTCGATATCGTCGGCCGAAAGCGAGGTGATAGCACCCGTAATATCGCGCTTGAGCTGCGAACCATAACCGGTTACCACCACGGCATCCAGGTCGTTGTACTCCTCTTCGAGAACCACCTCGTAGAAGGACTGCGACTTGGTCAGCTGCACCGTCTGTTTCTGCATACCGAGGAACGAAATCTCGATGTGCTTGTCAAATCCCATTACCGAAAGGGTAAAACGACCATCACGCGTGGTCGACGTACCGCGTTTCGACTCACCTGCAATCACCGTGGCACCGATAATCGGCGTACCATCGGCTGCATTGGTTACGCGACCCGACACCTCCAAACCCTGCGCCAGCAGGTGAAGGGGAGCAACGCATGCCAATAGCCCAAGGAGCATCAAGGGTAGAAGTTTTTTCATACGTTTTTGTTTTTAGTTTGGTTTTATTTTTTGTGCTTATATTCGCCAAAATTGTCGCCGTTTTCGTGCGGATACAAATCCAGTGATACAAAACTATGTTATTATATCCTCTTTTTAGGCTCATTTTGCGCATGACTATCCTCATTAAACGAAGAAACGCACACCCAAAAGAGCCATCGTGTATCCAACACAAAAGTAAGTCAACCCATATTAGCAGGATATCCCATCCATTCGGAAACATCATAATATCGTACACACAGCGTTTCAACGACTAATTTTTTAACCGGAAGTTTTTGATTTTGAATTTTTAGTCGTACCTTTGCACTCCCAAAACAGGCGGTAGTGGGGCACAATTCCCTGAAATTGTGCTGAGAACCGCCGGTGGTTTAACTTTTATTAAACATTTTCAACACCATGAAAACTATCGTTGTAAATGCCGTTGAGCGTAAGGACTTCGGCAAAAAGGCAGCCAAGGCTGTTCGTCGCGAGGGTTTGGTACCCTGCGTATTGTGCGGTAACGGTGAGACGGTGAACTTCACCATCGATCCCCGCGAGATCAAAGCATTGATCTACACCCCCAACTCGTACATCATCGAGTTCCACTTCGGTGAGAAGGTTGAGCTGGCCGTTATGCGTGAGGCTCAGTGGCACCCCGTTCGCGAGGAGCTGCTCCACGTCGATTTCTTCCGTATTGCCGAGGGTAAGCCCGTATCGGTAGCTATTCCGGTACGTCTGACCGGTAACGCCGAGGGTGTGAAGGTCGGTGGTAAGCTCGTTCTGTCGGCTCGCAAGCTGACCGTGAGCGCATTGGCCGAGAACCTGCCCGACGAGATCACGGTAGATGTTACGCCGCTGGGTGTTGGTAAGACCATCTTCGTAGGCGACCTGCAGGTAGAGAACCTGAAGTTCGTGACGCCCGCTACGACTGCTGTTTGCGCCGTTCGCGTAACCCGCGCTTCGCGTGGTGCCGCTGCTGCCGAGAAATAGTCTTAGCCGACGATGAAATACCTCATTGTTGGATTGGGAAATATCAGTGCCGAGTACGCCGAGACCCGACACAACATTGGATTCAAAGTGTTGGATGCCCTTGCTGAGGCGTCCAACACTTCGTTTTCAACCGTCCGCTATGGCGACATGGCACAGGTGCGCCACCGTGGTCGTACGCTGCTGCTGTTGAAGCCTTCGACCTACATGAATCTCTCGGGCAAGGCCGTGCGCTACTGGATGGAGCAGGAGAAGATCAAGCCCGAAAATCTGCTGGTCATCTCGGACGATATCGCCATCCCTTTTGGGCAGTTGCGCATGCGTCAACAGGGCTCGGCCGGAGGTCATAACGGACTGAAGAATATTGCCGAGCTGCTCGGCACGGAGGCCTTTGCCCGCATGCGTTTCGGTGTGGGAGGCGACTTCCCCCGAGGTCATCAGGTCGACTATGTGCTGGGGACCTGGAGCGAGGAGGAGCGCAAAGCCCTCCCCGACCGCCTGAAAGTCTTTGGCGATGCGGTGCTCTCGTTTGCTGCCGTCGGATGCCAGATGACGATGAATAATTTCAACAAGAAATAAAAAAGAAAGGGTTGCCGAAACGACAACCCTTTCTATTTGCTCTTTCATCCTGCTTTGCAACCTTGTCTTTCCTCTTTCCTCTTTCCTCTGTGCTCTTTGCTCTTTGCTCTACTCTTCGTCGTCGTAAAACATCCCCTCCATGAGCGAGTCCAATTCCCGTCGCTCCTTCTTGGTCGGGCGTCCCGTGCCTCGATCGCGGAAGACGAAAATGGTTTCACGCGGCGCATTGAGTTTGTCCAACTCCTCCTGCGGGGTGATATCGAGGCAGTAGTTGGGCACCAGCTTCGCCCCCTGACGGCTCGACACCAAATCGAGTACCTTATATTGATAGGTAACGGCCTGACGACGGACTGCAATGATATCGCCAATCTTCACCTCGCGCGAGGGCTTGGCATAACTGTTATTGACCGTCACACGGTTGTTGCGCACGGCATCGGCAGCATCGCTGCGGGTCTTGAAGATGCGCACAGCCCATAAATATTTATCCAATCGAATCTCCTCCATAGCGATTATTTTTCATACAGACTTTCACTTCGCGGTTTATCGTGCGACTGCTCGTCATTTTGGCGGCTCACACTCAAAATCATGCCCAAAGCGATGCAGGTAAAGAGGGTCGACGAGCCGCCTCGTGAGATGAGGGGCAGCGTCTGCCCCGTCTCGGGAATCAGGTTGACCGTTACCATCACATGCAATAGGGCCTGGCAGGTTATCATCAACGCCAACCCCAACACCAGAAGTCCCGGGAAGGCGGTTCCGCAGCGTCGAAAGATCTCGATGGCGCGGAAGAAAATCCAGAGGTAGAGCATCATCAACGCCACAGCCAGCAACATGCCATACTCCTCGACAAAGAAGGCAAAGGCATAGTCGCTCTCGGGGTGAATCATCTCGACACGCATGGCGCTCTGTCCGGCACCCTGTCCGAGCAAGCCGCCATGGTGAATGGCAATCATCGAACGCTCCGTATCGGTCAACTCCTCAATCGGTTTTTGATCCTGCGGCAAGACCCACAACTTCACCCAGGTAGACATACGCCCCTCGGCCGTCTCGCTACGCCCCATGTTGAGTAGCAGCAGCAGGGCAAAGCCGGCCAGCGCATATCCAAAGAGTTTGAAGAGTTCACGCACCCGAACGCGCCCGATGAGCATCATGACCCACGTTGCCAGAAAGAGCAGGGCTGCCGAGGAGGTATGCGCCGGAAAAATCACGGCACACGCCACCAACACGGGGGCCAAAATGGGCCAGGTGCCCTCCTTCAAGATGCGCTGCTGCTCGCGTGACGAACGCCACGTCCAGAAACGCCACGTGGGAACGATGCGGATGCGGTCGATTTTCGACTGCCGACCGGCCAGCTGACGTGCCAGGAACATCACCGTAGCGACCTTCAACGCCTCGGAGGGTTGAAATTGGAAGGGGCCAAGCGGCAGCCAACGGGCAGCACCATTGGTTGTTGTACCCATGCAATAGACCAACACCGTGAGGGCTACTGAAAGGTAGTAGACCCACGGGGCAACCCGATTATAGAAGCGGCTGTTGAGCCGTTGTGTGAAGAGCATCAACCCCATGCCCACCACGAGGATGAAGAGTTGCTGACGCAGGAAATGGGCTGTCGTACGTGCCGCATGGGCATCATAGGCCATCTTGGCGGTCGACGAATAGACCACCAACACCGAGATGACGGCCAGCACCGCCACAATGACCCACAACACCCGATCGCCCGAAAACCAGCGACCGGAAGTTACCGACGCTCCCTCCTTTGTCATCGTGTTCATGCGCTATAAATGGGTTTTGACCCACTCCTTAAAGAGTTGGCCGCGTTGTTCGTAATTCTGAAAGAGGTCGAAGCTGGCACAGGCCGGTGAAAGCAGCACCACATCACCTCCCCGGGCGGCTTGTCGGGCAGCCTGCATCGCCTCATCCAGCGACGAGGTTGACACCACCTCGGGGACAACCCCCGTAAACGAGTCTATCAATTTCCGGTTATCCAGACCCATGCAAATCAGCGTATGCACCTTCTCGCGGGCAAAGGCTTTGAGCGGCTCGTAGTCGTTGCCCTTATCCGTACCACCGGCAATCCACACCACGGGGCGTGTCATGCTCTCCAAGGCATACCACACCGAGTCGACATTCGTGGCCTTCGAATCGTTGATCCAAAGCACATTCTCCACCTCTCGCACCGGCTCCAGGCGATGCTCGACGGGCGAGAAGGCGTAGATCGAACGACGGATTTTCGCCGGCGAGACCCCCGCTGCCAAGGCGGCTAACGAGGCAGCCATGGCATTGTAGCAGTTGTGCAACCCCCGAATCTGCATCTTCTCGGTATTGAGCGTGAGGCGTTGGCGACCCACCTCAACCACCAAACGACGACCATCTGCATAGCCGTCACCATACCCGCTCACGGTCTGACACTTGGCCGCGAAGGGGAGTTGACGGCCGCGCAACATGCGTTTCGACACCTCCCCCCAGATCACCTCATCGTCACCCGAATAGATGAACCAATCGCGGGAAGTTTGATTCTGCGTGATGCGCATCTTCGAATTGACGTAGTTCTGGAAGCAGTAGTCGTAGCGGTCGAGGTGGTCGGGCGTGATGTTCATCAACACGCCGATATGGGCTCGGAAGCGATACATGCCATCCAATTGGAAGGAGCTGAGCTCCAACACATACCAATCGTACTGACCGGTAGCCACCGAATAGGCAAAACTCTCGCCGATGTTTCCTCCCAGCGCAACCTTATAGCCGGCATCGCTCAAAATCTTATAGATGAGCGACGTGGTAGTCGTCTTGCCATTCGAGCCCGTGATGCAGATCGTGCGGGCCTTCCCCATATAGCGAGCCGCAAACTCCATCTCCGAGATGACAGGAATACCCCGCTCACGAATTTGCTGCACCATCGGTGCTTTATCGGGAATGCCGGGCGATTTGATCACCTCCGAGGCAGCCAAGATACGCTCCTCGTCGTGGCTCCCCTCCTCGTAGGGAACACCCCACTCCTCCAACTTGCGCTTATAGCGGTCGGCAATCTTCCCCTTATCCGAGAGGAAGACCTCGAATCCCTGCTTTTTGGCCAAAATAGCCGAACCATATCCACTGATGCCACCGCCGAGCACCACAATCTTTTTGCGTCGCATCGGTTATCGAATTTTAAGGGTTACAAGGGTTACAGCCGCCAACAAGAGCGAGATAATCCAGAAGCGCAAGACGATTTTGGTCTCGAAAATCTGCTTCTTCTGGTAGTGGTGATGGAGCGGCGACATGAGGAAGATGCGACGACCCTCACCATATTTACGCTTCGTGTATTTGAAGTAGGCCACCTGCATCATCACCGAGCAACTCTCCACCAAAAAGACACCACACAAGAGCGGCAGCAACAGCTCTTTGCGAATGCAGAGGGCAAAGACCGCCATCACACCGCCAATGGCCAACGAACCGGTATCTCCCATGAAGATCTGCGCCGGGAAGGAGTTGTACCACAGGAAGCCTACCAGCGCACCCATCATGGCGGCAGCAAAGATGACCAACTCTCCACTGTCGGGGATGTACATGATATTGAGGTAGTTGGCGTAGACAATGTGTCCCGAAAGATAGGCCAGAATACCCAATACCAGGACAATCGGAGCTGAGACGCCCGTCACCAGACCATCGAGTCCGTCGGTCAGGTTTGCACCGTTCGATACGGCCGTCACCACAAAAATAGCGACCAGCACATAGAGCAACCACGCCAACGTCTCGTTACCACCCGTGAACCACGCATAGTCGAGTTCGTTGTCCTTGACAAAGGGAATCGTCGTCTGGGTCGTTTTCTGACGCTCCGAGTCGAGCACGATGGTCTGTTGCACCTCCTGCACCACCTCACCCGATTCATTCATGTAGATTGTTTCCACGGGTTGCTTGACCTGCTCGCGCACGACAATATCGGGCGAGAGCCACATCGTCGTACCCACAATCAAACCCAAGCCAACCTGACCGACAATCTTGAAACGACCCTTCAAACCCTCTTTGTGGTGGCGGAACACCTTGATATAGTCATCCAAGCCGCCAATCAGTCCCAACCAGATGGTCGACACCAACAGCAGTTGAATGTAGATGTTATCCAACCGCGCAAAGAGCAGTGCCGGCACCAAAATCGAGAGCAGGATGATGATGCCGCCCATCGTCGGGGTGCCTTTTTTCTGAATCTGTCCCTCCAAGCCCAGGTCGCGGATATCCTCACCGATTTGCTTACGACGCAGGAAGTCGATGATGGCGCGACCAAAGATAATGGCAATGAGCAGGGCCAGAATGATGGCTGCAGCAGCACGGAACGAGATGTACTGAAACATTCCCGAGCCGGGCAGGTTATAGGCCTCGTCCAAATACTTAAACAGGTGGTAAAACATAGTTATTCGTTTTTCTTCATTTATTTACACAGTTCCTCAAAACATTTGCGCACCTCCTCGCGGTCATCAAAGTGGAGTTTCTCATCCCCGATGACCTGATAGGTTTCGTGGCCTTTGCCTGCCAGCAACAGGATATCGCCGGCTCGGCACAGCATCACCGCCGTACGAATCGCTGCCGCACGGTCGGCCAGTCGCAGGTAGCGGGCTCCGACATCGAGGCCGGCCACCATCTCATCGAGAATCGCCTCAGGCTCCTCGTGGCGCGGATTGTCCGACGTGAAAACAGCCGTCGTAGCATGCGCCACAGCAATACGGGCCATCTCGGGACGTTTCGTGCGGTCCCGATCTCCTCCGCAGCCACAGACAACGATGAGCTGCTGTCCCTCACGACGAATCTCCTCGATGGTTTGCAATACATTCTCCAAGGCATCGGGCGTATGGGCATAGTCGACTACGGCCATCGTACCATTCTCGGCTCGAATACACTCGAAGCGGCCACTCACGGGGTGCAAGGCACTCAAAGCCGCCAGCACCTCCTCGCGGTCGAAGCCCAGTTCAAGGGCTGTTGCATAGACCGCCACGAGGTTCGAGGCATTGAACCGCCCCGTGAGATGGGTCCACAACTCACGGCCATCGAGGTAAAGCAACATACCATCGAGGTGCATCTCCTGAATCTTGCAACGATAGTCGGCCATCGCACGCAACGAATAGCCCACGACACGTGCAGCTGTATTCTGCACCATCACCTGACCATTGCGGTCGTCGAGATTGATGAGCGCAAAGCGACCCTTGGGCAGGGCATCGAAGAGTCCCTTCTTCGCCCGAATATACTCGGCGAAGGTACCATGATAGTCGAGGTGGTCGTGGGTCAGGTTCGAGAAGAGGCATCCGGCAAAGTCGAGTGCATGGGTGCGATGTTGCACAATGGCGTGCGACGAGCACTCCATGAAGCAGTAGTCGCAACCGGCCTCCACCATCTCGCGCATCATGGCATTGAGGCGTATCGAGTCCGGTGTCGTATGGGTCGATTCGATGGTGCGGTTGTCCACCTTGTAGACCACCGTCGAGATCAGGCCGGCCTTATAACCCAACGCTCGCACCAAGTTGTAGAGCAGGGTTACGGTCGTCGTCTTGCCATTCGTGCCGGTGATGCCCACCAACTTCAATTCACGGCTCGGATAGCCGTAAAAGGCGGCCGCCATTTCGGCCATCACCCGCTGCACATCCTCCACCACGACAAAACAAACACCTTCGGGGCACTCCGTGGGCAGACGACGGCACACCACCGCCACCGCTCCGTGTTCGATGGCCGAGGTGATGAAACGATGTCCATCGACCTGCGTACCCTCCACGGCAAAGAAGCAGCTGCCGGGCTCTACGCTTCGGGAGTCGTAGGTCAGCTGCGCAATCTGCAAATCCCGTGGGCCATGCCACTCGGAAACGGCCGAGGCCGCAAGCAAGGTTTGAAGCTTTCTCATCTTGGTTTCTCGCTTATTTCAATGTTATCGTAACCGTCTCCCCGGCACGCACCCGCACCTCGGGAGGCAGACTCTGTTGCACGACCGTACCATGGCCTCGTACCACCACCTTCAAGCCACGACTTTCGAGCAGGAACAAGGCATCTTTCAGCCCCATACCCACCACATCGGGCATGGCATCCGAGGCTGTTGGCAGCGTCGTAACATGTACCCGTGCGGTCGAATCGACCGTCGCACGACCCCATCCGTGGCGTGTTTCGGCACGCAACGACGGAGAGAGCTCGTCAGCCACCCGACGCATTTGCTCCACCGAGCCCCCCTTCATGCGGGTCGGATAGCGTTTCTCGCCGTGCGTCTCCAATTTACGCGACCAATCGTGCTCACGCGCGTAGAGGTAGTCGACCACCCGCTTCACAACCGGGCCGGCCAGCGCGGCTCCATAGTAGGCCTTGCCCGCCTGTTGGCGTGTGCGAATCGTCGTCAGCACCGTATAGCGCGGTTTGTCGGCCGGAAAATAGGCCACCATCGAGCCGAGGTAGTGTCCCGCCTCGCCCGAGGTAATCTGTGCCGTACCGGTCTTGGCCGCTACACGCAGGCGTGTCGTATCGCGGAAGAAGGGGGCTGCCGTACCCGTTTTGGCCACCTCCTCCAGGCAGTCGCGGACAATAGCCAAGGTCTGTTCCGAGCAGATGCGTTCCCGCAACGTGTGGGTCTTAAAGCGAGCAACCACCTCCCCCTCATGGCGCAACTCACGCACCAGCACGGGGGCAATCTTATGCCCTCCGTTGGCAATGGCGTTGTAGAGGGTCAACATCTGCAGCGGGGTCAGCTGCACACGATAGCCATAGGCCATCTTCACGAGCATCACCCCGGGGTCGGGGACCTTCCAGTCGCGGGTCACCTGTGGCGACCGCTCGCCCAGCGAATCGAGCCCCACGGTTTCGCCCAACCCTAACTTCTCGTGCAGGTAGTTGCTCAATTGCTGCTTGCGCCCCGTCTGCCAATAGTACTCCCAAAAGGCCTTGGCAAAGTAGACATTCGACGAACCCGCCACGGCTCGTTTCAGGGCTATCTCGCGGTCGCCACGATGCGAGTCACGAATGTTTTTAGCATGTCCCACCGTCACCGGCTCGCCATCGTGCGTCTCATACACCTTGTCGGGTGACATGCCCGCATCATCCAACAGAGCCAACACCGTAGCCAACTTAAAGGTCGAGCCCGGCTCCATCGAGCGGCTCAAAGCATAATTCTCGCGCTCGGAGAGGGTGCCATCAGCCGCACGCCCCAAGTTGGCCATGGCCAATATCTCGCCCGTCTCTACCTCCATGACAAGCGTCGTACCCCACTGGGCATTTTGCGCCTCCAACTGTTGGCGCAAGGCTTTGTCGGCCACATCCTGCAGATTCAGGTCGAGGGTCGTAACGACGTCCATACCATCACGAGCCGCCTTGTGTTCGGCATCCCCCACACGGGTCGAGAAGCCTCGGGCGATACGCTGGCGCAACGAAAAGCCATCCTCGCCGGCCAAGGCATCGGCATAGAGCATCTCCAGGCCATAGTCGTGGCCATGCGACGTTACCCGACCAATGGTGCGGCGTGCCAAATCCCCCTGCGGATAGATGCGTCGGTCATACTCGGCCAACGTATAGGTCATACCCATGTTGTAGTTCAAAATCGGGTAGCGACGCAGCACCTCCCACTCGCCATAGTCCACCTCACGCGGAAAGAGCACCGTAGGACGGTGGTTGCGAATCGTATCGCGCACCCGCTCGGTTACTTGGGCACGACCCATCAGGAGGTCGATCAGCAGCGGCACGAGTCCCTCATCACGATAGTAGGTCGTATCGTACTCGGGGCCCAAGCGATAGGTGTCGCGGGCCTTGCGCTGCTTCTCACGCAGCACACGCTGATACTCCCGTGTCGAACGATCTCCGAAGTAGGCCGAGAGGAGTTGTGCCAGCGAGTCGCTCTGCTTCAGATAGCTCTCCGTATCCTGAAAGCCCTCCGAATCGAAGTCGAAAAGGGGTTGATAGCGAAATATCGAGATGGCCAGCGGCTCCCCGTCACGAGCAAGAATATTGCCCCGACGCGCATAGAGCGTATCGGGCAGAAAGATGCGTGATGAGAGGCGTTTGGCGTTGAGGCGTGTCTCGCCACTGAAGAACTGCACATAGACCAGGCGCACCAAAATCACCGCTACCAACACCATGAAGAAGAGGTAGAGGGCTCGCACACGCAACAAAATGTCGCTCTTGATTTTCGAGGGTTCCTGCTGCATGGGTTATTCGATGATTTCGACCGGTTTCTGCGGGTCATAGAGTTCAATGCCACGACGAGCCAACTCGGCCGCCACAGCCGAATGGGTCGTTCGACGATAGCGTTGTTCCTCGAGGCGAATCGAGCGTTCGCGCAGCTTCTGCACCTCACGCTCCAGGCGTGAGTAGCGCACATCGAGGTGCAACGACCAAAAGAGTACGACGATATTGACGAAGAACATGGCAGCAATGGTCAGCATGTAGGGGTAATAACGAGCAGCCTGCTCGCTCACCAAAATCGACCCCGACAAAAGGCGAAAGAGGGGATTGGCACGGCGACGGGCACGACGAGCCTCCACCTCCGCTTCGGCACGACGATGCTCCTCTTCGCGCTCACGGTCGGCACGGATGTCCTCCTCGGCCTCACCGCTCTGCACACGTAGCACCTCACGGCGTACACGACGTGCAAAGAGCTCCTCCTCGGCACGGAGACGCTCCTCTTCGGCTCGTTCGGGGTTGAAATCCAAATCGTTTTCTGCCATCGCTCTACCTCCTCTATCGTTTAACGGCTACACGCATCTTGGCCGAACGCGAACGCGGATTGCGCTCCAACTCCTCGGCCGAGGGGACAATAGCCTTGCGGGTCACGACCTCAAAGGGGGTCTCGACACGACCATAAAAATCCTTTACCACCTCGCCCCGAAAATTACCGCTACGCAGGAAGTTCTTCACCAGGCGGTCTTCGAGCGAATGGTAGGCAATGACCACCAGCCGACCACCCGGCTTGAGCACCTTCAGGCTCTGCTCAAGAGCCATCTTCAGGGCCTCCATCTCGCCATTGACCTCGATACGCAGGGCCTGAAAGAGTTTCGTGAGGAACTTCGCCTCCTCCTTTTTCGGGGTGCAGGGACGCACCGCCTCGACCAAGCCCGCGGTGGTCGTAATGCGACCGGCGGCTCGGGCTCGCTCCAGGCATGAGGCGATTTTCCATGGCGTATCCAACTCGCCCCAATCACGGAAGATGCGGGTCAACTCCTCGGCCGAATAGTCGTTGACCACATCGGCTGCCGTCAGTCGGCCTCGCTGATTCATGCGCATATCGAGCGGTGCCTCGCCACGGAACGAGAAACCACGTCCCAACTCATCAAAATGGTGAGACGACACGCCGAGGTCGGCCAAAATGCCATCGACCTCCGTGACACCTCGCCAACGCAAAGCTCCTCGCAGGAAGCGGAAGTTGCTCGCCACATAGTGAAAACGGGCATCATCGGGACAATTGGCCAGCGTGTCGCGGTCTTGGTCAAAGGAGTATAAACGCCCCTCGTCGCCCAACTCCTGCAAGATGCGACGCGAGTGTCCGCCACCGCCAAACGTAAGGTCGACATAGGTGCCCTCGGGGCGGATATCGAGTTGTTCGACAGCCGTTTCGAGCAGCACCGGAATATGGTATACTTGGTTCTCCATCTGAATTTCACTTCGACCAAAGGTCGATTTGGGTGTAAAGTTAGGGATTTTTCGAAAAAGAATCCCTATATTTGTCGATATAATTTTTGAGAAACCGCGCATGAAAAAGATAGATGTCGGCATCGTACTGAAAGAGAAGGCCCCCGGCCTGGCTCGATGGATTCCTTCGTTCGCCGTCAATTGGCTGCGTCGCACGATTCACGAACGCGAACTAAACCACATCTACGACAACTACTGGGACCTCGCACCACAACCCTTCATTCGCGCCTGTTTCGCCGATTGGGAGGTGAGCTATTCGATTCAGGGGCTCGAGCACATCGACCCCTCGGGGCGTTATCTCTTCGTGTCGAACCACCCCTTTGGCGGCATGGACGGCATCATGCTGGCCGATAAACTCATCGAGCACTTCGGCGATGTGCGCATCGTGGTCAACGACATCCTGAAGCACGTTACCCCCCTCGAACCGCTGTGGATTCCGGTCAACAAACACGGCTCGCAGAAGGTCGAATATGCCCGCCGCTTCGACGAGGCCTTCAACAGCCCGCTTCCCATCCTTACCTTTCCGGCCGGACTCTGCTCGCGTCGTATCGATGGCCGCGTGCAGGATACCCCCTGGCGACCCAACTTCCTGAAAAAAGCAAAGGCCTCGGGGCGTTTGATTGTACCGATTTTTGTCGAGGGGCAGCTCTCCAACTTCTTTTACCGCCTCTCCAACTGGCGCAAAGCCCTTGGTGTGAAGGTCAATATCGAGATGTTATGGCTTGTCGATGAGATGCTTGCGCAGAAGGGTCGCCACTTCCGCATCGTGGTCGGCGAACCCATCGATTGCTCCCGCGACCTCCCCGAAGGAGGAGCCCGTGAACAGGTCGATTTCATCCGAAATCGTTGCTATGCACTCGAAATTCGGCTGTAACCCTTGAAAAAACCAAATAAAATACGCTATCTTTGTGCTGAAAGAGAACATGTTTTTCCATGGAACCCATCATAGCACCCGTTGATCGAGCCCTGCTACTGGCTGAACTAACCCCCGAACGCAAAGTGCGCGATACGAATCGTGCAGGCAATGAGATTTACCTCTTCGTGGCTGCCGAGTGTCCTAACCTGATGCGTGAGGTGGGACGTCTGCGCGAGGAGGCCTTTCGCGGTGCCGGAGGCGGTACGGGCATGGAGGTGGACATCGACGAAGAGGACTTGGCCGAAGATGGCTACTGCCAACTCATCGTCTGGGACCCCGCAGCACAGGAGATTGTAGGCGGTTATCGATTCATTGTCTGCACCTCATCAAATCCCCAACACCTCTCGACCGAGCATTACTTCCGCTTCAGCGACCGTTTCCGTCGTCGTTACCTGCCCCATACCCTCGAGCTGGGTCGTTCGTTTGTGCAGCCGAGTTACCAGACCCGTGCCAACACAAAGAGTATCTATGCGCTTGACAACCTGTGGGATGGACTGGGTGCCATCATTGTCCTCTACCCGAAAATCAAATACCTCTTCGGCAAGGTGACGATGTACACCTCGTATAAGCAGGTGGCACGCAATGCCCTGATTTGGTTCCTGCGCCACTATTTCCCCGATCGGGAGCGACTGGTCGAGGGCATCCACCCCATCGACCTCGGCCTCGATGACCCCTACTACGAGCAACTCTTCTCGGGCGAGACCTATCAAGAGAACTATCGCATTCTGGTACAGAAAATCCGCGAGGTCAACGAGCATATTCCACCGCTGGTCAACGCCTATATGAACCTCTCGCCCACGATGAAGGTCTTCGACACGGTTTCAAATCCCGACTTCGGCGATGTCGAGGAGACCGGTATCCTGGTTACGGTGCCCGACATCTACCCCGAGAAGAAACAACGATACATGCGTTGGGTGGGGTGGCGTCGCAACCTGCGCATCCGCCGCGAAGCCTTCCGTCTGGCACTCATCGACCACCTCGACCGCGTGAAACGCAAGCGCAAACAATAAAAAAAGAGCCTCTCGGGGCTCTTTTTTATTGTTGAGAGGGAAGAGGAGAGAGCTTTTGAGAAAATTGGGAAGACTGGGAGTTTTGTGAAATTCTCCCAAAATTCCCAACAGACACTCGTCGCCACTTTTTTTATCGTTTTTCGATATATTTTGGACGTTTTTCGGATTTTATCGTTATATTTGCCAGCGGTTAGTTATCAATACACATTTGCTTATGAATCTGCTTACCGTAGAACACGTTTCGAAACATTATGCCGGTCATACGGCCCTCGACGACGTGTCGCTGACCATCCCCAAGGGGTCGGTCTATGGCTTGCTGGGACCCAACGGAGCCGGCAAGACTACTCTGATTCGCATCATCAACCGCATCACGGCTCCCGACTCGGGACGTGTGCTCTTTGGTGACCGCGACATCAAACCCGAAGATGTCTACCGCATCGGCTACCTGCCCGAGGAGCGCGGACTCTACAAAAAGATGAAGGTGGGCGAGCAGGCCCTCTTCTTCGCCCGCCTCAAGGGGCTCTCACGTCGTGATGCCCTCCGCCGCCTGAAACATTGGTTCGAGAAGTTCGGCATCGAGTCGTGGTGGGACAAGAAGGTCGAGGAGCTCTCGAAGGGTATGGCACAGAAGGTACAATTCATCGTCACGGTCTTGCACGAGCCCGAATTGCTCATCTTTGATGAACCCTTCTCGGGATTTGACCCCATCAATGCCAACCTGCTGAAAGAGGAGATTCTGGCCCTGAGCGATAAGGGTTCGACCATCATCTTCTCAACCCACAACATGTCGTCGGTCGAGGAGCTCTGCGACCACATCACGTTGATTAACAAGTCGAAAAACATCCTCTCGGGCAATGTCGAGGAGATTCGTCTGCGCCACGGAGCCAACATCTTCTCGCTCGCATATCGAGGTGAGGAGCAGGCGCTTATCACGGCCCTCAATGGTCGTGCCGAGGTGCTCGAAAGTGCCCCCTCGCCCATCGGATACCATACGCTCAAGCTCCATGTCGCAAGCAACGAGGAGGTACGACAAGCCATTGCTGCGGCCAACGAGGCGGTCGAACTGCGCTCCTTCACGGAGATCATCCCCTCGATGAACGACATCTTCATCCGTGCCGTCGGAGGTACGCTTTAACCCACTTAAAACAAGACGATTATGGCAAGCAAAATAGGTATTATCATCGGTCGCGAATTCAACGAGCGCGTCCGCAAAAAGTCCTTCATCATCACTACGCTCCTGATGCCCGTGTTGATGATTGCCCTGATGGTGGCTCCGGCTCTCATCATGGAGTTCTCGAAGGGCGAGCAAAAGTCGATTGCAGTCATCGACGAAAGTGGCCTTGTGGCCCCGCAACTCGAGAGTGACGAGGAGGTGCAGTTTGTTCCCACCGACCTCGCGGTCGAGGAGGCTCGCAAGGATCTCGACGACCACTTCGCAGTGCTCTATATCGGTGGCGACATCCTCAGCAACTCGAATAACGTGCGACTCTACGCCTCGTCATCGACCTCCATTACCCTCGAAGAGGGTATCACTTCGCAAATCGAGCACATCCTCGAAAGCGAGAAACTCAAGCAATACGACATCGACAACCTCGAGGCGATTCTCGATGAGGTAGAGACCGATATTACGATGCAGACCTTCCGCACCGATAAGGCGGAAGAGGAGCAGACCGGCTCCTCCTCCATCGTGGCTACAGCCCTCGGTTACATCCTCGGCTTTGTCCTCTACATGTTCCTCCTGATTTATGGAGCGATGGTCATGCAGTCGGTCATCGAGGAGAAGAACAACCGCGTGCTGGAGGTCATGGTCTCGTCGGTACGCCCCTTCGACCTGATGATGGGTAAGATTTTGGGCGTGGCCTGCGTAGCGGTGTTGCAAGTGATTATCTGGGGCGTGCTGATCATCGGTGTCGGCACCCTCGTCATGCCTCACCTGATGCCGGCCGATGTGATGGCCGGAGCCCAGGCCATGCAGCAGGGAGTTCCCGAGGTCGCCGCCACGGCCGACCTCGACCCCGAGATGTTGCAGGCGGTGGCCGCCATGACCAATACGGGCTATATAGCCAAGATTTTCATCTCGTTGGTGCTCTTCGTGTTTGGCGGATTCCTGCTCTACTCGGCCATGTTTGCCGCCATCGGTTCGGCCGTAGACAACGTGCAGGATGCTCAGCAGCTGCAGACCCCCGTCACGCTGCCCATCATCCTGGCTTTGCTGGCCATGTTGGCCGTCATCAACGATCCCAATTCGTCGGTGGCCTTCTGGTTCTCGGTCATCCCCTTCACCTCACCTATCGTGATGATGGCCCGCATCCCCTACGAGATTCCGATGTGGGAGATTTTGCTCTCGCTCGGAGTGCTCTACGCCTCGTTCATCTTCATGGTGTGGCTCGCAGCCAAGATTTACCGCGTCGGAATCTTCATGTATGGCAAGAAACCCTCGCTCAAAGAGCTGTTGAAGTGGATGCGCTATAAGTATTAAATGCAAAATGTGGCATGCAAAATGCAAAATTATTGGTAAGATTTTGTATCTTTGTCCGCAAATTGTAACAAATTGATACAAATCCAAATAAACAACAAACTATGATTTCGATTGACAAGTACGATTTCAAAGGTAAACGCGCCATTATCCGCGTAGATTTCAACGTGCCGGTTGATGCCGAGGGCAACGTAACCGACGACACCCGCATCCGCGCTGCTGCACCCACCATCAAGAAGGTGCTGGCCGAGGGTGGTGCCGTGATTCTCATGTCGCACATGGGTCGCCCGAAGAAGAACCCCGACATGAAGTACACGCTGGAGCAGATTATCCCCGCCGTAGAGAAAAACCTCGGCGTGAAGGTACAGTTTGCCGGCGACTGCATGGGTGAGAAGGCTGCCGAGATGTGCAAGAACATCCAGCCCGGCGAGGTGGTGCTGCTCGAAAACCTCCGCTTCTATGCCGAGGAGGAGGGTAAGCCCCGCGGTCTGGCCGAGGATGCCACGAAGGAGGAGAAAGATGCTGCCAAGAAGGCGCTGAAGGAGGGTCCGCAGAAGGAGTTCGTGAAGAAGCTCGCTTCGTATGCCGATTGCTACATCAACGACGCCTTCGGTACGGCTCACCGCAAGCACGCTTCGACCTACCTGATTGCTAAGCACTTCCCCAACGACAAGATGTTCGGCTATCTGATGGAGAAGGAGGTAAAGGCTATCTCGGAGGTGATGGAGCAGCCCCAGCGTCCCTTCTGCGCCATCATCGGTGGTTCGAAGGTATCGTCGAAGATTGGTGTTATCAAGGCCCTCTTGGATAAGTGCGACTCGATTATCATCGGTGGCGGTATGACCTATACGTTTGCCGGTGCCCGTGGTGGTGAGGTCGGCAAGTCGATTTGCGAGCCCGACATGTTCCCCGTAGCCCTCGACATCCTGAAGACGGCCGAGGAGAAGGGTGTGAAGCTCGTCATGTCGCCCGACGCCCTGATTTGCGACCAATTCTCGGAGGAGGCCAATACGCAGGAGGCTTCGGTGATGTCGATTCCGGCCGAGTGGGAGGGTGTCGACATCGCATCGCAGGGTAAGGCTGCCTTCCGTGAGCACATCCTCGGTTGCAAGACCATCCTCTGGAATGGTCCCGTGGGTGTCTTCGAGATCAACAAGTTCTCGACCGGCTCGAAGGTGGTTGCCGATGCGATTGCCGAGGCTACGAAGCATGGTGCCTTCTCGCTCATCGGTGGCGGTGACTCGGTAGCCTGCATCAACAAGTTCGGCTTGGGTGATGAGGTATCGTACATCTCGACCGGTGGTGGTGCTCTCTTGGAGTACATCGAGTTCGGCGATCTGCCGGGTGTAGCGGCTATCCGCGACTAAGAAAAAAGGCCGCTCCTTGATTGAGCGGCTTTTTTTAATTCAAATTTAGCATGTAGATTCAAAATTAAGCGACAAGCATGAAGAAACTTTTATTCTTTGCTGCAATGATTACTATGGTAAGCTGCAACAACAACACGCCGGCCATCGACCTGACGAACCTCGATCCGTCGATTGCCCCCAATGAAGATTTCTATCAGTATGCCACGGGTGGCTGGCAGGCCAAGCACCCGCTGAAACCCGAATTTGCCCGCTACGGCTCGTTTGACGTGCTGCGCGAGAACAACGAGATTCGCATCAACGACCTCTTCTCGGCCATGGCCAAGACAACAGCCGAGCCGGGTACGGTGGAGCAGAAAATCTCGGACCTCTATAAGATGGGTCTCGACTCGGTACGCCTGAACAACGAGGGCACAGCACCGCTGGCCAGCGATTTAGCCACTATTGAGGCCATCACAGACCGTGCATCGCTCGCTGCAGCCGTGGCAGCAATTCACACCTCGGTAGGCAACCCGCTCTTCGGTCTGTATGTCACCTCCGACCTGATGAACAGCTCGATGAACACGCTCTACATCTCGCAGTCGGGCCTGGGTATGGGCGACCGCGACTACTACCTCGACGAGGAGCACGCAGGCAAGCGTGCCGGATATACCGAATTTCTCGAGAAGGCCTTCACGTTGGCCGGCATCGAGGGTGGCGCAGAGAAAGCTGCTTCGGTACTCGCCTTCGAGACGAAGATGGCCGAGAAGTTCCGCACGAGCGTGGAGTTGCGCAACGTATTTGCAGCCTACAACCCCATGTCGAAGGAGCAGTTCCTGGCTCGCTACAAGAATTTCGACTGGGCAACCTACTTCGCTACGGCCGGTTGCGGTGATTTCGAGCAGATTATTGTCGAGCAACCCGAGGTGATCGACCTCATCAACACGCTGGTGGTGAGTGAGCAGCCCGAGGTGATCAAGAACTACCTCACGGCTCACCTGCTGCAGGGTGCTGCCGGCTATCTGGGCGACGAACTCTATGCCCTGTCGTTCGACTTCTTTGGCCGTCAGATGTCGGGTACGACCGAGATGAAACCGCGTTGGAAGCGTGCTATGGCGGTGCCTAACTCGATTCTCTCGGAGGCTGTGGGCGAGATGTATGTCGCCAAGTACTTCCCCGAGGAGGATAAGGTGCGCATGTTGGCGTTGGTGAAGAACCTGCAGACGGCTCTCGGTCAGCACATCGAGGCTCTGGAGTGGATGTCGGACGAGACGAAGGCCAAAGCGTTGGAGAAGTTAGCAACCTTCACCGTAAAGATTGGTTACCCCGATAAGTGGAAGGATTATTCGTCACTGACCATCGACCCGACGAAGAGCTATTGGGAGAACATCAAGCAGGCTTCGGCTTGGTATACGGCCGACAACTTTGCCAAATTGGGCAAGGAGGTAGACCGTGCCGAGTGGCACATGCCCCCACAGATGGTCAATGCCTACTACAACCCCACGACCAACGAGATTTGCTTCCCGGCAGCTATTCTGCAGCCTCCGTTCTACAACCCCACGGCCGACGAT
Source organism: Alistipes sp. (assembly GCA_017623115.1). Taxonomy (GTDB): domain Bacteria; phylum Bacteroidota; class Bacteroidia; order Bacteroidales; family Rikenellaceae; genus Alistipes. The sequence continues at coordinate 26,558 of JAGAPT010000006.1, forward strand.
GCGGTGAACTATGGTGCTATCGGTGTGGTCATCGGCCACGAGATGACGCACGGATTTGACGACCAGGGTCGCAACTTCGACAAGGATGGCAACATGAAGAATTGGTGGACAGAGGCAGATGCCGAGGCCTTCCAGAAGAAGAGCCAGGTGCTGGTCGAGCAGTTCGACAAAATCGAGGTACTCCCGGCCAAGGAGGACCAGCCGGCTATCTTCGCCAACGGCTCGTTGTCGCTCGGCGAGAACATTGCCGACCAAGGCGGTCTGCGTGTAGCCTACACGGCCCTGCAGAATGCCTTGAATGGCACGGAGCCTGCGCCCATCGATGGGTTCACGGCTGCACAGCGTTTCTACCTGGCTTATGCCACGTTGTGGGGGCAGAACATCCGCGACGAGGAGATTGCCCGCCTTACGAAACTTGACGTACACTCGCTCGGCAAGAACCGTGTGAATGCCACGCTGAAGAACATCCAATCGTTCTACGATGCCTTCGGCATCACCGAGGGTGCGATGTTCCTGCCCGAGGAGGAGCGTGTGATTATTTGGTAGTCAACTACAGGACCAATCCAACAGAGGGGAGCAACGGTTGTTGCTCCCCTCTGTGTATCAATGGGTTCGATTGCCACAAAGAGCAACTAATAGAACGTACCCTTCGGGGCAAAAAGCGGATAGCCGAAATTAAACATCAGATAGGCATTCTTCCAGCTGTCGAGGTCGTACTTAATCATCGAGAGGTTCACGGGCCCGATAGGGGTGTGGTAAACCAACGACAGTTCCGAAATGTAGTGAAGTTGCTTATCTTCCCAACCAACCACGGAGCCTTGCTCGAAGTAATTCTTACTGCGATACATGGCATAGAAGCCCGTGCGCAGGAAGAAGTTGGGCATCAGGTCGAAGGTGGGATTGATGCCGCCTGCCACGAATCGATTGGCGCGGAAGTCGGGCATGAAAATCTTGCGGGCATGCGGAATCGGCTCGTAGGACGGCATGGACAACAGGGTCGCACCCTGCGTAGCAAAGGAGGGATGGTTCGTATAGACAGCATCGACGTTCAACCCGAGCGAGAACCAGCTGACCGAAGGCATGTCGAAGACCTTGGTCCATTGGAAGCGACCACCAAACCAATCACGGTGCTCACCCGAAGTGAATCGGTCGTAATTATAGGGTTTCAGCTTGTCGCGTCCCGAGATATAGATCATCGAAAAACGCAGATCGGAGCCACGTGTCGGATAGAGGTATTTATCGAGTGTATTGCGAGCCACCTCACCCTTCACACCCATGAAGAAGAAGCGGGAGTGATCCGACTGCTCGATGTTCGAGAGATCGGGATAGTAGTGGAAGTTGCTGTGGCCTCCATGCGCTTTTACCTCCACCACACTGTGATGGGTAAGGCGGAATCCCAACCCCAGCGAGCCGAAACTATCACTCATTTTAACCGGCAACGTATTGTTAATCCGCGAGATACGTCCAAACGAGCCATGGCGGAAATTCTTCACCGAGAAGGTATAGCCATAGGTCAGGAAGAAGGGGTCGTTGAGGTAGAAGTCGAGGCGACCACCCACCGTGCCCCAGGTATAGGTCGGACCCAGATAGAGGTCGGCACCAAAGCGGTTGCTGGTACGACCAAAGGTCTGGTAGTTCACACCGATATAGACCTGGTTGAAGGCCGTAGAGGAGAGGTTACCGCCGATGGTAAGCTTGAAGTTGGGTCGTGCCGACAGATGCGCCTTAAAGGTGTAGCCTTGACGTAATGAGTCGTAGGTAGCCTCGGGGATATCCATCTTATAATCACCTCCGGTCAGGATGGCGTAGATATTATCGCGCAGGTAGTCGAAATTCATCGGACGCTGACGCCCCGGCCCATGCAAGTCGGCTCGCATATAATCACGGATATAGGCCGTGCGCTCCTCGTTGGCCGTAGTGATTTCATAGTTCTTGAAAATCAGTTCGGGGCATCGCTCACGAAAGGCTTTGCGTCGCGCCTCATACTGCTCTTGACTCCACGACTCACTCACCTGCTCCAGAATCCGGGGCATCTGCTTCATGGCATCGGCATAGCCGGCATTCATGATAGGCTCCGCCTCGTCGAAGTCGAGCATGCCGGCCTCTATAGCACGACGGACCGTCACACTACGCCCTTCGGGCAGCGTATAATCTGTGTCGCCCATGGCAAAGAGCAACGCCTGGTCGATGAGTGAATCATCCTCGTTGGGCACTCGGTTTCCGCTCGTGCAAATCGAGCCAATCAGCAGCGAGGGATGATACCGCTCATCCAGTGCCTGCCACGGGAAATTGTCGTAAATACCGCCATCGTAGAAGAGGTGCTCACCCGATTTCACCGGCTTGAAGGCGAGCGGAATAGCCATCGAAGCACGAATAGCCTCGGGCAAAGAGCCTTCGGTAAGGGTTACCGGCTTACGCTCGTTCATGTCGGCTGCCACACACAGAAAGGGGACCATCAACTGCGAAAAATCGCCTCCGGCAGCCGTCGAGGCGGTAGTGAAGAGTTCGAGCAGTGCCATATCGACCTGTGTCGACGATATCAACGACGAGGGCAAGCGGAACTTCTTATCCGGGGAACTCAAATCGAGCCAGAGGTTGATGAACGACGGGGAGTTATCCATGCGTCGATAGTAGGGCTTGTAGCGCGAGGGGTCGATACGCCCCGAGACCCACTGCTGCACCTCGCCCGACAGGACGATGGCACGCATCTCGGCCGGAGAATAGCCCGAGGCGTACATGGCTGCAATGATTGAGCCCATCGACGTACCGGCAACATAATCGATCGGCACCCCACTCTCCTCAAGGGCTTCGAGCACACCAATGTGATACAAACCTTTGGCTCCTCCACCGCTCAAAACAAGGCCTACACCCCCTTGACGCACCGATGTGGCGGCATAGAGGGGTGTTATTGATGTCTGAAACACCAACAACACAACGAGAAAGAGGCGAAAGATGCGCATTATGTCGGTTTTTTTATTTAACTTTGCATGTTAAAGTGCCTGCTATGAAGCGGCCCTCAAAATTAGCGAAAAAACGATAAACATTCAACATATGATTGAAAAAATCAACGAACTTTTGCGACAGGTTGAAGAGTTTCGACCCAAAGCAGCTGCCGAAATCGAGGAGTTTCGCATCCGCATACTCGGCAAAAAGGGCGAGTTGACAGCCCTGATGGAGGAGTTCAAGACGGTGGCTCCTGAACTGAAACGCGAGTTGGGACAGCGTCTCAACGGATTGAAAAACGAGGCCCTGAACCGCATCAACACGCTGCGCGAGGAGATGCAGGCTGCCGCCGAGCAGCAGGCTTCGCAGGTGGGCGATATGACCCGCCCCGGTACGGCCGAGGAGCTGGGTTCGCGCCACCCCATCTCGCTCGTGAAAAACGAGATTGTCGAGGTCTTCGCCCGCCTGGGTTACACCGTAGCCGATGGCCCCGAGATTGAGGACGATCAGCACGTCTTCTCGTCGCTGAACTTCCCGCCCGAGCATCCGGCACGCGACATGCAGGACACCTTCTTCATCGAGAAGCAGGGCGATGAGCCCAACGCCAAGGATATCTTGTTGCGCACCCACACCTCGTCGATTCAGGTACGCACGATGGAGCACCAAAAGCCCCCCATCCGTGTCATCTGTCCGGGACGTGTCTTCCGCAACGAGGCTATCTCCTATCGTGCACACTGCATCTTCCACCAAATCGAGGGTCTCTACATCGACGAGGGGGTTTCGTTTGCCGACATGAAGCAGTCGCTGCTCTACTTCGCCAAGGAGCTCTTCGGCGAGCAGGCTCAAATTCGCATGCGCCCCTCCTACTTCCCCTTCACGGAGCCGTCGGCCGAGGTCGACGTGTCGTGTAACCTGTGCGGCGGCAAGGGTTGTCCGGTCTGCAAGGGTACGGGATGGCTGGAGATTATGGGCTGCGGCATGGTAGATCCCAATGTATTGAAGGCCAGCAATATCGACCCCGAGAAATATTCGGGATTCGCCTTTGGTATGGGTATTGAGCGTATCGCCATGCTTAAATATGGCGTGAAGGATCTGCGACTCTATTTTGAGAACGACGTGCGCTTCCTCCACCAATTTGAAAACGCCTTGTAGGTCGACGCTCAACCACCATTCGGCATGAAACGCTACGTTGCTTTTTGGCTTACGTTGTTGCTCTTCTCCTCTGCCTTTGCCACAGGAGGCAGCGAGGAGCAACGTGCATCGTGGGCCGATTCGTTGCGTAGTTTCCACCACTACACCGAGGGGGTTAAAGCCTTCTCCATCACCCGCGATTCGACGCAGGCCAAACGGCTGTTTCGAGCCGCTATCGAGGCCGACTCGACCTATGCTCCGGCCTATTACAGCCTGGCGTTGAACCACCTCTACGACTCGCTCGAAGAGGGTGTCTCCCTGGCCGAAACCGCCTATCGGCTCGATTCGACCAACAAATGGTATCAACGCCTCTATGGACAGTCGCTGCTGATGGCCGACCGCTATCAGGAGGCCATTCCCCTCTTTCGACGGTTGCACACGGCAGAAAACGACCCCGACCACTACCGCATCCTGGCCGCTCTCTACGAACGCACCGGGCAGCCCTATTCGGCAATCGTGGTGCTCGATTCGGCCGAGGTGCGCTTTGGAAGAATACCCCTCTTAATGCGCATGAAACGCCAACTGCTGGCGGCTACGCAACAGACTGACCGCGCCATCGAAGAGGCAAAGATTCTCATCGAAAGTGAGCCCTATGAGGTAGAGCACCACACCGTATTGGCCGAGTTATATGCCCTTTCGGGACGTGATTCGCTGGCTCGGGAGGCCTATGGGAAGGCGATGGAAATTGACTCGACCGACATCAACACGCTGATGTCGCTCTCCGATTTCTTCAATCAACGCCGCGACTATCGCTCGATGCTCTGGGCAACACGCCGACTCTTTGCGCTCGACGCAATGCCCCTCGAAGCCAAAATCCGACACTTCGAAATATGTACGTCGGATATCGGGTTCTATCGCGACAACTATTTCCAAATCAACGACCTGGCATCGCTGCTGGCGATTCGCTACCCGACCGATCCGCGGGTTGTGAAACTCTATGCCGACCACCTGATTGCCTCGGGAGAACTCGAGCAGGCGTTGGCACACTACAAGCTACACACAGCCGACACTCCGCCCCAAGAGGAGTATTTTCTGGTCATCATCGACATCGAAAGTTACCTCGAACGCCCCGACTCGGTGCAACGATATGTCGACCGAGCCTTGGCACTCTTTCCCGAGAAGGCTGAATTGCATCTGGCCGAAGGGAATGTGCTCTATCGCCAAGACAGGTTTCCGGAGGCGATACGCTCCTATAAAAACTCGCTTGGACACGCTGCGACCGACTCGTTGCGCAGCGTTATCTGGGGGCAGATTGGCGATGTCTATCACCGACAGGCCGAGGTAAGCAAATCCTCCTCCAAAGCACGAAAATGGCGACGGGAGAGCTATGCGGCCTATGAAAAAGCGTTGTCCTACAACCCCGACAACGTCATGGTACTCAACAACTGGTCCTACTTCCTTTCGCTTGAAGAGGAGCAGCTGGAACGAGCCTTGCAGATGTCCGAACGGGTCGCCGCCTTGACGAGCAACAACCCCACCTACATGGATACCCATGCCTGGGTCCTCTTCAAGATGGGACGCCTCGAAGAGGCTCGACAGCTCCTGCGCAAGGCCATCGCCCTCGATGGGCAAAAAAGCCTCGAACTGTTGGTGCACTACGGCGATATTCTCGATGCCCTGGGAGAACGATTCATGGCCGAAACCTATTGGAAACGAGCCTTGGAAAAGGGGTATGACAAGGCTGAAATCGAGAAACGACTGAACACCACGACCCCAACAACCCAACCCTCCAAGCAATAGCAGTGTCATGAAGCCTCGTTTTTCAAAAATCCGAATTCTCAGCCTGCTACTGCTCTTTCTTGTGGTAGGTGCCTCGGCACAAAACGACCAAAAAATCGCCGAGCAACGTAAAGCCATCGCGGCCCTCGAAAAGAAAATTGCCGCCGAGGAGGCGCAAATATCCAAACTGAAAAAGGGGCGAGCCACGACCGAGGAGCGAGCTCGTCGCTTGGCGCGACAAATTGAATCACGCAACCAGCTCATCACCGAAAACGAACGTGAGGCAGCATTGCTGCGGGAGGAAATTGTACGCACGAATGGGGTAGCCGACTCCCTGCAACAAGCCCTCGACAAAAACCGCGAGCAGTATCGCCAGCTGGCTCGCGAGGCCTACCGCAACTATCGACAAAACAACTACCTCAGCTACCTCTTTTCGTCGAGCGACTTCACACAGATGGCCCGACGGCTGGCCGCCATGCGTGAAATGGCCGCTTTGCGTGAGCGTAAGTTAAAGCATATTAGCGAATTACAAGGAGAGGTGTCGGCCGAACGCGAAAAACTCGATGGGCAGAAGCGTTCGCTCGACTCGGTAACACGTCGTGCCACGAACCAGCGGGAGCGACTCAAGCGCGACGCCTCGGCCGCCAAAAAGGAGATTAAAAACCTCTCACAACGCGAAAAACGTGCCCTGCAGCGCAAAATGGAGCAGGAGCAACAACTCAGCGTCGCCATCAGCGAACTGCGTAAACTCACACGGGGAAACAAAGAGGGTGCCTCCTTCTCGGCCGGCACCTCGGGGCTGAATCTCCCCGTAGCCCATGGTAAAGTGAAGCGATACAAAGGCAACATGGCCGAAATCACCGGCCCGAAGGGAGCTGCCGTGCGCTCGATTTACGAGGGGAAGGTGGTCGAAATCAAACAAAACCGCATCACGGCCAAATACGACGTTTTTGTGGCACACGGCGAGTACATCACCTCCTATGCCAACATGGGTACCGTAGCGGTAAAAAAGGAGCAAAAAGTGGCGAAAAACCAGCCTCTCGGAACGGTCGGAGCATCGGTCAACGCCACAACCATGGATACGGAATACAAAATCGTCTTCGGCGTCTACTCGCCTAACCCCAAAGAGGAGATGTCGGCGGCCCAATGTTTCAAAAAATAGCACCCGAAATGGCTGTACACTACCATACCGATGATTGTCGCTATCGGCTGCCCGAGAAACGTCGCACCTCGGCCTGGCTACGTGAAGTAGCAGCCGAAGAGGGTTATCTCCTGGGGGAGGTCAACTACATCTTCTGCTCGGCTCGACGACTGCTTGAGATGAATAGGGAATTCCTCGGACACGACTATTTTACCGATATTATTACCTTCGATTACAGCGACTTAAAAGGGGAAGGCATTATCCACGGCGACATCTATATTGATGTCGAAACCGTGCGGGACAATGCCCGAATCTATGGCGCAACCGCTCTCGAAGAGATGCGTCGTGTGGTCGTACATGGTGTACTGCACCTCTGTGGGCAGAAAGACAAGACCCCACGCGCCAATCGACAAATGCACCGAAAAGAGGATAAATATTTGAAATTCTGGCAATGATGACCCTGCATTACGATATCATCGTCGTCGGTGGCGGACATGCCGGATGCGAGGCCGCTTCGGCTGCTGCCCGCCTCGGTTCACGCACGTTGCTGCTGACCATGGATATGGCAAAACTGGCCGCCATGTCGTGTAATCCGGCAGTCGGTGGGGTAGCCAAGGGGCAAATCGTGCGCGAAATTGATGCCCTCGGAGGTATGATGGGTATCATCACAGACCGCACAACCATCCAATTCCGGATGCTCAACCGCTCGAAGGGTGCCGCCATGTGGAGCCCACGAGCTCAGTGCGATAAAGAGGCCTTCTCGGCCGAATGGCGTCATACGCTCGAAAATACGACAAACCTCTACATCTGGCAGGACGCTGCGGCAGAGTTGTTATTCGACAATTCATCGGAACATCCTCGTATTCAGGGTGTTCGCACAAGAATGGGGGTGGAATTTTCATGCGACAAGCTGATCCTGACTGCCGGCACTTTCCTCGAAGGGTTGATGCACTGCGGCAGCGCAAATGCCGAGGGTGGGCGAGCAGGTGATGCCGCTTCACACGGCATCAGCGACTCGTTGCGTCAACTCGGATTTGAGGTCGGACGCATGAAAACCGGAACACCGGCACGTCTCGATGCCCGCACCATCAACTTCGAAATGTTGGAGGTGCAAGGGGGCGACGAACAACCTTCAAAGTTTTCTTTTTCCGCTGATACAGAGGCGGTTAAAGAACAATTGCCCTGTTTTTTGGTCTACACCTCCAAACAGGTGCACGACACCCTGCGCACCGGTTTCGACCGCTCGCCGCTTTTCAACGGCACCATTCACGGCATAGGGCCTCGCTATTGCCCCTCCATAGAGGATAAACTCCGCACCTTTGCCGACAAGGAGGAGCATCAACTCTTCCTTGAGCCCGAAGGCAGACACACCAACGAATACTACCTGAATGGGTTCTCCTCGTCGTTGCCGTGGGAGGTGCAGTGGGAAGCATTGCATCAAATCGAGGGGTTGGAGGATGTCCACATCTACCGCCCGGGATATGCCATCGAGTATGACTATTTTCCGCCCACACAACTCCACCACACGCTCGAAACGAAGTTGGTCGAGGGGCTCTATTTTGCCGGACAGGTGAATGGTACCACCGGCTATGAGGAGGCCGCCGCACAAGGATTGATGGCCGGTATCAATGCACATCGCAGCCGAAAAGGGGAGAAGCCCATTGTCTTGAAACGAGACGAAGCCTACATCGGAGTGCTCATCGACGACCTGGTGACCAAGGGTGTTGATGAACCCTATCGCATGTTCACCTCTCGCGCCGAGTATCGCATCCTGCTCCGACAAGACAATGCTGATCTTCGACTCACTCCGCTTGGCATTGAAATTGGTTTGATTTCAGCGAAACGAGCGAATGATTTTGCCGAAAAAAAATCGAGCGTAGAATCGTTTATTTTATTTGCACAAAATCAGAGTGTCAAAATAGCGGAAATTAACGACTATTTGATTTCGGTCAATTCAGAGCCTTTGACGCAAGGAAAAAAGCTCTTCGACCTGTTGGTTCGCAACAATGTCACCATCGAGGGGATGCGCAACGCACTCCCCAAACTCGACCGCTTCCTCAAAAAAAGCAAGATGTCGGCCGAGGCTATCGAAGAGGCAGAGATACAAATCAAGTACAAGGGCTATATTGAGCGCGAGCGGCAAAATGCCGAAAAACTACGCAGATTGGAAGAGGTTTCGATTCCCGATGGCTTCGATTTCATGAATTTACAATCATTAACCATTGAAGCGCGTCAAAAACTCACAAAAATACAACCCAAAACCATCGGACAAGCATCGCGCATTCCGGGCGTATCACCGGCCGATGTCAACGTATTACTCATTAAGTTTGGCCGATAGTGTTCCACGTGGAACACTTACACAACAAAAAAAGAGGGGAGTCTTACGGCTCTCCTCTTTTGTTCCACGTGGAACAAACCTTATTCTACGATGGTGTTCCACCCGTGCACATCCTCGGCAACACCATACTGAATATCCAGCAGCCGTTGATACAGGGCAAAACTTGTCGACCCAACTGAATCGGTGTAATGGTAACGCTTGCCATTGCGCATATCGACAATATTGCCAATAGGGGCAATAATAGCTCCCGTGCCACAGCAGCCACACTCCTCGAAAGAGGCTATCTCCTCGACGGGAATCGGTCGCACTTCTACCTCGATACCCAGCTCCTCGGCCAGCGTCTGCAATGTTCGGTTGGTAATGGAGGGTAAAATCGTGGTCGATTTCGGGGTGATATACTTGCCGTCACGAATGGCGAAGAAATTCGCTGCTACACACTCGTCGAGATAGCGATGCTCAAGCGGATCGAGAAATAACACACTCGCACAACCCAACTCACGTGCATGACGATAGGGTAGCAGGCTCGCGGCATAGTTGGCTCCAATCTTCACATCGCCCGTACCTCGTGCAGCCACACGATCCTGTTCACAGTCAATAGCTACATCAATGGGGCGAATACCCCCTTTGAAATAGGGCCCAACCGGCGAACAAAATACAACAAAGAGCGCCTCCTCGGAGGGTTTGACACCAAAGCTGGTCGAAGTACCAATTTCGAGTGGACGCAGATACATCGCTGCACCCGTACCATAGGGAGGCAGGTGGCGCAGGTTGCGGCGCACCACCTCACAACATCCCTCAACAATCATTTCACGCGGAGGAATGGGTAAACAGAGTCGCGCAGCCGACGCCTGCAAGCGTTGTACGGTATCCTCCAAGCGAAAGATGCGCACCTTGCCGTCGACTCCTCGAAAGGCTTTCAAGCCCTCGAAGAGCGACGATCCATAGTGAAGGCAGGCTGCGGCCAACGGAACGGGAAGCGTCTCATCTTCAGTGAGTTGCATGTCGCTCCACCCCGTATCCGGAGCAAAACTATAGCGAATATTGCAGTCTGTCTTGTAGTAGTCGAAACGAAGTTCCGACCACTCCCAATCAGCCAAATTTACCATCTCTTATCCAACTATCGCACCGTTGTTAACCGCCTCGTTGGGTTGCAACAAGCGCAGTTTACCCGAAGCATCTTCGGCCATCAGAATCATACCGCGCGAAAGCGTACCCTTCAGCTCACGAGGCTCAAGGTTCACCAGCACCAACACCTGCTTGCCAACCAACTCCTCGGGGGTGAAGTGCTCGGCAATACCCGAAACAATTTCACGCTGATCGATACCCGTATCGACCGTCAGTTTCAAGAGTTTCTTCGTCTTGGCAACCTTCTCGGCCGTGAGGATGGTCGAGACGCGGATATCCATCTTCTGGAAGTCGTCAAAAGAGATGTTATCTTTCTGTGCCTCAACATTTTGCGATTTTTCAGCCGCCAGATTGGCCTCCTTCGTAGCCTGCAATTTATCAAGCTGCTTTTGGATGACATCATCCTCAATCTTCTCGAACAACAGCTCCGGCTTGCCAATCGTGTGGCCTGCAGCAACCAGCTCCATCGAACCAAGCTCCTCCCAGCCAAATTTCTCGGTGGCGAGCATCTGAATCATCTTCGCAGCCGTAAAGGGCATGAAGGGCTCGATGGCGATGGCCGTGTTGGCCGTAATCTGCAAAGCAATGTTAAGGATGGTTTTCACGCGTTCGGGGTCGGTTTTAACCACTTTCCACGGCTCGGTGTCCGCCAGGTACTTATTACCGATACGAGCAAAATTCATCGCCTCTTTCAGGGCTTCACGGAAGTGGTAGTTCTCGATGTTGCGCTCCAGTTGCGCCTTGATAGCCTGCAACTCGGCGATGGTCTCACGATCGTAGTCGTTCAACGCGCCACAAGCGGGAACCTCGCCACCATAATATTTCTGCGTCAGCACCAAGGCACGATTCACAAAGTTGCCCAAGATAGCCACCAACTCCGAGTTGTTGCGCGCCTGGAAATCCTTCCAGGTAAAGTCGTTATCCTTCGTCTCGGGGGCATTAGCACACAAGACATAACGCAGAACATCCTCCTTGCCGGGGAACTCCTCCAGATACTCGTGCAGCCAAACAGCCCAGTTGCGCGAGGTCGAAATCTTATCGCCCTCCAAATTCAGGAACTCGTTCGAGGGTACATTCTCGGGCAGGATATAGCCGCCATGTGCTTTAAGCATCGAGGGAAAGACGATGCAGTGGAAGACGATGTTATCCTTACCGATGAAGTGAACGAGTTTCGTATCTTCGCTCTTCCAATACTTCTCCCACTCGGGGGTCAAATCCTTCGTTGCCGAGATATAGCCAATCGGCGCATCAAACCAGACGTAGAGCACCTTCCCTTCGGCACCCTCTACCGGCACCGGAATACCCCAATCGAGGTCACGGCTCACGGCACGCGGTTGCAGGCCGCCATCGAGCCAGCTCTTGCACTGTCCATAGACGTTCGATTTCCACTCCTTGTGTCCCTCCAGAATCCACTCACGCAACATCTGCTCATAGTCGTTGAGCGGCAGATACCAGTGTTTGGTCTCCTTCTTCACAGGTTTCGAGCCCGAGACAGCACTCTTCGGGTCAATCAGTTCATCGGGCGAAAGGGTAGAACCACACTTCTCGCACTGGTCACCATAGGCACGCTCGGCACCACACTTCGGGCAGGTACCTACAATATAGCGGTCAGCCAAGAAGGTTTTTGCCTCCTCGTCGTAATATTGCTCCGAGGTTTGCTCGATGAATTTACCTTCGTCGTAGAGTTTACGGAAGAAATCCGAAGCCGTCACCGCATGCGTCGGCGACGAGGTGCGCGAATAGATATCAAACGAGATACCCAGCCCCTCAAACGAACGCTTGATGAGGTTGTGATAGCGATCGACGATATCTTGTGGAGTAACGCCCTCTTTGCGGGCTTTAATCGTAATGGGCACACCATGCTCATCCGAGCCACAAATCGAGATGACGTCACACCCCTTGAGACGCAGGTAACGGGTATAGATATCCGAAGGCACATAGACACCGGCCAAGTGCCCGATATGCACCGGACCATTGGCATAGGGGAGTGCCGAGGTGACCAAATAACGCTTAAAATCCTTGTTTGCCATATACTTTTCTTACTTTTAACACTTATTCTACAATATCCATCTCATCGATGAGCCATTTTGCACCGGCAAATTTGTCGATGATGAAGAGCACATAACGCGAATCGACAGCTATCATGCGCTGCAACTCCGGCTCGAAGGCTACGTCACCCGACATCGCCTCCCAGTTACCATCAAAGGCCAAACCGATGAGTTCACCCTTGCCGTTGAGCACCGGCGACCCTGAGTTACCACCCGTAATATCGAGGTTCGCCAGGAAGCAGGTGACCAATTCACCCTTCTTGTTGGCATAGCGACCATAGTCCCGTGCGGCATAGAGCTCTTTCAATTTCGGCTCTACGGTAAACTCGATGGGGTTTTTCGGATCCTCCTTCTCCATGACACCCTTCAGCGTCGTGTAGTAGTTGTAACGAATACCGTCGGCAGGCGTATAGGGAAGAATATTACCATAGGTCAGGCGAATCGTGAAGTTGGCATCCGAAGCCCATGCCTTCTCGGGATGTTGCTTCATCAAACCAGCGATGTATTTGCGATGACCCTCGGCATAGAGATGCTCATATTTCCCCGCTTCGTTACGCAGTTCGCCAAACTTCGCCATCACCGAACGATAGAAGGGAATCACCGGATCGGCTGCAGCCTGCTCCGGATTGTAATGGTTGACAAAGGCTTCAAATTTTTCAGCCGTAGCAACCACCGAGTTGTCGTAGAGGTAGTCGACATACTTATCCACATCGCCACCGAACTCTTTGTCGATAATCTCGGCATAGAACGTGGGCAACTGCTTCATGTTCTCACGCGCAATCTGCAACATACGCTTGGCTACACGACGATCCGTAGGTTCGTTATAATCCTTATAAATCTTCGAAGCGTACTCCATCATCTTCGCAGCATCGACCTCCTTTTTCACCGCTTCGCCATCTACCAGCATACCGGCCATACGCAGCAACTCGATGGCACGGATCATCGACTCGGAGATGTATTGCGCATCGGCACGCGAGGCGGCCGATTGCTCGACATACTCCTTGATTTTCGACAGTGCATCGATATACCCCTCTTCGGGCAGCGTATTTTTAGCAGCCCACTGCTGGAACGACTCCTCCTGTGCCTCTTTCTTGCCCTTTACATTGAGTCGCTTGACAGCCTGCGACATACCAATCGAATTCTTCCAGTAATTCGACGACGAGGCATATTTCGAGGCATACTGAATGCGTACCTTGTCGCTGGCAGCCATATCCTCGGCCAAAATCTGCTGACGCTCGCCACGGATGAAGATACGTTGCGGATTATCCACCTCCAACATATAATCAATCTCATAGGAGGTCATGTAGCGGTCGGTCGAACCCGGGAAGCCCATCACCATCGCAAAGTCACCCTCCTCATATCCTTTGATATTCACTTTGAGGTATTTCTCGGCACGGTAAGGCTTATTCTTGGGCGAATATTCGGCCGGACGATTATGCTTATCGGCATAGACACGGAACACCGAGAAGTCACCCGTATGACGCGGCCACATCCAGTTATCCGTATCGCCACCAAACTTACCTATCGACTGCGGGGGCGTACCTACCAGACGTACATCCGAATAAACCTCAATGACAAAGGCAAAGAACTGATTGTTGCCGAAGAAGCTCGGGATGATCACATCCATACCCTTATGCTCCTTCTCCATCTGCTCGATCAAGGCCTTTTTATTTTCGTTTGCGATGCGCTGGTACTCCTCCTCCGAAGCAATCGAGGGGATGTTACCGATGATCTCGGCCGTTACATCCTTAATCTCACGAATGAAGCGTACCTTCAAACCCGGCGCAGGCAGCTCCTCGGCATTGTTCTGTGCCCAGAAACCATTTTTCAGGTAGTCGTGCTCCACCGACGAGAGCGACTGAATAGCCCCGAATCCACAGTGGTGATTGGTGAAAATAAGTCCCTCGGGCGACACAATCTCACCCGTACAACCGCCTCCGAAGATGATGATGGCATCTTTGAGCGAAGATTTATCCATCGAATAGATTGCCTCGGGTGAAATCTTGCACCCTTTAGCCTTCAGATCCTTGGCATTCATCTTTTGCAAGTAGGGCAAAAGCCACATACCCTCGTCGGCCGTAGCCGTCAGCGCCATCAAGGCAGCACAAAGCGTAAAAACGAGTTTTTTCATATGTATTTATTGCTTTTTTTATATCTATAAATTAAAAATCAATACGCGCTTACTTAATCGCTATCATATTCAAAATCGACCTTTCAGCCGCCTTGCGGGTCTCTTCATCCATCACAATCTCCGGCGAAAGGGTCTCCAGCGTCGAAATAATATTTTCCAGTGTTACCTTCTTCATATCCTTGCATTCGTTGCAACGACATGCCGCATCAAAGGTAGGTGCCGGAATGAACTTTTTCTCGGGGAAATGCTTCTCCATCTCGGCCAAAATACCGGCCTCGGTGACCACAATGAACTCCTCGGCATCGGATTGACCGCAATAGGCCAAAATACCGGCCGTAGAACCCACATAATCGCCCTCGGCAACCACCTCACGTTTACATTCGGGATGTACAACCACCTTTGCTTGCGGATGAGCCGCCTTCAACGCCTGCAATCCCTCCAACGAGAACTGCTCATGTACGGCACATGCGCCATCCCACAGCACCATATTCGTGCGCCCTGTCTTACCTTTTATATAACCGCCCAAATTTCGATCGGGAGCAAAGATAATGGGCTGGTCGGCCGGAATCGACTCGACAACCTGCAAGGCATTCGACGAGGTACAGCAGATATCGGTCAAAGCCTTCACACCCACCGTCGTGTTGACATACGACACCACTTTATGGTCAGGATATTGCGCCTTGAACGCTGCAAACGCCTTCGCGTCGCACGACTCGGCCAACGAGCAACCAGCCTCGGGGCAGGGGATGAGCACCTTCTTATCCGGACAGAGCACCTTGGCCGTCTCGGCCATGAAGTGCACACCGGCAAAGAGGATAACCTCGGCATCGACCGACTTCGCCTGCACCGACAAGGCAAGCGAGTCGCCCAAAAAATCGGCCACGGCCTGCACCTCGGGATTCGTATAGTAGTGCGCCAAGATGACGGCATGCTTCTCACGCTTCAGTTCGGCAATACGCGCTTGGAGGTTTTCGACCATTTTCTTTTAATTTTTTTAATTCATTAAATATAAATAAAAGGAATAAATAAAATAAAGCCTGTTCACAATGTCGATAAGTCGGAGGGCAACGATTGTTTCTACATTTAGCTTTTTTGATGTTTATTCTTTTTATTTTTAATTAATTCATTTTTAGTTTATTGGGGCTTTTTTCGACAATTGTTGAAAACCGTTATCAACATTTTCACAAGCTCTTTTTATCAACAAATCGGCTTGAAAAAGTGTTCTTATCAAAATAACAATTATCGAAAAATAAATTTGGTTTCTCGCTTTTTCCGATTAAGCCGACTTCGAATGAAAAAAGCAAGCAAAATCTTTGAAAAGTTTTTGTCGAGTTATGAACCGCTTTTCAACCACTTGTTAACTCTTTTTCATCACACTTCCCACTAATCGGTCGGCAATCGCATGATACCACTCCTCAACACGTGGGTCAATCGACGAGGCGGGAGCTCCTTGGTCGCCCCCCTCCATAATCGATTGTACGATGGGAATCTCACCCAAGAAGGGAACCTCGTACTCCTCGGCAACCCGCTTCGCTCCACCCTGACCGAAGATGTAGTAGCGGTTGTCGGGCAGCTCCTCGGGGGTAAACCATGCCATATTTTCGATGATGCCGGCAACCGGAATGGCCACCTGTTCGTTGCGGAACATCTCCACACCACGCACGACATCGGCCACAGCCACCTGCTGCGGGGTCGAAACAATCACCGCTGCGTCGATTTTCAACTCCCCGATAATCGAGAGGTGAATATCGCCCGTACCCGGAGGAAGGTCGCAAATCAGAAAATCGAGCGGTCCCCACTTCGTCTGGTGAATCATCTGCTTCAGGGCATTTACGGCCATGGCACCACGCCACAACAAGGCATCGGTCGGTCGGATGAAAAATCCGATGGACATCAGCTTCACATCGAGTGACTCGGCCGGAACGATTAAATCACGCCCGTCGACCTGCTCGGCATCGGGCAGATACCCCTCTACACCGAACATCTTGGGCTGTGAAGGTCCATATATATCGGCATCGAGCAGACCAACACGGAATCCCATGTGGCTGAGGGCTACAGCCAGGTTGGCCGCTACGGTCGACTTGCCTACCCCACCCTTGCCCGAGGCAACGGCAATCACCTTGGTGATGTCGCCGGTCGTGGTTTGGTTTTTCGGTTCGGGACGTTTGGCTGTGCCTCCCTCCTTGACCATTACCAACACCTTGGCATCGGGAAAATGGGTTTTCAACAACGCCTCGGCCTGATTTTTTAGTTTGATGGCAAAGGGGTCGCGGCTCTTCGGAAAACGCATGCCGATGGTGATGGCCGCCTCCGAAGCAGCGATGTGTTCCACGATGCCGCTACTGATGATATCTTGTTCCGTTTCGGGGTGAATAAGGGTCCCCAATAGTTCTTTGATGCGCTCCTCCATAATGGGTAGAATCTTTTCAAGATGCAAATGTAGTGTAATTTTCCATAATAATTAAGGTATATTTGCTCTTTTTATCGTTTTACGATAAAATATCAAATCTTTTTGTATCTTTGCATAAATTAACCTGATTTTTGTCTCATGAAACACATTTTTGGATGGATGCTCCTGGGTGCATTGGCCTTCTCGGGGAGTTGTACAACGAATAAGGAGGCGGTTCCGGCCTCGAAACGAGCCATTGTCGAAGAGGAGTTTATCTTCGATTATCAACTGACGCGCGACTGCCATGCTTCGTCGCTCATCGAGTTGGAGAACGGCGATTTGCTCTGCACCTGGTTTGGAGGTACGCGTGAAAGCCACCCCGATGTGCAGATTTGGACCTCCCGCAAGCCCGTGGGAGGTGTGTGGAGTGAGCCCACTCCCGTTGCCAAAGCCGAAGAGGATTTGGGTGGCTCGGTCTTCAATCCTGTGATTGTGCAGTGCGGTGGCGATACGTTGCAGCTCTTCTACCTTTCGCCCGATATCAACGATGGGCGTGTGATGACCTCCTATGATGGTGGTCAAAGCTGGGGTCCCTCGTCGGCGTTGGATAAGGAGTTTACCGGTCCGCTGGTGAATAAACCCCTCTATTTGGCCGATGGTACCATTTTGGCCGGAGGTTCGATGGAGGGTGGCCCCGGTTGGCGTATCCATGTCGAGCGTTCGACCGACATGGGTAAAACCTGGACGCGCACACCGGTCTTGAACGACCCGAAAGCCTTCAAACTCATTCAGCCCACCTTCCTGGCTCATGCCGATGGTCGTATTCAGCTGTTGGCCCGCTCGGGTGGCAAGACCCCCGATACGAAGATTGCCCAGTGCTGGTCGGAGGATGGCGGTGTGACCTGGTCAGAGGTGACGAACACTTCGCTGCCGAACAACAACTCGGCGGTGGATGCCGTTACGCTGCAGGATGGTCGTCACCTGCTGGTCTACAACCACTCGACCCGCGAGGATGAGACCTGCGGTCGCAAGGGTCGCGGTATTCTGACCGTAGCCGAGACGACGGATGGTGTGAATTGGAATGCAGCCGCCGTCTTGGAGTATCGTACCGGAGCGGTACAATACTCCTATCCGGCGATGATTCAGACGCGCGACGGATTGGTACACATCACCTACTCGTGGCATCGCAAGCGCATCAAGCATGTGGTGATTGACCCGTCGAAACTGGTGACGGCACCGATTGTCGATGGCGTATGGCCCAAGGAGGAGTTGGAGTGGGTGGTAAGCCCCGATTCGATTGCCGTAAACGGGGCTGTTGATACGGAAGTTTTGAAGTAAGAAGTTAAAAATAAGAAGCATATGAAATTTGTAAAGGTATTTTTGGCCGGCCTGTTGGCGTTTGTGGTCGGCTCGTTTGTGGTATCCTTTCTGTGGATTGTGATCTTGGTTGGTTTGGCCGGTTCGATGGGCGGTAGCGTGACTCCGGTCATGAACGATTCAATCCTGAAAATCGACCTCTCGGAGATGATTACCGATGCTCCGTCGACCGATCCTTTTGCCGGTATCGATTTCCAAAAGATGCAAGCCGTGCCGCAGCTCTCGCTCATGCAGGCGTTGCGGGCGATTGATATGGCCGCTACGGACGACCGCATCAAGGGTATCTACCTGCGAATGAATGGTAAAGGCGGTATCGAGACGGCTGCCATGGAGGAGTTGCGCGAGACGATCGTGCAATTCAAGGAGAGCGGTAAATTTGTCGTGTCGTATAACGAATCTTATACGCAGGGCGCTTACTATTTGGCTACGGCTGCCGATAAAATCTACCTGCAACCCAAAGGTTCGTTTGATTGGTCGGGTATGGCCTCGTCGTTGATGTTCTACAAGGGTCTGCTCGATAAACTCGATTTGAAGGTGGAGATTTTCCGCCCGACGGCCTGCAAATTCAAGAGTGCCGTTGAGCCCTTCTTCCTGAATAAGATGTCGCCTGAAAACCGTGCCCAGATGCAGGCAATGGTGGATGAGATGTGGCAGGTGATTACCGAGGCCGTTTCCGCTTCGCGCGGTATTTCGGTGGAGGAGTTGAATCGCCTGGCCGACAACCTGGATGTCTTGTTGCCCGAGGAGGCTCTGCGCCATAAGCTCATCGACGGTGTGATTTATGAAGACCAGATGAACGACCTGTTTGCCGAGTTGGGCGTCAAGGCCGAGAAGGAGGAGTACAACTTCGTTACGCTGGGTGAGTATGCAGCACAGGTGGGTGCCGACCTGAAGAATCTTTCATCGCCCGAGGTGGCTATTGTCTATGCCAATGGTCAGATTGTCGACGGCGAGGGAGAGGGCCCCGGCATCTATGGCAATACGCTGGCCGAGCAGATCAAGGCGGTGCGCCTGGATGAGCAGGTGAAGGCGGTCGTGTTGCGTGTCAACTCGCCCGGAGGTTCAGCCTTGGCTTCGGATGTGATTTGGCGTGAGATGGAGCTGCTGAAGGCCGAGAAACCGGTTGTTGTGTCGATGGGTTCGTATGCCGCCAGCGGTGGTTATTACATCTCCTGTCCGGCCGACGTGATTGTAGCCGATAAGATGACTCTTACGGGCTCGATTGGTGTCTTTGGCATGATGATGAATCCGATTGATGCCTTGAAAAACAAATTGGGGATAACGATTGACGGCGTAAAGACGAATCGCTCGTCGGGCATGGGTACCATCACCCCGCTTTCGCGTACCGAGCGTGCTGCCATCATGCGTGGCGTTGACCGTGTCTATACGACCTTTACGAACCACGTGGCCGAGGGTCGCAACCTGCCCATTGAGCGGGTGTTGGAGATTGCCGAAGGCCGTGTTTGGTCGGGTGCCAAGGCGTTGGAAATCGGACTGGTAGATGCGAATGGCGGTTTGAAGACAGCCATTGCCTTGGCCGTAGATAAGGCCGGTTTGGGCGAGAGCTATCGTGTGGTTGAGAAGCTGGAGACTCCGACCGGATTGGCGGCCTACATTTCGGCCTTCTCGGCGCGTGTCAAGGCTTCGTGGGAGGCCTCGGAGCTGGGTGTGATGATGCAGCAATACCGCGAGGTGCAGGAGGCCCTTTCGCAGCAGGGTGTGCGCATGTATTCGCCCTACAAAATCACGATAGAGTAGTTGCCGATGGCTGTTTTTCGTTTGACCAAAGCGTTTTCGTTTGAGATGGCCCACGCCTTGGTGGGCTACGATGGGCCGTGTAGTGCGATTCATGGCCACTCGTATCGCCTTTTTGTTACCGTGAAAGGTGCTCCTGAAGGTGATGAACAGAGCCCCAAGCAGGGGATGGTTATCGACTTCGGGGTGTTGAAACAAATTGTCAACGAAGAGGTTGTCAACCGCCTGGACCACGCTTTGGTGCTGTCGAAAAAGTGTGATGAGCAACTGCGTGAGGCGTTGAAGGAGCGGTATCGGAATCTGGTGGAGGTGGAGTATCAACCCACGAGCGAAAACCTGCTCGAGGAGTTTGCCCGCCGCATCATCAGCCGCCTGCCACAGGGCGTGATGCTCTACAGTCTGCGCCTGCACGAAACAGCCACCTCCTATGCCGAGTGGTTTGCTGACGACAATCCGTAACGAAGCCTATGAAAAGTCTCTATCTGGTCGACGCCTATGCGTTGATGTTCAAATACTACTACGCCTTTCTCGGACGTCCGATGCGCAACCATGCCGGGATGAACACCTCGGTGGTGTTTGGTGTGGTAAAGTTTCTGCGTGACATTCTCAAACGCGAGAAGCCCGATTTGCTGGGTGTAGCCTTCGACCCCAAAGGGGGCTCGTTCCGTCGCACCATTTTCCCCGAATACAAGGCAAATCGCTCGGCGACCCCCGAAGATATTATCCTCTCGCTACCCTATGTCAAGCGGATTTTGGAGGCGATGTGCATCCCCATCTTGGAGGTGGAGGGGTATGAGGCCGACGATGTAATCGGTACCCTCTCACACAAAGGTGTCGAGGCGGGGTACGATGTCTACATGGTAACCCCTGATAAGGATTATGGGCAGCTGGTGCTCGAAAATTGTAAAATCTATAAGCAGAAGGGCTCGGACGGAGGTATCGAATTGGTCGACCGTGAGGCTATCCGCGAGAAATATGGTATCGACGATCCGCAATTGGTGCGTGATATTTTGGCCATCTGGGGCGATGCTTCGGATAATATTCCGGGCGTGCCGGGGATTGGCGAGAAGGGCGCATGTAAGTTGGTGCAGGAGTGGGGTACGGTGGAAAACATCCTTGCCAATGTCGACAAAATCAAGGGCAAGCAGGGCGAGAAGATTGCCGCATGGAGCGAAAATCTGCTGCTGGCCAAGCGATTGACAACGATTTGCCTCGATGTGCCGATTGCCTTCGACGAGCAAGCCCTGACCATCTGCCAGCCCCACTGGGATGATTTGCGAGCCCTCTTTGCCGAACTCGATTTCAAGGCCTTTATGGCCGATTTGCAAAATCTGGCACCCTTGGAGGAGCCGTCGGATCGCCCCCGCCAGGAGGATCAACGCCAATTGGCCGAGATGGCACGAGCCAAGTCGGCAGCCTTGAAGTCGGCTCGATTGGCCGGTCAGGGCGATCTGTTTGCCGCCTTTGAGGCTCCCTCGCCCACCACTGTTGAGGCTCAACCGTCGATGGAGCCGGTGTCAAATCCTGAGCCGAGCCTCTTTCCCGAGCAACAAACGGCTCAAAACACCCCTCACACCTATACCTTGGTGCGAGGCGTGGAGGCGTTGCGGGCGGTGGTGGCCGAGGTAATGCGCTACGAGGAGTTTTGTTTCGACACGGAGACAACGGGCTTGGATATATTCAACGACCGCATTGTCGGCCTCTCAATGGCCGTTGAGCCCCACAAGGCGTGGTATATCCCCTTCGAATCGGCCGATTCGACCGCATATGTGGCCTTGTTGAAGCCGCTCTTCGAGGAGGAGCGAATCGCCAAAATCGGCCAAAACATCAAGTTCGACTACATGGTGTTGCGTCGACTGGGTATCGAGGTGCGCGGAAGGCTCTATGATACGATGATTTTGCACTACCTGCTCGATCCCGAGTCGCGCCACAACATGAATGCGCTGGCCGAGCGATATCTGAACTATCATCCCATCGAAATCGAGACGCTGATAGGCCGCGGGGCAAAGCAGTTGACGATGGATATGGTCGGCATGGAGCGGGTTTGCGAATATGCGGCCGAGGATGCCGATATTACCCTGCAACTCAAACAAATCCTCTATCCCGAAGTGGAGCGGATGGGGGTTGCGAAACTCTATCACGAGGTCGAAGAGCCGATGATTCGGGTGCTGGCCGATATCGAGATGGCGGGGGTGCGCATCGACTCGGAGGCGTTGTCCGAATATGCGGTCGAACTCAATGCCAAGTTGTCCGAACTGGAGGCAGCGGTACGCGCTGAGGCCGGAGAGCCGACCCTCAATATCAACTCGACCCGACAGCTGGGCGAGGTGCTGTTCGGAAAGTTGCGCATTGCCGAGAAGCCCAAGATGACCAAGACCAAGCAGTTCTGCACCGATGAGGAGTATCTGCAGTCGTTTGCTGCGGAGCATCGCATCGTGCGCCTGGTGTTGGAGTATCGTGGTGTGAAGAAGCTGTTGTCGACCTATGTCGAGGCGTTACCCTTACTGGTCAATCGCACGACAGGCCGCATCCATACATCGTTTAATCAAGCGGTTACGGCGACGGGTCGTCTCTCTTCGACCAATCCGAATCTGCAAAATATTCCGGTGCGAGATGAGTTGGGGCGGCGTATCCGTCAGGCCTTTATTCCCTCGGATGAGGAGCACCTGTTGCTGGCGGTTGATTATAGCCAGGTCGAGTTGCGCTTGATGGCACACCTCTCGGATGACGAGTCGCTCATCGCAGCCTTTGAACACGGGGAGGATATTCACGCAGCAACCGCTGCCCGCCTCTTCGGCAAGCCTATTTCGGAGGTTTCGGGCGAGGAGCGTCGCCGTGCCAAGACGGCCAATTTCGGTATCATCTATGGTATATCGGCCTTTGGCTTGAGCCAGCGTCTGGAGATACCACGCAAGGAGGCCAAGGAGTTGATAGAGGGCTATTTCCGCTCCTATCCAAAGGTGAAAGAGTATATGGAACGCGTGGTGACAGAGGCCCGCGAACGAGGGTATGTCGAAACGATCTTCGGTCGTCGTCGTTACCTCAACGACATCCTTTCGCGCAATGCTGTGGCTCGGGGTGTTGCCGAGCGTAATGCTGTCAATGCTCCGATTCAGGGCTCGGCAGCCGATGTGATGAAGATGGCCATGGTCGAGGTGCATCGACGCTTTCAGGCCGAGGGCATCCGCTCGCAGGTTATCTTGCAGGTGCACGACGAGTTGGTTATTGACCTGCTGCGCTCGGAAGAGGAGCAGGTGGTGCGCATCGTTCGGGAGGCGATGGAGGGTGCTGCCCGCCTCAAGGTGCAGTTGATAGCCGATGCCGGTATCGGAACAAATTGGTTGGAAGCCCATTAACCGAGAGAGGAGGTTTGCATGAAAGAGCATTTGACGTTTTATAAAGATTTTCCCAAGCAGGGAATCGTCTTTGTCGATATCATTCCGTTTTTGCAGGATAAGCAGTTGTTTACGCAGCTTTGTGGTGAATTTGGCAACGGGTGGTACGGCCGAGGGAATAGCCCGCTCGTTGCAGGGACGCAAGATAGTCAAGGATGGTGTTGCGTGTGAGGTTGTTATCCATGAGTTCATCGTCCTTGTGGCGCTTGACGAGTTGCAGGGGGCCGAGTGTTTGGAGAAGATAGCACCGGTAAAATCGCTGATTCATTTATAGCCTATACGGTGCATCTAAACGGAAGGGGCTGCTCAACAAAAAAAGGTTGGGTAGCCCTTGTTGTATACCCCTTTCGTGCCATAAACTAAAAAAAAGCGACAGAATTGTGAATTTATGAGTTGGATATGCCGAAAATAGAAAGTTTTTTTCTATTTTTGCATCAATTGGGAAAAAGTAATCTTAAATGCCGAAGTTGCATGACCAGGTAAGAGGGATTGGAAAACCGGATTGGCTCAAAATTCGCCTCCACCGCACCGCAGACTATGCAGCGGTGCGACGCATCGTAGAGGAGCACCATCTGCATACCATTTGTAGCAGTGGTCGCTGTCCGAATCAGGCCGAATGTTGGAGTCGCCGCACCGCCACCTTCATGATTCTGGGAGATATTTGTACGCGGGGATGCCGTTTCTGTGCTACACAGACCGGTCGCCCGTTGGCACCGGTGGCCGATGAGCCTCGGCAAGTAGCCGAAAGTGTACGCCTCATGCAACTGAAGTATGTGGTCTTGACTTCTGTTACGCGCGATGACCTCGAAGATGGAGGTGCAGCCCATTGGGCCGCAACCGTCGAGGCTATTCGCCAAGAGAATCCCGAAGCCGCAATAGAGCTCCTTATTCCCGATTTCGATGCCAAAGCCCCCTTGTTGGATGTGGTGTTGGCCTCGAAGGCCGATATCGTCGGCCACAACATCGAAACCGTCGAGCGTCTGACCCCCGTGGTGCGTTCACGCGCCAAGTACCGCACGAGCCTGGCTACCCTTCGCTATCTGAGCGAGCAGGGTGCTGTGACGAAAAGCGGTGTGATGGTCGGTCTGGGTGAGACGGAGGACGAGGTGTTGCAAACGCTGCGCGACCTGCGTGAGGCAGGGGTGCAGATTGTAACCCTCGGACAGTACCTTCGACCTTCGCTGGAGCACTACCCCGTCGCGGCGTATATCACTCCCGAAAAATTCGATTGGTACCGCACGAAGGCCTTGGAGATGGGCTTCAGCTATTGCGCTTCGGCGCCGCTGGTTCGCTCCTCCTACCTGGCTGAAGAGGCATTGCAAAGTGTGAAACGAGGATAGTGAAGATGCGTGTTGCTTACCGAGATTTGGGTACGATGGAGTACAAAACCTGCTGGCAGTTGCAGCAGGAACTCTTCGACGCAAGACTCGCCCGCAAAGCTGCGCACGAAACCTCGGAAGATGCCGGTACCCTGCTCTTAGTTGAGCATCTGCCCGTCTACACGCTTGGCAAAAGTGGCAAGCAAGAGAACCTGCTCATTCCGCAGGCCTATCTCGAAAGCCTCGGTGCTACGTTCTTTCACATCGACCGCGGTGGGGATATTACCTTCCATGGCCCGGGTCAGTTGGTGGGCTATCCGATTCTCGACCTGGAGATGATCGGCATCGGCCTGCGTGACTATATCAATGCCCTCGAAGAGGCGGCTATCCGCACCGTGGCCCACTATGGCATCACGGCGGGACGCATCGCCGGTGCCTCGGGGGTGTGGCTTGATGAGAAGAGCCCCCGACCGCGAAAAATTTGTGCAATAGGCGTGCGCAGTTCCCGTTATGTAACGATGCACGGCTTTGCGCTCAATGTATCGACCGACCTGGAGTGGTTCAACCGCATCAATCCGTGTGGTTTTGCCGACCGAGGGGTGACGTCGATAGAAAAAGAGTTGGGACACGAGGTCCCGATGGAGGAGGTGAAAAGCCTCATTACAAACTATTTAAGTGAAATATTAAATGTTAAAATATATAAATAGTATCGCTTATGCCTATAGAAAAACGCTGGGTAGTGAAGCCGCAGGGCGACCCCGCGACGGTGGCTATGCTTACCACCGAGCTCGGGATTTCGTCTGTGTTGGCCAATCTGCTCGTACAACGAGGCATAGACACGGTAGAGAAGGCGAACAAGTTCTTTAGACCCGACCTGCATGACCTGCACGACCCCTTCCTGATGAAGGATATGGATCGCGCAGTCGAGCGAGTCGAACAAGCCGTACGCAAGGGTGAGAAAATCATGGTGTACGGAGATTACGACGTAGACGGCTGTACGGCTGTGGCGTTGGTGTATAAGTTCTTGCGCCAGATAGGTCACAAACACCTGACCTTCTACATTCCCGACCGCTATACCGAGGGTTATGGTATTTCGGTCAGAGGTATTGATGTTGCGGCCCGCAAGGGTGTATCGCTCATCATTGCCCTCGATTGTGGTATCAAGGCCACCGAGAAAGTGCTCTATGCAAAGACGAAGGGCGTGGATTTCATCATCTGCGACCATCACCTCCCTGCCGAGGAGATTCCTCAGGCAGTAGCCGTTCTGGACCCCAAGCGGGTCGATTGCTCCTACCCCTTCGACGAATTGTCGGGTTGTGGCGTGGGATTTAAGTTGGTGCAGGCCTATGCCCAGAAAAACGGCATTCCCTTCTCGCAGATTCTGGATTTGCTGGACTTGTTGGTTGTGTCGATTGCCTCGGATATCGTGCCGCTGACGGACGAGAACCGTATTTTGGCCCACTTTGGTCTGCAGAATCTGAATCGTCGCCCTTCGAAGGGACTGCTGTCGATTATCAAGATTTGCGGACTGGATAAGCACCAGATTACCATCGACGACATCGTCTTTAAGATTGGCCCCCGCATCAATGCAGCCGGTCGTATGCGCATGGATGAGAACGACGAGAATGCCTCGCCATCGGGTGGACATGCTGCGGTCGAGCTGCTCATCGAGGGTAATGAATCGGAGGCGGCCAAGTTTGGTGAGGTGATTGACTCCTACAACCAGGACCGCAAGTCGATTGACCGCTCGGTGACGCAGGAGGCGCACGACTACATCGAGAACAACCCTGCCCTGAAACAGCTCAAGAGCACGGTCATCTACAATCCGAAGTGGATGAAGGGTATCGTGGGAATTGTTGCTTCGCGCCTCATCGAGACCTACTACCGTCCGACGGTGGTGCTGACGATGAGCAATGGCTATGTGACGGGTTCGGCGCGCTCGGTGCCGGGTTTCGACCTCTATCAGGCCATCGAGTCGTGCTCGGATTTGTTGGAGAACTTTGGCGGACACATGTATGCGGCCGGCCTTACGATGCGCCCCGAGCGTGTCGAGGAGTTTATGCAGCGATTCAACGCCTACGTTGAGGCCAATATCGACCCGCAGATGCTGGTGCCGCAGGTTGATGTCGATAGCGAGTTGCTCTTCTCGGATATCACCTCCGACTTCCGTTTCCACCTCAATCGCTTCCAGCCCTTTGGCCCGGGCAACGCTTCGCCGGTGTTTGCCACGCGCAGTGTCAGCAACCAGGGTGATGCGAAGTTGGTGGGTCTGGAGCAGGAGCACCTGAAGATGGATCTGATTCAACGCCAAAAGCCCAATACGAAGATTCCGGCCATCGCCTTCCAGCAGCCGACGCACTACGAGTGGGTGCGTGGGGGACGTCCCATCGATGTCTGCTACCAGATTGTCGAGAATCATTATCGCGGCATGGTAACCACGCAGTTGCGCGTGAAGGATATCAAGCCGGTGCGGTAACGGCATTCCGCCGACACCCAAAAAGCGAGCATCCGACCAAAAAAGGTGGATGCTCGCTTTTTAGGATGGTTGCAGCGTCGTTATTCGTGGTGCAGATGAGCCGCCACATCCCATTCGGGCAGCGGTGCCGGCTCGAACTCCGAATAGCCGATGGCTATGGCACAGAGGATGCCGAAGTGGTCGGGAATCTCGGGGAAGAGTTCGCGCACAAAGGCATCGGCTTTGGGTCCCTCGGGCTCGGCTTTGCGTTGTAGGCTGCCGTCGATGTGTACCCAGCAAGAGCCAAGGCCCTCATCGACGCAGGCGAGTTGGAGGATGGTGGCCGAAATAGATGCGTTTACAAGCCACTTATCCGTTACCGATTGGTCGCCCATGACCAAGATGGCCAGCGGGGCGTTTTTCATAAATGCCGAGCCGTAGTCGCGCATCTCGGCCATGCGGGCGATGGTCTCGGGGTTGGTGATCACCATCAGGTGGGTCGAGTGGGAGTTGCGTGACGAGGGGGCACTCATCGTGGCGGCCACCAGACGGTCAACGACCTCCTGCGGCACGGGGCGAGCATCGTATTTGCGAATCGAACGTCGCTTGGCAATCAGTTTTTTGAAATCCATATCTTCGCTTTTCGGTTTTGCAGAACAAAAATAGTGAAAAAATTTGTAACTTTGTTTTCTAAACACTGAAACTATGGAGAATCCTCGTTTTACGATTGCGCTGATCTACGATTTTGACGGCACGTTGGCGCCGGGCAACATGCAGGAGTATGATTTTATTCCTGCGGTAGGCAAGAGCAACAAGGAGTTCTGGTCCGAGGCCAATACGTTGGCCGAAGAGCAGGATGCCGACATGGTGCTGACCTACATGGCCCGCATGATTCAGGAGGCCAAGTCGAAGGGGTTGTCGTTGCGTCGGGAGGCGTTTCAGGAGTCGGGCCGCAAGGTGAGCCTCTACCGAGGTGTGAAGGAGTGGTTCGGACGTATCAATCGTTATGGTGAGGAGCGTGGTATCCGCATCCTGCACTATATCAACTCGTCGGGTCTGACGGAGATTATCGAGGGCACAGAGATTGCGCACGAGTTCCGCAAAATCTACGCCTGCTCGTTCCTCTACGATGTCGATGGCATCGCCTATTGGCCGGCTGTGGCGGTTAACTATACCAACAAAACCCAGTTTATCTTCAAAATCAATAAGGGTGTCGAATCGGTCTTCGATTCGACGCAGGTCAATCGCTATATCCCCGAAGATGATCGTCCCGTACCCTTCAAGCACATGATTTATGTGGGGGATGGTACAACCGATATCCCCTGCATGCGTCTGGTGAAGAACTTTGGTGGCCACTCGATTGCCGTCTTCAACCCTGCACAGCGGGATGCCCGCAAGCATATGGCGACCCTGATTCGGGATAACCGCGTGAATCACGTCTGCCCGGCCGACTATTCCGAAGGAGGCGAGATGGATCGCTTGGTGAAGACGATTATCGATAAGATGGAGCTCGATGCCCGCTTGGAAAAGATGCAGGTAGGCAAGTAATAAAAGAGGAAAGAGGAGAGAGGAGAGAAGAATTGGGGAAATCGGGAATTTTTGAGCGCACACCCAAACCTCCCAAAATTCTCAAAATTCCCAAACCTCCCAAAACAACAACTATGAAAATAATTTTTGCGACGAATAATGCTCACAAGTTGAGCGAGGTACAAGCCGTCTTGGGCGAGGGGTTCGAGTTGGTGACTCCGCGCCAATGCGGTGTTGAGGAGGAGATACCCGAAACGGCGGATACGTTGGAGGGAAATGCCCGTCAGAAGGCGCGTTATCTCTACGAGCGCACGGGACTCGACTGCTTTGCCGACGACACCGGCCTGGAGGTCGAGGCGTTGGGGGGTGCTCCGGGTGTTCATTCGGCTCGTTATGCAACCGATGGTCACGACTTTGCTGCCAACAACCGCCTGCTGTTGAAGAATATGGAGGGTGTAGCGAATCGCCGGGCCCGTTTCCGTACGGCAATCTGCCTGATTGAAGGGGGCGAGGAGCACCTCTTCGAGGGGATTGTCGAGGGGCATATCATCGACCATGAGGCGGGTAGCGAGGGTTTTGGCTACGACCCGCTGTTTACCCCCGAGGGCTTCGAGCGTACCTTTGCCGAGATGTCGGCCGAGGAGAAGAACGACATCTCGCATCGTGGGCGTGCCGTGCGTCGCTTGGTGGCCTATTTGCAGGAGCGAAACAAATAGCCTACATTTGCCCTATGGAATCGAATTTCAAGAAAGAGGAGCAGTACAATCCCGAGACGATTGAACGACTGAAGGAGCATTATACCGATGTGTTGCGCCTGCTGGGCGAGGACCCCGAGCGTGAAGGGCTCGTGAAGACCCCTGAGCGCATGGCCAAGGCGATGTGCTTCCTGACGAAGGGCTACGAGGAGAATCCGTTGGAGATCATCCGTTCGGCGATGTTCCGTGAGGAGTATAAGCAGATGGTGCTGGTGAAGGATATCGAGCTCTACTCGATGTGCGAACACCACCTGCTACCTTTCTATGGCAAGGCGCATGTTGCCTACATCCCCAATGGTCACATCACGGGCCTCTCGAAGATAGCCCGTGTGGTGGAGTGCTTTGCGCGTCGCTTGCAGGTGCAGGAGCGGTTGACGGTGCAGATTCGTGATTGCATCCAGGAGGCATTGAATCCGATGGGTGTGGCCGTAGTCATCGAGGCGAGCCACATGTGTATGCAGATGCGGGGTGTCGAGAAGCAGCAGTCGGCTACCACCACCTCAGCCTTTACGGGCATCTTCCTCTCGGACCACCGCACACGCGAGGAGTTTATGAACCTGATATCGCATAAATATCGGTAGTATACGCCTGCCCAACCAAAAAGACCCCCATAGTCCGTAACGGCTGTGGGGGTCTTGTGTTTGTTGGATGTTTCTGGTTAGAACGAGATACCGAGTCGGAATCCGAAACTCTGGATGCCGCTGACGCTGTAGGTGAGCAGGTCGCCACTATTGGTCGAATAGCTGTAATAGAGGGCGGCATGGAATCCGAAACGCATGTCGGGGCGTGGAAAAATCGAGACGCCCACCTCGGGTGAGAGGTAAAAACCCCACGTGTCTGTGTATTGCTTGTAGACGTAATAGTAGGAGGATATTTGTGCCCACGAAGCACCGAGTTTCATGCCGGCATAGGGCTGAAAGACCGAGTCGGT
Organism: Alistipes sp.; assembly: GCA_017623115.1. Taxonomy (GTDB): domain Bacteria; phylum Bacteroidota; class Bacteroidia; order Bacteroidales; family Rikenellaceae; genus Alistipes. Next base: position 57,097 of record JAGAPT010000006.1, read on the forward strand.
CAGCCAGTTGTAACGCCCCGAAACACCAAACGGCAACTGGAAGATGGCGTGTTTCTGGCTCGTGGTCAGCGCATTGCCGTTGTCGAGCGTGAGCGTCTGGCGTGGAATCTTCTCGAAGTTCGTCTGGTAGTTGATGAATCCACCGATGGTAATGGCATCAGTCAGAAAGTAACCACCCTCAAAGTTCATCCCCCACCCCGAGAATTTGTCGGCAAAGTCGGTCGAGAGGGGCATGCCTAACTGCCAATCGATGTTGAAATAGCTGTTCGGGAGCACCTGTGCCGAACTGCTGTGGATGCCGACGAGGAGTGCAACGGCAGATGCTATGCTTTTCAGAAAGCGCAAAGTTTTCATAATCATCCAATTTATTTTTGTGAGCGTTATTTTTTCAGATAGGGCGATTGTGCGAAGGCTTGTTCGAGAGCCTCGACGGCTGCTGCTGTTTCGAAGCGGTTGTTGCCGTCGATGAGGCCGCTGATGTAGGCATTCCACAGGATGGGCAGACTCTTTCCGCTGCCCGATTCGCTATTCAGGTCGACCATCTCGACCAGGAGTGAGCCGGTCGTATAGCCGTAGTAGACGCTGAACGGGTAGTACCAACCATACCACGGCCCCCAGTAACTCGGCATCCAATAGTAGGGGTAATAGCCCCACCAATAGGGGTCGTTGTACCCTACGAAATAGGTGCTCTGCTCGACATAACTCGGTTGCAGACCGACATCGGCCGAGGTGCGCAGGGCTCCATCGGTGATGCGGGCATAGCCGAGGGCGTTGAGCTGGCTGACGATGGTGTTGATGAGGGTCATGGCATCGGCATCTTTCCAATATTTCGAGACCTTTTCACCCTCCTCGTTGATGGCGTGGCTGCCGATCAACAGAATGCTGTCGGGGATGTAATAGGTGCCGATGGCGGAAAAATCGGCCGAGGCATCGTGAGCCGTGTAGACCAGATACTCATTGTCAAGACCCGATGTCGAGGGGTCTTTCTGGCAACTCGCGAGTGCCATGACACCCACGGTTGCAAGCAGGAGGAGTTGTTTGATTTTCATGTTGCGAAACGTGTTAAATGGTTTGTGCAACACCCAATCAAAATTTATACCGAACGCAACGCCTCAAAAAAAGGCGTGTCCCAACAGTAAGTTGGACACGCCCTTCAATCGGGTGTACGACCGGTTTTTAATGAATCTCAAATTCGCTTAAGGGTCGATAACCGGCCTCGGCCATCAGACGATCCCACGCCTTTGGAAGCTCGATGCGAACCGTTTCGAATCCGCCTCCGGGCATCGTCTGTACCTTGTTGCGACTCTCATCGCCCGTAATCAGGTAGGCGGTCATCCCCTCCTGCATCGTGGCTACGGTCATGATCTCTGTCTCGGGCGTGTCGTGCCATACGGGAGGAGCCGTCAGCGAGGCTCCCTCGCTGCGTGTGAGGTGTCCCTGCCAGCGTTGCAGGTTGTGCCGCTCCTCGGGGGCACTGCCCGGATTGGCGTAGTAGTTGGCCAAGACGCGCTCGTGCAGCGGACGGCGGGCCGTGCGCACCAATGCGCGGTCGAGTTGCTCGGGCGTGCGGTATTTCGAGGCTAAAATCGAGGCGATGGGCTTGGTCATCAGGATCGTGCGACTGGTCAGCGGCTTACCGCTGCCGAGGGCAAATTGTCCACGCTCGGCGATGTCCCAGGCAAGGAGTTCCATGAGTCGCTGCGGCTGCGTAGTCGAGGGGGCCATGTTGTTGCCCCAGAGCAGCGAGGAGGTGGCCGTGATGGTGTTGTCGTTCATGTGGTAGCCTTGGCGCACGTGGTAGGGTTTCCATCCCACTTCACGGCAGGCCGCCTCATCTTCAACCAGGCACCACGGCATCGGATAGCCGAACGTGCCCATACGATTCTGTCCGACGTAGTATCCGGCCAAGTTCATCATGGCCAGATTCAGGAAGCGTCCGATGACTACATTGGCCTGCTCCGAGATGGCTCCTTGTCCGCAGTCGATGCCGAGTTGGCGTGCTACGGGGCCGTTGAGCCAGCACCAAGGAATCCAGGCGTGGGTGCTGGCCAGCGTGCGACGGAAGGCGGGTGCTCCCATTGCCTTGGTCAGGGCGATGAGGATGGGCATGTACTCGGGAGGGCATCCGGCCATCACGCCATTGACCGCCACGTGCCATACGGTTGTGTTGCGATGTGCTACGGGGAGCACGGCAACGGTCTCGTTCCAAGCGAGGTCGGTGTAGCGCAGGAAGGCCTCTACCCGTTCGAAGGTGGGTGGCGTGACGGGCAGTCCATCCGATTGATTCATCTCTCGGAAGTAGGCGTTTACCTCCTCCAGTGTACCATAGAAGACATCATCGCGCATGCCCTCCAGCCCCTGCTGCTTGGCTGTGGGGAACTCCTCTGCGCGAAGAGGCGTGGTCAGTGCCTCTACGAGGCGGGGCCAGAGCACCTCTCGGGTGTTTTTAATCAACATCTCCTGGGTGTGTGTGGCAAAGGCTCCGGGATAGATGGCAATGCGGGGTGCGCCCACGCCGTTGTTGCGAGCGGTGTAGAGCACCTGCTCGACAAAGCCCGGTGCCGCAATGGCTACGGCCGGAATACCGAGGTACTCGGCAGCGATGCACGAGCCTACCTCTTTGGGGGTACAAAGACCACAGCCGCAGTTACCCGAGATGACAGCATCGACCTTCTTGCGGCGCAAGGCCTCTTGGAACTCCTCCTTCGAGCGGCGCACAACACCCGGTGCAGGATAGACACCGGCGGCTCCCACCTCCTCGAAGAGCAGGACTCGCGCCGAGGGGTAGTGCTGCTCGATAAGTCGCTTCAGCTCGGGGTGTGTAATCGTGGCCATGAAACTCCCGCCGACCAAGGCGATGGTCTTTCCCTCGAGGGTCGTAAGGCGGGGAGCCTGCTGAATCATCGGAACGGTGGAGTAGCCGATGGGTGATACAACGGCATAGCCGGCTTCGGATGAGGCCGTTGCAACCGGTGTCGCCGTGTTTGGAGAAAGAGGTTGTGTTGTTGCGGTTTGTTGAGTGGGTGGCTGTGGGGTTGCATACTCGATTTTGCAGGTTTCATCGCAGACGATGCGCGACGATTGTGCCGATGCCCCGAAAATGAGCATCCATTGGGCAAGCAGTACGATGATGAGTCGTTTTTGTGTCATGCAAGAAAAATGAAAAAATGTTTACTATAAGAGTCTGCTCGCATCAAAATGTTAATTGGGTGATGGTTTTTTATGGAAAGAAGGTTGCGTCTTTTGACACCTAATAGGCTTATTCTGAATGGATAACCAACAAATTTACACAAAAAAAAGGGGTCTGCGTTTCACAACGAATGACCCCTCTGGTTAGGTTAGTTAGGTTAATGAGTGTGGGGAACCCCACATTTGTGAGAACAAAGGTAAACCTTTTTTTTGAATCACCAAATCTTTTTATGATATTTTTTCGTTTTTACCCCTTTTTTATTGATAAATCATAATTAAAATTTTTTAATATAATTATGTTTTGTAATTTTTTACAAATTATTCGGCATAAGCCATCGGTTCTTCGATGGGAGGAGCCGAGAGGGGTATCTGCGTCAGATGATGCTGACGATAGGCGGCAGGAGTCATTCGGTATGCTCGCTTGAAGAGCTTGATATAGTGAGAGGTATTGGGGAAGGAACACTCGTTGCCAATCTCCGAAATCGACTTGGTTGTCGAGATGAGCAAGAGCCGAGAGTGAGTTAATCGTTGCTGCACATACCACTTGTGAGGTGGTAGGTTGAAGTGTCGGCGAAACTCTTTTTTGAAAGAGGTAAGCGAACGATTGGTTTTGGTTGCCAAATCCTCGATGGATACCATGCGGAAGATGTGATCGTAGATAATCTGCTCGAAGTTCTCCTGCTCCTTGTCTACCGAATTGAGGATGCGGTGTTTGAGGCATCCATCCTCCTGTGCAACGATGAGGTAGACGAGCTCGGTCATCTTGATGTTCTCGGCCGTCTCATCCCGATGAAACGAATGCTCGCGCAGATAGCTGTTCATGTTTTGAAAGAAGGTTTGAAGCGAGGATGAAGCCTCGGCTACCACAAACGAACCCGAGCGACACTGCTCGCAACAATGGTTGTTGGTAATCGTCAACCCATAGGTGACGTGCAGATGAAGCAGTACACGTTGCAGATTCTGCGGCGTGTAATAGAAGAGAATTTGCTCGAAGGGTTGTGTTCCGTCGGGTTGGCATTCGATGTAGTGGCGACCAATGTTCAGGTAGAACAACTCACCACGACCGACTACACGTCGTTTGTCGCCGTCGTAGATGCAGAGCCGACCACGCATGACATACCCAATGGCATAACGCGACAGATGCAATGTTTCGATGCCGTTTGAACCCTTCTCGACGTATTTCACCATCATGGGCTCCTCGTTTGGTTGCGGAGATTCGTGTGATAAAAACATAATAATTTGTATAAAAAATTGAATGGTTGGTTTGTTTTCACACAAATATACAATATTATATTGTACAATTTACCCCCAAAAAGAGAAAAAAGACAGAAAAAGGGTTAAAACAACCTTTTAGGACAATCTGTCGGAGGCTTAATGAAGAAACATCAAGCCGATGGATGCTGCCAGTAATAACAGATAGAGTGTTTGAGCAATCGACTGATGGGTGCGGATAAAGAGCACCGGCAACAACAACGACGTCGGAACAGCAAGCACGCCCAAGAGCATCGTAGAGGCGTGGGGTAAGAGAAAGAGTAGCAATGTGCACCACACCAAGCGGCAGGCAAAACGCAGGATGTGGCGTGCCTTGGTGTTGATGGCGTAACTATTCGCCTGAAAGAGTACCATGGCGATGATCGTAAGCAGAAGCAGGCTTCCGACAAAGAGTTGCTGTGTTTGCGGAGCTTTCAGCGGGGCCTGGAGCCACTCGCCCTCCATGAAGATGCGGTAGAGGGCCTCCATCGGAGCTGTAAAGGAGCCTCCGATGGCCCAATTCAGGTAACAGAGCGTAGCAACGGGGAACAAGAATCCGGCCATTGCAACGACCCCCTCACGTATGGTGCGACGGAAAAGTGATGTGGCCAATGGGAGGGCAACTACCAACGGCAAGGTTGTGGGCTCGATGAGGAGCAGCAGTGCCAGAAACATTGCACCACGGAAGATGCGGTCAAATCCGAACCCATTCCGGTAACTCATGCAGAGATTCTTCACGGCAAGGGTGGTAAAGAGCGAGGCCACTACGGTCGTGAGGTAATAACCTTCGCATAGGGCACTGCTCATCACCATACCATAGAGCGGAATGGCGATGCAGGTTCCTGTTCCATAGAGGTTGTAGCGTACCGTCAATCGTCCCAGCGTGGTCCCGGCAAAGAGCATCAGGATGCCGGCAATCCATGTACTCCACCCGGGATGCGCCACCTGCCAGTCGGCCAAAAAGTTGCCCAAGGGGACGATGGGCAGCAACTCGTGGTCGAATCCCTGTCGCACCTCCGCAATCGGTGTTCCGTCGGTAGCGCAGTGCATGCCGAGGACCACGAGCAGGACCAAACTCAGGAAGGCCGGGATGAGCGATTGTTTAATCAGGTTCAAACGCATCGGAAAAGGGGAATCATTGCAGGACAAAATTACAAATTATTCGTAACTTTACAACGTCGATTGCAAAAAGCGGTCGTGAAAGTGTGCCATGTTGGAACTATGTAGTCAGTATGCCTTGTTGGAGGCGGGGTGCGATGAGGCCGGGCGAGGCTGTTTGGCCGGGCCGGTATTTGCCGCGGCGGTGATTCTGCCGCCCGATTTTCACCATCCGTTGCTCAACGATTCGAAGCAGATGACCGAGCGAAACCGGGAACTGTTGCGCCCCATCATCGAGCGTGAGGCCGTAGCGTGGGCCGTGCAGGCGGTGTCGGCTGCCCGCATCGATGAGATTAATATCCTCAACGCATCGTTCGAGGGCATGTCGTTGGCTGTGGCTCAACTCGACCCGCAACCAGCCTTTTTGGCCATCGACGGCAATCGCTTCCGGACAACGCTTGAGATTCCCTATGGTTGCTTTGTGAAGGGGGATGGCCGCTTTGCCGATATTGCAGCCGCCTCGGTGTTGGCCAAGACCCATCGTGACGAATATATGAGCCGCATTGCCGAGGAGTTCCCGATGTACAACTGGAAAAAGAATAAGGGCTACCCGACCCGCGACCATCGACTGGCCATTCGCGAACACGGGCTCTCGCCCCATCACCGCCTCTCGTTTAATCACAACCAGGGGCAACTGGAGCTCTTTTAAGGGATCAGTCCGAAAATCCGGTGGGGAGCGAAAACAAAAAGAGGCTGTTCATATGAACAGCCTCTTTTGCAGTGCCCAGGACAGGAATCGAACCTGCACGCCTTGCGGCACACGCACCTGAAACGTGCGCGTCTACCTATTCCGCCACCTGGGCATTTCGGAATTGCAGGGGCAAAGGTAGTGAAAAAAATGCAACCTGCAAGCGTTTTACGAAAAAATTCTTACTTATTCAGGAATTTGAACTGAAACAACAAGAGGTAGACAACCGCTACCGAGATATAGGCATCGGCAAGGTTAAACACCGGACCAAAGAAATAGTTGTGGTGGTCGACCAGGAAGGATAACCAATCGGGGCAACTCTCCCATTGGAAAAGCGGGAAATAGAACATATCGACCACCTTACCCATCATCGGGCCGGCATAACTGCCTCCGAAATGTGCCACCGTAAGCGGTGTCGACTCCGAAAAAAGTACCCCATAAAGGGCCGAATCGAGGATGTTACCCACAGCACCGGCGAAAATCAAGGCTGCACCAATCAATACCCCCTTCGGCGTATCCGATTTGCGCGATAAACGGAGGGTAATCCACGCTATGACTACCGAAAACAGGATGCGGAAGATGCCCAACGCCAACTTCCCCCAATCGTACCCCTCCCCGGGGGCTATGCGCATACCAAAAGCGGCGCCGGGGTTCTCGATAAAGCGCAACTGAAACCAATCGGGGCACACGATAATCGCCTCGCCCAATGCCAGGTGGGTCTTAATCCATATCTTCAGTGCCTGGTCAGCCACGAGCAACACCAGCACCAGCAAAGTCAGTTTTTTCCAATTCATAGGACAAAGATAGTGAAAGCCGGGCGCACTGCAAAAAAAATGGAAAAAAACGCGCAGTAAAGTGCGCGTATTAGAACTTGAAGTGCAACGAGGCGTTGACGGCAAAGTTATCAGGCTTATACAACCCCTTACCGCCATCACGATGGGTCAATCGCCAAATGAAGTCGACACGCACCAGGCGGAAGATATTCTCGACACCAAAGCCCGCCTCGAAATAGGGCTTGCTGACCGAGGACATGCTCGGCGGGAAGAGCAGCATCGCATCGCCATCTATCACCGAGCCATCGTTTGCATCGCTCAACTGTCCCCACACCCCTTTGAAGACCAACACCTCACGCCAATTCAAACGTCGCAGGAGCGGAATACGCTCGAGGAAGAAGCCATTGAAGTGGTGCTCGAAGAAGAACGAGACCCAGCGATCGGAGGCAAACTCATAATAGTTCATACACGAGAAGGCATACGGATCGTAGAAGTAGGTGCCGTTTCCCTCGTGCAGTTTGAGGAGCGGATAGGGCAGTTTTCCCCATATTTGGCCGGCATGCACCGTTAGATCCGAGTAGCCAAGCGGAGGTATCTCGGGACGATAGTGAATACGGGCATCGGCACGATAGTACTCCGGGCTATCGGGCAACACCCCCTTCAAACCTGCCGTACCGCTCAAGGTCAAGATAGGATATTTCGAGCCCAACGACATCTTATCGAAAATTTGGCGGTAGATTTTCTCATCCTTCGAAAGCCGGACACCGAGTGTTACCGAGGCATCGTTGACTGCCCGAACACCCTGCAGTTCCCCGTCAATCTGTCGCGCCATCGGCACAAACCGATTGCTGTAGATGCGACGCCCCTGCGCACCGACAAAGGTGCTCACACCATGCACCCACTCGTGCTCATAGAGCACTTCCGCACGATTGACCATCGAAAGTCGCTCGTTACCTCGTGAGAATATCGAGGAGAGGATATTGCTCTCGGTCAACGCATTCTGACCTGCTCCCAACTGCATCACATCGTGGGCTCCGGTGATGGTCAGTTTGCGGGTTAATCGACGATTGAATATCAACTCAAGGCCACCGCCTCCTTTCCACGCCTTGTCATCCGTGCCATACGCCGCATAGGCCGAGAGGCGTATCTTGCGACTCAGGTTCGAGGTAGTACGTCCGCCAATCTGTGGACGAATACCCTCCAGGTCGTTAAAACTAAGCAGTTTATAGTAAGGGCCAATGCCGATGTATTTCGTGTTGTAGTACCCCACGATGGCCGTATTGATAATCGTGTAGATATTGCGATAGAGCGGGGCCTGCTGAATCGAGTCGACCATCTCGTAAATCGCCTGCTCACGTTCGCTCAGCCGATAGGGGCGCACCCGACTCCAATACGCCTCACCTTGCGCCTCGGTCGACTCTTCCGCTAACACGACATTGTTACCCGTCTCTGTTGCCTCCGGAGGAAATTCAGCGTGGAGCGAAACATTCGAATAGAGGATGTCGCGGGTGCCGATGAAGGAGGTCAGCTTCGAGGAGTCGCGCATCGCAATCGTAAACTCGGCCGACACCCGATTGCGCGCTTTGAACCAATGCACCGAGTCAATCATCCGATTCTCATTCTCCAACAGCAGGTGCTTAATCCAGTTGACATTGGCCTTGCGAGGCAGGCGGGCTCGCACCGAATGCAGCGCATAGGAGGCCGAGTCGATATACATCTCGCCATCGAGCGTCGGCGTAGCCGTCGAGCGAGGATGGAAGTTAATCTTATAACTCTTGCGCCCCTCGATGGCAAGGCTGTCGACCAGAAAATAGTTGTAGAACATCCGACCACCATCGGCTGCCGGCGAGGCAAAGCGGATGTTGAAGATGTCGATAAAGTTGTCGTAGAAATTGACGTTGCCGGGCATCTGACCCGTGAATTGCGCAATTGAGAAGGTATCCTCGACACCCGACACCCGATTGGCTCGAATCACCTCGCGTGCCACACGAGGGGTGCGGCTGTGATAATAATCGGCCTTTGTCTCTGAGATCATCGCCGGCAGATATCGCTGACCGGTCAAGGCCGAGGTATCGACATACTCAAAGATAAACCCGAAATTGCGTTGCAGACGTTTGCTGCGGAACTCCTCCTTGATATTCGTCAAGCCCAGCTCCATCTTCGTATAGGTCTCGGCATGATAACGCTCGTAGTTATCGGGGTTGTGTAACGCCTTGCGCCGTATCATGCTGTCCAGAATCGGATGCGCCGGATTCTCTCCCGGGGTAATGACCACCTGGTCGATGGCAAAATCAGCCGTCTGGAGGACAAAATCGATTTGCGAATAGACACGAGGCGTCACCTCCCGCTCCTCGGTGATATAGCCCATCATCGAGGCTTGCAGTCGCTGAACACTATCACGTGTTTCGAGCGAATAGAGACCCTCTTCGTCGGTTACCATACCTATGGTCGTTCCGACAAAGGCGACGCTGGCAAAGGCCAATGGCCGCCCCTCACTGTCGGTTACACGGCCACGCACACGCGTAGGCTGTGCCATCACCCAGGATGCGCACAGCAACAGCATGCAAATCAAAAACCAGCGTCTTATAGCCATCTAACCAACCTTTTAAGTGTGACAAAGGTCTAAAAAAAAGTGCATCGCTCCAAACAATATGGGCAAAAAAGGGCACTATTAGCCCTTTATAGAATAATTTGCTGCAAGAATTGCAACAAACATGTAGCATGTGTGACCCGTAAAAACAAAAAAAAGGAAACCGTGAACCCGAGCCCAATGCCCGAAGTTCGTCGATTTCCTCACCAACCTAAAACTACTAACCTAAATGAACCTTAAAACTTCAAGTGCAAAGGTAAGCAGTTTCGATGATTTATGCAACTATTTTTGTAAAAAATTTTATTAAATCAAACGATTTTTGTCAAACAAAAATTCTAATCGCTGACAATCAGCGTCTTACAAATCCATTTGCAACACCCGCTCAACGATGGGAGCCATGTCGTAATATTTGTATTCGGCCAAACGTCCCCCAAAAACAACCCGTGTTTCCCCCTCGGCCAAGGCACGATACCGCTCATAAAGAGCCGTATTTCGGGCATCGTTGACCGGATAGAACGGCTCACTGCCGGCCTGCCACTCGGTCGAATACTCGCGGCTGATGACCGTCTTGGGCAATTCATACACCGCAGCCCCGAAGTGTTCGAAATGTTTGTGTTCGATGATGCGCGTATAGGGCACCTCGGCCTCCGTATAGTTTACAACCGCATTTCCCTGGTAGTTGGGTGTATCGAGCGTCTCCTCCTCGAAGCGCACCGTGCGATACTCCAACGCTCCAAAACGATAGTCGTAGAACTCGTCAATTTTACCCGTGAAGAGTATCTTCTCGGCCACGCCCTCCCAGTGGGCCCGATTCGCAAAGAAGTCGGTCGACGTCAGCACCTCAACCCCCTCCAGCAAACCATCAATGAGGCGGTTATACCCTCCAATCGGAATGCCTTGATAGGCATCGTTGAAGTAGTTGTTGTCGAAGACCATGCGCACAGGCAGACGCTTGATGATAAAGGCCGGCAGTTCGGTGCATTTACGCCCCCACTGCTTCTCGGTGTATCCCTTCACCAACCGCTCGTAGATATCGCGCCCGACAAGCGTCAAGGCCTGCTCCTCGAGGTTGCGCGGAGCCTCCACACCCGATGCCGCCATCGCCTCTTTCACCTCACGACGTTGTTCTTCGAGTTTCGCCTCGGCCTCTGCCGGCGTCTTCACACCCCACATCTGGTAGAAGGTGTTCATATTAAACGGCAGGTTGTACAACGCACCTTTGTAGTTGGCAACCGGCGAGTTCGTATAACGGTTAAAAGGAACGATCGCATTGACAAAATCCCACACCTGCTTATTCGAGGTGTGAAAGATATGGGCTCCATATTTATGTACATGGATGCCCTCCACCTCCTCGCAATAGAGATTGCCACCCACCTGCGGGCGTTTATCAATTACCAAGCATCGTTTACCGGCTTGATGGGCCCGATAGGCAAAGGTTGCACCATACAATCCGGCACCCACAATCAGATAGTCATACTGTTTCATATCCTGTTTTTAGCGTGGTTTCACATACCTTGCTACCGCCTCGGCGATGCGCTCGCCATCGAGACCGGCCGAGATGATGCCTCCGGCATAGCCGGCTCCCTCCCCCGTCGGGAAGAGCCCCTCTACCTCGGGATGCATCAGTGTCTCGGCATCACGCGGAATACGCACCGGCGTCGAGGTGCGCGATTCGACACCCGCCACAATCGCCTCGTTGGTCACAAAACCCCGCATGCGCCGCCCAAAGGTCGTGAGCCCCATGCGAAGCCCCTCGGCCATGAAGTTGGGCATCCAGCGGTCGAGCCGCGACGGGGTGATACCCGGAATATAGGAGGTTGCCGGCAGGCTGCGCGAGGCTCTTCCGGCGACAAAGTCGGCCACACGTTGCGCCGGAGCCACCTGACCATCGCCACCCTCTCGACGAGCCGCCTCCTCGAGCATCTCCTGATACTTCAACCCCGCCAGCGGGCCCCATTGGGGCTCGAGAAAGGCAAAATCGCTCAGGCGCACCTCCGTCACCAACCCCGAATTGGCATAGGGCGACGTGCGACCACTGGGCGACATGCCGTTTACGACCGACTGCGACGCGTCGGTCATCGCCGGCACGATAAAACCTCCCGGACACATGCAGAAGGAGTAGACGCCACGCCCCTTCTCCTGGCTCACCAACGAGTAGGAGGCCGCCGGCAGGTATTCGCCACGCTCCGGCTGATGGTATTGTATCTGGTCGATGAGCGCCTGGGGGTGCTCGATACGTACCCCCATCGCCAAGGCTTTGGCCTCGAGACGAATCCCTCGCTCATGCAGCTTGTAGTAAATATCGCGTGCCGAGTGCCCCGTGGCCAGGACCACCGCAGCCCCCTCGATACGCTCGTCGCCACATACCACCCCACGCATCACCCCGTCGCGCAGGATGAAATCCGTCACACGACGCTCGAAAAGCACCTCGCCACCACACGCCGTAATCGTGCGGCAGATGTTGCGGATAATGTAGGGTAGCTTGTCGGTGCCAATGTGGGGATGTGCCTCGTAGAGGATTTCGGGGTTAGCACCATGAAACACCAGCGTTTGCAACGCACGGTTGTAGTCGCCACGCTTCTTGCTGCGTGTGAAGAGTTTTCCATCGGAGAAGGTGCCGGCACCCCCCTCGCCAAAGGCGTAGTTCGAGTCGGGATTAACCTCCCCACCTCGATTGATGCAGGCGATGTCGACCTTGCGTGCCGAGACCTCACGACCACGCTCCAGCAAGATGGGCTTGAGCCCCAATTCGATGAGGCGCAACGCTGCAAAGAGTCCCGCAGGGCCCGACCCTACGACCACCACCTCGCTCTTGCCGACTACCGACGGATAGTCGAAATGGATCGGCTCGGGCTGCGACTCCTGGTCGATGTAGAGCTCGAGCGTGAGATTTACCCACGGCTGACGCTGGCGAGCATCGATGGAGCGTTTCACCACCCGCACCAACGCCACCTGCTGCTCTGCAATGCCCAAACGCCGTGCTGCCAATGCGGTGTAGTGCTTCGCATCGGCCGCCTCACGGGGCAATAGTCGTAATGTGATGGTCTGTGGCATACGGCTCGGTTAAAGTACAAATGTACGAAAAAAAAAGAATCTTCCCTCGGGGGTGTTGCGATTTCTGTTTTTTTCACCTACCTTTGTAGAGGTATTTGCGGATATGGTGTAATTGGTAGCCACGACAGACTTAGGATCTGTTGCCTAACGGCGTGGGGGTTCGAGTCCCTTTATCCGCACTTCACAAGCGACCTATTCGGGTCGCTTTTTTTTGTGCGTCTGAAAGCGACTCGCTCGGCTTGTGGCGCCTCGGCAGACTTGTCTATGGTCGCTTGTTGTTTGCTACGCAAATATTCGTGTTTGATGGGCGATTGTGGCTGAAAAGAACTTTTCGCCACATCGCCCATCAATCCCGACAATCTTCGATTGCAACAACCTCCCTTCGGTCTGCTCTCGGTTGCTGCCGCCGTTCGAGTCCCGCTGTTGTAAGGTGGCTATCATTGGGGGGCCAATTCTCTCAACAACCCCCCCCCAAGAGCAACCGGCTTGACCATCTATTTGAGAATTTTGGGAAGATTGGGAAATTTGCGAGGAGTTTCTCTCAAAACTCCCAAAACTCCTCCTCCCCAAGAGCAACAGGCTCGACCATCATTTGGGAATTTTGGGAAGATTGGGAAATTTGGGAGGGGTTTTTCCCAAAACTCCCAAAACACCCAAAACTCCCCCTCCCAAAAAACAATCGGCCCTGCATCCATCGATGCAGAGCCGGATTGTAGCAAATTGGTGCAAAACTACTCCTTCGTAACAACTTTAACGGCACGCCCGTAATACTTCGAACTCTTGAGTTTAGTCGAACTATTACCCGAACTAAGGTTATAATAATAACCATTCGATTCACCAGTTGTTTTACTTACGCCCGCTTCTTGACTTGCCCAATAAGTAGCTGAGTTTAACGCCTCTCCTTCTGCTATATTACCAAGGATTGTATTAAGAAGAGTCATATTGGCACGCATCTCTCCTAATTCATTCGGCATAGGCCAATACCAATCTGCACCCAAAGCATCGAGGAAAGTTATCATCGGCACCACATAACCATTGTTCTTTACACTTTCTCGAATGGCATTCGTATACTCTATACCTGTTTTCTTGCTGCCGGTGAGTCCGCTAATATTCGGGTAGTGCTCCATACCGTCAGGAAGCTCCATCCACACTGACTGAGGCATGTTTTTCAACCCTAAAATTTTAGCCGAGTTACCATCATCAGCCACCCAGAAAACAACACCCTCAGGGGTTCCTGTGGCCGGATAAACATCGCCAATCTTAAACCCACCAGAAGCTGAAATACCGCTAAAATCAACAGAGAACTTTGCAATCTGACCCGCTTTCAACTCACGATTTGCCGGTAAGGCAATCTCTTTCTTGAAAAGCCCCGATGTGGTTGTCACGTTAATCGTCAGTGTTGTATTCGATAAATCGGTTGGAATAGCAGCAAACCAAACCGTATTCGACGATGTGCCAACGGAAATATTCTGAGCAAAACCAGACGAACTAAAGGAAATCGTTTTCGATTCTATGTCATAATTGAATCGACCAGAAATATTCTCCGAAGATACAATGTTTACATTCGAAATATCGCCATCCACATTGTTCAACGTAATACAACCATAAGCAGCCAAATGGTTATAGTGCAAATTGATTTTCTCGGGAAGTGTATTGGTTGTTGCGCTCTGCGCAAAAAGCAATTGACCCAAAGGATCACACGACGTTGCAGTAGCCGACTGATCTGTAGGAATCTCTACACGAAGGTTAGTCGGATTCTCTTGTTTCTCACTCGAGTGCAACCAATATTTTGCGGGAGAAACAGAATAGAATGTATAACTCTCTGCCGTATAATCATTCATCTCAACCGTAAATACAGCTGAAGCACCATCATCAGCAATAGTTACCTTTGGAGATGCACCTTCATGTTGCAAGCAGGTACGAGTCGTTGCCGACTTAAATTCGTGATTTACATTTACTTTAATCTGGTCTTCTTCCTGCCACAGCACGGGATAGTTATCGCCATCGGGCTCGCCGAAGATGGTACGGCCGCCGGCGTCGGTAGCGACAAACTCGATGGTCTTGGCAGCGGTTGCGCCCTCGAAACCCTCGGTATCCTGCTTCGAGCAGGCCGATGCCATTGCTGCTACAGCAACAAGCATCCACAATTTCATCATTTTCATGCTCTACTCGATTGTTTAATAATCACCCCAGTTATCCACTACACCATCCTCGGCTGTAGCTCCGCCCGAGGTGGCAAAACCCTGCTCAACGACCATGTCGAGCATCTCCAGAACGGGAGCCTCGTACCCATTCATCTTGAAATTCTCTTTACGCATAGGTTATTTGTTTTGTTTGGTTTGTTATCGTGTCGACTTTCGCCCTCTTGCTCAAAAACTTATCTTTTCGCAAGCAACATGCGGTAATAGTACTTCACGATACAAAATTAGACGAAACGAAATATCGTTTGGTTTCGAAAAACGACAATCCACCCTCAAAAAACGAAAATCCGGAAGATGGAAAGAGAAGAAAAGGTAGAGCCTGTTTGGGGCGCACTCGCAAAACTCGCAAAACTCCCAAGACTCCCAAGACTCCCCAAACGCACACTACTCGCGCTCGATGGTATCCTTAATCTCGGAGAGTTCGACCAACTTATTGACGATGGCGTAGATGGTAAGGCCGGCAGCCGAGTGAATCTGCAACTTTGAGGCGATATTACGACGATGGGTAATGACCGTATGGGTCGAGATACAAAGCTCCTCGGCAATCTCCTTATTGGTCATCCCCTTCACGACGCAGACGATAATCTCCCGCTCGCGGCTGCTCAGCTCCTGTCGCTCCTCCTCACGCTTCGGAGGAGGCGTGCTGGCCAGCAGTTCGACGGCAGGGATGAAGAGGGTATCCTCGACGGCATTATGGGCCGAGAGCTCCTGTTCGCAGGTGAAGATGTCGTAGAGGGCATCGTTCAGCTCGTTGCTGCCCCCCGAAGGGTAGTATTTGATGATGATGTTCTTCAGCTCGCTCAGGTGCTCCTCGACCCGATCGTGCTGACGGCGGAAGATGGCAATCGAGTAATCACTCTGCGCACGCCCCGCCAGCAGCCCCTCGACATAGGGGAAGACGGTCTGCTCCTCATACTCCATATGGCGGTTTACCTCGGCACAATAGTCGTCGTAGTAGCGCAGAATGGCGAAGGCCACATCGTTCTGTGAGCAGTTGACCGCCTCGATGAGCTTGCGGCGAATCGAGGGGAGGCGGAAGTCGAGGAAATAGCGGTGGGCATTGTGCAGGTAGTCGGTCAAGGCGCGTACCGAGACCGCCTCGATATCGGGGATGAGGCTCGGGTGGAGCATCAGGTTGACGACGGCCAGAAAGGTGGTGGCATCGACCTTATGTTCGGCACACACCTCACCGATGCTCTTATCGCCGAAGCCCGGAGCGATGCCGAAGCGCGACATCGCCTGCAAGAGGGTATAGTGCGACGTAACCAGGTCGCACATGAGGTCTTCGCTCGTATAATAGCCCGTTTTGTTCATCGCTCAACAACTCGCCTAACGGCCACAAAGATAGTCTTTTCGTCGAAAAAAATCAATACCTGATTTAGGGGATTTTAGCGTTTCGAGATGTCGAGATAGGTCTGTTGCAGGAGGGTACGTCCCATCTGCAACTGCCGCTCGTCGGCCCCCTCATTCGTGCGATTCGAACCGCCATCCCACAGGCTCATCCCCGACTCCTCGAGGATGCCAAATCCCTCGTTATAGGTATAGTAGGCAAACTTCGGGATGGCCGGGTCGAACAGGTCCTTGCTGTAATCGAAGTCGTCGTGTGCAATGCCTAACTGGGCGAGCAGCGTAGCGGCCAGGTCGATTTGTGCGCCAAATTGTGCCACCGTGCGAGGCTCCTTGATGGCACCCCCTAACCACCACATCGGGATTTGGAAGGTCTCCGTATCGGTGTATTGCCCCTGGCGGAAGGGACGACAGCCATGGTCGGGGATGAGCACCACGAGCAGGTTCTCCCAGGCCGGCGAGGCCTTCAACCGCTCAATCATCCGCCCTACACAATGGTCGGTAAAGGCAAACGCATTGGTACGAGGGTCGCTAAACTGCTCGTAGGGCACCTCAAAGGGTTCGTGGCTGCTCAACGTAAGCCACCCCGCGAGGAAGGGCTCGCCCTCGGCCGAGAGACGCAACACCTCGTCGGTCACAAAGTCACCGACAACAGCATCGTCGTAGCCCCACTTCGAGGTGGGGGCATCGAACGACATATCCTTCTGCCAGACAAGCTGTTGCCAGCCCGTGGCATACATATACGAGGCTTGGTTCGTAAAGTTCAAATCACCGCCGTAGTAATAGGTCGTGCGGTAGCCCTCACGCCCCAACGAACGGGCTATCGAGGGCAACGCAAGGCACTTCGGCGTGAGCTTCATGAGCGAGGCGCGGGTCTGCCCCGGGAATCCGCTCAAAATGGCCATCTGTCCACGATCGGTGCGGAACGAGCTGGCATAAAAATTTTCGAAGAAGATGGCCTCATCCCGCAATTTCCGCAATTCGGGCATGATGGGAGCACCCTCCTCATCGGCCTCGAAAACCGTCGAGCCGAAACTCTCCAGTACCACCAGCAACACATTCGGCCGCGAGGTCTTCAACACCTGCTCCGAAGGGCCCTCGGAGGGTTGGTTGCCACGCAAGGCATCGAACTGCTCGGCCAGCGTCTTTGCGTCATAGAAGGGGTATTCGGCCGCAAAATTGGCCTGCTTGCCCAGCGTCGAGAGGAACGAGAAGATGGGGTTGGTGGCCGCATGGTTCAGAAAGAGGGTCGGCGAGAAGCAGACCTTCGAGACATTGGCCACCGAGGTACCTACGCCGCCACGAATCGCCAGAAAATCAAGTCCCGCAACGAGCAGCATCACCACGCTCCACGGCAATGCTCGATACCATCGCAACGCACGCCCCTCATAGAGACGCACCACACGCCGATAGCAGATGATGAGCAACGCAGCATAGAGCACAAAGATGATCGATTGGCGGATAGCCATCCAGGCATCGACACTCGCCATCGCCTCCTTCGGGTCGGCAAGATAAATCAAAATCGTCGAATCGAGTCGAAATCCCCAATACTCATAGAGCCCGAGGTCGACAGCCACCAGAGCCGCCGAGGCAATCGACACGACCGTAAAATAACCGTTCAGCACCCAGCGTCCCACCTTATCGGGAATCGAAACCCAGAGGTTGATGAGTAAAAACAGGATGGGGAGGGCGGTGATATAACCCGCCACGGTCATGTCAAGTTTCAGGCCATGCCACAGCACCAGCCACCACTCACCCACCGAGGCCTGAGCCGCCTGCGTGGCGTAGTAGGCCAGGAAGAGGGGTTTCTGTAAAGCCATCAAGAGCACGGTTGTAACCCAGATGGCGACGATGAGCAAGAGTTTGCGCTTCACGTGTGTCGTTTTAATCCTTTATCGCTTTTCGCCAAAGGCGAGGTCTCCGGCATCACCCAGTCCGGGTACAATATAGCACTTCGAGGTGAGCTCCTCGTCAACGGCTGCTACCCACAACGAGGTTGACTGCGGCAGGTGTGTGCGGGCATAGTCGACACCCTGCTCCGAACCGATAACGGCTGCCACGTGCAGTTTGGCCGGCGTGCCACCATGCTGGCAGAGAGCCTCATAGGCCAAGACGAGCGACTGTCCGGTGGCCAACATCGGGTCAACGAGCAGCAATGTCTTACCCTCCAGGTCGCCACACGAGATATACTCCACCTTCACCGTAAACGAACCATCCTTGTGGTTCTTGCGATAGGCCGAAACGAAGGCATTTTGCGCATGGTCGAAGTAGTTGAGGAATCCCTGGTGGAACGGCAGACCGGCACGCAGAATCGTGGCCACAACAATGTGATCATCAATAAACTGCACCTCGGCCTCGCCCAGCGGAGTCTCGACCACCTTGGGGGCATAGTTCAACTCTTTCGAGAGTTCATAGGCCGTGATCTCGCCAATGCGCTCGAGGTTGCGGCGGAAACGCATCGGGTCTTGCTGGATGTTCTTGTCGCGCAACTCGGCCAGAAAGGTGTTCAGAATCGTGTTCTGCTCGTTTAAGATGTGAATGGTCATGGTTATTTAGGTTTTAAGTCGTCGTTAGTAGAGGAAATTGTTGAACGGATAGCGACCCGCATGAATCTCACGCACCATACCATAGAGGTCGCTGCGGAACTTCTCGATATTTGTGCGTTCGATGGCCGAGAGGAAGATGCAAGGGGTATTGGCCTTGGCAATCCAACTCTTCTTCAGGTCGTCCAGCGACAGATTCTCTCGGGTTGCCGGAGTCAGGTCGTCGGGCTCTTTTTCTATATAGGTATAGGCATCAACCTTGTTGAAGACCAGATAGACCGGCTTATCACCTGCGCCAATCTCCTGCAAGGTCTGCTTCACCACCGCAATCTGCTCCTCAAACTGCGGATGCGAAATATCGACTACATGAATAAGCAGGTCGGCCTCACGCACCTCGTCGAGGGTCGACTTGAACGACTCGATCAGCTCGGTCGGCAACTTACGGATGAAGCCTACCGTGTCCGACAAGAGGAAGGGAAGGTTGTCGAAGACCACCTTGCGCACCGTCGTGTCGAGCGTTGCGAAGAGTTTGTTCTCGGCAAAGACCTCGCTCTTCGAGATGAGGTTCATCAGGGTCGATTTCCCCACATTCGTATAGCCCACCAAGGCCACACGTACCATATGACCACGATTGGAGCGTTGCACGGCCATCTGGCGGTCAATCTTCTTCAGCTCCTCCTTGAGTTTCGAGATACGGTTGCGCACGATACGGCGGTCGGTCTCGATCTCACGCTCACCGGCACCACCACGCGTACCCGTACCACCACGCTGACGCTCAAGGTGGGTCCACATACCCGCCAGACGAGGCAACATATATTCGTAGTTGGCCAACTGCACCTGCGTCTTGGCATAGGCTGTCTGGGCACGCGAGAGGAAGATGTCGAGAATCAGGCGGGTGCGGTCGAGGATGCGACACGGCATTGCCTGCTCGATATTACGGGTCTGCGACGGATTCAGTTCGTCGTCGAATATCGCCACATCGATTTCATGCTCCTTGCAATAATCGGCAATCTCCTGCAATTTACCCGGTCCCACATAGATGCGTGACGAGGGTTGCGGCAGTCGCTGGGTGAAGCGACGCACCGTCTCGATATCGGCCGTGGTGGCCAAAAATTCCAGCTCATCGAGAAACTCTTCGGCCTGACGCGGCTCCTGATTATCTCGGATAACAGCTACTAATACGGCTCTTTCCAAAAGGAAGTCTTTAACAATTCACAACTAATGAGGGTGTCCCTCTAAAAAAAGGGTATCCCCCTCACGGCAGATACCCCTAACTGGTTTGTGGCTAACGCCACGGCGATTTAGTTCTGTACACGGAAATCAACCGGCAGGGTGTACTTCACACGTACCACCTGGTTACGCTGCTTACCGGGCGACCACTTCGGCGACTTCTCCAACACACGGGTAGCCTCCTCCGACAGCGAACGGTCGGGCGTCTGCAGTACCTGGATGTTGGTCAGACGACCATCCTTCTCAATCACGAACGAGAGCACCACGCGACCCTGGATACCATTCTCGAGGGCAATCTGCGGGAACTTCACGTTCGACTGTACCCAGTTACGGAACTTATTCAGGTCACCACCCTGGAACGAAGGCATCGTCTCGGCAATCAGGAAGGGCTCATCATCGGCCACAACCTCCTCGACAACCTCCACCTGCTGCAGTACCTCGGTATCCTCATCGAACTCGGCAAAGTCAACCTCGGTCGTAATCTTCGTATCGTTGGTTACCACCTGCAGCAGGTCGGCAATCACCTTCACCTCCACCTTCTTCGGCGGCTCGGGCGGCTTCTGATCCTGACGCGTAATCTCGGTAATCTCCTCCTCGATGGGGGCGTAGTTCAAATCTACCTTTTCGATACGGTGCTCTTTCGGGGTCCAAGCAAAGGCGATAATCACCACAGCCAGCGAAACAGCAAGACCGATTTCCAGCAGAAGACCTCGTTTGTTCTGAAGGTCTGCTTTGGGGCTCTTTTTAATCTCCATTGTTATTGTAGTTTTTTAATTGTTTCGTCACAAACAAAGACATATGAAAACGCCATATGCACCACAAATATAAAGAGAAATTTTCAAAAATCTACCATCACCCCCGAAAAATCTTTAATTTTTACCTATTTTTGTATTCCGAAAGCGAAAATCAAGAGCATGACGAGCGAACAAAAAGCCCTCTATGGTAAAAATCCGAGCGAATTGGCAGCCCTTTGTAACGAATTGGGCATGCCCCGCTTTGCGGCCAAGCAGATAGCCCGCTGGCTCTATGTTCGCCACACGGAGGATCCGCTCGTAATGAGTGACCTCGCCCTGCGCCATCGGGAGGCTCTTGCCGCCTGCACACGCCCCATATTGAGCGCACCGATACAGGTCTCGGAGTCGGTCGACGGCACCAAGAAATATCTCTTCCGCACCACGCAGGGAGCCTATATCGAATCGGCCTATATCCCCGACGGAGAGCGTGCTACGCTCTGTGTCTCCTCACAGGCCGGATGCCGCATGGGGTGCAAATTCTGCGCCACAGGGCGTCAAGGACTGCAGCACTCCCTCTCGGCAGCCGAAATTCTGAATCAGATTGTCTCGCTACCCGAGCGCGACCGTCTGACGAACCTGGTGTTCATGGGGATGGGCGAACCGCTCGACAACATCGATGAGGTGCTCCGTGCACTCGACATCATCACCTCGGAGTGGGGGTGGGGCTGGTCGCCGACCCGCATCACCCTCTCGACAGCCGGGGTCGTGCCGCAATTGCGCCGTTTCCTCGATTCGACCAAGGTGCATCTAGCTGTCAGCCTGCACAATCCCTTCCGCGAGGAGCGTGCCGAAATCATGCCTGTAGAGCGAGCCTGGCCCATCGCCGAGGTAGCCTCCATCCTGCGCGAATACGACTTCACGCATCAACGGCGTGTCTCGTTTGAATACATTGTGATGAGCGGCCTGAACGATTCGTCTCGCCACATTCGCGAGTTGTGCCGCCTGCTAGATGGCATCAAATGCCGCATCAACCTCATTCGTTTCCACAAAATACCCGGCTCACCCTACTTCTCGCCCAACGACGAAGCGATGTGCCGTTTCCGCGACACACTGACAGCCAAAGGTATTCAGACGACAATTCGCGCTTCGCGCGGAGAGGATATTCAGGCAGCCTGCGGACTGCTCTCGACCGAGGCTCGGACCAACGATTAGCGTCTCTCTTTTTTACTTGCCTCGATGATCCGACGCAGATCGGCGAGTAACTTTTCGGCACTCGACGAACCTTCGATACGCCCCAGCAACTCCCCATCAGTAGAGAAGATGAGGTAGAGCGGAATGGCTCCGCGTCCATGTTCACGCATCAACTGGTTGCCGGTTGGTTGCTCGACATTGTATTTGGCCGCAACAAAGTGTTGCGCAAAGAAATCACCCACCTCTTTTTGTGAAAAGACCTGCTGATCCATCATGCGACAAGGACCACACCACGGGGCATAAAGGTCGATGAAGAGAAGTTTACCCTCTTGAATGGCTGTTTTGCGCAACTTATCGGTCGAACCAGACGCAAACTGCACCTGTGCCTCGGCTACCCCGCAGACACAGAGCAAAGTCAATAACAAAATCAATCGTTTCATGCTACGTAAGGATTACAAATTCGGCTCCAAAGTATCGCTGTCGCCCCCTTATTTTGCGGTGTAGACCACCTTTTTTGTCTCGAAGAACTCCTCCTCGAAGAACGAGCAGATGTCGTAGAGGTTCCAGCGTTTGCCCGTGAGAGCCAGCTCCTCGGCCAAATCGCCGCCCTTCAAATAGAGGATGCCGTTCGGGAGCGTGCCACACTGCCCGCGGCGGATTTTATGCCAAATCCACCCCACAAACTCGGGCATGGCCGTCACGGCTCGAGAAACAACATAGTCGAAGTGCTCGGGAATCTGCTCCACACGCGTACAGCGGGGCTCAATATTCGTGAGGCCCAATGCTCCGACAACCCCCTCGACCACCGTTATCTTCTTGCGAATCGAGTCAGCCGCCACAAAGTGGGCCTCGGGAAAGAGAATAGCCAAAGGCACCGAGGGGAACCCTCCGCCACACCCCACATCAAGGATGCGGGCTCCGGCCTCGAAACGACACACCTTGGCAATAGCCAGTGAGTGCAACACGTGGCGCAGATAGAGCTGGTCGAAATCCTTGCGAGAAACGACATTAATCTTCGCATTCCACTCGCCATAGAGGTCGTAGAGGGCTGCAAACCGTTGTTGCTGCTCCTCGCTCAAATCGGGAAAGTATTTCAGAATAAGTTCCATAGTATCAAAGTGTTTCGCCACGACGAATCAACTCGCACATGCGTTCACGGGCGCGGTGAATCTGGGTTTTGACCGTTCCGAGCGGCAAGGCCAACTTCTCGGCAATCTCCTCGTAGGAATACTCCTCCAAAAAGCGCATCCGAATCAGTCGTCCATAGCGCGGCGAGAGGGATTCGAGGCAGTGTTCGATTTGCGACCGCTCCTGCAAGCGAATCACATTCTCCTCGGGTGTCGGAGCGGTAGATGCCGGCGCCGAAAAACGCTCGTCGATAGGCAGCTCCTCCTGGCGACGACGCACGTAGTCAATAAAGGTGTTGCGGGCTATCGTGTAAACCCACTGCCCAAAGGTGTAATCGGGATTGTAGCGGTCGAGACGCAGATAGACCTTGATGAAGGTCTCCTGCAGCAGGTCATCGGCATCTTCACTCGAACCGGCTCGCTGTACAAGCAGGCGCAAAATCGCATCGCGGTAGCGGTTGAAGAGGTACTCGAAGGCCGTGTCATCCCCTTCGAGAGCCAGTTGCACCAACGCACGATCTTCAGCAACGATATAGTCGGCTATCTCCATACACGACGGTCTTTGCGCAGCAGTAGCAATCCCAGGAAGAGCGACCACAACGGGCTGAACAGGTCATAAAGGAAGTAGCCGGCAAGCAACCCTCGCTCCCCCAGACGACGCGCCAGACGACGTACCTGCCACCATACCAGCAGATAGCGCAGCAACACCAGACCAACGACAGCCAATTGATATTCGAGAGGCATCCACACCAACGCCAACACCGCCACGGCAAAGAAGGCTACACGCGTCAACAACTCCCACACATAGGACAAACGTACTCCAAGCGGATAAAAAGGCACCGTAGAGCCGTAATAGGTAAGTTGCGAGAGCCACCAGCGGAGACCTCCCCACACCTTCTGATCGACCGAAGCGGCCGGGGAGAGAATCACACTCGTATTCGCCTTCGTAGCTACAGCCTGAATGAAGAGGTCGTCCTCGCCGATATTCATGCCCAAATGGTTGAAACCATTGCTCCTCGGGCTGAAATAGACCGATTTTGTAAAGCCGAAGTTGTGCAAAATACCACGATAAGGGATCCCCTTGGCGGCCCGTGAAAGCCACGTGGCACTGCGCATCATGCGTCCCATGCGAAAGAGGCGGTTCAACAAGCCCTTCTTGCGCTCCAAACCGCAGTATCCCAATACAATATCGCCACGTGTAAAGCCCTTGGCCATCAACGTCAGCCAACGGGGTGAGCGGGGGACAACATCGGTCGAAGTGAAGAGCATACATTCGTGATGTGCCGATTTGATGCCGATGTTGAGCGCCATCTTGCGCGAAATGGGGTAGCGCGGATCGTGATGGATGCGGGCGATAATCAGGTGGGGATAGTGTTGACGCAAGCGGGTCAGCTCCTCATGAAAATCGCTATCCTGACCCACATAGACCACAATGACCTCGAAGTGGGCATACTCCTGACCGAGCAACAACGGCAGACGCTCCTCAACAAAGCCGT
Organism: Alistipes sp.; assembly: GCA_017623115.1. GTDB lineage: Bacteria > Bacteroidota > Bacteroidia > Bacteroidales > Rikenellaceae > Alistipes. The sequence goes on from JAGAPT010000006.1 coordinate 81,669, forward strand.
AATCCTCGGAAAACATCGGGACAACGAGCGACAGAGGCGGATTCTCCTCTCGCACTACTTTGCGACGATTATTCTTGTAGCCTGCAGCGCGGCCATAGCGCACAGCACAAATCAATTGAGCCACGAAGAGCCCCAACAAAAGAAGCGCCAACACAGCTCCTTCGTTACCATATTGGGAGAGAAAATAGTCGAGTATCTGCATAGTGCGACAAAGATACAACAAAATTCAAAATTTAGTATTCAAAATACAAAATGATCGGAGCGAATATGGGGGCAGCTTTAGAAATTTGGGGGCGATCTCGCAGAACTCCCCAAATGCTCAAAACGCCTAAAATGCTCGACCCTTGCGTTTTTTCGCCAAATTTTTGGCAGTGCGCTCGGCTTTCACTATCTTTGCCAGGTATTATGAGCATTACTTTTTCCATACAACATAAAGCCCCCGACTCGAAAGCTCGAGCCGGCGAGTTGCACACCGACCACGGCATTATCCACACCCCGATTTTCATGCCCGTAGGCACCGCCGCAACCGTCAAGGGGCTGTTTCATCGCGACGTGAAAGAGGAGGCCGGAGCCGAGATTATCTTGGCCAACACCTACCACCTCTACCTCCGCCCCGGTATGGATATCATCGAGCGTGCCGGTGGTGTACATCGTTTCTCGACCTGGGATGGCCCGATGCTGACCGATAGCGGTGGATTTCAAGTCTTCTCGTTGGCCGCCTGCCGTAAGCTCAAAGAGGAGGGGTGCCACTTTCGCTCACACATTGACGGCTCGAAACACCTCTTTACACCCGAGAGTGTCATCGACACGGAGCGCACCATTGGTGCCGACATCATGATGGCCTTCGATGAGTGTCCTCCGGGTGATGCTCCGCGCGACTATGCGGCACGCTCGTTGGAACTCACCGAGCGATGGCTCGACCGCTGTTTCACCCGCTACCACCAAACCCAACCGAAGTACGGCCACTATCAGGCCCTCTTCCCCATTGTGCAGGGGTGTACCTATCCCGATCTGCGTGCCAAGGCTGCTGAAAATGTCCGGCAGTACGATGCCGACGGATATGCCATCGGGGGTTTGGCCGTCGGCGAGCCGACCGATGTGATGTATGAAATGATTGAAGTGGTCAATGCGGTGCTTCCCGAAGAGAAGCCGCGCTACTTGATGGGAGTTGGCACACCGGCCAACATCCTGGAGGGTATTGACCGTGGTGTCGACATGTTCGACTGCGTGATGCCGACCCGCAACGGCCGCAACGGACAGCTCTTCACAGCCGAGGGCATCATCAACATCCGCAACAAAAAGTGGGAGGATGACTTCTCGCCCATCGACCCCGAGGGGACCGCTTTTGTCGACCGCATCTACTCGAAAGCCTATCTCCACCACCTCTGTGTATGCCAGGAGATGCTGGCAGCCGAGATTGCCTCGCTGCACAACATCGCCTTCTACCTGCGTCTGGTGCGCATGGCGCGACAGCATATCCTCGCCGGCGACTTCCACGCCTGGAAGGAGCAGATGGTGCTCAAACTGACGAAACGACTCTAACGACCTATGAAATTGAGTTTCCCCGGTTTTAAGATTTTGGACCGGTACATATTGGGTAAGTTTCTTGCCACCTACTTCTTCGCCATTGCGATGATTATCGTCATCGTCGTGCTCTTCGATTATGTCGAAAAGGTGGATGACTTCACCGAGTTGCACGCTCCGCTCTCGGCGGTGATTTTCGACTACTACCTGAACTTCATTCCCTATTTCATCAACCAGTTCAGCTGCCTGTTTACCTTCATTGCTTGTATCTTCTTCACCTCGAAGTTAGCCTACCAGACCGAGATTGTCGCCATGCTCTCGGGCGGCATGTCGTTCCGTCGTCTGATGTGGCCCTACTTCCTCGGTGCGCTGATCATCGGCACCCTCTCGCTGGCGATGAACCTTTGGCTGATACCCATCACCCAACAGAATATTGTCGATTTCGAATCCCAGTATATCAAGCGTCGTCAGAATGTGCAGTTCGACCGCCACATCTATCGACAAATCGAGCCGGGCACCTTTGCCTACATTCGTGGCTACCAATACAAATCGCAACGCGCCTCGTTCTTTGCCCTCGAGGAGTATGCCGACGGCACGATGGTGCGTTCGCTGGAGGCTGCCGACGTGAAGTTCGACCCCGAGACCAAACGGTGGTCGGCCCCACGCTATACGACACGCGAGTTTGACTCGTTGGAGGTAGAGACCTTCACCCAATACCGCAACCTCGATACGCTCATCAACCTCGAGGTGACCGAGTTGGGTCGCATCAACGAACTTATCAAGACGATGAACATCCATCGGTTGAATGATTTCATCGACCAACAACGAGCCAAGGGTTCGGATGCCATCAACCTGATTCAGGTTGAGCAACATGCCCGCTATGCCTATCCGCTCGGTACCTTTATCCTGACGCTGATTGCCGTGTCGCTCTCCTCGCGCAAGGTGCGAGGCGGAACGGGTCTTCACATCGGTGTCGGCATTGCTCTTTGTTTCTCGTACATCCTCTTCTACCGCTTCTTTGAGGAGTTTGCCAAGAGTGGTACGTTGCCGGCCGGTATTGCCATCTGGCTACCCAACCTCATCTATCTGTTGATAGCCATCTACCTCTACCAAAAGGCCCCGAAATAGTTTTCAGTAAACAGTTTTATGAATCGACGCACGAAAAACCCCTCGCTTATCGAACGCCTGCAGCAAAACAGGCTGCTCTATAACCTGCTGCTCATAGCCGGTATCCTCCTTATCATGGCCCTCGCCGCGCATCTTATCATGCAGGCAGGAACCCGCCATGGGGCGCGTCGCATCGTGCCCGACTTCTCGGGTATCCGCCTCGCTGATGCCGAAAAGTTGGCTGCCCGCCACGACTTGGAACTACACATCAACGACTCGCTCTTCGTTCCGGCTTACGAGGGGGGTATCGTGTTAGACCAACTGCCTGAAGGGGGTGTGGAGGTAAAACCCGGGCGCACGGTCTACATCACCATCAACTCCTTCCGCCAAAAGATGGTCGAGGTGCCCTATGTTGCCGGTCGCTCGCTGCGTCAGGCCAAGAATATGCTCGAGATTGCCGGTTTGGAGATTGAGCGACTCGTCTACCGGCCCGACATGGCCACCAACTACGTATTGGCAGCCTTCATCGGGCGCGACTCCATTACTGCCGAACAGCGTATTGAGGCCGAAATGGGCTCGGGACTGATTCTGCATGTCGGTGTCGAGGAGAGCCAGAACACAACCGCTGTACCGCAGGTGGTCGGCTTGTCGTTGCGTGAGGCCAAGGGGCGCATCTGGGAATCGGGCCTCAATGTGGGCAAAATTCTCTTTGATGAAGGGATTAACCTGCTGAACCAGAAGGAGGCACGTGTCTACCTGCAAACGCCGGCACCCGAGACCACCACGACATTGGGTGCCGCTGTCGAGGTACGCCTGACACTCGATCTGGAGGTGGTTGCTCGTGAGAAGGCTGCTGCCGAGAAGTTGGCACGCGAACGCGCCCTCGAGCGCGAAGAGGCCGAGCGAGCTTTGGCCGACTCATTGGCTCGTGTCGAGTTGGAGCAGGCCATGCAGTCGGCAGGCAGCCCCCTGCAAGAAAACCTGCAACAGACGTTAGAGCGTGCCGTCGAGCAATCGAATGCAGCGATGTCGGACGACGAATTTTTCAACTAATGAGCGAATTAAACCACCATACGGAACCCCATCCGACCAACGAGGAGCTGCTACCTGCTCCTGAAGTGGAGGTCATAGATGAGGTTGAAGCCGACGACGAAGGGGTCGAAGAGGAGGGTGAAGGTGCCGGCCTCTACGAGCACTTCAACGTGACGGTCGACAAGGGACAAACGCTGCTGCGCCTCGACAAGTTCCTCAAAGCACGTATGGAACGCTCGTCGCGTAACCGCATCCAGGCGGCCATCGACTCGGGCAACGTCTTGGTCAACAGCAAGGCCTCGAAGTCGAGTTACAAGGTCAAGCCAATGGACTATATCCAGGTAGTGATGCCCTATCCGCGGCGGGACGTATCGCTCATTCCGCAAGATATTCCGCTCGACATCCCCTACGAAGATGACGACCTGCTGCTCGTGAACAAGCCGGCCGGCATGGTGGTACATCCGGGCGTCGGAAACCATTATGGAACGTTGGTCAACGCCCTGCTCTACCACCTGCAAGGGCCTGATGCCGCACCCGAAAGTTCGGAGGAGCGTGCCGGATTGGTACACCGCATCGACAAGGACACCTCGGGACTGCTCGTCATCGCCAAAAACGAGCAGGCACACGCCCGCCTGGCCAAACAATTCTTCGACCACACCATTTACCGTCGTTATGTAGCCCTCGTATGGGGTAATTTCGAGGAGGACGAGGGAACCATCATCGGCAACATCGGCCGTTCACCCCGTGAACGCCAGAAGATGTATGTCTTCGAGGATGGCTCGGATGGCAAACATGCCGTGACACATTGGCGCGTACTGCGTCGTTATGGCTATGTAACCCTCGTCGAATGCCGACTCGAGACGGGTCGTACCCACCAGATTCGTGTCCATATGTCGTGGCAGGGACACCCCCTATTCAACGATGCACGCTATGGTGGTGACCGCATCCTAAAGGGCACGACCTTCTCAAAATACAAACAGTTCATCGAAAACTGCTTCGAGCTGATACCTCGTCAGGCACTACACGCCAAGGCCCTGGGCTTCACACACCCCACGACCGGCAAAGAGGTGCTCTTCGATAGCGAGTTGCCCGAGGATTTCAAGGCCGTATTGGCCAAATGGGATACCTACACCTCGGCAGTTGATACCGCAGAGGTGTAATTCAAACTGTCGATATTGAGTTAGCAATGGCTTTTCTTCCGACCACAATCAAAGAGGTGCGTGCACGCGGATGGGATGCACTCGATGTCATCCTCTTCACGGGCGACGCCTACATCGACCACCCCTCCTTCGGGGCGGCAGTCATCGGTCGGTTGTTGGAGGCCGAGGGGTATCGGGTCGCCATCGTACCACAGCCCAATTGGCGTGACGACCTGCGCGACTTCAAGAAACTCGGCACCCCACGCCTCTTCTTTGCCGTGTCGGGCGGTGCCATGGACTCGATGGTCAACCACTACACGGCTAACCTGCGCCTGCGCCACGACGATGCGTACACAGCGGGCGGAAAGTCGGGATTTCGACCCGACCGCACCGTCACCACCTACACGAAGATTCTCAAGCAGCTCTTTCCGCACGTTCCGGTGGTCATCGGAGGCATCGAAGCCTCCCTGCGACGGCTGACCCACTACGACTATTGGAGCAACTCGCTCCACCCCTCGATTCTGTGCTCCTCGGGAGCCGACCTATTGGTCTACGGCATGGGCGACCGTACCATCTCGGAGGTGGCACGCGCCATGCGCAATGGCTACAACGCCAAATTATTACGCAATATCCCGCAGGTAGCCTTCCGAGCCGATGCGAAGTATGTCGAACGCCTCGCCCCCGAGCAGACCATCCGTCTCCATTCGTTCGAGGAGTGCCAGCGTTCGAAGGAGTCCTTTGCCGAAAATTTTGTCCGCATCGAGACCGAAAGCAACCTACTCCACCCGACAGCTCGCCTAATTGAGCAGCAGGGCGAGCAGGAGTGGGTCGTTATCAACCCTCCGGCAGCCATCCTCACCACCGAGGAGCTCGACCGCTCGTTTGACCTTCCCTATGAGCGAGCCCCCCACCCGCGCTACGAGGGGCGTGGAGCCATCCCCGCCTGGGAGATGATTAAACACTCGGTCAACATCCATCGAGGCTGCTTTGGCGGTTGTTCGTTCTGCACCATCTCGGCCCATCAGGGCAAGTTCATCCAGTCGCGTAGTGAGCGGTCGATTCTCGCCGAGGTGAAACGCATCACCGAGATGCCCGATTTTCGGGGTTATCTATCCGATGTCGGCGCCCCCTCGGCCAACATGTACCGCATGCAGGGTAGGGAGGAGGCGTTGTGTGCACGGTGTCGTCGTCCCTCGTGCCTGCATCCCAAGCCGTGTCCGAATCTCGACAACAACCATCGCCCTTTGCTGGCACTATATGCGAAGATTCGAGGCGTGAAGGGCATCAAGAAGGCCTTTATCGGCAGCGGCATCCGTTACGACCTATTCGATGACTCGCCCTACCTCAAAGAGGTGCTCAAACACCACACCTCGGGACGTTTGAAGGTTGCCCCCGAACACACCGAGGAGCATGTCTTGAAGTTGATGCGCAAACCCTCGTTCACGCTCTTCGAAGAGTTGAACGCCGATTTTCACACCATCTGCCATCAGGAGGGATTGCCCTATCAGCTCATTCCCTACTTCATCTCATCGCACCCGGGTTGCATGGAGCGCGACATGAAGGCCCTGTCGGAGAAGGTGTTGGGAAAACTGCACTTCACATTGGAGCAGGTGCAGGATCTGACCCCTACGCCGATGACCCTTTCGTCAGTAATGTTCTATACGGGGCTCGACCCCTACACGAAACGCCCCCTCTTCGTTGCTCGCAACCAAGAGGAGAAACGCCGCCAAAAGAGTTACTTCTTCAGCGAACGCCCCGAACCGCGCAAAGGGGGTAAACACCCCTTGGCCGGAGGTCACAAAAGGGTAGAAAAGGGGTTCAAAAAGAGCCGTTAACCACGCTTAAAGTGTCAGATGCTCCTCGACCGTGCGTCGCAGATGCTCCTTGTCGAGATGGGTATAGATTTCGGTTGTGAGGATGCTCTCGTGACCAAGCAACTCCTGCACCTGACGGATGCCGGCACCCCCTTCAAGCAGGTGTGTGGCAAACGAATGGCGGAATGTATGTGGGGAGATGCGTTTTTCGATGCCGGCTCGCCGTGCCGCCTCCTTCAAAATCGTGAAGACCATCACTCGGGTCAGTTGCTTGCCACGATTGTTTAGGAAGAGCACCTCCTCGTTCGACGAGGCAGGAGCACGCTCGTCGAGATAGGCGTAGATGCGTTCACGAGCCGTATCGCTTATGGGCACAAGCCGCTGCTTATCCCCCTTACCCGTCACACGGATATATCCCTCGCCAAAGAAGAGGTCTCCCATACGCAGTGCCACCAGCTCCGACACACGCAGGCCACACGAATAGAGCACCTCAAGCATCGCACTATCGCGTCGCCCCTTGGCCGTAGGCCCTTCGACGGCCGCTATCAGCCGGTCAATCTCCTCGATGGTCAGCGTGTCAGGCAACTTACGACCACACTTCGGAGTCTCGATGAGCTCGGCCGGCGAACTATCGATTTCGTCACGCATAAGCAGAAAGCCGTAATAACTGCGGATACCGCTCAAGGCTCGTGCCTGCGAGGTTGCCTCGCGCCCCTCGTTGTAGAGCCAGGCGAGGTAGTGCTCGATCATCTCCCGATTTACCTTTCGGGGCGAAACATCGTAGCAACGCAGTATGTAGTGGGCAAATTGGCAGAAATCACGCATATAGGCCTCAACCGAATTGGTCGACAGCCGACGTTCCAATCGGATGTAGGTGCGGTAGCGTTTGCCGCTCTCTTCCCATTTTTTTAGGTTTTCCGCCATAGAAGTGTTATCTTTGTCCAAGCGCAAAAGTAGCAAATTTTACATAATATTACAACCCGGCCTGCTTGAAAAGTTACAAAGGGCGCGGCATCGTACTGCACACGCTCAAATATGGCGACTCGTCGATGATTGTCTACCTGCTGACCGACGTCGGTGGGCGGCGTAGTTACATGGTGCAAGGGGTTCGTTCGCGCACGGGTCGTGGCTCGAAGCAGGCCCTGTTTCAGCCCGCCTTTCCGGTTGAATTCGAGGGTTTGGAACCCTCGCAAAGCAGCCAGATGCACCGATTCAAGGAGGTTCGAGGCGGATTCCTGTTGCAGGGGATTCCGTTCGATGTGCGCAAATCCACCATGGCGATGTTTCTGGCCGAGGTGGTCTATCGTTTGGTTCGCGAAAGCGAGCGCAACGATGCCCTCTTCGAGTTTGTATGGAATTCGGTAGCAGCCCTCGATGCTATCGAGGAGGGGGTGGCCAACTTCCACCTTTGGTTTTTGGCGCAGCTGAGCCGCCTGGTTGGATTCTACCCGGGAAATGCCTACGCAGAAGGGTATTGGTTCGACATCAAGGAGGGCCTTTATGTGCCTTATCCGCCACTCCATACCCTCTCGATGCGCCCCGAGGAGGCCCACATCCTCGACCGCCTGCTCCATTGTCCGGTCGAGGCTTTGGGCGAGGTGGCATTAAACCGCACCCAGCGCGTCGATTTTCTGAATGCCATGCTCTCCTATTTTGGCTACCACTTAGACAGCATCCACGCCGTGCAATCGGTACGCATCCTGCGGGAGGTCTTCTAATCGTCACGGCACAAAATATGCAGGAGTGCCATCCATGAAATGGATGATGGGTAGCTTCAGTTTGCTCCTTGCGCTTGCCTCCCACGGAGCCGCACCACAGGAAACCGGATCGTTTCCTACCGACTCGTTGCGACCGACCGAATGGCATGTGCACTACGATTCAACCCTGCTGAAACATCTCACGCTGCTCCCCACTCCATCGGCACGCCCCCTCGTAGGGAACCTCCGCATACAACCCCTCGTTGCCGGCTCCTCGGTGCTGCGCATCGAGGCCAAAGGATTGCCGACACGGGTTTATGTACTGAACAACGTCTCGCTGCAAATTGGCGGTTATGTTACCCTCTCGAATGGGCAGGCATGGCTTTGGAGCCCCTATCCCAACGGATTTCTCGATGCACGAACACTCTCATTGCCGCTTCCTTGACTCCTCTCTACACATTAGAAATGAGTATAAAAGCGTATGGATTAGCGAGATGTTTTCCCGACCTTTGCAATAATTATAGGTCATTTTAATTCAAATGTAATTTAATATGAAGAAATTTTTCCTTTTCTTGTTCCTGCTGGGCACCTTTGGCGCATCGGCACAAACGATGAGCAGTGAAGAACAGGCGGCTGCCATTCAACAACTCACCGAGGAGGTGAATGCACTGAAAGCCAAGGAGTCGGCTTGGGATAAGGTCATCAAAGCACTGCCCAAAATTTCGGGTTATGTGATGGCTCGCTACACCTACAACGGCGACGAGTCGACTTTCCGTCTGCGTCGTGTACGTCTGACCTTCTCGGGCGACATCGCTCCCAAGTTGGATTATAAGTTGCAGGCCGAGTTGTCGAGCTTCAAACTCCTCGATGCCTACTTCAACTACAAGCCCTTCGAGCAGTTCAAGGTGAAGGTGGGTCAGTTCAAGGTGCCCTTCTCGATTGAGAACACCGAGTACTCGCCTACGAAAATCATCCTCATCGACCACCCGATGGGTATGCAGCGTCTGATGGGCTTCGACGAGAAGATTGGCGATGCAACGCAGAAAAACACGGGTCGTGAGCTGGGTATCAACTTCCACGGTTCGGTGCTCAACAAGGCGTTGAGCTACGACCTCGGTGTCTTCAATGGTGCCGGCCTCAACACGACCGACAACAACAAGTCGAAGGATGTCGTAGGTCGCTTGATTTTCGCCCCCGTCAAGGGTTTGCGCATCTCGGGTTCGTACTACTGGGGCGAGTTTAGCAAAGAGTTCTACGCTCGTGAGCGTTGGACGGTAGGTGCCGTATATGACAACGGCCCGCTGATTGTTCGTTCGGAGTACATAGCCGGTACGACGGGTTTTGAGGATGCCGAGATTGACTCGGATGGCTGGTACGCATTGGCCGGTTGGCGTTTCTGCGACGGTAAGTGGTCGGTAGCTGCCCGCTACGACACCTTCTCGGAGAACACCGACGTAGAGGACCTCGACCAGACGAACTACACGGCCGGTGTGGCTTGGAAGCCCCTCAAGCACTTCCGCCTGCAATTGAACTACCAGCACGAGGATCGTGGTGCCAAGGGTCACCGCAACTGCGTGATGGTACAGGCTACGGCATCGTTCTAAATCAAAAACCTAAACCATACGAATAACCATGAAAAACTTTTGGAATAAACTGCTCATCGAGGATTGGGTAGTGGTTATGCTGTCCATTCCGCTGCTGATTCTGTGCGCCTTCGGCTCCTATCTTCCTTCGATTTCGATTCCCACAAACATGCTGGAGACAGGCGCGTGGGGTAAGATTGCCATGCTCTTTGTCATCGCTCTCATCACCCTCTTTGCCGGAAACAAGTTGCTCAGCCGCCCGATGAAGGGTATGTTGCGCTCGTTTATCGTTGTCTTTGTCATTGCCGCCTTGGCGATGGTCATCGGCAGCAACAAATTCATCAAGAACGACCTGGGCCTCGAGCCGGTGTTCTTCTCGGTGATTTTCGGTCTCTTGATTCGCAATGCTTATCATGTTCCCGAATGGATGAAGCCCGCTATTCAGGGTGAGTTCTACATCAAAATCGGTGTTGTTTGCCTCGGTGCTACGATCATGATTGGCGACGTGATGAAGTCGGGTGTTGCCGGTCTGGTTCAGGCCTGCATCATCGTAACCGTGGTGTGGTTGTTTGCCTACAACATCGCACGCAAAATCTTCAAGGTGGAGCGTTCGACGGCCATGACCATGTCGAGCGGTCTGACCATTTGCGGTGCTTCGGCGGCTATTGCTACAGCCGGTGTGGCCGGTGCCGATAAGAAGAGCCTTTCGTACATCGCTTCGGTGGTACTCATCATCGCCGTGCCGATGATTTACCTCATGCCGTGGCTGGCCAATATGATTGTGCCCTTGTTGAGCGACAATTCGGAGGTGCAGCAGGAGATTATGGGTGCCTGGATTGGTGGCACGGTCGACACGACCAGTGGTGTGGCCGCATCGTCGGAGATGGCCGGCGAGCTGGCTAACAGCACCGCCATCATCGTAAAGGCAACGCAGAATGTGCTGATTGGCGTAGTCGCCTTCTTCATCGCACTCTATCTCTCGACGAAGGGCGAGGGCGGTCAGTCGCATGCTCCGTCGTTGAAGATCGTATGGGAGAAGTTCCCGAAGTTTGTCTTGGCATTTGTCATTGCTTCGCTCGTCTTCTCGTATCTGAAAGAGGCCGATATGCTGGCACTGAATCCGAAGGGCAAGCCGATTGCCACCTCGCTGGCCAAGACCCTGTCGACCCTCTTCTTCTCGTTATCGTTCGTCTGCATCGGTTTGGATACGCGCCTCAAGGAGATTGTCTCGAAGGAGAATCGTAATGTGCTCTACGCCTTCCTGACGGGTCAGACCTTCAACATCATCGCTACGTTCCTCGTAGCGTGGTTGATGTTTGGTATCGTGAAGCCGACATTGGGCTGGTAGTAATCACCACAACCAACAGAAAAGGGTGTGTCTAACAATTGTTAGGACACACCCTTTTTTATACTCCTGCCTCTGTTTTCTCCCTTTTTGTTGGGGATAGATGGCGGCTTATCGTTTGAGCGTCGCTATGGCAAACGAGATGCGTCGATAAATCATCTTGCTGTCGCCATTTTCGAAGAGAATACCGATGCGGTCATCATCCAGCTGTACGATATCCGAATAGGCCGAAGGCCCCTCACAGATGGTCTTCAGATGGCTCCACGATGTGCCGTTGTCGTAACTTACGCTGAATGACAGGTTCAGGCGTTTGCGCGGATGGTGGGGGTTGCAGAAGAGCAGCGTCGAAGTCGGTGCTCCGCCTTTGGTTAGGTTGAGCATGCTTCCCTGGCAGCGGGGCTCGGGAAGGTCGCTCCATTCGCCCTGTTCCGACCAGGTGAGACCTCCATCCAGGCTGCGTGCATAGAGACGCAGGCTGTCCTGACGCTCGAAGTGACGCATGTTGAGGAGTAATGATCCATCCGAACATTCGGCAACGGTCGACTCGTTGCCACCTGCTTGTGAGATGGCTCCAAGGTGCCAGGTTGCGCCCTCATCATCTGAATAGAGGAGTTGAGAACGAGCCCCCACCTTTCCTTCGTTGTCGAGCAATTTGTGGTTGGCAGGTACTACGATACGCCCCTTGTGCGGTTCAAGTTCCTTGCGCGTAGCATGGCAGGGGCCGGTGGCATACCAGGTCCAGGTCGAATCCTTCACGATGGAGGTGATTTCACGTGCTTCGCTCCAGGTATGCCCATGGTCGTCGGAGTGCATGACAAAGGCACGACGGGTATCCAGGCTCGTGCGTTGTTCGATATCCCGCTCATGATCTTCGCCACGATTCCACGTCGTGAGCATCACGATTTTACCGGCTGTACCGACCACCACCGGTGCCGGATTGCCACAGGTGTGGGTTGAATCGTCCCAGATGATGGTGATGGGACCCCAGGTCTGTCCCTCGTCCGACGAGCGACGCATCACCAGGTCAATATCTCCGGCATCTTGCTTGCCATAGCGACGAGCCTCGGCAAAGGCGATGAGGTCGCCATTGGCTGCGCGGATGATGGCCGGAATACGATAGCAGGCGTATCCTGCATCACCTTCGCTGAAGACGGGAATAGGGGTTGAGAGGGCTGTCACCTCGACGGTGCGGGTGCAGGCTACGATTGTAAGGGCCAGCAGTCCGCATACAGCGAACCGACCGACCATACGGAGTAGGCATTGTTTCATGGGTAAAAGGGTCGATTTTCGACTACTTTTTGTGTCTTTCGAGATAGATGGTGTACAATTTGAAATGCTCCTCGATGGCTTTTTTATAGCCGACGAGGTCCTTTCGTTTGATGTAATCCAACAGATGGCGATGGGTAACAAGGTCGCCGCTTTGACTCAGCTCCTGCTCGATCGGCCCAAAGAAATCACTCTCTTGCTCCTTGACGAAATCAAGTACAGGATAGATAATATCCTGGAACTCGGAGATGATGTGGTTTCCGGTGATTTCATAGAGTTTGGTGTGAAAACGATGCTCGCTGATAGGGGCATATTTGTTGGTGCCTATCATCTGGCTCATTTCGACAATCTCCTCCAATTCGGCAATGTCAGCCTCCGTCACATTGCGGAAGATATTATTGCTGATGCCGATTTCGAGGGCGATGCGAAACTCGAGAATATCACGCAAGGTCGATTCACGCATCAAGAGCGGGTTGATACAACGCTTCAACCCGTTCAGCAGCGAAGGCTCTTCGAGCACCATGCCCTTGCGGGTGCGCGACACAACCATGCCGGTCATCTTGAAACGGCTCAATGCTTCACGCAGCACGGCACGACCTACGCCGAGTGAAGCTGCCAGCTCCGTTTCATTCGGAATGCTGCAACCCGGACGCAGCCCCTGCTCCTTGAAATAGCGGATGAGACTCTCCTCGACACTGTCGACAAGGGTTTTATGATTATTCTCTATTTTTAATGCCTTCATGGCGCTGCTGTTTGCCGTACAAAGATACGAAAAGTTTCCGATTTGTCAAATTGGTCGGATAAATCCGTTTCGGTGATCTGTTGTGGTTATTCAATCTGCCAATCAAAGCGTTTCGGGCGTACAACCTGCTGACGATAGCGGCGTCCGGCATGGTCGGTAACGATGACTTCGATGGGGGTATCTTCGGCCGATGTTTCGACCTCAAACATATGGGCATTGTAAACTGCTCGGAACGCCGTGGGGCGTGTCGGCAACACATCGTGACGAATGAGTCGATAGAGCGGATCGCGGGTCCATGTGCGCTCGACAGGGAGCTGCTTTTTCCCTTCGCGCACCTCAATATTCCAACGATCATCCCAATTGTAGACGTTGATGAGCAGGCGGTTGCTTGCCGGTTTCCCGCCAAACTTCTCGGGCACGTGATTCAGGTCGTAAACACGGAACTGATTCTCCTCAATGGTATAGCCATTGGCCTTGAACTGGCGGTCAAACTTCTTGCCTCGCACGCGCAGAATGCCATATCCTCCCGGTGAACCATCCTCACTCACGAGGCGTTTCTCGGGACCGCTGATTTTCCACGATATAGCCGAGGTTGAGACAAAGGTCTGCTGGAAGATGCGATTATTGACCAGCACGTTGGCATTCTTGTGCGTGTGGCCGGAGAGGATATGCACAAACTCGAAACGCTCGATAAGAGGTAACAATTGTGCAGCCAACTCGTTGCAGGGCAGTGCGGCACCGTGAAGATCCACCTCGGTGTTGATGATGCCATTCCCCTCGTTGTCGATGCCCGTGTAGGAGAAGACCGGCACGTGCATGCAGACTACCAATGGGGTGGAGGAATCTACGGTTGCCAAATCGCGTTCGAGCCAGCGATGCTGCCGCTCATCGAGCCAGTAGTTGTTCACGGTTTTGTGGGCTCCGTTGGGGCGACGACCGTAACGTACAATGATGTTGTCGAGCATCACGAAGTGCACCTTGCCCAGATTAAACGAGTAATAGTTTGGGCCGATGATACGACGATAGGGCTCTTGTGCGATGCTGTCCCACTGTGGATCGGGAATGTCGAAGTCTATGAATCGTTCGTTGTCGTGGTTGCCCGGAATGTGGAAGATGGGCGTGGGATAAGTCTTCATCACATCGAGGTATTCACGCAGCCCGAAGCGGTTGCGATGCCACATCACATCGGTTGTCATATCGCCCAGGTGGAGCGAGTAGACCGGCCCCTTCGTGCGTTCGATTTCCCGTCGGATGTCATCCCGATACCACTGCCGGAATTGGGGCAGGTCGAGCTCCTCGGGATCGCCACGCAGGTGGGAATCGGTGGAGATGAAGAGGGTGAAGTTGTCGTTCTTCACACGACGCAACTCGAAGTCGATTTCGTCGAGTGCCGCTTTGGTCGTGTAACCAAAATGGTGGGGAATCAATCCGTCGGCATCGACCTCATAACCCGAGGGTATCGAGATGAAGACATATCCGCAGGGCTTTGTGGAGGCGAGGGCATAACGGCCGTCGGCATCGGTGCGGGTAACCAATTCGCCATCCGAGACGACGACATCGGCTACGGGCTTGCCCGAACAGGTAACCCGTCCCACAACAGTGGGAGTTTGGGCTGTAGCGACGATGCTAAGCATCAGTGTGGCCACCAAAGAGAGTAGTTTTCGCATGATTGAAGGGTATAAAAAGGGGTGGAGCCCCTCCGAGGAGGGAAACTCCACCCACTAACCAGAATTTCTATTTTGCAGCGCGCACGCAACGAATCGGCATACCTTGGTTGCGGTAGCCAAGGAACTCGGTGTCGGCATGTACCTGAGCGGTTCCGACTGCCGGAGCCAGGTGGAAGATGAAACGGCCTGCGGGGCGGAAGTAGATAAGGCCCGAAGCGTATTTCTCGGCAATCTTCGATACCGCATTATCGGGATGTTGCGTAAACATCGAGGCTGACCAGTAGAAGGCGCAGGTGGCGACATTCTCCAACTCTCCCGATGCATTACGACGACCCGAGCAGGGGAAGATCAGCGTCTCCATATCGGGATGGTTGTTGTTCTCATCCCAGAAGGCGATAGCATCGTTACGTTTCGACCATGTAGCGGCTGCATTCGCCGGAATACGGTCGATACGCAAGACGTTCTGTCCGCCACTCATATAGTTCTGCGTGTCACTAACGTGGTTAGGATAGGCAGGCATCTCATTTGTCAATACACCACCGATATTGGTCCATGTGGTGCGGATGTGGTAAGCTTGGTCGGTGCCCTTGAACTTGATACCGAAGTTCTGCATCTTCTCCGTGGGCTCCTTAATAGCTCCCGAGGCGTATCCTACATAAGCACTGGTCTGGTATGCGCCATCGATAAAGTGCTGATCGTTCGTTTTTTGCTGACCCGATGCAAAGATAAGCGCATTGTTACGATGCAACATGACCCAGGTCAACTCCTCGTAGGTCGGCAGACGCCATCCCTCGGGACACGGATTGGCCGATACGCTCTCCCAATAGGTCTCCGGGTTACCCTGGATGCCCATCGAGTTCCAGTCCTCCGTGCCGCCCGAGTAGGCGATGAACTTCGTGCTGGCATTTGCCTCGGTCGGAGTCATCTGCGTCGAGACGGTCTCTACGTCGCCATCCACGGGGAAGGGGATGTTGCGACCCCACTGGTAGTAGTAACCCCAGCTGCGTTTGTTGTTGGCGTTGCCGGCATTTGCCACGAGCGTAGCACCGATGTTGCGGTCCATCCACTCCAGGCCACGGAACGTATGGGTCTTCACGTTTTGCAGACCCTGCTGCTTGATGTTAATCGTGAGCTCCGTACCACCTACGGCAAGAGCCACGGTAGCCGTGCGGTCGGCACCCGTGTTGTCCTTCAACGTGCGGAAGCGAATCTTGTTCTCGCCCTCCAATTCAGCGCTGAACCAATCCTCCGAGCCGCTGCGTTTCAGCGTGGCTGTGCCGTCGATGTTGAGGATATAATCCACCGTGAAGCCGTAGTACGGCTCGGCCGTGAAGGGGAGTGTTACCTCGGCGGTACCCGAGAGCCAGTCGCCCGAGAGCTCGATGGGCTTCACCTCGATACCACTGAAGTCGGGAGCGACGCTGATGGCAACCTTGCCACCGCGTACCGTGGTGAGCAGTTTGTAGTCGTAGTCGGCGTAGAATTGGCTGCCAACGATAATCTCCTCGGCAAAATCTTTCCCGTTGACGGTACCCTTGAGATCAACGATCATGGTGTTGGTCGGCGTGGGAAGCAGATAAATCTTGTCGTCGATTGCGTTCTCACCCGATGCAAACTCTGTGATAGCTGCGTAGTCGACCGTTTTGAGCTGTTGCTCCTCGGCAAAGGGGGCATAGGTCGAGGCCACCTTCTTCAGGGTCAGCGACGTGAGCGTGATGGCCGACGTAGCCATGTTGCAGACATCGAGTTTGGCTACCGTGCGGTGCAGGGTCACCGGAGCGGTGATGTCGTTCGAGGTCGAAATCGAGGTAGCACCGGTCATCAACAGCGGTGTGGCCGGCATGGCACCCTCGACGAGCGAGATGGATACCAGCTGACGGAAGTCGTCAATCGACGTGCCTGCCTCTCCCGTGCCGTCATCGATGGTGAGCGTCGGCAGGTAAAGGGCCGATGAGGGGTTGGCAATGGCGAAAATCTCCTTGGCACCTGTGGTGGGAAGGGTGATCTCGTGTTTGCCGATACGGAGGTCTTTCGACCCGGTGAGTGTTTCGTTTAAGGCAGGCGTGATGCCCTGCTCGAAGTGTTGCAACAGACCCGTCGATACATCAAAGATGTAGAGGTCGTAGTTGTTGACAGCCAATTCGTTTGCCGAGGCATCGGAACGAGCCGAAACCATCGTACCGCTTACGCGAAGGTCAATGGTGATGTTGGCCTCGCTTTGCTGGTTTTGTACCGTGGTGTTCTCATCCTTCAAATCGGTCGAACAAGCGGCGAGAGCAAAGGCGAGAACGAGTCCTATAATTCGTGTTTTCATGGTTCGAAGAGTTACAGGTTGAGGTATTTAGTAATCTGCGCTTGCGAAACGCGGCAGTAGACAATCTTCTCGCGATAGACGTTTGCGCCGGTCTCATAGAGAAGGAGGAGGCTGCCATCGGACAAGACTGCTAAATCCGAGTAGCCCGATTTGCCGGAGGTAATCTCCAATACGGTGCTTTTCCAGGTCTTGCAATCGTCCAGGCTGGCACGAATCGAGAGGTTCGTGCGCGAGGTGCTGTTGTTGTTCAAGCCCAAGATGGTCTTGCTCGGCACGCCATTGGTCGTGTAGTTGATGATCGAGCCCTGACAACCCGGGTCTATACGCTGGTCGTTGATGGCCAGACGGCTCCAATTGATGCCGCCATCCTGGCTAAAGCTGTATGCACGACGGTTGTTGTATTGACCTGTACAGCGCATATCGAGATAGAGATCGCCATTGGACAGCTCGACCGGAATACACTCGTTACCGAAGTGCAACTCCTCGTTCAACTCGAGCATCTTCCACGTTTGGCCCTCGTCATCCGAGTAGGCGATGTGCGAACCATAGTAGGTTTCGTCGGCCTCCTTGATGACAGCCTTGCCGGCAAACTTCTCATATTTGTGGTCGCAACCAACCACCAGACGTCCCTTGTGGGCACCGGTCTTGAGTTGGATGGCATGACCCGGACCCATCTTCAGGAAGCTGGTCCATTTGTACTGCGACTCGTCGGCATTACGCTGCTCGTGGAACCATTTGGTCGGAGCGCTCCACGAATCACCCTCGTCGTTCGAGATGAGGCAAAGCGCATGGCAGACAAAACGCTGCGACTCTTCGAACGTGAAGATATCACTCTTGAAGGTATCCACCTTTGTGCCGGTACGCTGCCAGCCGCAGAAGACCACTAATTTCCCGCTCTCGGTGAAAATCGGGCAGGGGTTTCCGCAGGTGTTGTCGTAGTCGTCGAGGAGCAGTTTCGTTTCGCCCCAGGTGACACCATTGTCGGTCGAGATGCGATATACGAGGTCGATATCACCCGTATCTTGATTCGACGAGCCGGTGTATTCGCGCGCCTCGGCAAAGGCAATCAAGCGATTTTGAGTGCGGATGATGGCCGGAATACGGAAGTTGTGTGTGCGACCGGTGCAAGCCAGCTGGTCGCCGTTTTTCCAAAGCACGGTCTCCACCAGGGCATCTCCGCCGTCCAAGTCGTGCGTCGGCGTTCCGAATTCGAAGGAATCGGAGCAGGCGGTAGCCAAGAGGGCCACTGCGCCCAACGCTAAAATATGCAGTTTTTTCATAGTCTGTACCTTTTTTGAGATTAGTTATAACCCGGGGTTTGACGGATGTTGGGATTCTCCTTCATACAGTTGGCGTGGATGGGCCAGAGCAGGATGTTGGTCTCGCCCTGACGGCCACGCAGCGACTCGATGTGCGTGAAGGCCATGCCCATGCGGATGTAGTTCCACCAACTCTTTCCCTCGGCGGTGAACTCCTTCAGATACTCGTCCATCAGGTTCTCACGCAGCGTTGCAGCGTCGGTCGTGGTGTAGTACCCCTCGATGCCGTAGGCACGCTGTGCTACTTGATTCAGATAGCCGGCTGCTGTGCCCACATGACCTTTTGCCAACTCAATCTCAGCCTTGAACATCAAAGCCTCGGCATAGCGGTAGATGGGCTCATCGGAGATGAAGTAGCGGATGTTGTCCTGCCATTTACCGGCCAACTTGTTAATCCACGTGTAGGTGAAACCGATGTCCTCATCGGTCCAGCTGCCGTAGCTGACTGCCGTACGCGTATCGCGCGGATCCTCGTACATCAGGTCGATCAACTTCTGCGAGAAGTTGTAACGCTGGTCGTCGCTGGTCATCAATTTCACGTCTACCTCGATGTGCTTGTTGTCCGACTGCCAACGCGAGGTGGGAATCAGATAAAGCGATGCGTGGCCACCCTCATATTCACCTTCGGCGAAGTGAATCGTGAAGATAATCTCCTTGTTGTTCTTTTTAGTCACATCAAAGACATCGGCATAACTCGAAATCAACTCGTGGTTGGGGCTTTTCAGTACCTCGTTCAGTGCGGCATCAGCGGCATCGAGCGCGGCATCGCCGGCATTACGCGTCTGGGCCATCCAGAGGTTGTAATCGGCCTTGAGCATCAGGGCTGCCATGCGGCTGCCAATGGTCGGATCCTTCGAGGTTTCGGGCATCAGACGAATGGCCTCCTCGATGTCGAGAGCCACCTGCGCATAAATCTCCGCAACATCGGTACGCGAAGGCTGCAGATCCGCATCGCTTGACTCGAAACCTTCGAGCAACAGCGGTGCATCGCCCCAGATACGGGCAATCTGGAAGTAGCAGTAGGCACGCACGAAATAGGCATTCGCCAGGATCTCGTTGCGTTTCTCCTCATTGGCAAAGCTGATGTTGGGTACATGCTTCAGAATGAGGTTTGCGTTGTTGATGGTGGTGTAGAGCACGCCCCAGTTCGTTCCTTTACCCTCGGTGCTGTCGAGGTTGTTGAAGAACATCTTGTCGCTTGTACCGGCTCCCAGACCATTCGTAAAGGTTCCGGCACGGTAGTCGCCCCAATAGATGATGTTGGTTTGGAAGGCGCCACGGAACTGGTGGTACAGGCCATACAATGCACCCGTAGCATCGCTTTCGTCGAGCCACATGTTCGACGAGGTAATCTTACTCTTCTGCTCGATATCCATATCGTCGAGACACGAAGTTGCCATGAACGCCGTGCAGCAGATGAGAACGAAATATTTTATTGCTTTCATAAGGCTTAGTGTTTCACTTGGTTTAGAAAGTTAAACGTACACCGAACGAGATGCGGCGGATGGGCGGATAGTTGTAGTAGCCGCTGTCGTAGGTCGATGCAGCACCGGTCTCGGGTGATGTGCCATCGGGAACCTCGGTCCAATAGTAGAGGTTGTTGCCCGAGAGGGTGAAGGTGACGCCATGAATACCCAACTTCTTGAGCAGGTGCTTCGGCAGCGAGTATTGCAACGTAATCTCACGCAAGCAGAGGTAGTCGGCATCGTAGGTGAAGACATTCGAATTACGATTGTAGTTGTCGTTACCCCAACCCGAGTCGTTGGCATAGAAACGAGCGTATTTCGTGTCGTCACCGGGCTGTGTCCAGCACTTCAGCACATCCTTGGCCAAGGCATAGTTGCCGGTGAAGGTGTTGTAGAAGTAACGCTGGAACGATTTGTCCTGAATCGAGTGACCCGTAGCCCAATCGAGGTAGAACGAGAAGGTCAGATTCTTCCAACGCAACGTATTGGTAATACCACCGGTGAACGGAGCGATCGTCGTACCGAGGCAGAATTGGTCTGCTGTGTTGATGATGTTGTCGCCATTGCGGTCAGCCCACTCGTAGTCACCTACACGCTTTGCACCCTTCTCGGGCAGACGTGCGAGGTTGTCGTAGTAGGCGTTGGCAGCCTGTTGCTCATTCTGGATGATACCCGTAGCTACATAGCCGTAGAAACGACCCAGAGGCTCCCCTTCGGCAATACCACCGAAGAAGGTACCGTCACCCAAGGCGATACCGCCCGTGCGATTCTTATCAATACCGTTTTCGGGAAGTTCGAGCACCTCATTTTTCTGGTAACTCAAGACCAGCTTGGTCTCCCAGCTGAAGTTCTTCTTCACGATGTTGCGAGTCGTGAGTTCCAACTCGTAACCATAGAAGCGAACCTTTCCGAGGTTGGTCCAGAACTTCGAGTAACCGGTCGTGTTGGGCAGCGTCTGCTCATAGAGCAGGTTCTCGGTGCGCTTGTCGAAGAAGTCGGCACTGATGTAGACACGATTCTTAAACAGACCGGCCTCCAGACCGAGGTCTAACTGATTCGAGGTCTCCCACTGCAGTTCGTTGTTGGGCATATCCGACGGCTTGATACCGGCATTTCCGTTGTAGATGTAGCCGGCTCCGAACGAACCATACGCATCGTAGATACCCACCGAGGCGTTGTTACCCGTCGAACCATAGCTGGCGCGCAACTTGAGGAAGTTCAAACGATGCAGGCTCTTCATCCACGGCTCCTCGGAGATAACCCAACCGGCCGAAACACCCGGGAAGAAGCCCCAACGGTTCTCCTTGGCAAACTTCGACGAGCCATCCTCGCGGAAGGTTGCCGTGAGCAGGTATTTACCCTTGTAGTCGTAGTTCAAACGGCCGAAGAAACCGATTTCGGCCTCATGTTGCTCACTGGAGGTGATATCCTCGGGCAGGAAGGTCGACGAACCGTTCATGGTCGTCACCTTGTCACTCGTGCCACCCGAGCCGGCAGCCTCTACGCTTTCGTAGAAACGCTTCTGGTAGGAGTAACCACCCATGACGGAGATGTTGTGATCCTCGGCAAAGGTTTTGTTGTAGGTGATATAGGCCTCCAACTTCTGACGCTCGGTGAGGGTCTGTGCCCACGACGATTTACGCGATGCATCGTAGAAGTTAGCCTCAACGAATTGTTTGGTCTTCGAATCGGTGCGGAAGAACGAACCATTTACGCGTGCCGTCAGGCCCTCGATGATATCCCATTTCAGACCTCCGATGAGCGAAAGGTAGTTCTTCTGATTCGTACGATCGTAGTAGCGATTGTAGAAGAGCGGAGTCATCGACTCAAAGTTGTAACCCGGTGTCGGAGTGCCGTCCTCGTAGTAGGCATTCATGGTCGGAGGAGCCGAAAGACCGCGCGAGATGGCATTACGCTGGTTGGCGAAGGCCTCCGTGTTGGTGCGAGCATAGTCGACTCCGAACGAGGCCGTCAGGCGGTTCGTAATCTTGGCGTCGAGGTTGCTCTTGAAGTTCACGCGGTCGAAACCGGTCGAGAGAGCCACACCGTCATCGTTCGTATAACCGACGCTGGCCTGATAGCGTACACGTTCACTACCACCATCAATACCGAGGTAATAGTTCTGCCACCATGCGGGGCTGTACATGATATCGCTCCAGTCGGTCTCCTTATACATGATGGTCTTCGTGGGATCAAGCGGGTCGATCATCGTGCGATAGCCGGCCGGCAGCTCCTCGGTCTCGGGGTCGAAGTAACGGGTCGAATAGAGACCATTGGCCTTATTGCCGATACCGGCCGAGGTGGCACCATTGAGGTAACTCTGGGCGGCGGCAGCACGCGACGGATAGTTCAACGTCTCATGCATTGCTTTACGCGTCACGGTGATATACTCCTCGGCATTGAGGAACTCGACTTGGCTCACGGTGTTCTGGTGTGCCCAGTTGGCCTCGAAGGTGATGCGGGGAGCCTTGTTGTACCCACCGCGTTTGGTCGTTACGAGGATGATACCGTTCGATGCTTTAGCACCATAGATAGCCGACGATGCGGCATCCTTCAGCACGTCAATCGAGGCAATGTCGTTGGGGTTGATAGCCGAGAAGTCACGCTCAACACCATCGACCAATACCAGCGGTGAGTTGGTTCCGTTGATGGACGAACCACCACGAATCTGGTACGAGAAACCACCACCCGGGGTAAAGTTGGTTTGCGTCACACGCAGACCGGCGATTTTGCCCTTCAGACCTTCGCCTACACTCGAGATAGGGATGTTCTGGATGGCTTCACCCTTGAGGTTTGCAATCGAGGAGGTTACCGAGCGACGAGCCTGCTCACCATAACCCACTACGACCACCTCATCCACCGAGATGGTGTCGGGGAACAATTTGACATTCACCTGCTGCTCGGCGGCCGTAACGGCCACCTCGACCGGGGTATAACCCACATAGGTAACAGTCAGCGTTGCGCCGGCTTCAGGAACTGTGAGTGTGAAGTTACCGTTGACGTCGGTCGTAGTGCCTTGCACACTCCCTTTGATGACTACAGTTGCTCCGATAATCGGGGCATCTGCCTCATCCAAGACACTACCGGTGATGCGATGTTGGGCCATCAGCGTCGTGCTCATGCAGAGCATTACGAAGCATAACAGCCATCGAACAACCATCTTCCCCCCCCCTGAATTTTTAGGGGTAACCTGTTGAATAGTAATCTTTTTCATTGTTAAGAGGTTTTTAGGTTTATGTTAGATGTTAATTGAAGTTACTTATTGCGTTTGCCGAAAATAGTCAGTGGCTCGATGCGTGCCGTATCGGTTTTTACCAGCAGACTGGCCACGTATCCAACCACGTAGCATGAAACGAATCCTGTTGTCGAGTAGAGCAACAGATGCACACAACCACTGCGTGCCACAAGCGTCTGTACGACGATGCTTGCTACGATACCGCACAAGGCGCCGAATGAGTTGGCACGACGGGTGGTCAAACCCAGCAGGAAGAGGCCTCCCAGACCTCCGAGCAAGATGCCGAGAATCTTCGAGAACTCGTCCCACAGCGACTTAATCTCCCAGGAAGCCATCATCAGCGCAAAGCCGATACCGATCACACCCAGTACGAGGGTTGACAGACGGGCTGTGCGAAGCAATCCATTGCCGTCTTCGACGTGTACCATTTTGCGATAAATATCTGTCACGTAGGCGGTGGCTGCCGAGTTCATGCTACTCGAAAGGGTCGACATGGCTGCCGCAAACAAGCCTGCGATGACCAATCCCACAACACCCGAAGGTAGCTGTGTGCTCATGTACCACGGCAGGATGGCATCACTATCGGTAATCGTCATACTCAACTCCTCGGGATAGTAGCGATAGAAGGCCCAGAGTGCCGTGCCGACTAAGAAGAAGAGTACGGTTGCCGGAATCGTCAGTGCCGCATTGACATAGACGCCCTTGCGAGCCTCGCGCTCGGTGGCGGTCGTCAGGTAACGCTGTACGATGGTTTGGTCGGTACCGTAGGTCGTGATGTTGGTGAAGAAGGTGGCAATGAGCACCGTCCACACGGTCGATTCACGCAGGTCGAAGGTTGCCGAGCCGAGATTGAGTTTCCCCAATTCGGAGGCCGAGGCCAATAGCGTCGAGGCTCCGTCGGGTAGCTGGCAGCAGGCGATAACCAACATGGCGATGGCTGCACCCAACAGCACGACTACCTGCAATGCTTCGGTCCATGCAACGGCTTCAATACCGCCCATGAGCGTGTAGAGCAGACTCAACACACCCATCAGTGCGATGCAGAGGAAGATGTCGAATCCGGTGACGATGTTCAGCGCAATGGCCGGCAGCAAGAGTACGACACCCATACGACCAATCTGGAAGAGGATGAAGGCAATGCTGCAGAGAATGCGCACCGTGGTGTTGAAACGAGCCTCGAGGTATTCGTAGGCGGTCGTGACGTTCAGTTTGCGATAGAAGGGGATGAAAATCAGGACAATGACCGGTACACAGAGTACAATGCCGGCATTGAAGAGCATGTAGCTCCAATCGGTGGCGTAGGCCTTGGCCGGAATTGCCATGAAGGTGATGGCACTCAATGCCGTGCCGAAGATACTCAGTCCTACGACAAACCAAGGGATGCGGCCACCTCCCTTAAAGTAATCCTCCGAACTCTTTTGGTTCTTCGAGAAATACCAGCCGATGAGGGCTAACGAGAGGAAATAGAGTACGATGACCGTGATGTCGAATGCCGTCATGCGGTGGATGTCCCCTTCGAGGGTTCCCTTCAGAATGACGGGGGTGCGTACCCCGGGTGCTACCTCACCGCTGGTGAGATAGAGGTCGTTGCCGTGGCGCAGGGCATTGGTTGTGACGGGAAGTGTTACCTCCTCGGGCAGCGCAACCTCGATAGGACTCTCCGTGACGGTGTGGTAGAGGCGCACGACTTTGTCATCTTCATTGGCGGCATTTCTTCCTCCGAGCAACAGAATATGATTCGTGCCAAACGGAAGAGCCGTGCCGGCCATGACACGGAACGAACCCCTCAACACCTTCCAGGTGTCGAGACGCGGATTGTAGCAGTACCCATCTTCGAGCACCTCCCAGGGGCTTTCTCCCTGGAAATTACGCCCCGAGAAGAGATAAAAACAGGTGTCGAACCCATCGCTTTGTGTCGTAGCAACGGCAAAGGCGCGTGCTGCTCCGGGCCACGGGGCGAGCGTTTGCCAACCGCGGTCGAGGTGATTCAGATCGAGTACGAGGAAGTGTGTTGTCGCTTTGCTGTTTACCACTTGCTCAATACCTCCGGCAACATAGATCTTTGAGCCGATGCGACCTCCGGCGGCATTCGCCAGCGGTACCGGAAGCGAGGGATAGCGCTCGATGCGAGGTTCCCCATTCGCCAAGGTCAGTGCAAATACATCCTCCAGGCAACGCTCGGCATTGCATCCTCCGATACAGAGAATCCCCTCCTCCAGCGGAATCGAAAGCCCATAGGCCATGGGTTGTGGCAGGGCGTTGGGGATGGTGCGCCAGGAATGGGTTGTCGGAGTGTATATATATAGGTCTGCGTGAAAACGCTTTACGCCACCCTCTGCCGGTAACCCATCGGGAAAGTTGGCACCTCCGGCAACGAGCAGTTCTTCTCCCAAAAAGCCGGAGAAGACACCCGCTAATCCGAGATGCGCCGAGTCTCCTGCGTCGGGCAGGGTCAGCGAGCCATCCCATGTGATGCGGTTGCTTGTCGTAAGCTCCGTGACCTGGGGTGCAGCTGTAACGAGCGACACCGAGGTCAGCAAGAGGAACAAGCAGGATAGTAGGCGTTTCATTAGGCTAATTTTTTCGTGAATCCAATGGCGTTGAGCTCCTCGGCCAACTGCTTCATCTCCTCCTCGGTGTAGGGGGCAAACGGCAGGCGGCAGTTACCACAATCCAACCCGATGTGCTTCATGATGGCCTTGCCACCACGTACCCCACCTCCATGGCGGATGATGACGTGTACGATGTCGACCGACTGTTGTTGTGCCTCGCGGGCTTTTTCGATATCACCGGCTTGGTAGGCATCGAGAATAGCACGATAGGTCTCGAGTGTATAATTATAGGTGCTGCCTACGCCACCCTCGGCGCCCACTGTCAGGCCACACAGCAACATCTCATCAAATCCGTTGAGGATATTGAAGCGACCATGCTCCAAGCGGATGCACTCGAGCATCTCCATGAAGTTATTCGAGGTGAATTTGATGCCGTTCAGGTTGGGCATCACCTGCGACCCCTTTTCGAGGAACTCCTTCATCGGGAGATTGACGCCCGTCACAGAGGGCATGTGGTAGGTGTAGAAGGGCAGCGGTGCACAAGCAGCGGCAATGGGGCGATAGAATTCAACGAGCTCCTCCACCCGTCCTGGCTTGAAGTAGTAGGGGGCAATGGCTCCTACGGCATCCACTCCTTGCTCCAAGGCATGACGAGCCAACTCTACGCAGTCGGCTTGGCAGGTGCCACCTACATGAGCAATGACACGCATGCGGCCTGCTACAGCCTGTACCCACGCCTCGAGCACTATTTTGCGCTCCTCGACCGTCATCGAGGCACACTCTCCTGTTGAGCCACAGACAAATACGCCGTCAGCACCATCGGCAATCAGTAAATCGGCATAAGGTTGAATTTGTGTGAGATTCAGCGAACCATCCTCGTGGAATGGAGTATAGACCGCTGGAATAAGACCGGTTAATTTAATCATGGGTTAAAGTTTTAGATGGTGTAATTAAATCCGAATAATCCTATTTGTCTGACAAATATAATGAAAAAAATCAAAGATGAAAACAAATCATCCAAAAAAAACAAAAAAAGAGGCTTAAAAAGAGTGATAGGTCTCAAAAAAAGGGTGCCGACCGTTTTGATCGACACCCTCCGATGTGTGTGAAAAGGTGGTGCAGGATTAGATGCGGGGCTCCCAGCCCTTCTCGTACTTGCGACCCCAGAGTTTGTTCACCTCCTTGTCCGCATTGAGGATGCGGCCCGTCAGCGGGTCAATCTCAAGGGCGTGACCTACACGCTGTGCGATGTTACCATACTGCACGAGTTGCGTCGAGATGCAAGCATCTACCAGCCCCGAGTTCAACTTAGCACCCTTGCGGATACCATCAAACCAGTTGCGGAAGTGGTAGAGGTCGAGTGCCTGCGAGGGGTTGAGCAGGTTGCCCGTCTCGAACTTCAGCTCACTCTTCACCTCTTTGATGAGTTTACCGTTGATGTCGGTGATCTTATAGTCGTTACCACCACTCAGGTAGAGCGTTCCGCTTTCGCCATAGAAGGCCACACCCAGCGGAGCACCATCTACCGGCTGCTTGTTGCAGCTGCGACCCTCCCACGAACCGGAGGCTTTGTCGCCAAACTGATAGGTGATGAGCTGCGTATCGGGGGTCTCCCAATCATCCTCATAGCGGTAGCGGCCGCCAATCGAACTTACCAAGGTCGGATACTCTACATCCAGACCCCAGCGCATCAGGTCCACGAAGTGCGTACCATTGTTCAGGGCCTCACCCGTTCCCCAGTGCCAGAACCAGTGCCAGTTGTAGTGAATCAGATTGCTCTTGAACTCGCGTCGGGGTGCCGGTCCCTGCCACAAATCCCAATCCAACCATTCAGGAACCGGCACCACCTCACCGACGCCAATCGACTTGCGATTGTTTACATACCACGATTTGGCATAGCGTACCTTGCCAATCGAACCCGAGCGCACCTCCTCGATACCGGCGATGACGTTGGGCCACGAGCGACGCTGGTTACCTACCTGTACCACCGTGCCATATTTAGCCGCAGCGCGCACCAACATCTCGTTCTCGGCCGGGTTGTGGCTGGTCGGCTTCTCCAGATAGACGTGCTTGCCGGCCTGCATAGCCATGATGGCTGCCGGAGCATGCCAGTGGTCGGGCATAGCAATCACCACTGCATCTACATCCTTCGACTCGAGCATCTTGCGCAGATCACGCTCGCCACGAGGGGTCTGACCCGTAATCTTCTTGATAACGGCCTGGCACTTCTTGATGGCACGCGAATCCACATCGCAGATGCAGGTGATTTCGCAGTCGGGCATCGTTGCCAACCCCGAGGCAATACCCTTACCGCGCGAATTGACACCAATCATGCCGATACGAATCTTCTCGTTGGCTCCGACCACATTGTTGTAGGAGCGAGCAGCGAAGCCCGGCAGAATGCCGCCCACAGTTGCGGCAGCAGCACTTGCCATGGCCTGTTTTAAGAAATCTCTACGTGAAACCATAGTAGTTTATGTTTTAGGTTAATTTATCTTCCGAATAGTCAAAAGTATACTTCTTTTTGCGATTGCGAGCCCTTATTTCCGTTAATATCTCTTCGAAAAGCGCAGAAATACTACCTTTTAGCGCGAAAAACGCACGCAAGGCCTCGTACAATCCCTCGCGGAATCCAGCATACGAGGTAGAGCGCAATGGTGATGACCATCACAAAGCCGAGTTGCGAGAAGAGCTCAATCCACGGGCGGTCATAGGCCCATACAGCCCCCACATTGATGAGGAAGGCCACTACAAAGAGTGTGAGCAGCACCCACAATTCGCGACGAATGGTTCGTGCCGGGATGATGATATCTTTCATAGCCGTGGGCAATTAAAATTTCATGTAAGGAATCTTGTATTCATCGGGCAGGTAGACAAGTTCCCGAGCCTCCATCGCTTTGTTGCCGAGCAGGCAGAGCAGCGTCGAGCAGTAGGCCTCCTCGACCACATTCTTGGCCTTTTCGCCCGTGATACACGATTGGCAGAAGGCCGAGAGAATCACATCCGAGCCATCCTTATCGACACCCACGGTACTTTGGCCGTGGTTGACATGCACCTCGCCGCTGATGATGGCGTGGGGACGGTATTTGCCTTGGGTCTCGGGACGCCAACTCGGACCGGCTGCCGGAATAGCGGCAAAAGCCTTCTCCTGCACCTGGTTTATCAGCTGTTTGATACCCGACGTGGAGTGATCCTCCTCGAGGTAGTAGAGTCCTTTGGCCAACTCCATCGTACCCTTCGTACCGAGGATTTGGTCCTCCATGCCGTTGTATTTGTTCGAGATGAGTGACTCGTAGTTAATCTTCACGCCATTCGAGTAGCGGTAGATGACATTCACGCTGTCGTAGACCTCACGACCATCCTTCCAGTAGACGATATCGCCCATGCCGATAGCCGACTCGGGCATCTTGTCGGCCACCCAGTTGCAGACCTCCAGCTGGTGGCTGGCGAGCTCGGTCATCAGACCTCCCGAACTCTCCTTGTAGAGTCGCCAGTTGATGTGTCGCTCCAACTCGGGCGAGGGGCAGGGACGACGCCAGTCGGCATTGCGGAACCAGTGGCAACGCATGCCGGTAACCTCGCCAATCAACCCCGAGCGGATGAGCTGCATGGCCCGGATATACTTCTCGTCATACATGCGCTGCATGCAGAAGTAGAGTGCACGATCCGAGTGCTGGTAGGCATCGTAGATGGCCTTGCACTCCTCCATGGAGTGCGCCATAGCCTTCTCGCAGAAGACATGCTTACCGGCCGCCAGCGCGTCGAGCGTCATCGGGGCATGCCAGTTGAGCGGTGTCGAGATAATCACGCCGTCGATATCTTTCTCCTCGAGCATCTTGCGATAATCCGTATAGGTGCGGGCATTGGGGAAGAGAGCCAAGGCCTCCTTCAGATGCGGTTCGTAATTATCGCACAACGCCACCACCTCGGCATGCGGAATCAGTTTGAGGTTGTGCAGGTGGTATTGGCCGCGTGAACCGGTGCCGATGAGGGCCACTCGGGCTCGATTACCCGAAATCTCCTTCAGCTTCTCCGGTGTGCAGGCGGTCAGCCATGGCGAGGTTGCCAGCACGGCAGCACCGCCGGCCAGATATCCCAACTCTTTGATGAACTTGCGAAGGCTTATATCTACGCCCTCTTGTTTGGTCTCTTTCATCCGCGTATCGTTACAAATTATAGATTACAGGCTCCACCGAGCCAAAATGCTTCCTCATCTGTTGTTGCTCCTGCTCGGAGGCAATCATCCACGCTGTGCTCAACACCTCGGCATCGAGCGGGTCCGGGCTCTTAACGGCCACCACCCGTCGGTCCTCACATCGCTCGCCTCGCTTCGGATGGCAGATGTGCCCGTGGTAGGTCGGCGTATTCCCCGAGGTCGAGAGCGATTCATCCCTCAGCGTGAAACGCTCCAGCAGCCTCCCGTCATAGGGACTCGTGAGCTCCACCTGCCAGCCCTCCCCGTAGGGGTGGCTTCCCAGTCCGAGTATCGAACTCCCGCCGAAATCGACGAAGGCCTGTCCGATACCGACCGCTTGCAGTCGTTGTTTCACTTCGCGCAACACATACCCTTTGGCAATACCGCCAAAGTCGAGCATGACCTCCGTTCGATGGCGACAAATCGCTCCCTCGCCAAAGGTCAGCGCATCAAATCCGCCGAGCGTGATGTCGAAGAGCCCCTCGGTTTGCCGATAATACGCCTCGCCGAGCTGCAGCAGCCGCTCCACCTCCTCACTGAGTGGTTGTATCTGCCCCACCTCCGCGTGGTTGATGTGCGACACCTCGCTCGTGGGCGAGAAGCGGTTCAAACGACTATCTAACTCCTCGATGAGAGCCGTTATCTCCCCCCAAAGCCCCTCGACCACTTCACGTCGGGGGGCAAAGAGCAGGGCATCGAAGCGACTCCCCATTGCATGGGGAATCGAGCCGTGAAACATCGACTCCGCTTCGTAGTATCGGCTCGTCTGCTCCACTTGGGCCGTGTTATCTCGTTTTATTGGTGTGCCATCTCGACGGCACGTGTCGTTACATAGTATTTGGCAATGGTGTTGGCACGCTCCGTTGCGGGCATCTCGGCACCACGCACATAGTCGAGGAAGGCACCTGCCACCTTGCTGAAATGAGCCTCATGGCCCGTGCGCACCTCCTTCGGAATCTGAATCAAGAAACGGCCTTCGCCACACTTCTCAGCCTGCAGGAAGGGGTGTTGCTCCTGCAAACGAGCCACGCTCTGTGCCACGGCAGCCTCGAAGGCAGCCTCATCCACGGTGGGATTCTTCTCTACGAAGAGCTCCTTCACAAAGCCGGTCGAGGCATCTTGCACGGTGCGCAAGGTTGCCTTCGAGCCTCGCTTTACCGAGCTGAACGTATCGCCACTGCCGGCCGGAGCCTGGTAGTTCCAAATGACACGCATCGAGGCGTGTACCCCCTTCATCACGAAGTCGATTTCGCCATTGGCATTGACCTCCAGAATCTCCTTATTTAGGTACGATGCCAGGTACTCGGGGTAGGCGGTTGCTCCCGTCGAACGGCTGAACTGCTCCAGCGTGAGGCGGGTCGGCCAGTGTGTAGCCCCCGTGACGGTAACCTCCTCGGGATAGCGCACGGCCTCGCCCGGGAAACATTGCCAGGCAATGAGGTCAATCAGGTGGGTCGTCACGTCGGCAATACCCTCACCCTGCTGGGCTACGTCGTAGTACCATGCGGGACGAATCAGCGGAGCACCATTGACCTCCTTGAAGAAGTGGTGAACACTTTCGAGTTCGATGGCGGGCTCTTCTTGAGTTCCCTTGAGCAACTCGCCAAAGAGCTCCTCCTCGGCCAAAAACTCCTTCTCGATGATATTGAGTGTGTCGTAACGCTCGGTCATCAATTCGTAGAGCACCAAGCCCTGCTCCTCGGCCAGACGATAGGCCTCATCGAGCAATGCAAAGTCCTCGGCCGTGATGGCCAATGGCTTATCGGCCAGGACATGGTATCCGGCGCGAATCGACTCGATGATGTAGTGGGTCTTTTTGCGGTTGTTACCCGCCAGGACCACGATGTCGCCCTGCTTGTCGGCAAGCAGCTGCTCCAGGCAATCGTCACCGGTCATCACCTGCTCAACCCACTGCGTGGGAGCCTCCTCGCGGCTATTAAAACGGTCGATGTTGGCCAAATACTGCTCCAGACCGGCTCCTGCGGGCGCATAGACACGCACCGTATCACTCACCCCGGCGAGCGATTCGCGCTGTACGAGGGCTGCATGGAAGTGCCCCGGGTCCAGAACTACGAACTGCAACTCGTCCGCCCCCGAATTCGGGGTGGACGAGCAAGAGATAAAGGTCATCAATGCGACCATGGGAAGAAAACGCAATCGTTTCATGTCGGTCGATTATTTGTAGGCTTTGAGCAGCTTCTTGGCCTCCTTGGCACCCTTGGCATAAGCCTCCTCGAGGGTAACAATCTCGCCATTGCGCTCACGGCTCATGTTGGCAGCCTTCATGAAGGTGAAGATTTCGATGGTCTCCTCCTTGGCTACGGGAGCCTTGCCCGTGCGGAAGAACTCGAGAATCTCTTTGAGCATATCCTGGTAGCCGACATAGCCACCTACCTCGACAGCCTGTTTCTCGTTGAAGGCCGTACCACCATAGATAGCCGGCTTGCCGACCAAGGCGCGGAACGTACCGAGGCGACCATCCTTCCAGCGGCCAACCACGATGTCGCCCTTCTCCGACGAGATACGATTGACAGCCTCACAGCCGGTGCCCAGCACCGTATAGAGGGTCTCCACGCCGTGGATACCATAGAATCCGAAGTCGGGGTGCGTTGGCTCGACCTTGTGGGGCGAGTAGCAGTCAGCACCAATCAAAGCCCCCTCGGCACCGGCACGCAGTGCCTGGTTGCGTGGCGTGAAACGCAGCGTCGAGGTCGAGAAGATGGGGATGTTGTAACGCTCGGCCATCTCGTAGATAGCAATGGCGTCAGCCAACGTAGCACCGATGGGTTTGTCGATGAAGCAACGCTTGCCGGCCTTGAAGACCTCGACAGCCTGCTCCAGATGCAGACGACCATCGTTTGTCTCGAGCAATACGCAGTCCACTTGCTCGAGCAGTTCGGCAATCGAACCTACGACCTTCACGCCATACTTCTCGACAGCCTTCGTGAAGCGCGGAATGCGCTCATAGCTCGACTTGATGGTCTTCGAACCATGGGGATAGGCTGCCACGATGCGGAAATCCGAGGCCCAATCGGGGGTCGGGGTGCCGTTGATGAGTTTGGCAAAGGCGGCGGCATGCGAGGTGTCCAGACCGATGATGCCGATTTTTATCGGCTCCTTGGCTACGGCGATGGATGCCATAAAGAGCAGTGCCGAAAGAAGGAAAATACGCAGTTTCATGAGGTTAGTCGTTTTTTCAAAGTTAGCAGTTCAGTTTTGATGCGCTTGCAGCATCCAAATATAAGCAAGATTTCTCTTTTGTGCGCAAAATCGAGGCAGGACATTTTTCACAAATCGCTCCTTCGACGGTTGCCTTCACGGCATTGGCCTTGCCCGTGTAGGGTACGATGCAGAATACCCACTCGGGACGCATGAGCGTCGGGATGGTGAGGGTCAAAGCGTGGGTCGGCACCTGCTCGATGGTCTCGAAGCATTTGTCGTTGACCTGCTGCTGGCGGCACATCTCATCGAGACTTACCACCTTCACGCTCTTCGGGTCATCGAAGAGGGCTACGTGAGGGTCGTTGAAGGCGATGTGGCCGTTCTCGCCGATACCCATGCAGACCACATCGGTCGGGTGCTCGTTCAGCAGTGCCGTGTAACGCTCGCACTCGGCATCGAGATCCTCGGCGCCACCATTGATGTAGTAGACCTGCTTGAAGGGTACGCGGTCGAAGATGCGTGCACGCAGGAAGTTGCCGAAGCCTTGGGGTGCATCCGCTGCCAAGCCGATGTACTCATCCATGTGGAAGGCGTTGATGCGGCTCCAGTCGATGCGCTTATCGGCAATCAGAGCCTCAAGAAATGCGTTTTGCGAGGGGGCGGCTGCGAAGATGATGTTCACCTCCTCCTTCTCCTCGAGCAGGGTGCAGATGCGGTCAGCAGCCTCTTGGGCGGCACCGGCTCCCATCTCCTCGACCGTAGGGTAGATTTTCGTGGTAAGTTTGTCTGTCGTCAGTGTGATGTGTTTCATCGTTATTTGCTATAAATTATGTTTCCTTCTGAAATCGTGTGTGTGACGTGAATACCTTCGTCGAAAATGACGATGTCGGCATCTTTACCCTCCTCGAGTGAGCCCTTGCGATCCGCAATACCGATGATCTCGGCCGGTGTGAGGGTCATCATGCGTATCGCATCCACAAGCGGCACTTCAGCCAATTCGACCATCGTGCGTACCAGGCGGTCGGTGGTAGCCACCGAGCCGGCAAAGGCCGTGCGGTCGGGCATCTTGGCCACGCCATCCTCGATGATGACGTGCTGGCCGTTTTTCAGGCTGCCCAAAATCGAATCACCATCGGGCATGCCGGCACCACGCATGGCATCGGTGCAGAGAGCCGTCATCTTCGGTCCCTTGAATTTGTAGACAAATTGCAGGAGCGGTTTCGGCAGGTGGACACCGTCGGCGATAATCTCGACCGTCATGCCGTCGATGAGGTAGGCCGCCTCCAAGACACCCGCATAGCGGAAGGCATTGCGGCGCGAGACGGTCGACATGGCCGAGTAGAGGTGGGTTACATGAGTGTAGCCGGCCTCGAAAGCCTCCTTGGCCTCCTCGTAGATGGCGTCGGTATGGGCAATCGAGGGCAATACACCGCGCTCACGCACGATGCGTCCCATCTCGAGTGCTCCCTCCAATTCGGGGGCTACACTCCAGCGTACGATGTCCTGCGAAGCATCCAGAATCATTTCGTAATCCTCCCGACGCGGATTCTTCAGATAGGCGGGGTCTTGTGCACCGCACTGCTTGGGCGAGAAGTAGGGGCCTTCGAGATGCAGGCCGATGAACTTGGCCCCCTTGGTGTTGAGTGCCTTGGCCTTGCGATAGGTGTCGAAGGTGGCCAGCAACTCCTCGTTCGTACTGGTCAGGGTGGTGGGTACGAGGGCTGTCGTGCCGTGGGCGGCATGTGCCTCGGCTGCACCGAGATATGCCTCTACGGTGCCATCCATGAAGTCGTGTCCGCCGCCACCATGTACGTGGATGTCGATAAAGCCGGCCGATACGTAGCGACCTTCGGCATCAATCACCTCGTCCTGGTCGGCGAGGGCCAGCATCTCTTCGGCAACGATGGCCTCGATGCGGCCGTCGCGGCAGATGAGAGCCTTCCCCTCCTCAATGCCATAGGGGGTGATAAAACGGCCGTTGCGGATGATGAGTCGTTTCATAAGGCTATCTCCACGAGT
Source organism: Alistipes sp. (assembly GCA_017623115.1). Taxonomy (GTDB): domain Bacteria; phylum Bacteroidota; class Bacteroidia; order Bacteroidales; family Rikenellaceae; genus Alistipes. The sequence continues at coordinate 116,847 of JAGAPT010000006.1, forward strand.
TGATTTTGTGCCCCTTCACGGCAAAGAATACCAGGTAGAGGAAGCAGGGGATAAGGGTCCAGTAGCCCAGACGCAAGGTCGACATCTCGGCGAAGTAGCTGTATACGAGCGGGAGCAGTGCATTACCGCACAGACCCATGATGAGCAACGACGAGCCGGTCTTCGTATGCTTGCCCAAACCGCGAATCGAGAGGGGCCAGATACCGGCATAAATCAAGGCATTGGGGAATCCGAGCAGACAGAGCAGGAAGATCGAGGCGTTGGCCGTGTGTCCCAGGAAGGTCATCTCGAAGTCGGCGAAGACGACGCCGAACGAAATCAGTAAGCCGAGTACCGTGCAGCAAATCAAGGCGTTCTTCTGCGAGAGGTACTTCGGGATGAGGATGATGCCGAGGATGTAGCCGAGCATCGTGCAACCCAACGTGTAGGAGGGGAAGACCTTGGCCTCCAGCAGGTCGATGTTCATCGAGTTGGCATAGTTGATAATCGTGTCGATGGCAATTACCTGTGTGCCGACATGGAAGAAGATGGCCAAAACGCCCAGAATCAGATAGGGATAAGCGAAGATGCTCTTCTTGGCCGTCTCGCCCTCTGCGGCCGACTCGTCAGCATTCTGCTCGTCGGTGTTGATTTCGGGCAGCACCGAGTAGCGGATACCGATACCGGCAGCCAACAGAATCACACCCAGCAGGGCGTAGGGCACAATCACACGACGTATCAGTTCGTCGAGCATGGCAGCCTGTGCCGCCGCATCGAGCGTTCCCGACTCGATGAGTGCAAAGAGCTCCTTGTCGCTGGCTTTGAGAATCAGGGCAGCAAATACGAGCGGCGAGATGATGCCGGCGAATTTGTTGCAGATACCCATGATGCTGATGCGACGGGCAGCACTCTCGATCGGTCCGATGATGGTTACATAGGGGTTGGCAGCAGTCTGCAAAATAGCCAGACCCGTACCAATCGAGAAGAGACCGAGCAGGAAGACCTCGAACTCACGCACCAGGGCTGCGGGTACGAAGATGAAGGCACCGAGGGCCATGCACATAAAGCCATACATGATGCCTCGTTTGAAGCCCACTTTCTTGAGCAGAATGCCCGATGGCACGGCCATCACAAAGTAGGCGATGTAGAAGGCAAATGCTACCAGATAGGATTCGAAATGCGACAATTCGCACGAGATTCGGAAATAGGGAATCAGAATCGAATTGACCCACGATACGAATCCGAAGATGAAAAACATCGCTGCCAGAATGGCAATAGAGATGTAGTAGGTTCGCTTTGAGCCGACAGATTGAGTTTGCTCCATGGCGTGTTTGGTATAAAGGTTAATAATTTAAGTGTAAAATGCAGTTTTAGAATTTCAGCCACACAAAGATAGCCCATCCAGCAGGATCGACTACCCTAAAAAACGGCAACCAATATTCAAAAAACGCAAATTAGAGCTCGAAAATCTGTTTTTTGCGATATTCAATCGGTGAGCAACCTTTATACTTCTTGAAGATACGTGACACGTTGTTGTAATCCTTGAAGCCGGCCTTCGAGACGATGTCGATGAGCGACAGGTCGGTCGTTTGCAGCAGGTCGGCCATGCGGTCACAACGGCAACTGAGGATATACTGATAGATGGTCGTGTTGAGTTCGTTCTTGAATTTGACCTCAAAATTACGGCGCGAGAGCGGAATATCGGTCAGCAGACCCTCGATGGAGAGCTCCTCATCGTAGTGCTGGTCGATGTATTTGACCACCTTTAATACATAGGGGTCTTTGATGTTGTGCCGCTCGGTTGAGTGGCGCAACACGATGCGTGTGGGGTTGATGACAATGTTGAAGGCCCCCTCATGTTGATGGGTCAGTTGTTGATGGATGAGGTGTCCGATGGCGTAACCGCCCTTCTCGACCTCGAGTACAATGGAGGAGATCGGAGGGTCGGAGATATTGCACATCAACTCATCGTTGTCGACACCCAGCAGTGCTATCTGATCGGGGATTGCGATATTGGCAATTTTGCAAATCTCGGCGACGAAGAGGGCATGCGCATCGTCGCAACAGAACAGAGCGATAGGTTTCGGTAGTTTCTGAAGCCATTGGCTGACCCGCTCGCGGGTTCCTGGAACTTCGTTAATCATCTGGAAGTCATACACATCCCCCCCCCGATTTTTGATTATCTCCTCGTGAAATCCCAAAAATCGCTCATCGGACCAGACGACATCTTTTACTCCGAGGAAGGCGAAGTTGCGATAGTTGCGACGCAGGAAGAATTGCGCAGCCATCTTTCCCGTACCCTGGTAATCGCCCGTGAGGTTCGAGAAGGTGGTGCTGCGGTGGTGGTAGTTTTGCAGGACAACCGGAATGCCGAGTTCTTTGAGGCGGTCGGCTGTTTCGAAGTTCCATTTGCCGATGATGGCATCGGCTTTCCACTCTTTCGCCCAGTTGATAACACCCTCCTCGCCGTAGAGTTGGCTATAGTGGGAGGGCATGCGATAGAAGAGCCACGGCCCGTGCTCTTTGGAGTACTCCACGAGTCCGGTCAGCAGTCGGCGATCGAAATCGCTCGAGTAGTCAATCAAAAGTAGAATTTTGACCATTGGTGCTTTGTTTCTGCGTTCTTCCATCGTGCTGTTTATCCGCTGTTTTGTCGCAAAGATAGCAATTTTCGTGGCAAATTCATGCTAAAATCCTCAAAAAAGATAGCACAATCGTCCCGTTTTCCTCAAAAAATGAGGTGTTCTGTTTGGGAACACCTCATGTTTTTTGATTCGTCGATTGGTCGGTTTACAACCCGCGGTTGCGCAGCAGTGCATCAATCTTGGGCTCGCGACCACGGAAGGCCTTGTACATCGTCATGCCGTCGTCGATACCGCCCGGAGTGAGGACATACTGACGGAACTTCGTAGCGACCTCCTGGTTGTAGATGTCGCCTGTCTCGGTAAAGGCTTCGAAGGCATCGGCATCGAGCACCTCGGCCCACATATAACTATAATAGCCGGCCGTATAGCCACCACCCATCGTGTGGCTAAAGTTGGTCATGCGGTAGCGAGGCAGAATCTGCGACGGGATGCCGCGGGCAGCCAACTTCTCGGCCTCGAACTCCATGACGTTGAGGTTTTCGGGAATCTCGGTCAGCACATGCAGGTCCATGTCGCTGAGCGAAGCGGCCAGATACTCGACCGTGGCGAATCCCTGCCCATATTGTGCGCTCTGCTGAATCTTCTCGACGAGCTCCATCGGAATCACCTCACCTGTCTCGTGATGCTTGGCATAGACGGCCAGCACCTCCGGCTCGAAGGCCCAATGCTCGTTGATTTGCGAGGGCAACTCGACAAAGTCGCGCTCGACACCACCGGCACCATTGTAGCGTACATCGCGCATGAAACTGTGCAGGGCGTGGCCAAACTCGTGGAAGAGGGTCTCCACGTTGTCGATGCTCTGCAGGGCGGGGCCGTCACCCGTCGGGGCGGTCATGTTGCAGCAGTTGACCACGATGGGGATGATGCGCTCATCACCCTCGTAGCGTTGGCCCCGGAACGAGGTGCACCAGGCTCCGGCTCGCTTCGACTCGCGGGGGAAGTTGTCACTGTAGAAGATGGCCAGCGTCGAGCCATCGCGATCGAGTACCTCATAGGCCTTGGCTGTCGGCTCATAGGCCGGTACGTCGGCTGTAATCTCACGGAACGTGAGGCCATAGAGTTTGCCGGCTACGTGGAAGATGCCTTGCATCACGTTGCCGATTTCGAGGTAGGCTCGAATCTCCTGCTCGTCGACAGCAAACTTTGCCTGCTTGGCCTTATCCAGGTAATACATGTAGTCCCAGCCGGCGGGCTCGAACGAATGACCCTCCTTGCGAATCTCACGACGGATATCCTGCAACTCCTCTTGCGCCTTCTTCACAGCCGGCTTCCACACCTCATCGAGCAGGGCATAAACCGCCTCGGGGGTCTTGGCCATGCGCTGTTCGAGTGCCATCTCGGCATAGTTCTGATAGCCCATCAGTTGCGCCTTCTCCAGACGCAGGGCAACGAGGCGTGCTGAAATAGCTTTGTTGTCGTACTCGTTGTCGCGGTTACCGCGGTTGTAGTAGGCGTGGTAGACCTTCTCGCGCAGGGCACGGTTCGAGCAGTATTGCAGCACGGGGTTGCAACTCGGGCGTTGCATGTTGAACATCCACTTGCCGGGTTGTCCCTGCTCCTCGGCCATTTTGGCCGCTGCGGCGATGTTTGCCTCGGGCAGACCGACCAACTCGTCGAGCGACTCGGCCGTAACGAAGGTGTTGTTGGTCTCGTGCAGCAGATTCTGCGAGAAGGTCAACTGCAACATCGAAATCTCCTTGTTCAGCTCACGCAGACGCTCCTTCTGCTCGGCATTCAGTTCGGCACCACTGCGCACGAATCGCTTGTAGGTGTTCTCGAGCACCTTCTGCTCCTCACGGGTGAGGTCGAGCACGTCACGCTGTTCGTAGACCGCCTTCACGCGGGCAAAGAGTGCCTCGTTGAGGTTGATGTCGTCCGAGTGGGCCGATTGCAGGGGCGAGAGCTCCTTCTGCAAGGCGCGTGTTGCGTCGGTCGAGTTGCTGCTCGACAAGGGGCCGAACGTACCACCGGCCTTGCGGAGCAGAGCCCCACTGCGGTCGAGGGCGGCAATCGTATTCGCGAAGGTCGGAGCCTCCTCGTTGGCTACGATGGCCTCGATTTCGGCCTTCTGCTCCTCCATACCTTGCAGCATCGCTTCACGATAGTGGTCGATGGTGATGCTTTCGAAGGGGGCAATGCCATAAGGGGTGTCAAACTCCGCAAAGAGCGGATTCTTGGTCGTGCAGTCGCAACTGCACAGGGCAGCACTCATGGCTGCAAACAGCATGATTTGTTTCATGGTCATTGGATTATTTTTTTGTTGTTTGTTGCTTCAAATGGCAGTCTGCGAAGTTGAGGTACTGTGTCCAGTCGTAGGAGGTGATGTCGTGATAGCCCGTACGGATGTGGTACCCTACATGCCCCTCGAGTAGGGGCGTGTCGACAGGCGGCAGGGAGTCTTGTTGCAGTCCCTTCAATCCGTAGAGTTCGTAGACGGGTGAGGCGCGACGGGCGGCAAGGTATTCGCCCAGCCCATCGGCATACTGGTCTTTGGCTGCGCTGGCAACATAGACCGGACGCGGGGCAATCAGGGCAATCAACCCCTGCTGGTCGACCCGCATGGCCTGCTCGTTGTTGCTGTAATGGTTGTAGTTGTCGCAAAACCAGTGGGGGAATCGTTTGTTGATGGCTGCCACCGACTCCTTGACGCCTCGGATGGCGAGGGCGGCACCGCTGCATCCCGAGGCATTCGAGATGACCATCGCAAAGCGAGCATCCGATGCTCCGGCCCACAGGGCGGTCTTACCCAGACGGGAGTGACCCAAGAGGGCGACTCGGTCGGCATCTACCTCGGAATCGCACTCCAGGTAATCCATGGCGCGGTGCAGTCCCCATGCCCATGCACTGATGGTTCCCCACTCGTTGGGGGCAGGTTGCTGTTGGCCGTGGCGGTAGAAGAGTGGATGTACGCCGTTTTGGAAGCCATCGTCTACATCGGGGTCGACATCGCCGCAATAGAGCGTAGCCACGCCATAGCCACGCCGCAGAATCATCTCTACGGGCCAGCGTGATGCGGTAGCACCTCGTGGCGGGTCATTTATCAATGCCTCGCCCGTGGGGGCATTTTGCGAGATGAGAATCGCCTCGTCGGGGTGAATCTGGTGATTCCCCTTGAAATTCATCCCTAAAAAGAGGGGCGTAGGGCCTTCGGCGTTGCTCGGAAGATAGAGCAGCAACAGGATCGGATTGGCCAATCCCTGCACGTGAATGGCTACCTGCTTGCGTCGTGCCAATCCCTGCAGGGCGTTGGGCGTATCATCCAGCACCTCAAACCGCATCGGCAGCTGCCGTGTCGGCAATTTTCCATAGACCTCCTCCGCAAAAAATCGGGCGATGATGGGACGATGCACCGCTTCCCACTCCTCGACCGAGGAGAAACAGAGCGGCTCGGCACCATAGTGTAGCGAGTTTGCTCGGGTCGCTTGTGCTACGGAACCATGTGGTGCGAGTAGGAGCAACAGGCTGCCAATGAGGGTTAAAAAGCGTTTCATTGCAGGATAAAAATGACGTTTTGGACAAAAGTAATTGTTTTGATGAGAAAAACAAAATAGCGGAGCTTTTGTCGCCAAACTTTTTGTACATTTGTCGAAACAACCAATATCGTTATGGCAGACAACTATTTGGATAAGAAGATGGAGGAGTATCGTGCACGACCGATGCAGAAAAAGTCGCTGCGTTCGGGTGCAACACTCAGCCGATTGTTGCTCAAAAACCGCTCGGTGCGTGGTTATGACCCTTCGTTCGAGGTGCGTGCCGACCAGATGCGCAGCATCTTGGAGGTGGCAACCCGTGTCCCTTCGGCGATGAATCGCCAGGGATTGCGTTTCCGTGCCGTACTTGCTGATGAGGCGGAGAAGGTGTTGCAGGGGTTCCATCTGGGTGGTGGTCTGCCCGAATTGGGACTTCCGACCCCGGGCACCGAGCCTCGGGCCTTCATCATCGTCTGTGCGGCCGTCGAGCCCGACAACTACCTCTATATCGACCTCGGCATTACGGCGCAAAGCATGCTGCTGCGGGCTGCCGAATTGGGCCTGAACGGCATCATGATCGGGTCGTTTGATAAGGAGCGACTGCAACGTGCGTTTGGCCTCCCGAGTCGTCCCCTGTTGCTGATTGCTCTGGGCAAGGGAACCGAGCAGATCGAGTTGGTCGACATTGCTGCCGATGAGAGCCACGCCTACTACCGCCGCGAAGGTGTACACTATGTTCCCAAGGTACGCCTCGATGATTTGCTGCTGAAGTAGCCCCTTTTCGGGTAATGAGAAAAAACTCCGCAACACCCTCCAAAGGCACGAAAAGAGGGTTGTAGCAGGGTTTTTGTATTATTTTCGCATTTTTACGGATTTCCCGACGCTTGGAAGTGGTCGATAATGGGTACTTTTGTATCAACCAAAAAAAACGGCTGACCCTTATGCGACGATTGTTTTTACTCCCGGTACTGGTTTTGTTGCTGCTCACTGCAAGTTGTGGTGAGGGTTCATCCTCGGCTCCGGTCTACTGCAATCCGATGGATCTCACCTATGGGTGGGGAGCTTTTCGGCAGACCCTGGCGCGTGCTGCAGCCGACCCCGTGATCGTGCTCTTCAAGAATCGTTACTACCTCTTCTCGACCCACGATACGGGAGGTTATCGCGTCTCGGACGACCTGGTGCATTGGGAGGATATTGCCTTCGACCCGGCCATCTGCTATGCTGCTCAAGACGAAGGACGCTATGTGGCTCCGGCGGTGGCGACGGATGGCAACTACATCTATTTCATTCGCCTCAAGCGTGACCGCAAGGCCAAGACCACCGAGGTGATTCGCACCAACGACCCCGAGAGCGGACGTTGGGAGCATGTGGCCGATGTACGACGGGTGTCAGACCCCACCCTCTTTATCGATGAGGGTCGTTTCTTCATTTTCCACGGGTTGGGAGTCCATCAGGCGATACGTTGCTTTGAGGTCGATCCCGACACCTTTGCCGAGATTCCCGGCTCGGAGCGTATCCTGCACTCCTTTGCTTCGGATATCAACGACTACGATGCCGGTTATCACCTGGGTCGTCGTGAGATTTACGATGAGATTGATGCCCGCGATTGGATGGGGCGTTTCCGCTGGTTGCCCAGCCCCGAGGGGGCGTGGGTGGTACGCCACAACGACCACTATTACCTGCAATTTGCTACGCCGGGAACAATCTGCATCTGGTATGCCGACGTGGTGATGCAGGCCGATCGTCCCGATGGCCCCTACGAGGTAATGCCCTATAATCCCGTATCGCTCAAGGCGGGAGGTTTTATCGGTGGTGCCGGCCATAGCAGCGTCTTCCAGGACCGCTACGGAAACTGGTGGGAGGTTACCTCGATGTGGGTGGGTAATCGAGACCCCTTCGAGCGTCGGTTGGGACTCTTCCCCGTTTCGTTCGACGCAGCGGGGCGCATGAAGGTGCACACCCGCTTTGGCGATTATCCGATGCAGGTACCCCAACGCAAATTTGACCCCGAGACCGAGGCTTCGATGCAGTGGAATCTGCTCTCCTATAACTGTGCGTGTCGCGCTTCGAGTTCGTTGGAGGGGCATGATGTTGCGCTGGCGGCCGATGAGCAGGTTCGCACATGGTGGTCGGCTGCAACGGGCGATGCCGGTGAGTGGTTTGAGATGGATTTAGGTCGTGAAAAGCGTGTCGAGGCCGTGCAATTGAATTTTGCCGAGGAGCAGGTCGATACGACCCGTCTTGATCGTGATTATACGGCTTATCGCCTGCTGGGCTCGTCGGATGGCGAAGCGTGGGAGGTGCTGGTCGATGCGTCGAAGAATCGTCGTACCAATCCGCATTCGTTTGTCGATTTTGCGGAGGCAAAGATGTTGCGCTATGTGCGTGTGGAGTGTGTTGAGGCGATGCTCAATGGAAAATTTGCCATTCGTGACCTGCGTCTCTTCGGCCATGGATTGCAGGAGGCACCTGCGCAGGTCGCATCAACACGGGTGGTGCGCAATGTCGAGGACGAGCGTTTTGCGATGGTCGAGTGGTCGAAGGTCGAGGATGCCGAAGGCTATCTGGTCTGCTTTGGCTATGCACCCGACCACCTGAACATAACGGTGCAGGTGAAGGGAAATGAGCAACACGACCTGCTGGTGCACATCCTCACAAAGGGTGTGCCCTACTATTATCGCGTAGATAGTTATAACGATAGTGGCGTAACGCTCGGCGAGGTGGTTGCCGAGGAGCGTCCGATAGCATAACGAGAAGCATGGAGAAGACTTGGCGTTGGTTCGGTAAGAACGACAAAATAACCCTGTCGATGCTGCGACAGATTGGGGTTGAGGGAATTGTGACAGCGCTGCATGCCATTCCCAATGGGGAGGTATGGAGCGAGGAGGCGATTCGTGACCTGCAACGTTACATCGAGGCACATGGCCTGCGGTGGAGTGTGGTGGAGTCGTTGCCCGTAAGCGAGGCGATTAAATATGGCGGCGCGGAGCGCGATCAACTGATTGCGAACTACAAGGAGAGTCTCCGCAACCTGGGTCGTTGCGGTATTCATACGGTATGCTACAACTTCATGCCCGTCATCGACTGGATTCGTACCGACTTGGCACGGCCGTGGGAGGATGGTACGACGTCGCTCTATTTCGACTATGTACGCTTCGCCTACTTCGATTTGAAGATTCTGGAGCGAGCAGGTGCCGAGCAGGATTATACGCCCGAATTGCTGGCCAAAGTCGAGGCGTTGGATGCCACGATTACCGAGGAGGAGCGTGCTGCCTTGGTCGATACGATTATTGTCAAGACACAGGGCTTCATCAACGGCAATATCCGGGAGGGCGACAAGGCTCCGGTGGCAATCTTCAAGCGACTGCTGCAGCAGTATGAGGGTATCGACCGTGCGCAACTCCGCGCCAACCTGTGCTATTTCCTCGAGGCGATTATGCCCGAGTGCGAGGAGTGGGGTATCAATATGTGCATCCATCCCGACGACCCGCCGTATCAGGTATTGGGTCTGCCACGCATCGTGACGAGCGAGGAGGATATCGCCTGGATGCTCTCGGCCGTAGATAATCCGCACAATGGGGTAACCTTCTGTGCCGGCTCGCTTTCGTCGGGGGCGCACAACGATGTTCGAAAGATGGCATGTCGTTTCCTCGAGCGCACCCATTTCGTGCACCTGCGCAGTTGCCATATCCTCGAGGGTGGTAACTTCATCGAGGCCTCGCATCTCGAAGGCCGTGGTCATCTGGTCGATTTGGTGCGTCTCTATGAGGCGGATCCGCGCCATGACCTGCCGATGCGTGTCGACCATGGTCGCACGATGCTTGGCGATGAGCTGTTGGGCTACAATCCCGGTTACTCGTTCCATGGTCGCATGTTGGCCTTGGCACAGGTCGAGGGTATGATGGCCGTTGTGCGCGATGAATTGAAGCAAACAATCTAATAAAGACGAACGATATGAACGAACAGTTTTCGATTAAAGACAAGGTAGCCGTCATCACGGGTGCCGGTGGTGTCTTGGGTGGCAATGTCGCCAAGAGTTTTGTCAAAGAGGGAGCCAAGGTGGTGGCTCTCGACATCCGCCAAGAGCAACTCGACAAGCGTGTCGAGGAGTTGCGTGCCATTGGCGGGGGTGAGGTAATGGGCTTGATTTGCAATGTCCTCGACCTGGATTCGATTCGTCAGGTGGCGGATGAGGTGGTGGCCAAGTGGGGTCGCATCGATATCCTGATTAACATTGCCGGAGGCAACATGCCGGGTGCTACGCTGCGTCCCGACCAGCCGATTTTCGATATGAAGATTGAGGATTGGAACAAGGTAACGAACCTGAACATGAATGGTACGGTCTACCCCTCGATTATCTTTGGAGAGGTGATGGCTCGCCAGAAGAAGGGTGCTATTGTGAACATCTCGTCGATGGCTGCCCTGCAATCGATGACCAACGTACCGGGTTACTCGGCTGCCAAGGCTGCCGTGACGAACTTCACGATGTGGTTGGCCATGGATATGGCGCTGAAGTATGGCGACGGCATCCGTGTCAATGCGGTTGCTCCGGGCTTCTTCATTGGCGATCAGAATCGTGCCGTGCTGCTCAATCCGGATGGCTCACTCACCGAGCGCAGCCACAAGGTGCTGGCCAACACGCCGATGCGCCGCTTTGGTGACATCACCGAGCTCAATGGAGCCATTCAGTTCCTCTGCTCGGATGCCGCCTCCTTCATCACGGGCGTGAATCTCCCGATTGATGGCGGCTTCTCGATGTTCAGTGGTGTATAAAGAATTTGAACAACAGAGGTTTTAGATTAATAATTAGGTTAAGTGGGGAACGAGGCGGCACCTGTAGGGTGACCGCCTCGTTTCTGTTGGTTATGTTAGTTCTTCGGCTTATTCGATGAGAATCAGTTCGGCCGAGGGGTTGATCATGGCCGTAATCCCCTGATCGTAGTCATCACCCGCTTCGCGCAGTTCGCGCACAAAGGCGATGGTTACGGCTCGGTCGGCATGCCGCTTGATGAGCTCCGTGAGGTCGATGTATCGCTCGCGCGGTTTCGAGGTGAGCGAACTTTCGCCTGCCATATGCCAACGTTGTCCCGGCTCCAACAGACGGGGCTCGGTGGGGTCAATCGCCAATCGCTTGGCGTCGATGCCTCCAAGTGGCGTTGCCGAGGCGTAGAGGTGGAAGCGGAACTCATTGGGGGTGTCGGCGCTACCCTCGAAGCGCAACAGGATGCGTGAGGCACGCTCGATATCGCCCTTTTTGAGGTTAAAACCGAGGAGAGCCACTCCATTTTGACGAGGATACTTTGCGTTGAGTGCCATACGCAGGTTGGGCTCTTGCTTGCCATTGCCGCCGAGTGTACCATAGCGTGCGGCTTTGACTGCATGTTTGGTGCCCTTCGCCATCGGTATCGAGAGCAGGGTAACACTTTGTGGCGGAATCTGCAGCGAGAGACGACCCGCCTTATCCACCGCATAACATTCGGCATCGCCATATCGCTTGTCGCTCACCCGTTCGGCTACCACGGGATGGTTCTCGAGACCAAGAGCCGAGAGATCGAGCGTCAGGTGGTAGGTCGTATCGTGGCGTTGCACAATCCACCCATAGAGCATACCGGCCACCGAGTCGGCTGCCATGCAGCAATCGAAGTCGGGATCCTCCGACGAACGGTCGACGTGGAGCAGCGGTCGAGCCCCGCGGAAACCCTTGGCAAAGAGGCGTACCACCTCGGCTGTGCGTTGTGCACCGCCCACATCGAACGATGCACGACCCGCCGAGCGCATCTCCTCGCCGAAGAGTTTCACTTCGCGGAGGATTGAGGTGCCCTTGTCCGTGGTCGAGATGCGGATACGTGAGGCGCGAACCGATTGCTCGAAGCGCGGGAAGAGTTGTGCATAGCGGATGCCCTTTTCGTCGAAGAGCGTCTGCCAGCGACCCTCACACTCTGCCTCGATGCGTAAGGCACGAATGCGATCCGGAGCGGTAAACTCGCCCCCTTCGCTACCGGTGTAGAGTGCCATACCGGCGATAAGGGTCGGAGTCGGCAGTTCGAGCATCAGCCACTTCTCCTGGTCGGAGGTTATCTGCCAACCCTGTGCTGCGCTTTTCACGCCATCGATAACACGTTTTGGCGTTGCATCGGCGTCGTATCCCGAGGCGGTGATGCGACATGCAGTGGCGAGGTTCGGCAACGATGCCTCGGCAAAGCGGTGTCCCTTCCAGATGTGGTGGTGTCCCGATTTGATGCCCTGCGGATAGGTCGACGAGGCGGTATTGGCAAACTTGAAGGCCCACATACCATAACCTCCATCGAGCATATTGCGGGTGTAGATACCGGCCCACTCGGTAAAGAGCGAGGGTGAATCCATTGTCTCCTCCTTGTCGATGAGGTAGGCGTTCATCCATCGGCCGATTTCGGTGAAGATAATCGGCTTGGTACGCCCCTCGGGATGATTGTTGCGGAGGATGCGGTCGATGGCGGTTACTTTACCGGCATAGCCCGTGGCCGGCAGGTTGTAGGAGTGGGTCGAAAAGAGATCGATCTGATCACGCTCGGGTTTTTGGCCACGATAATCCTCCTCTTCGGCCGAGGCTACACGTGCCCACCAGTTGGTGTTCGTGCCGGCTGTCACGGGGCCTACGAAGCGGCCTGTGAGGTTGCCTGCACCATCGCGTGAGGCATCCTCGACGGCACAATGCACGGCATCCGAGGCCACCCGCATCATGCGCACCCACTCCTCGAGCGGAATGGGGCCTGCGTGACGGTGATTCGGCTCGTTCTGCATGGCGTACATCTCCACGCCGCCACGCAATGCCGAGTAGTAGGCCAAGGCGTACATGCGTTGCCATAACAGCCATTTTGAAGCCCAGTCGGGGGTCCGTTTGTAGGCTGTGGTTTGAATCAACACCTCGATACCCATGCGTTGCAACTCCTCCAGCGCATAACTGTAGACCATCGTATTGGTCGAAACGTAGACCGAGTCAGCCCGCTTCTCGACCACCGCCCAGTCGATGCCCGATTGGCGTGGGTGCTGTCGCAACGAGGCCTTCAACTGCTCGAACGCTTCGAGCGTGGCGGGTTTCGATTGGCAGTCAACAGCCTGTTCGGGCACGAGGAACGTCAGTGGCATCCACAGACGTACAGCATTTACACCGCTATACTCGAGCCATGTCGAGGTGTTACTCCCCGGCAGGTGGTATCCCTGATTGTAGCCGACGTAGCGCATCGAACGCCCCTCGACTTGCGGTGTGATGCGGGCCTCGATGGTGGTCGGATAGTCTGTTTGCTCGACTTCACGACGAGTGGTCGAAGGCGAGGGCATAGCATTGTTCACACGACCATATCCCTCCCATTCGATGATGCGAATCGGCTCGCCATCGGTCGAGCGGATGCGGAAGCGGAACGAGGTGATGCGGGGAGTGAAGCGGAAGACCACCTTGTCGAGTCTGTTCTCGGTTGTCAGCGTCTCGTCGATATCGCTCCAGTTGGCATCATCCCAATATTGGATAATGAAATTCTTCATGTTCCAATATCCGGCAGCCTGTGTCGACTCGGTGGTGGTACGCTCTCCCTCGGGGATACCCGTATAGATGACCATCGAGTCGATGTCGCAGTAGTGGTCGAGTTCTACCTCCAGCAGGTAGGGAGGCTTGGTGCGGTTGGCCGGCATCCAGGTCGAGACGCGGTAGTGTTGGCCGTCGACAGCCTTCTCGGGCTCGTAGTTGCGACGATAATTCGCGGCGTGGATGCGTGCCCCGCGAAAAAGGTTTTGCCCATGCCGGGCAGCGAGAACCTCGCTACACAGCATGAGCAAACCAAGACACCACAGCGTTGTGATGAGCCGTTTCATTATTTACCGGCTGCTTGGTTGTCGAAGAACTCGATGAGGTTGTAGACGTTGTAGTTCACCTCCTTCGCCATCTGCGACAGATAGGGGAAGAGCTGATAGTAGTTGTCATACATACCCTTGTTGGCCGGTTTGCTGTCGTTGTCCGAGCCATCGTCATCCTGATACTTAAACCAGTGCCAGCCCACGCAGTTCTTGGCCTCCAACAGACCCAGCGTGAAGTGCTGGTAGGCGTAAGCACGCTCGGTCTGGGTCGGTACGCAGAATCCGGCACCCGAACCGTTGTTCAGGTCGCTATCCTCAACTCCCTTCGTGTAGAACTCGGTAACCATGAAGGGTGCATTGGGAGCCAGTGTAGCCCACTTCTGCATCCAGTCGGCCTCGGGCGACCAACGCGAGTAGTAGTTAATCGAGATGATGTCGCAATATTTGCCGGCGGCTGCAATCACACCTTCGAGGTACTTCGGTGTGCCATGCAGACGCGAACCGAGGTAGAGCAGACCCGGGTCAACCTGCTTGACAGCCTCTTTTACTCCCTTGTAATACTTCTCGGCCAACATGCCGGCAAACTCGCTGTTCAGCGCATCGGTAACGCTCGATGCACCCTTCGCAGCCATGAAGTCCTGAGCTGCCTTGCAAGCGATGTCGCTAGCATTGTTGATATCGAGGAAGCGTTGCAGAATCTTGCTGTTCTGCGACGAGAAGTTAATCTCGTTATCCGAGAAGAAACCGAAGACATTTTGGTCGCCAAGGTAGGAGGTAAAGGCACTCGACTGCATATACTCCAAACAGAATGCTGCCCAATCGTCATAAAGCACCAAGCCGATGGCGTTATCCGCGTTATTGCCGGGATAGGCTTTGCTCTTCTTCGACTTGAACTGCGAGAGGAAGCCGAACGAAGGAGCAATCGGGAAGGGCGATGCGCTGTTAGCTTTGTTGTACTCTTGCTGGTAGCCATAGCCTCCATTCGAGCCGAAAGCACCCGTTTGGTGGAAACCGATACGAGCCAACTCGTTGCGCGATACGGCTACCCAATTCTGGTTGTCGGTGAAACGCTGCGCAAAGGCGGTTTTGTTGCGAGCCGACGAACCCTGGCGGAACGACGATACGCCACGCATGTAGTAGGGATAGCCATCGGGGTCGATAATCCACCAGCGGTCACCCACCTTCTTGACATAAAAGCGACCCGTTGCAGCCTGCTTCTCGCCGGCCGTATAGGAGCCGTAGGCATTCGTAACGGCCTGATACTCCTCATAGGTTGAGATTTGACGCTCATAGCCGTAGAGGTAGGCCATCAAACGAGTGTTTGCCGTTTTCCACGACGATACGGGGGCATTGCCCGATTGATATTCTACCGTAACAGGGTAGTAGGGACGGTCGGCACCATAGGTAGCCTCCTCGTAGGCTTGAATGGGTCCCGGCTCGGGCAGACCCTCCTCGTAGTTCGGAGCCTCCTCCTTGAAGAGCACTTCAGGGGGCTGGTAGTTGGGATCCTTGGTTGAATCCTCGGTGCAGGCGACAGCACCCAGCATCAGTCCCAACGAGAGCGTGAATAAAATACGTTTCATGTGTGGTTTGTTGTTTTAAGTTAATAGATCTTCAGTATACGAATGGCCGAGAGCATCGTTTCGCCCTCAATAGCCTTGAAATCAATGGTTAACCCTTGGTTGTCGACCACCTCTACACGGTAGCGGCGCACCATCGGCGTACAGCGTCCCACCTCGGCCGCCACATCGAGTGCCGGTGTGGCCATACGGCCGTTGATGAGGATGTCGAAACGACGTGTTGCAGCACGCTCGGTAGCGGCATCTGCCCCCAGCAGATAGGCGACATCGGCCTTCTGCTCGTCGGTCGTGAGTTCGGCAAAGTGCAACGCCACCTCATAGGCTCCATCGGGCACATCGGCACGGAATGCTTCGATGCCACGACGCTGGGTCTGATACATCGGGTCGAGACGGGTGTGGTCGATGGCCAGATTCGAGGCCGGTTGTGTGCCTCGCTTGGTCTTCGGTCGCCACGGCTCTCCGCCGACATAACCCCAGCTACCCGCTGTATAGGGTTGGTCGGGAATCCAGGCTACCTCGTTGGTCGGGTCGTCGAACAGACGGGTCGACCCCATCAGGATGTTCATCTCCGTGAAGGGTGTTCCCTCCTTGAACGACTTCGGTACCAACCGATAGGTGGTGGTTGCTATTTCCCGATAGGGCTTGCCACCCTTGTCGCGGATGACGGCTTCGATGCGATTCACGCCATCGCAGAAGGGCACATCGACCGTTGCCGTGAAGTTCTCGACAGCAAAGATACCTAATTTTTGGCCATTGTGCCACACCTCGACCTGTGGAGCGTTGGTGTAGATCTTCGTCGGCTCGAGGGCGAATCCTGCAGCGGTTTCGACACCCGAACGGAAGGCTCGGTCGGCCGTGCAGATATGGACTACAGGCTCCTGCAGCAGGGCTGCACGGTAGAAGTGGTAGGTATCCTTCGGACGGCGGTCAAGCGTGCAGAGCCCCTTGCAGTTGATGTGCGGCAGGGCATCGCCACGCACCTCGGAGTAGAAGTCGTTGAGGTTCCATACCGTCGCACCACTCACGAACTGCCGTTCGCAGATGGCACGCAGGTAGTGCTCGTGCAACAACATGGCGTAGTCGACCGAGAAGTCGAATCGCTCGGGGCGGAACGAACGAATGCGGATGTCGCAGTCGCCGCCATACTCCGTGACGATAAAACTCTTGTCGGGATACTGTGCATGCAACTTGTCTAACTGGCGGTCAAAGCCGGGGAAAGTGCCCTGATACCACCCGTGGTAGATGTTCATGCCGATGATGTCGGGCAGCGCCAGTATTCCGGCGTTGTCGTAGTGCTTGAGGTTGCTGTGGCAGGGCAGCATCGTGGCACGCGACGGGTCTATCGTGTCGGCGACAGCCTCGCAGCGTGCAGCCACCTCATGCACCTGCTTGTAGTAGGTGTTCAAAGCCTCCTCTCCCTCGACGGGAATACGCAACATCACCTCGTTCATGTAGGCCCAGATGCAGACCGACGGGGAGTTAAACGCTTGGTAAATCATCTCGCGCATCATCTCCTCACAGCAGGCGGCAAAGGCCTCTCCGGGGGTTACGGCATTCACGATGGGAATCTCCACCGAGGTGAGAATACCCATGCGGTCGCAGGCCGCCATAACGGCGGGGTCTTGCGGGTAGTGCGAGACACGCAGGAAGTTGCCGCCCATGCGCTTGATTTGCTCCACGTCACGCAGGTGTCGCTCATCGGAGAGGGCATAACCCAACTCGAAGTAGCATTGATGGCGATTCGTGCCGAGCAGCTTCACCACCCGATTGTTGAGGATAAAGCCCTCGTTAGGGTCGAAGCGGAAGGTGCGGATACCGAGGGGTGTGGAGAGCTCATCGAGCACCGTACCCTGAGCATCGTTCAGGGTGGTTACCACACGGTAGAGGTGCGGATGCTCCACATCCCAGCGCATCGGATTGGTTACCGACAGGGTGGTTGTCGCCTCCTGATTCGTGATGCCGGCCTTGAGTGTTACCGGCTTCTGCTGCTCGGCCACACAACGACCCGCGGGGTCGAAGATGCGGTGACGGAGTTGCAGGCGGGTTGTGCGATTGGCACCATTGGTCAGCATCGTGCGAATGGCCACCTCGGCCTTGTCGTCGGTGACGACGGGGGTCGTGAGGTAGACGCCCGTCGAGGCGTAGTGCGTCGTCGAGATGTGCTGCGGTGCGGTTACAATGAGGTGCACGTCACGATACAACCCTCCGAAGAAGGTGTAGTCGGCCGAGAGGGGCGGAATGTCGGGGTTGTGGGTATTGTCTACCAGCACCTCCAACCGATTTTCGCCACTCGTTGCCACCTGCGTGATGTCAAAGGCAAAGGCGGTCGAGCCACCCCGATGCTCCCCTAACAGGTGCCCGTTGAGCCACACCTCGGTGCGGGTATTGGCCCCTTCGAAGTGAAGCGTCAGTTGTTGCCCTTCCCAAGCGGGATCGATGCGGAGGGTGTGGCGATACCACGCCGGTCCGCGGTGGAAGCCGGGGGTGTCGTCATCGCAATCCTCGGCATTCCATGTGTGGGGCACGCTGACCGTTGTCCACCCCTCGACGGCTGTTCGCTCGTTGCCGAGACGGAACTGCCATCCGTCGTTGATGGTGTAGACGGTACGCGCTGCAAGGGGCATCGTCGAGATAATCAGTGCGACCAATAAGGCGTATAAGGTACGTCGATTCATGGTGTTTGTTTGGACAGGTGTTGTCGGGCAACACCCGATGTGGTTGTTTCATCCCGCCCTCGCCGCACGACCGAGGCCGTGCAGCGAGGGGGATGCTGTTTTGCTTACTTCTTTACTACGCGCATACCGCGAGCGAGGCGACTACCGGTCTTGGATCCCTGCAAGCCGTTGTTGTAGCTACCGAAGCGTACATAGAATGCCTGTGTGCCATCCGATTTTTCGTTGATACTCCAGTAGCCCTCACCATTCCCCGTTACCTTCGAACCGGTAATGGTCGGGTCATCAGCTGCGGCACATACGGGATCTGCACCTGCGTCGGCAAAGATCTTCTCGACAGCATCGCGCTGTGCCAACTCTTCAGCGGGTAAAGTTTCGATGGCAGCTTTGGTGTTATGGTTGCCGTTGTAGTAGTCGTAGAAGAGGGTCAACTCGTTACGGGTCGGGATATACCAGCCCTCGCCGAGAGACTGAGCCCAAGTCAGAATCGTACAAGTCGATGCTTGTGCGTGAGCCATAATGATAGCCGCTATCTCACTACCCTCGTCACCATTGGTCGGCGTGCCGAAGTGGAAGGTGTTGTCACCCCAGGCAATCTTCTCGCGCTTCATCGAAACAATCTTGGCGCGTGTGCCGTCGGTCGGATCGACCCATACGACGATACCGCCCTTCGACTTATCCGTGTCGGGTACTACCTCGCCCAGTTTCCACGGCTCGACCGTAATCTTCTTTGCCTGCGAGATGGTAACGGTAGCCGTTGCCGTGTTCTCGCCTGCACCTACCGTAATGGTAGCCGTCGTCGAACGAATGGCGTCGGTCTCGTTGGCCGACGATGCGGTGAAGGTTACTACACCATCCGCTACAGCGTAGCCTACCCACGACGGATCGGCAATCACCACAGCGATGGTCGAGAGGTCCTTGTTCGAGGTGACGGTGGTCGCACCTGCACTGCCGGCCTCCGCCTCCAGGGCGATGCTCTGCGTGCTGAGTTTGATGGTCGTAGGCTCCTCGGGAACCTTGAAGTCACCGACATGGAACATACAACGCACGAAACGGCTCGTGCCGGTCTTGCTGCCGGCATCCTCGGCCCACTTACCGAAGCGGATATAGAGAGCTTTTGTGCCATCCTCGTTCTCGGTCGAACTCCAATACGACTCACCATTACCGGTGGCTGCAGCCTTGTTGATAATCGTACCACCCAGGTCGGTCAAGAGCTTATCGAAGGCGGCGCGTGCCTGCTTCTCACGGTCGGAGATAGCATCGGGAACAGCGTTCGTGAAGCCATCCTCGCCATAACCAACACCATTGTAGGCGGCAAAGAGTTCATGCAACTCGCGAACGGCCGGCAGATACCAACCCTCGCCCAAAGATTTGCAATAGCCGGCAGCCTCCTCGGCCGTATGCTCCTCGAAGAGTGCCGTGTTGGCCTTACCGTCGATGAGCGACGTAGCCTCGTGGTACTTCGGCGAGAGCTCGAAGGCTTTACCCTCCAGACGTTGCAGTGAGATAGCCTTACCGACGGTCGGGTTCTCGGGATCAACCCAGAAAATCATACCCAGACCATCCTCGGTCTGCTGACCCACCACAAGGCCGTTGTCGGGAACCTCCAAGCACTGCTGGGTGACGGTTACCTCCTCCATGAAGTCGCCGGCACGCAGGATAACCTCCGTCGAGCGATTCTCCTCGCCCGCATTCTCACTCAAGGTCGTGAAGATGGCGTGGCGGGTGTTAACCTCCACCGAAAGCCACTCACAATTGTATTCGGCCGTCACGACCGGCTCGGTCGTGGCAATCGGAGCCGTATAGCTCGACCCCTCGGCGCGCGGAAGCAGCACTTCATTGTCCGAGTAGCTGAACTCGGGCATGATGCGCACCTCTTCGTCGCTTACACAGCTGCCCAACATCGCTGCGACGAGGGCCAGCATGCAGAAAAATATCTTTTTCATTTTGTTTGCGTTTTTTAGTGTGATACGGTGGATTACAACCATGCATCATGTTGCGGGAAATTCTCCGCACCCATCAGGTCAATCTGCGCTTGCGGGATGGGCCATACCTCATGCTTACCCTCGATGAAGAGTTCACGAGGATGCGCATAATCTGCATTGAGATAGGGATCATCTGCCTTCGTGTCACCGCCATGCAGTTTAACACGCTCGGCCAAGATACCGCGACGCTTCAGCAGCGGCCAGCGAACACCCTCGAAGTAGCACTCACGAGCGTACTCGTTGAGCAGCTCATCCATGGTCAACGGCTCGATGCGCTTGGCATTACCGGCACGCTCCCAGGTCATGTTGTAGAGCTCGAGTGCACGGGTGCTGCCCTCACCATCACGCTCCATGTAGGCCTCGGCGCACATCAGCACCGTCTCGCCCAAGCGATAAATCGGCAGATCCTTGTAGCTCGTTTTCAGGTCGGGCTGTCCGGCATTGCTCCAGCAGTCGTAGAATTTGAGCGTCATCGGGTGCAGGTTGGTCATGTATTCAGCCTTGCCCTTCGATTGTGTCATATCATACACCTGGCCGTAGTTGGCATGACCGGTCTTGTTGATAATCCACTCCGTGCGCATCAACTTCGTGTAGCGCGAGTCCTTCTTCTGATCGAACATCTTCATCAGGTAGCTGTTCGGGTAGCAGCGTCCCCAACCATAACCACCATACTCGGCACTCATCTCGAAATAGGCTCCCAACCCATGATAGGCAGCCAATGTAACGAGCTGGTAGCGATGTGCAATCGGCGGCGTGGAAGTGTTACCGCCACCTCCCGGATTAAGCGAGAATTGATAGGTCCAGAGGAACTCCTTCGAGCGGAGGTCGGCACTCTTCAGGAAGGCATCCTCGGGTTTGTCCTCCAATTTGTGGAAGGCGGTGGCTCCAATCACCTCCTCGCAGAGCGTGATGGCCGTATCCCAATCCTTGTCCCACATAGCCACCTGGGCGCGTACATGCATTGCCGTACCCTTCGTGACGCGACCATGCTCCGTGCCGGCAGCACCCTCGGGCTGTGCCCAATCCAGAGCCTCAACGGCATCGTCGAGGTCGCCACGAATCACCGTGAAGATATCCTCGGTCGAAGCGGGAACAAACTCGCGTTGCAGGTTGTCGGTCGTCGTCGCCTCCACATTGAGGTAAAGACGCTCGAAACGCTTCCACAACTCAAAATAGGAACGACCACGGAAGAACTTCGCCTCGCCCCATGCACGTAGCGTCGTGGGATCGGTGAGATCCATCTTTTCGGCGGCAGCAATCACCTCATTGGCCTTACCAATCACATTGTAGTAGTGGGTCCAGAAGCTATTGAAGATACCCTGCGAGGGGTTATACGTTAGACGTGCCATGGCGGCATTCGTACCGGAACGGAAGACCAAGAGGTCGGTACAATAGTCAAACATCTGTACGGCATAGATATCCGCACCCTCGCTGGGGTTTTCGGCAATCTTACGATCCATATCATACAGACCAACTACGGCTCGCGACAGACCCTCGGGGGTCTCGTAGAGCCACGAGTTGGTGATGGAGGTTTTCGACTCCAACTCGAGCAGGTCGCTGCACGACGTAGTCATGGTGCCCATCAACACCAGAGCCAATATGCTATATATTACTTTTTTCATGGTAGTCATCGTTTAGAAGGTAAGGTTAGCACCGAAGACAAAGGTTTGCGGCTCGGGATAAGCACCGGGCGAAAGCTCGGGGCTGTACGAAAGCAACTCTGTGAAGGTCAACAGGTTCGTGGCCGTAGCATAGACACGCAGCTTGCTCATGCCGAGTTTGTTGATCCACTGCTTCGGGAAGTTGTAACCCAACTGCAAGGTGCGCAGACGGATGTACGACTTGTCCTGAATGGCAATGGCCGATTGATAGGTGGCATTCGTGCCAAACGACGGACGCGGGAAGTCGTTTGTCGGGTTGTAGGGGGTCCAGTAGTCCACCTTTACACCATTGTTCTTACCCTGCAACGAACCACCGCTGTTCGATTCGTAGAGATAGCTGTTCTTCAAGCAGCCACCCGATACGGCATACCAATCCATGTAGAAGTCGAAGCCCTTCCAACGCAGGGTTGTCGAAATCGACATCGTGAAATCGGGATCTTTCTGGATGGGCACACGGTCGTCGGCATTGATTTTGCCGTCGCCGTTCATGTCAATCACCTTCACCATACCCGGCTTCGGCGGGTTGGTGTACTCCATTGGAGCATCGGCTACACCGTCACCATCCGAGTCGAAGGTCGGCAACAACGTGTAGGTTACATTGCCATAGGGGTCTTTCGTGATGTCGAAATCCTCGTACTGGAAGATGCCGGCAATCTTGTAGTCGTAGTAGACGTTGATGGGCTGACCGATGAACCAGCTGTTACCGGGCTGGCTGGCCGGACGACCGAACTCGTCAACCTGATCGTCAATCTTGACAATCTCGTTGCGGAAGAGGCTCAGGTTGGTCGATACGCTCCACGAGAAATCCTTCTTGCGGATAATTTCACCCGTCAAACCAACATCGATACCCCAGCTCTTTGTCTCACCCAGGTTGTCAAGCATCGACGAGTAACCAAGGGCCGAGTTGATACCACGCGATACGAGCAGGTCGGTCGTGTTGGTGCGGTAGTATTCGATGGTACCCGACAGGCGGTTGTTCCAGAAACCGAAGTCGATACCCGTATTCAGCGTAGCCGAACGCTCCCACTTCAAATTGGGGTTCGAGAGGTCGGATGCAGGCAGATAACCCATAATATAGGTGTCGCCAAACTCATAAGCACGCTTATCCGACAGACCGAGCGTCTCATAGTTGCCGATACCGTTCTGGTTACCGACGATACCATAGCTGACACGCAGTTTGAGGTTGTCAATCCAACTCACATCCTTCAAGAAAGACTCCTGATTGATGCGCCATGCGAAGGCTGCCGAGGGGAAGGTACCCCATTTATTGTTCTTACCGAAGCGCGATGAACCATCGACACGGATAGCCAGGTTCAACAGGTAGCGATCCATGAGCGAATATTGTGCACGCCCCATGAACGAAACGAGGTTGTTCTCGCTCCACGAGCGGGTCGGAGTACCGGAGAACTCACCATTGGCGATGAAGTCGGGACCCATGTCTACCGGCAGATTCATCGTTGCATAACCGAGCGAACGCGAACCGTTGTGGTCGATCGACTGTACGGCCGTCAGGTTGAGTTTGTGGTTCTCGTTCTTAATGGGCAACTGATAGGTCAGGATGTGCTCGATAAGCCAGTTTTTCGTGCGAGAATCGGTGATAGAGGCCGTTGCACCCCCCCCCGGATAGTCGGCATCCTTAGCCTGCTTGTCCTCTTCAAAACGCTGATACATAGACAGATTCAAGCGATAGTTGAAACCTTTGAAAGGCTTTACGTCGAAGAAGATATTCAGACGATACGAGTCACGGCCAATCGTGCGCTCGAAGTGCTGAGCGCGATAGAGCGGATTCACCTGACCGCTCGAGTTGATATACTCGGAGTATGAACCATCGGGATTGTAAACCGTGCTCAGTGGCGACATCGTGATAAATGAGTTGAAGTTGCCATCCTCGCGGTCTTGCGCCGTGATGGCATACGAGGCATTGACACCCACCGAAAGCCACTTCGTAGCCTTGAGGTCAGCGTTGATGCGGAAGTTGCCACGCTGGTAGCCCGAACCGGTAACCACCATACCCTGCTGGTCGAAGAAACCGGCCGAGGCCGAAACTTTGGCCCACTCGTTACCACCACGCAACGAGATGTCGTGGTTGTGGTAGATGGCGTTGCGGAACATCATATCCTCCCAATCTACCGAGCGACCCTCCATCCAGGCCTGCTCCATCATCTCATCGGCAAAGACATCCGATACGGGCATCTCACGAGCATCGATCAAACCGGCATCGGCAGCCAATGCCTCACGACGCAGGTTGAAGTACTCGACATCCGAGTAGAAGTCGAAGTTGCGCCACAGTTTCTGTACGCCGACATAGCCGTTGTATGAAACCTCGGTTTTGCCTTCGCGGCCACGTTTGGTCGTCACGAGAATCACACCATTGCTGGCACGAGCACCATAGATAGACTGTGAGGCGGCATCCTTCAGAATTTCGATCGACTCGATATCCTCGGCACTCAGGGTGCTGAACTCCGTGGCATTCGAGGGCGAACCGTCGATGACATAAAGGGGTGCATTGTCGGCATTAATCGAGCGGTTACCACGAATCGTAATATCGGGAACCGAACCCGGGCGACCCGACGAGGTGGTTACCTGCACACCGGCAGCACGACCACGCAACATGTCGGCGACGTTACCGGCCGGGAAGGTCTTCAGCTCCTCGGCCTTCACCGTGGTTACCGAGGTGGCCACATCACTCTTGCGCTGGTAACCGTAACCGACAACCACCAGCTCCTCGACCGCTACGGCATCCTCTTCGAGCGTAACGTCAATGGCCGTGCGTGTGCCGACCTGAACACGCTGCTCCTTATATCCAATATAGGTAAAGACCAGCGTTTGATTGGGTGCAGCCGAGAGGTTGTAACGACCATTTACGTCGGTCGTAGCACCACTCGTTGTACCATCCACAATCACCGTTACACCCGGTAACGGTCCATTGGCATCTTTGACGACGCCACTCACTCGATTCGACTGCGCGTAGAGCCCCGTTGTCAGCAACAGAGCCGCTACGAGAGCAGCAAATCGCAGATTGAACAATTGTTTCATAATAGCAAGTTTTTTGGTTGGTATAATAGTTAATTTTTGAGTGCTTTATCTACCGGAATGTCGATGCCCGACCACGCCTTGGCATTGGTCCAGAGCTCGGCAGGTGCCGACCAGAAGGGGTCGGTGGCCGGCAATCCGAGGGCGATGTAACCGCCACAGCAGAGATAGAGACTGCCAGTCGAGATGTAGCGTTCGCCGGTCGAGGGCTGATGGCCACAGATACCGACATGCAGCCAACCTTGGCCATCGAAGGTCTCGGGGGCGTTGGTCTGGCGAGCGATGACCTTTGTCAGTGCCGAACGCACGGCGGCCGGAGCCCCCTCCTTGGGCAAGAGATGGCGGTAAGCGGCATCCGAGAGTGCTTGGAAGGCACCGAAGCGATAGGCAATCGAGCGGCCCGTGATCGGGTAGGTTCCCTCGGGAGAAATCATGCGCTCCTGATGCGCTGCATAACGCGAGTAGCGAGCCACCTGCTTGTCGGCAAAGGAGGCATCGGGAGCGTTATGCTTTTTCAGGACATCGAGGATGGTCATCATCATCGGCTGGATGACGAAGCTGTTGTAATAATCGAGGTGGAAGGCGGGGCCGTCACCGTAGAATCCGTCGCCCTTATACCACTCCGTGAAGCGTTTGAAGGCGTAGGCGATGCGCTCATATTCCCACTCGCCGCCAAACTCCTTCAGTGCCGCTTCGACCATGGCCGAGAAGAAGAGCCAGTTGGTCTCTGAGGGTTTGATGACGCGCGACGAGCGCAACGCATCAAGCAGACGCTGACGGGTCACCTCGTCCGAACGCTCCCAGATAATCGGAGCGCGCAACAGCCCTTGTGCCAGGAATGCAGCATCAACGAGTGGCTGACGGCCCTCGTTGAAATTCAGTCGGTCGGGCGATGCGGGGTCAACCGCATTTTTCAGTCCGGCAACAGCCAGGCGGATATACTCGCCACGCAGACGGCCTTCGGGGGTCGAATCCTCGCCCAGGGCCAGCCACGGGGTGATGCCGACCATTACACGGCCAAAGGCCTCGAGGTGGGTGCAGGTGAGGCGTGATTCGAGGGTACCCTGGCTCTCGATGGGCATCGTAGCACGCAACTCGCCTTTGGCCAACGCCTCCATCACGGGGCGAGCCACACGGTCGAGCGATGCTACCCATACGGCACGGTCGCCACCGGCCTCCGACGGTGCGGTGTTGTCGGTGGGTGACTCACCGGCACAGAGACGCTTGTAGCGCATCATCGCCTCGATGAAGTAGTAATCGGAATAGGAGATGGGGGCATCCACCTCATAGTTGCTGTTGAAGAAGCCGGTCGAGTGGGTGATCAGGAAGTTTCCATTCTCGCCCGCCTTCGAGCGGTATTTCGGCGAACAGAGCGAGCGCAACTGATGCTCGGCCATGCGCAGGAACTGCTCGGCCTCCTCGCCCTCACACATCGTAGCCAACTCGACATAAGCCGAAGCCATCAGCGCACCGGCCGAGGCATCACGCGGGGTGTTGGGGATGGCCGGGGTATCGTAGTCCCAGTAAGGAATCTTATCCTTCGGCAGGTTGGGGTGGTTCATCAGGAACTTACCGATGTTTACGGCATGCTCCAGATAGCGTTTGTCACCCGTCTGGCGATACATCATCGTGTAGCCGTAAAGGCCCCACGCCTGACCGCGTGACCAGGCCGATTCGTCGGCATAACCTTGGTGGGTTTTGCGGGTCGTAACCTTACCGGTCTGCTCGTCATAGCACACCACATGGTACGAACTGTAGTCGGGACGATAGTGGTTCTTCATCGTCACATTGGCATGCGAGCGGGCAATCTTCTCGTAGGTGTCATCGCCGCTGAGTTGCGAGGCGACGGTCAGGAGTTCGAGGTTCATCATGTTGTCGATGATGACGATGTAGCCCCATCCCTGACGTTTCTTCGAGGGGTTCCACGAACGGGTACAACCCACGGTCGGGTTGAAGCGGGTCGAGAAGTTGCGGGCAGCGGTGATGATGACATCGCGATAGGCCTCCTTGTGGGTCAGGCGGTAGGCGTTGCCGTAGGAGCAGTTGATGGCAAAGCCGATGTCGTGATTGTCCGTGCGATCCTTTTCGCTGTTCATGCGCTCGGTGAGCTGCTCGGCAATTTGGCGCAGATCTTCACGGCCGGTGTGTTCGTAGAGATACCACATCGAACCGGGGAAGAATCCGCTGGCCCACCAGCGAATCGGGCAGAGGATGAGCGAATCGTTTTGTGCATAGTAACTACGCGGCATGCGCTTCGGATCTTCGCGCACCGATTCGTACAATCGCAACGATTGCTCGACGGCAAAGTCGAGGGTTTCGTGGACAGCTTTAAGTGTTTTTCGGTCGTACTTCAGCGGCTCGGCGGCCTGCAGGGCAAAGGCCGAGACGACCAGCAACACAAGAAGTGTGATTTTTTTCATTTGCGGATAGCGTTTTTGGGGTTTCTATCTGCAAAGTACGCAAAATCACGGCTCTTTGAATGTCAAAATAATTCACAAAAAGAGCAAAATCGTATATAAAATGGGATGTCCGGCCTATCCGTGATTCTTTTTGCGATAGGCGTTGGGGGTGATTCCGAAGCGTGTTCGGAAGCAGCGAATGAAGTAACTCGGGGTCGAAAATCCCAGGTCATAGGCCACCTCGGCGATGCTTACCGAAGGATCTTCGTCGATGCGTTTGATGGCACGCTTGAGGCGAATCGAGAGGATAAATTCATTGGGTGTTTGTCCCGAGATACCCTTCAATTTGGAGAAGAGCAGCGTGCGCGAAAGTCCCAACTCCTGGGCGAAGAGTGCAATGTCAAACTCCGAATCGGAGAGGTGTCGCTCAACAACCCGAATGGCATCCTCGAGCAGGCGTTGGTCTTGCGGATTGGTTGCCATTTGTGTCTCGGGAAGTTCTTTTGAATTGCGGAAACGGGCCTGTATGCGGCGACGCTGGGCGATGATGTTGTTGCATCGGGCCAGCAGGATACGGACGTTGAAGGGCTTGGCCACATAGTCATCGGCACCCGTCAAAAGGCCCTCGATGGTGTGCTCCTCGGTGTTGTAAGCAGTGAGCAGGACGACCGGAATATGGCTCGTTTCAATCTCGGTTTTGAGGCGTTTGCAGAGCTCAAGTCCCGACATGATGGGCATCATGATATCGCTCAATACCAGGTCGGGTTGCTCGTTGCGAGCCGCAATCAGACCGGCGTGGCCGTTCGAGGTAACGGTGACCCGATAGAAGGGGGCAAAGATTTGACGCAGGATATCCTGCATCTCGGTGTTATCCTCGACGATGAGCAAATGGGGTTGTTTTTCGCTCTCCGACTCATGGGGTGTCGGCAACTCTTGCAATGTCGGCAACTCGATGAGGGGCTCTTGTCCGACCGCCGTGAAGCAGGCGTGGGGGTTATCTCGACGCATCACGAGTGGAAGATGTACACGGAACGTGGTGCCTTTTCCCTGTGCGCTCTCCACCTCGATGGTTCCGTCGTGCATCTCCACCAGGTTTTTCACCAACGAAAGGCCGATTCCCGAGCCATATTGCTCGATGGAGGCGTTAGCCTTCTCCTCTTGCCAGAAACGCTCGAAGATGTGGTCGAGGTGTTCGGGAGCGATACCGATACCCGTATCGGCTACGGTGATCAAGGCATGGTGGTCGTCAGTGGCGAGGGAGACCGTAATCGAACCCTCTGCCGAGGTGTATTTGAAGGCGTTGGAGAGCAGGTTGTTCAGCACACGCTCCATCTGTCGGCGATCGAAATCGACCTCGATAGGTTGTTCGGGAGCCTCGAAATGAAAATCGATATGGTGCTGTGCTGCAAAGTCGTGGAACGAGAGCCATACGGTTTTGACGGCCGAGGTGAGGTCTTCTCGCCCGACCTGCAGATGCAGACTCGACTGCTCCAAGCGGCGGATGTCGATAATCTCATCCACCATATGTTTCAACCGCTGTGTGTTGCGGAAGATGTTGAGCACCTTATTATATACCGAGGGCTTGATGTCTTGACGCGAAAGCAACATCTCGACCTGTCCGGTGATGAGTGTCAGCGGTGTGCGGAACTCATGGGAAAGGTTTGTAAAGAAGCGTAATTTCTGGGCATTGGCCTGCTCGATATGGTGTTTCTCGACCTGTTCGAGGTGGAGCATCTGCTCGAGTTGCTGACGATGCAGACGCATTTGCACCAATTTGATGAAGATAAGCAGTAAAATCAGCCCAACGAACAACTGGAACCAGGTACGGGCGTAGAGCGGAGCCCGTACACGTAGTGTGAAGGTGGTTTCAGGCGATGTCATGCCCTCCTCGCGCGTGCCTCGCACCACGAATTGGTAGGTACCCGCACGGAGGTTCATGTAGGTGATAACCGAGCGATTGTCCACGGGGCGGAACTCCTCGTCAAACCCCTCAAGGCGACACTCCAGCTCCTGGTGGGGGAGATTCAGGTAGTTGTTATTGGCCAGGTGGAACGATACGGAGGAGTAGCGTGATGGGAGTACCATGTGGTGTTGATAGAGTGGTGAGGCTTCCATCAATGGGTGCTCGCCATGGGGCATTACCGGATGGTTGTCGACGGAGATTCCTTTGATGTGAATCTGATAGTCGCTACGTTGGGCGGCGAATTGTTGGGCCTGGATTTTCAGAATACCCTGTGGCCCACAAATGAAGAGGTGATTATCGCGCGATATCAAGAGCCCGTTTTCGTTGATATTGCTGAAGGTAAAGTTGTTCATGGGGTTGTAGGTGTCGACCTGCATCGTGTTATCGATGCGGCTGACACCATGGCTGTGAGCCACATAGATGGCATCGGAGGTGTTCCCTTCGATGGTCGCACCTTCGGCCATAGCGGTGATAAATCCGTTGGAGAGCCCATGCTCGTGCCCGATGTGTTCGAACCTATCCTCCTCGGCATTGTAGCGGAAGATGCCTGAACCGGTCGAGCCTAGATAGAGTTCTCCGGCACGGCTGACCAGCAGGTGGGTAATGTGTTGTTGGGTGTTTGTACCCGAGATGTCGGCAAAAGAGTAGTGGTCAACCTTACCGGTTTTACGCGATAAGCGTATCACATCGAAGGTTGAGCTCATCCACAAATAGTCGCCCTGCTTGGCAATGTCCCATAGCTGGGAGATGCTGCGTCGGAAGATAGCTTCATTGTCAATGGCCTCGAAGCGGAGTTGCTGACAATCCAGACGCACCAATCCGCTTTGACAACACACCAACAGATTCCCCAAATCATCTTCGATGATGCAGGTCGGGTTTCGTACTTTGTCGACGTGTCGTCCCGTGAGCACATCGAGTATCAGGGGGTCGATGTGCGTAGTCTGTCCACTATGCAGATCGATGCGGTAGATTCCGTGAAAGAGGGTTGCAGCCCACAATATGTTGTGTTCTGCATCGAGATATAGAGCCTTGATAACTTCGTTAGCCCCTATTTTTTCGTAGAGGTGGAAGGTCTCCTCCTTAGTTGAGAAGCGTATCAATCCGTTTCCCTCGGTACCGAGCCAAATGTTGGAGTCATTATCTTCAATCATGGCGCAAATGATGGGCGAGGTAAGTTCTCCCGGGTGTTTCGAGACGATCCGATAGAAACGATAGTCGTCGTTGCTGCTGTGGTAGTATTGCACACCGCAGTGGAACGTCCCCATCCAGATGGTCCCCCGATTGTCGCAGAACATGGAGATGATAGAGCGTAGTTTAATGCCGCTCTCCTGCTCGTAGTTGTAGAGCGTAAATGCGCCTCGTTCGAGGTCGAGGAGCTGCAATCCGCCATATGAGGCGACATAATAGAGCCCCTCATCGGCTTTGATAACGGCACGGACGTTGGTGTGAATCAGGGATGTGGGGTCGTTGGGGCGGTGTGTGAAGTGGGTTGCCTGCCACGAGGGGTCGAATCGATAGAGTCCGTTGCCGCGGGTGGCCACCCAGAGATGCCCCGATTCCTCATAGTAGAGCGAGTAGACTCCATTGATCCCCTCGCGATGGACAATCTTCCCGTCGACAATCTCCACCACACCCAATTTTGAGGAGCTCAAGATGAATCCTCGGTCGGTGAGTGCAAGGTTTGCAATGTTGCCTGTTGCGAGACCCTCTTCGGCAAACGAGAAGAGTTTCTGGGGCTTACGATGTTGCTCTTTGTTGTGCAGGTCGAGGCGGAAAATGGCAGCCTTCTCGACCCAATAGAGATAGTTGCTGTCGCAGGCCATCGTCTGCACATCCCCCTCATGAATCATCTCAAAGCAATTGAGTCGCTGGTCATAACGCTCGATGCTGGCATGCGAGCGCAGGTAGATACTTCCTCGTTGGTCGCTGTAGAGTTGGCGGATATTGTTGCTGGCGATGGAGTTGGGCGATCCGTCGGGGCGGAAAATATCGACCGATCGTCCGTCAAAGCGATTCAAGCCGTCCTGGGTGCCAATCCAAATAAACCCAAATTCATCCTGGCAGAAGCAGTTGGCTGTCTGGTGGGAAAGTCCGTCTTTGATGCCGAGGAAGTGCATCTGCACATCGCGCACGTTGCTCCATGCCACTTGACCGAGCAAGAGCATGCAGCCGAGGAGAAGGGGTCGCAGACGGAGTTTGCGCATGGCAGAGGGGCTATGGATGTCGTTTTTTAGTAGAGTTTGGGTCGGGCATACCGAATCGAGTCGGTGCGGAAGGGAATGGCCGGCAATCCGTAGACATCGGCCAAGTTGGTTTGGTGCCAATTGGTGAAGGCGTAGCGTACGTAGCGTGGCTCGGCTACCTCCTTGGCCTTGACCTCAACCGTTGCGCGATCTTTGCCGATTTTCGCCTCCGCGTGGTAGAATTTCAAATCCTCGCCGGCCAACTCGAAGCAGCGAATCGGCTGGTTGATGGGGGTCAGCCCCCGCTCGGCATGCGCAAATCGCACGATGGCCTTGCCCTTCTCGAAGGTAACTTTGTCGAGCGTTGGGCCCGATGTGGGGATGCCCTCGACCTTATAGACATTGGCCATGGCCGAGTAGAGGACGCGCTCGCCTACCACCCGCTTTTTGGGGTAGTGGACCATCTTCTCATCGCCAATATCCGAAGTGCCGACCAGGTAGGCGGCCTTGTCAGTCCGTGTTACCTGCCATTGTGCCTCCTGCACACGCGCTCCACCCAACTCGCCGATACTGTTGTAGGGAAGCGGAGCGATGTGGCAGATGATGAAGGGGAGCGATGGCTGCTGCCATTGCGTGCGCCACAGTCCCATCATGGCTCGCAACATATCGGCATAGACATAGGCGTTGCGACGATTGCTTTCGCCCTGCAACCAGACGACACCGGCCAAGGGGAACCCTTCGATAGGGGCAATCATGGCGTTGTAAATCTTTACGGGGTCACGATAGGGCTTGTCAGCCTTCGGGATGTAATCCTTTTTGTCGAATTGTGCAAGGGTTGCCTCGTCCATCCACGACTCGATGCGTGAGCCTCCATAAGCCGAGGAGATGATGCCGACGGGTACATCCATCGCCTCCGAGAGGCGACTTCCGAAGACGAACCCTACGGCTGTGAAGGTCGATGCTGTGGCCGGCGTGGAGTGGGTCCACTCGCCCTTGCAATGGTCTTGACGGGTCTCGGCATATTTGGCCGGCACGTGAAACAGACGTAATTTTTTATAGGTTGCAGCCTGTGCAATCTCCTCCAATCCCCCTTCGACGGGTTGCGAGGGGAAGCCGCGCAGGGTCATCTGCATATTCGACTGACCGGCACAGAGCCACACCTCGCCGATGAGGATGTCGCTCAACGTGAGCTCCTCGTTTGCCCCCTGAATCTCGATGGTTTGAGGCGTGAAGGTCGCTTGGGGAGTGGTGAAATTCACCTGCCAATGCCCCTCCGCATCGGCCTTGGTAGTCATCGCCTCGTTGAGCCAAGAACAGCGCACGGTGATTTGCTCGTTGGGCGATGCCGTTCCGGCGAAGGGAACACGGTGTTGCTGTTGCAAAACCATGTGGTCGGTAAAGAGCGTGTGCAGACGAATCGTTGCCGAAGTGGGCAGGGCAAGCAGCAGCCATCCCACTAGGAGGAGGAAGGTACGCATGGGTTGTAGGTTTACGTTAGGTCTTGTATCGGGTTACTCTTCGATGCCACGCACGCGCTTCTCCCAAGCCCAGGCCGAGCGGAGCGTGTCATCGAGGTTGCGGGTGGCGTGCCACCCGAGTTCTTCGTTGGCTAAAGTCGGGTCGGCCCAGATGGCAATAATGTCTCCGGCACGACGATCGGCAATCTTGTAGTTGAGTTTGAGGTTGTTGGCCTCCTCGAAGCGGTGTACGAGTTCCAATACCGAAACGCCATTTCCGGTGCCGACGTTGAAAATCTCGTAGGCGGCTTTGTTCTTCTCCTCGATGAGACGGGCGATGGCTACGACATGAGCACGCGCCAGATCGACCACGTCGATATAATCGCGGATGTTCGAGCCGTCGGGGGTCGGGTAGTCGTTGCCGAAGACCGAGAGACACTCCCGCACACCGGCTGCCGTCTGGGTAATATAAGGTACGAGGTTTTGCGGCACACCGCGCGGAAGCTCACCAATGAGAGCCGAGGGGTGGGCACCGATGGGGTTGAAGTAGCGCAGGGCGATGCCCTTGATGTCGCCATAGGCATTGACCGCATCACGCAGGATGTCCTCACACATGGTCTTCGTATTGCCGTAGGGCGAGGTGGCCGGCTTGCGGGGAGTACGCTCGGTGACGGGCTGCTGGTCGGGCTCGCCATAGACCGTGCATGAGGATGAGAAGAGGATGTTGTGGCGACCATAGCGACGCATCAACTCGATGATATTCATCAGCGAGGTGAGGTTGTTGCGATAGTATTCGAGCGGCTTCTGTACCGATTCACCCACCGCCTTAAAGGCTGCGAAATGAATCACCGAGTCGAACGCATACCGCTCGAAGAGGTCACGCGCCAATGCTTCGCGGTCGCAACAATCGACCTCGACGAAGGGAACGTCGACCCCCGTAATCTGGCGTACACCCTCCACTGCACGGAGGTCGCTATTCGATAAATTGTCGGCAATAACCACGTCGTAGCCGGCCTCTACCAACTCCACGGCCGTATGCGAACCGATGTACCCTGCACCGCCGCTCACCAATACACAATGCTTTCCCATCTTTAATTTTTGTTACATTTATTCACAAAGGTAGGGCTTTTTCAAAAAAAATGCATACTTTTGCTAATAATTTGATACCAATAACGTACAAAACAATCAAAAAATCGTCGCTATGTATACGAACATGCAGGCCTGGTTGCAGCAGGAGCTGGCGCAGATTCGCGAGGCGGGTCTTTACAAAACGGAACGTGTGATTGAATCGCCCCAACGTGCCGAAATCGAGGTTGCTGGGCGCAAAGTGCTGAATTTCTGTGCAAACAACTATCTGGGTTTGTCCGATAATCCGCGTCTTATCGAGGCGGCCAAGCGAGCCATGGACGAGCGCGGTTACGGAATGTCATCCGTGCGCTTCATCTGCGGCTGCCAGGATATGCACAAAGAACTCGAGCGAGCCATCTCCGACTACTTCGGCACCGAGGATACGATTCTCTATGCTGCCTGCTTCGATGCGAACGGCGGTGTCTTCGAGCCTCTTTTCACCGACCAGGATGCCATCATATCCGATGCACTGAACCACGCCTCGATTATCGACGGAGTGCGCCTCTGCAAGGCGGTGCGTTATCGCTATGCCAATGCCGATATGGCTGAGTTGGAGGAGTGCCTGAAGCAGGCCCAGGCCCAGCGTTTCCGCATCATCTGCACCGATGGTGTCTTCTCGATGGACGGCAATGCCGCTCCGCTTGACAAGATTGTCGAGCTGGCCGAAAAGTACGATGCCATGGTGATGGTCGATGAGTGCCACTCGGCCGGCGTGCTGGGTGCTACGGGTCGCGGTATCACGGAGTTATACAACCTGCGTGGCAAGGTCGAGATTCTGACCGGTACGCTCGGCAAAGCCTTTGGTGGTGCCGTGGGTGGCTTCACCACGGGCCGCAAGGAGATTATCGACATGCTGCGTCAGCGTTCACGTCCCTACCTCTTCTCCAACTCGCTGCCCCCCGCCGTGGTGGGTGCCGGCATCGAGATGTTCAAGATGCTTGGTGAAAGTGATGAGTTGCACGACCGCCTGGTGGCCAATGTCGAGCATTTCCGCTCGCGTATGATGGCTGCAGGCTTCGATATCAAACCGACGCAGTCGGCAATCTGTGCCGTGATGCTCTACGATGCGAAACTCTCACAAGAGTTTGCCGCCAAGTTGCAGGAGGAGGGTGTCTTCGTGACGGGATTCTACTACCCCGTTGTTCCGAAGGGGCAGGCCCGTATCCGTGTGCAGGTGTCGGCCGGCCACACCACCGAGCAGCTCGACCGCTGCATCGCTGCCTTTGTCAAGGTGGGACGTGAACTCGGCGTTTTGAAATAGTAATCTTAAAAAAAAGTTTGTCATGAAAGCCAATCTGGATGCCATCGACCGCAAGATTCTGCGGTATTTGATTAACAACGCCCGCATGCCTTACCTGGAGATTGCCCGCGAATGTGGTATCTCGGGTGCGGCGATTCATCAGCGCATTCACAAACTGACCGAGGCGGGGGTAATTCAGGGTAGTTACACGATTGTCAATCCCAAGATGCTGGGATTTGACGTCTGCGCCCACATTAACATCACGCTTAAGGATCCGCAGCAGCTCGAACGCACGGTCGAGGAGCTGCAGCAGATTCCCGAGATTGTCGAGGCGCACTTCATTTCGGGTAAGGGGTCGATTCAGGTCAAACTCTACTGCCTCGATAATGAACACCTGATGCACACGGTCTACGATAAGGTGTTACGCCTGCAGGGTATTGCCACGACCGAGACGACCATCTCGCTGCGCGAGGTCTTCCGTCGCTCGCTCGACCTGCAATTCCTGGACGAGTAGGCGCACAACGAGCTGCCCTAACAAATGGGAGGGGGTCCGGACTTTTTCCGCGACCCCCTCTCAATTTTTCATGCGCAGGCGGTATCCCACGCCTCGAATGCTGATGATCTCGACCTCCGGATCGGCGGCGAGATGTCGGCGCAGGCGCGATATGTAGACATTCAGGCTGCGCAGATTAAAAAAGTTGTCATCGCCCCACAACTCGCGCAGCAACCCCGAGGCCTCGACCGTAGCCCCCTGCTGACGGCACAACCGCACCAAGACCGCAGCTTCGCGTGCCGAAAGGGCAATCTCACGGTCATCGATTCGCAACAATTGCCGTTCGACCAGAAACTCGAAACGGCCGATCGGATAACTCGACTGCGGCTCCTCCTCTTGTGCCCGACGCCCCGCCAATGCACGCAGTCGCACGATCAATTCGTCGATGGCAAAGGGCTTGCGCAGGAAATCGTTGCCTCCCGTTTCAAAGCCCTGCACCACATCCTCCGTGGCCGAGCGCGCCGTCAGAAAGAGTACCGGAATCCGACACCCCTCTTTGCGCAGTTGACGCACCAATGAGAAACCATCCATACGCGGCATCATCACATCGGTTACCAAGAGATCGAAGGTCTCTTGGTGCATCTTTTCGAGTGCCACAACCCCATCCGAGGCCAAGCACACCTCGAAGCCGCGATCGCCCAGCGTATCACTCAATATTTCGGCGAGCATCTGCTCATCCTCAACCAGCAGCAATTTGATCTTCTCACTCATGATTCGGAATCGTTACGATGATCGTGGTCCCCTTGCCCACACGACTCTGCGCGACAATCGTTCCGCCATGCATTTCGGCTACGCGTCGGGCATAATAAAGCCCCAAGCCATAGCCGCGCGTCGGTTGCAGGTCGCCCGTCGGCACACGGTAGAACTTGTCGAAGAGGTGCGGCAGGTGTTCGCGTGCAATGCCACATCCCGTATCGGAAACGCGCAGCTCCACCCCATTGTCGATTGCCGTTGCTGAGAGGGTTACCTCGGCCTCCTCGCCGGCATATTTCAACGCATTGTCGAGGAGTGTAGACAAGAGGTTGTAGAGGTGAAAGCGGTCAGCCGTGAGCTGCAAGGTATCGGGACAACACACCTCAATTCGTCGCTGCTCACCCCCTCCGAACTCGACTCCCTGTACCAACTCCGCAAAAAGCGGTTTCAAGAGGACCTGCTCCGGCGAGAAACGCTCCTTGCGCCCTTCGACCGAGACGGAAAGAATACGCTCGACCATCGCCGTGAGTTGTCGCAGCTGCACATCAATCATCTCCAAATAGGCTTTGCGCCGTGTGGGGTCGACATCGGCATCGAAATTTCGCAAGGCATCGGTCGCTGCCACAGCCACCGAAAGAGGCGTTTTGAGTTCGTGGGTGATGTTGTGTGTGAAATCGCGCCGCATCGCTTCAAGCGTGCGCTGACGGAACATCGTGCGCACCAAATAGATCAACACCCCGCCTAACAGCAACACAATGGCCACCGATGAGAAGATCAAACCCCGCATCTGCCCCCAAAAACGGCCATAGGGCACCTCCACCGCCAACCGCAGGGCAAATTGTCCGGCGTCGTCGATCTCGATCTCGGAATAGTGTGCCGATTCGATCTGCGCCCACTCGTTGCGGCGCATGATGACGCGCGAATCGGCCGTGCGGTCGATGATTTCAACGGCGTAAGGCTGCAAGGTCCCTTGTTCGAGCAGGGCAGGCTCAAATTCGAGGGCAAACTCATCCAAGTCGATGCGTACCTGCGTTGCCACCGAAAGCCCCGGGAGGGCGTTCATGCGGAAGGCTTTATAGATTGATTTGTAGGCCGCAGCCTCGACCCGTCGGGTGAAATCGGCCACCTGATCGTGGTAAATACGCTCCACCCAGATCGCTTGTACAAACGCCAACAGCACAAACGAGGTGAAGACCACGATGGCGATATTTCTAAAATAGGTGCGATTCATCTCGATTGTCGATTGCTATTGACAAAGATAGTGAAAAAACCACAAGGTGTTCCCGAGTTAACATTACTTAACATTTCTTAACACTTCGTTCACGCTTTTTCGCTCGTCAAGTTGTTATCTTTGCCTGTGGAAAAACCGGTAAATTCCACTCACCAACAACACCTATTATCAAAACAAAGCTATGAAAACACAACTTTTAGTGATCCTCTTCGTCCTGCTCGCCTCGTTGGCACAGGCACAACACAAAGTTTCGGGTAAGATTGTCGATCCGCAAGGAGAGGCCATCGTCGGCGCCATAGTTCAGGAGGAGAACAGCACGCGCGGAACCGTTACCGACCTCCATGGCAACTACGAACTGACAACCTCTTCGGCCGATGCGGCTTTGCTCTTCTCTTACATCGGTTATGACACGCAGCGCATCCTTGTGGCCAACAAGCAGACGCTCAATGTCACGATGTACGCCGCCTCGGACAGCAATAAGACGCTCTACCTTGTTGACGGGCAGCCCACCACAAAGGAGGCGGTTGATCAACTGCCGCCCGAGATGATCAAAAACATGAATGTCATGCGCGGCGTAGAGAGTGTTGTGTTGATCACAACCCGCGCGAAGGAGGTTTTGACGCCGGACAAGGATGCCAAACTCCGCGTTGAACACAATGTCATCACGATCGACAAAAACAACGAGGAGGTAACCATTGACGACCGGTTAAAAGGCACCGTATTTCGCATCAAAAAGGATTCGGTCCAAAACAACCCCTTCTCGGCACTGATCGTCGTGAAGCAGGCTGACGGCTCGATCCGCACGGCCGGCAACATCGATGACTTCAAGCCCGAACAAATCAAGGCTGTCGGAGTCTACAAAAGCGATGCGCAGCTCGACCAATTCAAGGAGTTTGGCGACACCTCGAACGGCGTGATCTACATCGAACTGAAAAAATAGGAATACCCTCTTCCAACCACAAGCAATAAGCAGCACGGGTATCTTTTTCAATACCCGTGCTGCTTGTTTTTTACCGAGAACCCGCTTAACGCGAAGCGGCGAGCGACGAAGGGGTTACCCCCTCCGAACTCTTGGCCCAGTCGCCCCGAGCCCGCAAGACCTGCTCGACGATGTCGCGCACGGCACCCCGTCCACCTTCAAACTCCGAGACATAGCGCGACACCTCCAACACCTCGGGTGCCGAGTCGGCCGGGCAGACCGGAATACCGATTTCGCGCATGCACTCCAAATCGGGGATGTCATCACCCATGTAGAGCACATGTTCGGGGTTGAGGTTGTAACGCTTCATGTAGTCGCGCAGGGTGGTGATTTTATCCATGCAGTCGATGAAAAAGTCCTGCATGCCGAGCATTCTCAAACGTCGCTCGAGTATAGCCCCATAGCCACCCGTGATAACACACACGCGATAGCCGTGGCGAATGGCATAGGCCAGCGCATAGCCGTCTTTGCAGTTGTAGCAACGGATGAAATCGCCCTCGGCGGTGGGGATGATGCGGCCGTCGGTCATCACACCATCTACGTCGAAGACCATCGCTTCGACCTTGGCTATATCTTCTTTGAAGTTTCCCATATGGTTTGGCTGATTAGATTATACATGGTGCGTAGATGCTCCTCGGTGAGCATCGTGCGGTGGCGTTCGAGTGTTGCGGCATCGCCACGTCGTGCCGGGCCCGTCTGTAC
This sequence comes from Alistipes sp., assembly GCA_017623115.1. Classification (GTDB taxonomy): domain Bacteria; phylum Bacteroidota; class Bacteroidia; order Bacteroidales; family Rikenellaceae; genus Alistipes. Next base: position 156,227 of record JAGAPT010000006.1, read on the forward strand.
CTCGGCAGGATGGTCAGCCTCGATGGCCTTCGCAGCTGTCTCGGCAATCAGGGGGCGCAGGACATCAAACGGAAGACCGGCTTGTTGGAGTTGCTCTTCGGCCAGCGTGTACATGCAGTTTGTGAAGTTGCAGCAGAAGACTCCGGCCAGATGGATGCGGGCTCGTTGGGCTGAGTCGGCTCGGTAGACCCGTGCGGAGAGGCTTCGGGCGAAGGCTTCGAGTGAGGGCATCAGCTCGGGATTGGCCGTTTCGAGAAAGAGGGGCACCTCGCGGAAGTTGATGCGACGACCCACGGAAAAGCCCTGAAAGGGGTAGCAGATGGCTCGGCGCGGATGCTCACCGAGAGCCTCGATGGAGACGCATCCGGCTGTGTGAGCTACGATGGCGGTTGGCGGAAAGGGGAGTGTCGTGGCCACCTCGCTCACGGCACGGTCGCTCACGGCCAGCAGATAGATATCGGCCTCTGCCAAGCAGGCGGGGTCGTTGCTCCATGTGGTCGTTGCGAGGGCTGCTACGTGGCGACCTCGCTCGCTGTTGCGGGCAAAGAGTTGCACCAACTCCAATTCCGGGTTGGCAGCAATGGCAAGTGCCAACGCCTCGGCCACATTGCCGCTACCGATAATAACAACTTTGCGTATCATGCAGTTAAATCAAATCAATCAGTCGGGGGTTCTTCTCCGAGTGCAACGCCTCGTCGGCCAAGCGGTCGAGGAGTTGTTCGACGTGCTCCACATCCGACGCGGGGTCGAAATCGAGTGCCGTATCTCCATATCGCTCGACGGCATGCAACACACCATAGAGTGTCATCTGGGCAATGTCGTAGGCGGGGGCATAAGAGGCCGTGCGCTCATCCTCGCTTTTGTGTACCTCGATGAGTTGTGATGCGCGCGTGAGCTGGAAGAGAATATCGTTGACGATGCGGGTTGGCAGATTGAGCTGCATGCGTATCTCCTCCACGGGCATTGCTCCACCGTGGTCGCGGAAATGGCGCACGACGAGCAACATCGAGGCCAACATCACCTTGCGTCGTTGGTCGTAACTGATGCGTTGCGACTCATGTTCCTCACCGAAGCGGGCGATATTCTGGTAGGTGAACGAAAGTTCGCCACCGATGAGCAGAATCTCCCACGAAATCTGTACCCAAATCAGGAAGAGCGGTAGGGCAGCAAACGAACCATAGATGGCGTTGTAGGAGGTCATCGCCTTCTGCGCATAGACATATCCCCACTGAAAGAGCAGGAAGACCGTGCCGGCAGCAACGCCGGCTGTCAAGGCACTGCGCAGTTTGACTTTGGCATTGGGGATAATCAGATAGAGGAGCGTAAACATCACCCAGATGAAGAGCATCGACATCAGTTTCGAGAGGAGGGTGAAGTACCAGCTTCCATCCACGCCTATCAACTCCTCGGTGTAACGTCCTACGGTGTTGGCTACGACCCACAGAATCGGTACGATGAGAATCACCGCCAGGTAGTCGCTCCACTGGCGGGCTATCGAGCGGGTGGTTTTCACCTCCCAGATGTTGTTGAAGGCACTTTCAATCGACCCGAAGACCTGAATGATCGCCCAGAACAGTGCCACCAACGCCACGGCAGCCACTACGCCCCCTTGTGTGCGGGCCAAGGCATTCTCGGCAAAGGAGACAACATAGTCGATGACCTCGGGATTCTGCGGAAAGAGGTTGTAGAGCGAGGTGACGAGTCGCTCACCCAATCCGAATCCCTTGACGATGGCAAAGGCTACAGCGACAATCGGCACGAGTGACATGATGGTGTAGTAGGTCAACGCAGCACTGCGTACCAGCGTGCCATGGCTCATCAGTCCGCGCACCATATAAAAGATCAACTTATAGAGTCGCACGGCGATGCGTATGGTTCGATTTGGCCACTCCTCCTCTTTGCGTCGAAAGATGGTGTCGGTGAAGAAGGTGTAGAGATTGCTGAGTTTCATCTGCTTCGAGGCTTTTTGCAAAACTACTTATTTTAGACGGATTGTCCAATAATCCGGCCCGATTTTCGTGAAGGCAAGGCGTTGCTCACACCCCTCGCGTACCCCGAGCCGACGACGCAACTCCTCGAGGGCGAGTGGGAAGTCTCGTTTGAGCAGTTCGACCCGTTGCCCTTTGAGCGAGCGTTTGAGTGTCTTGGGGTCGAAGGGCTCGATAGCCTCGATTTCGAACGTGCGGCCCAAGACCTCCTCAGGTCGCTCAACGGCAAACCCATAGCCATTTTCGCTCCAGCAGTCCCCCTTTCCGGCAAGGTGTGCACGCACGATACGCCCCTTTTGCAAGGCCACATCGGGGATGATAAGCCAGCGATAGGGGGTGGCGGAGAAGTCGGCAGGAGGGGGTGCGATGGGGTGTTCGGCGTGGGTTACGGAGCCCAGTCCGATGGCTGTGGCCGTAATCGAAGGGCCTGTGCCATCGTCGTAGAGGACCACCTCTTTACACTCCCCGTTGAGCGATACGACCTCTACCCGGCACGTTGGAAAGAGTCGCAACGCCTCATCAACATCGAAGAGAGGCGAATTTTTCAGGCACAGATGGGGGGAGAGGCGTTTCAGTTGCGGAAGGAGTGCCAGTACGTCGGGCGAGCAATCTTCGAGTCGCACCATCTTCTTCCCCTCGGCCGAACGGCGGTCGGGGTCGGCATAAATCCAGTCGAAAGAATCGGTGCAGGAGGCCACATAGGCCTCGGCCGAGGTTGTAACCACCTCAATATTGGTAATCCCCATGCGCCGAAAATTCTCCCGAGTGATATTGGCCAACACCTCGTTGCGTTCGAGGGCGACGACCTGCCGAAAGCGTCGGCTCAAAAAGAGGGCATCGACACCCAGGCCACAGGTCAAATCTAACACCCGCTCCCCTTCGATGGCCTTGTGGGCGGCACATTGCTCACTCGATGCCTGCTCGAAGGCGCGTGGGGGCAGGATGCATCCTGCCTCGTAGTAGGAGGGGAGCTTCCCGAGAGCCCGTTGCAGGTATTTGACCTGCGTGGCAACCAGCCGTGCCTCAGGTACACGCCTGTCAAGCGCAATCTCCGTCGGATTGCGCCGGCAGTTGGCACGAATGGCCGTGCGCACCTCGTCACGACACAGGATATCGAACTCTTCGCGGGTAATCATCGAGACAAATGTACACTTTTTTAGTGAATATCTTGCCAATGCCGCATAGAAAAAGGGGGTGCCCGACCATCTTGTCGAACATCCCCTCATGCTTTGCAGGCCCTATAAGCCGGGTTCTGTTGCCGAAATGCTTGTGACAACTACCTCACGATAGCGACCTCTGCACCTCGGCCCCCTGTCATTTATCTACGACGACGCTCTCACGTCGCCTCCAGCAACCTACCCCCCGGCATCGGACGAGCAGCCCTATGACTGCCGGTATACATGGTCTTGCAACCCACGGGACGTACGGACCGAGTGACATTGCTGCCCTCGCGGTGGGCTCTTACCCCACCTTTTCACCCTTACCGCATCGCAGATGACCCCGAACGGAGTCTCCCAACACGGCGGTTATTTTCTGTTACGCTTGCCATAAGCTCTCGCCTATCAGGCCGTTAACCTGCGTGGTGCTCTATGTTGCCCGGACTTTCCTCCCCCGACCGAAATCGGCAGCGACAGAGCGGACCTGCGCTGCGAAGATACAAAAAAAATGGTTGTGGGAGGAGGTTTTGTCTAATTTTCTGCAAAAGCACCTCCTCCCGCAACCCTTCTTGCGTGCTGCGCACGCGAGTCCGCACCTTTATCGCCACTCTTCGCCCTCCTCGTACGACAGCAGGTCGTCATAGCGTGTGTCGTGGTAATCGGGCTCGTTGAACAGATCATCCGGGCTCTCAAAGCGAAGAATATCGGGTAACGCATCGTGCTTCTCCCCCTCCGAGCGGGATGGCGAGGACCACAGTGCATCGTAATCGAAGGGGGTATCTTTGTGAATCGGATGCTCGGGGAAGCAATGGTCGTGCAGATGGCAAATCGGGCAGAAACTCAGGTCGGCCTCGCCCATCGGACAGAGATTGTTGATGGCCGCATTGGGTGATGGTTGAGGCGGTTTCTTCTTCTCTGAAGCCCATGCCACAATGCAGATAATCAGGATGATAACACCGGATAAAACCCCGAAGAAAAGGGAGATTAAACTACTCAATAGACCCATCATGGCTTCGCTATGTTCTTGTTTGATGGTACAAAGAAAGCAACTTCTAATGACAACTTCTGACACATGTTTGTTTTTTGATAAAAAAATAGAGGGTTCAATGTTAAATAAATGTTAAATCGACGCCCGCTCCCTCGCGGTTCATGACCTTTGCCCTATCTTTGTAACGAATTGTGTCCATATGGAAACGAAACCAAACACACAGCAATGAGTGAAATCTACACTGTAATTGTCGTCATTCTCGGTATTCTGGCCGTCTCGGGCCTCTTTGTCGGTGTGACGAACGACGCCGTGAACTTTCTGAATTCGGCTATCGGTTCGAAGGCCGCGTCGATGCGTACCATCCTCTCTATCGCCTCGTGCGGTATCATCATCGGTGTCATCACCTCCAGTGGCATGATGGAGGTAGCCCGAAGCGGTATGTTCAACCCGGGATTATTCACCTTTCACGAGGTGATGATTCTCTACCTCGGTGTGATGTTCGCCAACATCATTCTGTTGGACCTCTACAACTCGCTCGGACTACCCACCTCGACCACCGTATCATTGATTTTCTGTCTGTTGGGCTCGGCTATCGCCGTCTCCATCTTCAAGATTGGCAACGATCCGGCCATCGGATTCTCTTCGCTCGGCACCTTTATCAACACCTCGCGAGCCTTGGGTATTGTCTCGGCCATCCTACTTTCGGTGGTCATCGCCTTTACCTGCGGTACCATCGTGATGTATATCTCCCGCACCATCTTCTCGTTCCGCTATACGGCCATGTTACGCCGTTTTGGCCCCTTCTGGTGTGGTGCTTCGCTGACGGCCATCCTCTACTTCGCCCTCTTCAAGGGTTTGAAGAGCCTCATGACGGGCCATCCGGTTGTGCTCTGGATTAACGACCACCTGCTGACGGCCCTCGTCGGCTGCTGGGTGGTATGCTCGCTGGTGCTGTTGTTCATTCAACTCTTCAAGATTAATATCCTGCGTATCACGATTCTTTCGGGTACGTTTGCCCTGGCTTTGGCCTTTGCCGGTAACGACCTGGTCAACTTTATCGGTGTGCCTGTTGCCGCCTTCGACTCCTACCGTATCGCCTCCGCAGCCGGCGATTCGACGATGCTCATGGGGGCTTTGGCCGAGAATATTCCGGCCAATATGTCGATTTTGCTTTTGGCAGGTGTCATCATGCTGATTACCCTCTGGACCTCGAAAAAGGCGATGCACGTTTCGCAGACCGAGCTCAAATTGGCTGCCTCGCAGGAGGAGGATTCGACGGCACAGAACAACTCGTCGGTCTTCTCGCGCACGATTGTGCGTGCTGCGATGCAGATTAACAACGCCTTCGAGTACATCACCCCGAAGGGGTTGCGTGCCCGTATCGAGCGTCGTTTCGAGTATGAAGATATCGAGCATAGCGGAGCTCCGTTCGACATGATTCGTGCAACGGTCAACCTGACCACTTCGGCGTTGCTCATTGCCCTGGCTACCTCGCTTAAATTGCCCCTTTCGACCACCTATGTCTGCTTCATGGTGGCCATGGGTTCGTCGCTGGCCGACCGTGCCTGGGGACGTGAGAGCGCCGTATACCGCATTTCGGGTGTCATTACGGTGGTCATGGGTTGGTTTGTGACGGCATTGGGCGGCTTTACGATTGCCTTTGTTGTCGGCCTGATTCTGATTTATGGCGGTACGGTTGCCTTCATCATTGTGACGCTGCTTTGCGGTTACATGCTCATCCACAGCAACTTCTCGAAACCCAAGAAGGAGGAGGAGCGGGCCGTGCGTCAGGCCGAGACGAACGAGGATGTGATTCGTATGTTGCGCGAGGAGGTCGAGCACACGATGTTGCGTGCTTCGAAGATTTACGACCGCACGTTGTTGGCCACGATGCGTGAAAATCGCAGTGAGCTGCAGGCGATGGTCAAGGAGGCCAACCAACTCTTCTACCAATCGCGCGACCGCAAATATACGCTGATGCCGACGCTGAAGAAACTACAGATGGGCGACATCTATGCAGCGCACTACTATGTGCAGGTCGTAGACTTCCTGAATGAGGTAACCAAGGCGTTGTTGCACATTGCTCGTCCCGCCTTCGACCACATTGACAACTGCCACGAGGGCTTCACGAGTGATGAAACACGCGATCTGATGGCCATCAACGACGAGGTGGAGATTATCAATCGTCACATCAACACGATGTTGCGTGAGGGTGATTTTGCCGAGATTGAGACCGTGTTGGTGATGCGTGACGGCCTCTTTGAGCGCATCTCCGAGGCGATGATTTCGGAGCTGTCGCGTATCGACTCCTCGAAGACCAGTACCCGCGCCTCGATGCTCTATCTGACGATTCTCTCCGAGACGAAGAACATGGTGCTCCAGTCGCGCAACCTGATTAAGTCGCAGCAATACTTCCTGCAACACCGCGAGGAGCCGAAGAAGTGGATTAAATAAGCACGACAACTATGGATATTGCACTCTCAAAACGCAAGGAGAACATTGCCGAATATATCCTCTATCTGTGGCAGTTGGAGGATTTGTTGCGCGCACTGCAGTTTAGCCCCGAGGCGGTCTATTCGACCCTTATTGCGCCACGCAAAGAGCTCAACGAACAGCAGAAATCGGCCTTCCTGATTTGGTATATGGATGTGGCGAACCTGCTGCGTGAGGAGGGCAAGGAGGAGAAGGGGCATCTGGAGCACACGTTGCACCTGATTCAAGACCTGCACGATCTGCACCTGCGGCTGATGAAGTTGCCGCTGGGCGAACATTACCGCACGACGGTAGCACACCTCGAGCCCGAACTGCCGAAGTTACGAGCCGTAGTTGGTAACCCGGGAATGAGCGATACGGAGCTCTGTTTCCGTGCGCTCTATGCTGCGATGCTCTACCGCATCAAGGGGCAGGGCGAGCGGTCGGCCGTGAGCGATACGCTGGAGTTTATCTCGCCTGTGATTGCCGAGTTATCGGCCTTGTATGGCAAGGTGGAGCGCGGTGAGATAGATCTCTATAAGGACTAACCCTTAAAACTTCCATCATATGAAACATCTGTTATTGGTTGTGATGGGGCTGTTGTATGCTGCAACGGCCTTCCCGTTTGGTGTCTATATCTTTGCCGATATGGAGGGCTGCACGGGTGTTACGAATAGCGAACAAATCTCCGGAGGCTTTGGTGCTGCACGCATGGAGGAGGATATCAACGCCTGTGTGGCCGCCTGCTTTGAGGCCGGTGCGACACGGGTGGTGGTACGTGATGGTCATAGCAGTGGTCGCAATGTCAATCCGGCCCATATCGACCCACGTGCCGAACTGATTCAGGGGCCGACTCCGGGTGTGCGTTACCAGCATCTCGACGGGTGTGAGGCCATCATCCTCCTGGGCTATCATGCCATGTCGCTCACGCCCAATGCCATTCTGGCGCACTCCTACTCGTCGCGTAACACGCAGGCGATGTATATCAACGGCCGTGAGGTGGGCGAAATCGGTATCGATGCGCTGATTGCCACCGAGCATGGGGTGCCGGTGGTGCTGGTCATTGGTGCTGACGATGCGTGCCGTGAGGCGGAGGATTGGATTCCGGGGGTGGTGACCTGCCAAACCAAAAAATCGATTACCACACAGTCGGGAAAATGCCTCTCGGCAAAACGCTCCCACGCCCGCATTGCCCGTAAAACCAAGGAGGCTGTGGCTAAACGACACTCCATCCCCATGATTCAGCCCGTCTATCCGTCGACGTTGCGCACCGAACTGGTTCCCAAGGGATCGGTACGAGTCGTCTTTCCGGAGTATGTCCGTGACCCGAATCCGCGCATTCGCGAGAAGACGGGAAACAATGTGGAGGCTTTGCTGCTCGGGAAGCCACGAAAATAGGCGTCAGACATAACCATCATACGCTATGAAATCCATTTGGGCGACACTCGTTTTGCTGTTTGTGGCTGTCGGGGCCTGCGGGCAGGAGGCTGTGCCGTTTAATGGCTTGCTGCTCGATGCGGTGGGTAAGCCGATTCGACGTGCCCGCATCTACGTGGCCCATCCGGATAAATATGCCCAGAGTGATAAGCAGGGCCGCTTTGGCTTGACCAATGTGCAACCCGACGATACGTTGAAGGTGCGCTACAACAAACAAACCTACTACATCCCCGTTGCCGGCCGTCGCAGCATGCAGATTCGCATTTTGGAGGATATGCAGGTCGAGAGCCACGAGTCGTCGAAATTGCTCGACTATGGTTTTCACTACGTCAAGCAACGAGAATATGCCGGGTATAACAGCCAAATCACGGGCGAAGAGTTGATGCGCACGGGGTGTACCGATATTCTGTCGGCCCTCACAGGGCTGATACCGGGGCTTAATATTGTTGAGAATCCGGTGGATGGCACCTATACGGTTGATATTCGGGGGAATGGTCAAGCCGCAGATTTGACACCGCTCTATATTGTCGATGAAGTGCAGGTTGCCTCGATAGACCACATCCATCTGAACCAGGTTGCCTACGTCATTGTAATGAAGGATGCCACGATTTATGGGGTGCGTGGCGGCAATGGGGCGATTGTGGTACGGTTGAAGAGTGCGCAGACGCTGTAAAAGCAGGTCGGTTATCACATAAAAGCACGGGTATCGAAAACGATACCCGTGCTTTTTTTAGGGTGCTCGGCGGATTACAGCCACTCGATTTCGGGCAGGGCCCAATCCGAAACCACCTTGCAGCGGTTGCCCGTGCGGGAATGGATTTTCAGGGTCGTGATGCGACCATTGCTCCACGCCATCTCAATCTCATAGCCGCCACGCGCCACCAGCCCCTTGATATGCCCGGTGTGCCAAGCCGCAGGTACGGCGGGCATCAGGCGGATGAAGCCTTCGTGGCTCTGCATCAGCATCTCGCAGACTCCGGCCGTAAAGCCCAGATTACCATCAATCTGGAAGGGCGGATGGGCATCGAAGAGGTTGGCATAGACGCCACCGCCGTCCGATTGCAACGCATCGGGACCAAAACCCACGGGTCGCAGCAAGGTGCCGATGAGTTTGAAAGCCCGCTCACCATCGAGCAGACGTGCCCACAGGTTAATCTTCCACCCGCTCGACCAGCCCGTAGCCTCGTCACCACGAATCTCCAGTGTGCGACGTGCAGCGGCAAAGAGTGCCTCGTTTTGCGGGGTAATTTGCCCGAAGGGGTAGAGCCCCAACAGATGCGTTACGTGGCGGTGATGTGGATCTTGGTCGGCAAAATCGTATTTCCACTCCTGCACATTGCCGGCAGCACCGATGCGATAGGGGAGCAGGTTGTCGAGTCGATTACGTAGCGTGTCGCACAGCGGTGCATCCTGCTCGACGATGCGGGCAGCCGCAATCGTGTGGGTAAAGAGTTCGCGAATCATCGCCATGTCGCCCGTTGAGCCCTGCGAAACACCACAGGCAAAATCGCTTCCCGGAACCAGGAAGAGGTTCTCGGGCGAGGTGCTGATGGGTGTTTGCCAATACCCCTCTTTATCCTGTGTCAACCAGTCGAGGAAGAATTTCGAGGCCTCACGCATCGTCGGGTAGACCTTGCGGAGATACTCCTTGTCGCCCGTGTAGGCGTAATGTTCCCACAGGTGGGTCGAGAACCAGGCACCCATCATCGGCCAAAAGCAGGTGGCGGCACCTCCGTCGTTGGGGTAGGTCTCGCGCCAGATCGAGCAGTTGTGATGCCCCACCCAACCGCGACGATGATACATGTTGCGTGCCGTCTCAGCACCCGTTTCGGCACACTCTTCCACCATGCGCAGGAAGGGTTCGTGGCACTCCGAAAGGTTGGTTACCTCGGCCGGCCAGTAGTTCATCTCGGCATTGATATTGGCCGTGTAGCCACCATTCCACGAGGGGATGATGTCCTTGTTCCAGATGCCTTGCAGGTTGAGCGGTTGACCTCCTTCGCGTGAACCGCTAATCATCAGGTAACGACCATACTGGAATAGCAGCGTTACGAGAGCCTGATCGTTGGGTTTTCCGGTCGTGCGAGTTGCTGCGGCATACCGCTGAATGCGCAGGTCGGTCGGTAAGGCTTCGGCCTCCGCCTCGGTGGGCAGTTCCAACGACAACCGACCAAACAGGGTGCGGTAGTCTGCTTCGTGGTCGGCGAGTAGTTGATCGTAGGTCTTTGTGCGCACTTTTTTGAGGTGGCTCATGGCCAATTTAGCAGCATCGACACCTTCGCTCGAAGGGCTCTTGAAAGGACCATTGAAACTTGTTGCTGCGGAGAATACCAGCAGAATCTCCTTTGCACCACGAATACGCAACTGGGCACCCAAATCGGTAATTTGAGCCTTGGGGTCGTCGACATGCACCTCCAGACGGCTCTCGAAGAACATACCGAGGCCATTCATATCTTCGGCATAGAGTACACGGGGTTTACCGGTTCGTGAGCCATCTGCATTGAACAGATAGGGGTGGCGAGCCTCATGCCCCCACGCTTCAAAATCGGAGTAGTTGCGACGGTCGACACGCCCCGGGGCACGGCCACTCATCGAAACCAGCTGCTTGCGGGCATCGATAGCGGTTTTCACGGGGTGAGGGGAGGAGAGGCTGACAGCAATATCCCAACCTACGGGGCAGTTGGTTGTCAGACGCATCACAATCACCTCGTCGGGATGCGAAGCGAAGATTTCACGACGGAATTGATAGTTGTCACGCTCGTATTGCACCGTGGCAACGGCACGCTCCAAATCGAGTGAGCGACGATAGGCCTTTGCTTTGCCGCCGCGGTAGTCGCGGATGTGCCAGTCGCCCAGTGGCTGGTAGCACTCGTGCAGACGACCGGTCCACTGCTTAAGCAACTCCGAGGCCTCCTGATAACGCTCCTCTTCGAGCAGACGTACCATTTCGGGATATGCCGGTGTGATGTCGAGGTCCGTAAAACGGGTGGCCGGCTCACCGCTGTAGAGCGTATTCTCGTTGAGTTGCAGGAGTTCATTGTCGGCATTGCCGAAAATCATTGCTCCCAAACGGCCGTTTCCGATGGGAAGAGCCCCGTTCCAATCGGCTGCCGGAGCCTTGTACCACAGGGTCAGCGGGCCCGATTCGACACGATGACGTGCCGAGAGTGTCGTTGCGGTCAAGAGCAAAACGGCAATTCCTAAAGCGAGTTTTTTGATCATATCGGTTGTGTTTTTTGTTCTATAGCGAGTCTCTTTGCATGGCAAGATAGCGAAAAAATCCCGTATTTTGTGTCGAATATCCGTTTTTTCGCTTTTATATCGTAAATTTGCATCTATGAAGCGTTCGACGATCCGCATAGGTGCCCTGCTGCTGGTGCTCGGTATAGCCGTGGCGATTGCCTGGTTGTATGGTCGTCGCACGGCATCACCTGATCCATTAAAAACCTTTCATATTTCTACAACTATGAGTGAGAAAATCTTGTATGCCCTGATCGAGACCGAGAAGGGATTGATGAAGGCCGAATTGTATGCCGATGCTACGCCCGGTACGGTGGCTAACTTTGTGGAGCTTGCCTCCCACAATTTCTACGATGGCCTGACCTTCCATCGTGTGATTCCCGACTTTGTGATTCAGGGCGGGTGCCCGCGTGGCGATGGTACGGGTGGCCCGGGCTACCGCATCAAGTGTGAGACCGAGGCTCCGCGTCAGTACCACGACCGAGGTGTCTTGTCGATGGCCCATGCGGGACGTGATACGGGCGGTTCGCAGTTCTTCATCTGCCACTGCCGTGAAAATACGCAGCACCTCGACGGCCGCCACACCTGCTTTGGTAAGGTGGTTGAGGGGTTGGATGTGATTGATGACATCCGTCAGGGCGACCTGATTCTGTCGATTCGCATCGTAGAAGAGTAACCTAAAGCGTACCAACCAATGAAAAAACTACTGACACTGCTCTGCGCCTCCCTGTGCCTCTCGGCTGCGGCACAGACCACCGAGCGTATCCCTACGATGGAGGAGGTGGGAGCTGATGCCCTGCCGGCCGAAATTGCCCCGATTGAGGCTCCGTTCTATATGCCCCAACTTCAAAAACCGACCTTCCGCGATGTGACGGTACGGTTGGAGCCTGTGGCTGATACACGCATGCGGACACGTGATATTCAACGTGCGATTGACCACCTCTCGCGCGAGGGTGGCGGCCGAGTAGTGCTATCCAAAGGCGTATGGCATACGGGGCGCATCATCTTGAAAAGCAACATCGAACTCCATATCGAGGAGGGTGCCGAGGTGCGTTTTAGCGGTGAGGTAAAGGACTTCCTGCCGGCCGTCTTTACGACCAATGCCGGTGTGGAACTCTATTCGCTGGGAGCCTGCATCTATGCCCATCGGGCCGAGAATATCGCCGTAACGGGAAAGGGTCGCCTGATTGGCCCGGCGCAAGGCGGTACGATTCGTGAGGGTCGTCCGCAGAACGATGGTGACATCGATCCCGATACACCGGTCGAGGAGCGTCTGTTCGACGGCCAAAAGGGGCGCACGATTCAGTTGCCGACCTTCTTTGGCCCCATCGCGTGTAAGAATGTCTATCTGGAGGGGGTCTCGTTGGAGAATACTTCGTTCTGGAATGTGGCTCCGGTCTATTGCGAAAATGTGGTGATTCGTGGCGTGCGTATCTCGTCGTATGGCATTCCGTGTGGCGATGGTGTCGATATTACCTGCTGTCGCTATGTGCTGGTGGAGTATGTAACGACCGACTGTGGCGACGATAACTTTGCCGTGAAGGGCGGTCGTAACGAGTTTGGCTACCGCGTGGGACGCCCCTCGGAGAATATTGTTTTCCGTCGTAATCTGGCACTGCGTGGCATGGGTGGCTTGACCGTTGGCTCGGAGACGGCCGGCTGGTGTCGCAACCTCTATGCCCATGACTGCGTATGCGAGGGCACCCGTGTCGGCATCCGCCTCAAGACCCGCCGTCCGCGTGGCGGTGGTGGCGAGAACCTCTACTTCGAGCGCATTCGCCTGAAAACCGAGGCCGGAGCCATGGCCTGGGAGATGTTGGGTACCTCGAACTTCGTCGGAGGCCTGGCTTCGCGCCTTCCGGCACCTCCGCTGACCCATATGACCCCGGCATTCCGCAATGTGCGTATCCGCGAGGTGGCTGTTGAGGGTTGTCGTGAGTTGGTCTATGTGCAGGGAATCCCCGAAAGTCCGGCCCAGAACATCATCATCGAGAATGTCTCGGCCGACACTCGTCGTGATACCTCGAAGACCGCCTATGGCGTCTATAAACCAAAGCCGTCGCCCTATGTGATTGATGTGGTGGATGCCGATGGTATTACGTTGCGCAATTTCGAGGTGGTGAGCGATAAGCAGGAGATGCGTCTGGTGGATGTGCGCAACCTGCTCTTCGAAAACCTTTCGCTTGACCTGTGTGGCAAGGAACTTCAAACCGAGATTTCGGGCGAGATGACCCGCCACCATCGCTTCGAGAACTGCACCCCGCAGATTCGTTAAGGGCTTACGGCAAACCAAAAAAGAACGCTGACCATTGCGGCCAGCGTTCTTTTTGTATGTTGATGCAGGTCGATTACTCGGCCAGCGGGTCGAAGGTACCCGCAGCATCATTCTGTTTCGGATTTGTCCAACCAATGGTTTGCTCAAGTGTCGTGTTGTTGTTGATACCACGACCGGCCAGACCTAAGAAGTAGTACTGAGGACGGAAGTTAATAGTAAACGAAACACCGGTTTGATCATGGTAGTCGTCACCCGAGAATTTGCGGCTTGCCAAATTCTGGTCATACCAAGCCTTCAGAGCCTCCCAATCGGTATCGGTGGCATCATTGAGGTTGATACCGGCCGGACGTGCTACACCGGCAGCAACAATTGGGTCGTCCTCGGTGTTAATACCACCAATCAGCGGGTCTTTGATACCATCGGCATCCAAGTCCTCATTCGTTGTAGCATAGAACTCGTAGTTCTCACGACGCTGGCCATTGAACGCATTGAAGCCCAGCCACTCGCAAGTGTTGTTATTCCAGCCCGAAGGAGCCCAGGTTACAGGAGCTCCCGACACCTGCGTAGCACCACCATCGTAAAGCATCCAACGACGCATATCGTCGAATCGCTTGCCCTCATAAGCGAGCTCGATTTGACGCTCGTACAGCACGGCAGCCATTGTCGTATTTTGATCCATCGAACCATCGATACCGCAATCTCCCGTGTAGCCTACACGCTGACGCAGAGCACGCAACTGATCGATAGCAACGCTCATTTGGCCGGCACCGGCAGCTGCCTCGGCATAGTTCAAAAGTACCTCGGCATAGCGAATCTCAATCCAAGGCGTAGCCGACATATCGAAGCCCGCAGCGTATACATAATTTGCAGTCGAGACATCAGCATCGCACGAACGCTTACGAATATAGAAGGCTTTTGCACTCTCGTTTCCATCAGGACCCATACTACCGGCTGAGCTGCGGAATTTGGCTACATTTTCTTTGTTATCATCATGATACCATACATAGCTCCATACCGTATAGTCTGCAGCAGCGGGATAAATTGCCGACGAAGGCGTTCCGTTATAAGTCCAACGTACACCCGGGAAAGCGAAGGTACGATAGAAACGCGGGTCGCGGTTCATCCACGGGCAGTTTTCATCGTATTCAATCTCCGAAGCAGGCAGGTTGTAGTAGGCCGAATAGGTCGACGGACGCTTACCATCCTTCATCGGGAAGAGGTCTACCATCATCTGCGAAGGTTTCTTGCCTCCATTACCATCGGTATTCTTCGGGCGAATCGACTGTTCCCATTTGCTATTCTTCGAGTGGTCGCTATCTGCTTGCTTATCAATGGTATTGTAGAGCGTCAACATGATAGCCTCCGGATTCTTGTAACTGCTACTTACAAACATATCAGCCCAAGCCTTGGCATTTGCCGTCGAAGCATCTACCAACCCATAACCACACGAGTTAATTACCGGAATCGACTCTTTGATATAGTTGTAAGCGGCCTCCCAACGAGCAGGGTCATTTTTACGGTTGAACATCGGGCTGGCCCAGAGGTTCATCACACGACCCTTAAGTGCCATAGCTGTACCGGTCGTCACACGACCCCAATCCGTAGCCGAATCTTTCCATCCACCATTTGTCGTGGCCTCCTTCAACATCTCGGCGGCCTTATCCAGGTCATCGAAAATAAGTTGGAAGCACTCCTTGGCCGACGAGCGGGGTGTACCCGGTCCCTCAACAGGCTCCAATACCTCGGTAATGATAGGCACACCACCATACCACTTCACAAAGTTATAATAACGCCAAGCGCGCCAGAAATAGAGCTGACCCAGCAACTCGTTCTTCTCCGACTCCGAAAGGTTACCGTTCGAGATGCCACGAATGGCATCGTTGATATTACGGATAATACCCCATGGCGACGATTGTACCTTATTCTCATTTTGGAAAAAGTCAGGGGCGACATTCTCACCACTGGGAGCCAACTCGATTTGGGGGTCTACAAACTTACCCAAACCAACATACTCCTCGGTCGATTTGCCATGGATATCATCATCCGAGCCTAAGTTGTTGGCGCCTGTTACAGCGTCTACCGACTTGCTACCATCGGGCTGAGCCCAGCTGTAGACGTCGTCAACACGGCCACGCGCTCCATTATAGTCATCGTAAATGATCTCGCTGACCTTGTTCAGGTCTTTCTTCTCCTGCATAAACTCGTCGCTGCACGAGGTGAGGCCGAGACCTATCGTGGCAAGAGCCAGAGCAACGATTTTTGTATTCATAATCTGTTTCATCCTTGTCATACGATTAGAAGGTTACATTGACACCGAGCGTGATGTTACGCAGTCTCGGATATTTGCCATAGGTACCCGACAGACGGCTCATGAAGTTGTCGGGATAGGGGTTGTAGAAGCTGAAGAGATTCGTACCCGTTACGTTGAAACGCACCGACGAGATACCAATCGGCTTCAGCCACTCCTTCGGCAGCGTGTAGGCCAACGTCAGACGACGCAACGTTACTTGTGCATCGCTTACGCGCCAGAACGACGACTCAACCGTGTTGATATCCGAGTAGGCAGGACTCGGCATCGAACCATTGAGGTTTTGAGCCACGAGCAGGTGGCCATCGGCGTCGTAGATATCTTGGTAAACGAAGACATCGGCCGGATTCCAGAATGAAGGTACGTTAGCATACTTCAACTCAGACGTCTTGCGAGCCTCATTAGGTACGAAGGTGTAACCGCCCCACGAAGCCGAGATCTGTGCATTCACCGAAAGGCTCTTCCACTCAGCACCGAGATTTACGGTCAAACCGTAAGGATTGGCGCGATTTGAAAGACGAACTTGGTCAAAATCGCGTTCTACCAAGCCATCGGCATCCTCATAACCGATAACATGTTGAACACCTTGAGCGTCAGCCTCAGAGAAGATGGCGTGTCCGCGTATATCCTTGTAAATCAGCATGCCGGGAACGACCTCTTCTTTGTTGAGACCCATATACTTGGTAATACCATACTTGTCAAAGTACTCCTCGATATCCTGGAATGAACGGAACATACCGATGCACTCCATACCCCATGTACCTACATCGGTACGCTGGCCCGGATGGATCAACTGATAGTAGTTGTTCTCCTTGCTTTGGAAGTCCATGAAGAGCACCTTGTTGTCCGAGTAACCGGTCTGAATGCCAATCTTATATTTGAAGTCCTTACCGATGCGGTCGCTCCAGTTAGCCGAGAACTCGATACCCCAGTTGTCAATCTCACCCATGTTCACGTTGCTCGAACGGGTACCCACCGTACCGGCAACATCGCGTGCCAAATAAATAGCCATCTCGCGGTTCCACTCTTTGTAACCCTCGATAGCGAAACCAAGGCGGTTGTTCAGTACGTTCCAATCCAAACCGATGTTCATCTTGTACGACTTATCCCAATGGATATCGCGGTTCACCGACGCCGTATCGTTATTGATGGTAATACGGTTGCCCGACGGATTGCTTGTACCCTCACCAAACACCGGACCTTGGTTGGCGTCTTGATTATAAACCTGCATCCACTGCCAAGCAGCCACGTTATCACGACCCGTCAAACCGAACGAGCCACGCAGCTTGAGGAAGTCCACCCACTTCACATTGTCAGCAAACCAACCCTCTTTCGAGATTACCCAACCGGCCGATACCGAGGGGAAGTAACCCCAGTAGTTGTCGGGTGAGAATTTCGTCGACGAGTCGATACGCAATACAGCCTCGAGAAGATACTTGTCGGCATAAGCATAGTTGATACGACCCAGGTAAGCCAGCGAACCCGACTCCGAGCGAGTAAAGACCGTGTTGTTGGTGGTACCCACAGCTGAGTTCGACTGACCTGTCGTGAACGAATAGGGCTCCGAAACATTACCCTCCAGATACTCCGATTCAGCCTCTGCCTTCTCGATGTTGAACATCGCACCTACGGTGTGCTTGCCGAATGTACGGTTGTAGTTGATTTGGAAGTTGAGCTGGTAGTTGTCCGTGCGGTTCATTGTACGACGCAACAGACCCGTACCATTACCACCATTTGCGTTGGCCAATTTCAACTCCGTGAAATTCTCCATATCCATCAACGCCTCATAATCCTGACCTGCTACCGGCGTGTAGAGGTGCTCACCCGAACCCGAGCGAGTGGCCATCTCATAGATGGTGAAATCCGAAGCATATTGGTTGCCCTTGTCGGTCGAAATCGACTTCGAGTAGCTCATGCGAGCCGACAAACCCTTCAACGGTTTCCACAACTGCTCGAAATCTACCTGCAGGTTACCGGCAATGTTCATGTTCGAGGTCATCGTGTTCGAGTAGTCACCCTGCTCCTGCATCAATGCAAAGTGGTAGAGCTCGACATCATTTGCTTTCTCGCCCGAAACACCATAAGCGGCAATCGGCAAGCCGTTTACATACTCAGGAATGTACTGCGGGTGGCGCAACAGTTTGTTGTAGTCGCGCTCATCCTCGCTACCGCCACCAATCTTGACATAGGGCTTGTTCTTCTTACCATAGTCACCCGTCACCGAGAGGCTACCCTTCAACCAATTGGTAATCTTCACGTCGATACCGGCACGGTAGTTCCAACGATTGTAGTCGAGATTGCCAATGTTACCATCCTGATCAAAGTATGAGATACCGGCAAAGTAGTTTGCCTTCTCCGTAGCACCCGTCATGTTGAAGCTGTGCTTCTGCATGATCGAAGCCTCCCAATATTTGTCCAGAAGATCGTAGTTCAGCCCCTTCATGGCCTGCAACTCATCACGCTGGAAGAGACTCTTGCGCTCGTCGAAGTTAACATCTACGTTGCGCGGATCACCCAACTGCGCGATGTTGTAGAGCTGACCATACTGGTGAGCATTCAGCATCTTGGGATGCGACACAGCATCTGCGATACCGATAGTGCCGCTATACGAAATCTGCGGAGCACCCTGCTTACCGCGCTTCGTCGTTACCAATACGACACCGTTTGCTGCACGAGCACCATACACGGCAGCCGAGGCATCTTTCAACACCGAAATCGACTCGATGGTCGAGGGGTCGAGGTTGGCAAAAGTCTCTGCACCAAGGTTTGTCGTGCCATAACCTACTTGTACGTCATTCGGGTATACATAACCATCGATAACGTAAAGCGGCTCTTGTGCCTTCGAGCCAATATCGCCAAAGACACCTGCATCACGCACATAAATCGTAGCGCGACCACCCGGACGGCTGTCGGTCGTCGATACCGACACACCATTCATCATACCGGCCAGAGCCGAGCCAAGGTCACCGCCAACGATGTCGGTCACCTCGTCCATGTCCACCGTGGCCACCGAACCGGTCAAGTGCGCCTTCTTCTGCGAGCCGTAACCCACAACGACAACCTCTTCGATGTTTTGGCGGTCCTCCTTCAGGACAATCTTCGAATCTTTGAAATCCTTTACATTCTCGGTGATGTAGCCGATGTACGAAATCTGCAACTCACCCTCGGCCGGTACAGCAATCTGGAACGAGCCGTCGATACCGCTCGTCGTACCCTGATTTGTACCCTTCACGATTACGGTAGCACCGATTACCGGCTGTCCCGCCTCGTCTACGACGGTACCTTTGACCGTCTGCTGTGCCATGGCTGTCAGCGACAGAAGCATCGCTGCCATGCACAGACAAATACTATATATTTTCTTCATTGTTGCTTATCTTTATAAGGTAACAAATTAGTTCAACCAACGCGGGTCGCCAATGGTCGGAGCCAAGGTGCCTGAAGTCGCTTTGAGATTAAGGCCGCCATTGGGAGCATCCAAACGCAAAGCAGGGAATGATGTCTCGGTGAAACCAGGATCTTCGTTAAGTGTCCAAGCATTGCCAAGCTTGTCTTTCTTTGATGCATCATTTGCATTATATTTGGCTTTGGGCGAACAGAAGAGCACATTATTGGGTGTCGTCGTATACCACTGCGACTGAATGAATTTCTCTAAGCGATAGATATCAAAGAAGAGGGTATTCTCGATGTGGCACCAGAGTTTGTTGTTGTTCTGTGTGTTAGGCAGGTTGTTAGCCCAATCTTTCTTCGGGAAGATACGAGCAATCGTACAATCTTTAATCGTATACTCCAAGAAGTTTCTCGAATTACCGAAGACTTTCTTCGGTTGAGCGTTCGATTGGTTGGAGAAACGGATAGCATAGACCTCGTTATCATTTTGAACAGAGTTGTAGATAGTAGAATTTGTCCAGGTCATCTTCTGAATCAAATAGCCACCTTTGTCAAATTTGATAAAACCATTCGTGCCCTCATTTTTCAACTGAATAATCGAGTTGTCAATACGGAAATCTGCGAGAGCGTACTTTTTCTGATTGTCATCAAGGAATGCGTTGGGAAGATTTTTTACCCAGCAATCCGCAAAAATAATAGGGTCAACAATCACAAAGCAATCTTGATTTGCGCCATCAGCTTTATAGCCCAAATTCGCCGTCGAAATTTTGCTGTTCGGGTTCGGCGACATCATTATTAAACCACGATTCGTAGCGCTGGTACAATCAAAATTGATGTTGCGCACCTGCAGGCCGGCCTGCGTCAGCAGTGCACCGCTACCCGAAATGGTAATGGTCGGACGATTCTCTGCATCACCAAGCAATTGCACTTTGTCAACATTGAAGTCGATGGGAGCATCCAAGGTATATGTACCACCAGCCTCCAACTGATAAATCACACCCAGACTCGGGGCAGTGGGAGCCTGATAGTGCTCAGTAATGTACGTCGAAATCTCGCACGACGAGGGAAGCGATATACGCGTAGGAGCAACCGTGTAGTTGTACGCCGAAGCGGTTTGAGCCTCGCTATTATTATATCGCTTATTTCCCAGCGTTTTCACGCTCACTGCATAAGTTTGATATTCAGCTACACCAGGAACCATCACCGTGCAACCGTCTACCACTGCATCAAACAACAACTCTTCTGGGGTCTCCGCATTGGCCACTTTTACCTCGTAACCACCGGCGCCATAGACTACCGGCCACGATACTTGCAACTTCATGCCCTCCTCTGTTTCAAACGGAGTAAAGCTTGAGTTGTCGAGCTCAGGCGACTCCAACTGAGTGTTGGTCACGCCGGCCGAGAAGACCTCATCACAGTCGGCACCCTGGGCGCAGGAACCTGCCGCCAAGGCTATCGACACGATGACGAGACCACTCAAGAGCCTCATTTTCAATGTCATCTTTTTCATAGGCTAATAATTAATTAAGTTAAGTTAAAAAGGTGTTTTTTTGTTATCTTATCTATCAATTCGTGTTTTTGCCTAAAAAAGTATTCCACTTGTCTTTCTTTGATGAAAAGACAAATGCGGAACACAAATCCTACTTGTATATCAATCGTTATCAGCCAAATTATTAACTAATTAAAAATCAATTAATTGCGCGTAAAATGCTCGTTTTGAGGGAATTTGCAGACCACAATCCAATATACAAAGATATAAAAATATCCCGCATAGAAAAAAGTTTTTTCAAAAAAATCAGCCCGTTTTGTTCAAATATCAAAACTAAATCATCAAAAACAGATACAAATTGGCGGCGTTAGTTAAAAATTTTAGAAACAAAAGGCTGCTCATCGGGGCGTGTTTTCTTGCTCGGTAACCGATTTGGTAACTCAAAAGGTTACGAAATATCCCCATCCATTCAAATCTGCAACTTGTAATTGGTTGATAATCTGCGTATCGGAAAAATCGACCAATCCACTCGTCTTTTCATCAAAGAAAGGCGGTTGGACATTCGCTGGATTGAAGTGTGTGACAACAATTTAGTAAAATATCGTGGAAGTTATGGAATGCCGACTACCGATTTTGAACAAAGACCTGCGGAACATTTTTTTGAACAAACCCAAAAACGACAGACAAACACAAGTAAAACAAAAACACCTTTTTTTAACTTAACTTAATTAATTATTAGCCTATGAAAAAGATGACATTGAAAATGAGGCTCTTGGGAGGACTCACCATCGTGTCGATGCTTTTTGCCGCTTCGTGCGCGCAAGGCGTTGATGATGAGATCTTCTCGGCAGGTGTATCCGGCGTTCAGCTGGAGTCGCCCGCTGCTGACGGCTTTACCTACACCTTTGTCACCGATGCAAGCGGTGTGGAGCAGGTGAAGGTGTCGTGGCCTACTGTAATGGGTGCCGGTGGCTACCAGTGCAGTGTGTGGAATGTGAACGACCCCGCTAACCCCGAGGTGCTCGTTGACAACCAGAAGATTGATGGTGCGGCTGTTTTCTTCCCGCTGGCCGAGGACTCGGACTACAAGATTTCGGTCCAGACGCTGGGTAACGAGAAGCTGAACAACACCGGTGCTGCCGTGGCTGCGGAGTACTACATGAACACGAAGATCGAGGGTATTCCGGTTCCCGTATCGGAGGATCTGGGTGCGTTCATCACGAACTACATCGCCGAGAACGCCGAGACGCTTGCAGCCAAGCGTGCTGCCGATCCCAACTTTGAGATCGCATTCGACCTGGAGCCGGGTGCAACCTACAACATGGCCACTGTAGCAGAGTGCGACATTCAGCCGACTCGCGTACGCGGTGACCGTCAGAGCAAGCCGACCGTTATTTTGGCCAATAACGCCTACTTTGAGACGGGTGGTGGTCTGAAGTTGAAGTTTATGAACATCGACGCTTCGGGTCTTGACAAAGAGAAGTGTGGTGTGATTACGATGGATCCCACTCCGAGCATTGAGACGGGTGCGGAGAGTTGCTACCACTGCACGAATCCGATTCGTATCGAGGGTTGCTGGGTGAAGGAGGTGAAGCGTGGTTTCTTCTCGCAGAGTCCTTCGACCAACTGGGCGCTTAAGGAACTCCGCATTGCCGACTGTATTATTCAGGTCAACTGCCCGAACAATGCATCGCACAAATCGTTCTTGTGGCCCTATGGTGGCGGTAAGGGTTCGATTTTCAACATCTATCTTGCTAATTCGACCATCTATAATGTATATGACCCTGCTGCAATGAGCAGTTCGGCATATTTCATTCAGTTCGGTTATCAGAAGGGCTTCACGAAGACCTATGGCTCGAACAATGGTATGTTCAGCATTCAGAATTGTACGCTCAACCGCATGACGCCGAACAAGGATTTCGGTAACCGTGTAGGTTATGAGGGTACTTCGGCTTTCCAAAACACGATTTTCTACGACACCTACAATATCCACAAGGTATTGAGCCGCGGTTGTACGAAGGTGTTGGGTGGCAATGTAATGCACTGCCCGACGAAGGGTAATGCCAGTGATGACACGAAGAACAACTACTGCGACAAGTATGAGGATCCGGGCTTCACGGCTGAGAACCTGAATAAGCCGCTCGATTTCTCGCAGCCCAATGGTGGTGTAAACTTCAAGCCTGCAGCAGGTATCACGGCCGGTGACCCGCGTTGGTTGTAATCACGAAGCACAGAGTATTAACCAATTAATACAAAAAGAATTATGAAGAAAATATTGGGTATTTGCCTGAGTTTCGTGATGGCACTCTTCGTGTTGTCGGCCTCGGCGCAAACACAGTATAAAGGTAAGATCGTAGACGAGGCGGGTCAGCCCGTAATCGGTGCTACGGTTATCGTAAAGGGTACGACCAACGGTACGACCTCGGGCATCGATGGTGCGTTCGCCATCGCAGTGCCGGCAGGTGCCGAGTTGCAGGTGTCGTACATCGGTTATATCACCGAGAACATCTCGGATTTGGCAAAGACCGAGATCGTGCTGAAAGAGGATAAGCAGCAGATCGAGGAGGTAGTCGTTGTAGGTTATGGTACGCAGAAGAAGGCGCACCTGACCGGTTCGGTGGCTACGGTGCCGATGGATGATATTCAGGACCTCGCATCGGGTGACCTGGCATCGACCCTCTCGGGCTTGATCAATGGTGTCTCGGTGTCGGGTGGCGATACGCGTCCGGGTGAGGCTGCCAAGATCTACATCCGTAATGCTGATGATTTGAGCAGTGTAGGTGCTAACTCGCAGTCGCCGCTCTACGTCATCGACGGCTACATCTATCCGAACGATGTGAAGGTAGGTAACGTATACCAGAACCTCGGTGAGGAGGCCTTCAACAACCTCGATCCGTCGATGATCGAAAACATCTCGGTATTGAAGGATGCTTCGGCAGCTGTATATGGTTCGCGTGCTGCAAACGGTGTTATCCTCGTAACGACGAAGAAGGGTAAGATGGGTGCTCCGAAGATTTCGTACAGCGGTACGATTGGTTTGGCTGACACCTTCTCGCATCCCAAAATGTTGAACACCTATGAGTATGGTCGTCTGTACAATGCTGTTGCTGCTGCTGACCCGAAGAACACGCAGCTGAACAATCAGTATGACCTCTTCCAGGCAGATGAGTTGCAGGCAATGAAGTCGCTCAACTACGACCTCTTGGAGAAGTATTGGGATACGGCTGTAACGCACAAGCACGCACTCAACATCTCGGGTGCTACGGAGAAGGCCAACTACTTCGGTGGTATTTCGTACTTCAACCAGGATGGTAATATGGGCAAGCTTGACTACGACCGTTGGAGCTACAACGCCGGTATCGACGTGAAGATTGGTAAGGGTCTGCGTGTCGGCATGCGTCTGACGGGCGACTACGGTGAGAAGAATGTGCCGTATATCAAGGCCGGTGGTAACGAGGATAAGAACCGTGACTACTACACCTCGCTGACTCGCCCGGGTTACATTCCGGAGTATATCGACGGCAAGGCGATGGCTATGTATGGTGTAAGCAACGCCAAGCAGAATAATGTGCAGGAGTATCACTTCGATGCTTTGCAAAATAATGGTGACTACCAGCGCACGATGTCGTCGAACATGAACATCGGCCTGAATGCCGAGTATGACTTTGGTACGTTGTGGGCTCCCCTGCAGGGTTTGACCGCTCGCGTAAACTACTCGAAGTCGATTTCGACCGAGAAGACCAATCAGGAGGGTTCGTACTACAACCTCTATCAGATGACGACCCGCTTCGGTTCGGGTGAGCACCTCTATACGCCGGTTGGCGAGATGACGCAGGAGGAGATTGATGGTTTCTACAGCGACTCGAACATCATCCCCGTAAATCAGGGTAATGTGATTCCGAACGGTGGTTCAGTGAACAACCCGGGTCAGTTGACACGTACGATGAACCGCGTGGACAACTATCAGATGAACTTCCAGGTAAACTATGCTCGCACGTTCGGCAAGCACTCGGTCGGTGCTATGTTCTCGATTGAGAAGTCGGAGGCTGAGTCGGAGTTCCTGACCGGTTATGTAACCGATCCGTATGTGTTCGGTACGGGTCAGTCGAACGCCGTAGGTGCTGATGCTACGATGACGACCGAGTTCCGTCGCTATGAGTCGGGTTCGTTGTCGTATCTGGGTCGTGTAAACTACGCTTATGACGATAAGTATCTCGTGGAGGTATTGTTCCGTACGGATGCTTCGACGAAGTTTGCTCCCGACAACTACTGGGGTTACTTCCCCTCGGCTTCGCTCGGTTGGGTAGTGTCGAAGGAGAGCTGGTTTGCTGACAATGTGAAGTGGGTTGACTTCCTGAAGATTCGTGGTTCGTTCGGTTTGACGGGTCGTGATAACCTGACCGCTTGGCAGTGGGCTCGCTCCTATGCCATGGATAAGGATAAGGGTGCCATCTTTGGTGAGAAGGCTGACTCGCAAGCCGGTAGCCGCGTGACGCTGAACAAGAACATCGCAGGTGTGAACCCCGATTCGCACTGGGATAAGTCGTACAAGATGAACGTCGGTATCGATTGGAACGTGCTGAACAACCGCTTGGGCTTCACGATCGAGGGTTACAAGCAGTGGGATCGCGAGATGCTGATGCCGAATAAGGCCAGCCTCCCGAGTATTGCCGGTAACCAGTCGGCTTACCAAAACTTTGGTGAGATGGATAGCTGGGGTATCGAGTTCTCGGCTAACTGGAGCGACCGCATCGGCAAGGACTTCAAGTATAAGATCGGTATCAACACCGGTTACTCGGACAACAAGGTGCTTGTAATGGACTGGGTGACGGATAAGAGCTACTATCGCGTGTTGCAGCCCGGTCACCGTACCGATTTGGGTACCTGGGGTATGCAGTGCGTAGGTATGTTCCGTTCGTTCCAGGATATCGAGGAGTACTTCAACCTGAATGGTATTACGAAGTATATGGGTATGACGATGGACGAGGTTCGCCCCGGTATGTTGATCTACAAGGATGTTCGTGGTCAGTATGACGAGGCTACGAAGACCTATGGTGCTCCCGATGGTATCGTGGATAGCGAGCTCGACCAGGTACACCTGTCGAACCGCTCGAACCCCTATGGCCTGACGGCTAACCTCTCGGCCGAGTGGAAGGGGCTCTCGCTGACGGCTCAGATTTCGGCTTCGTGGGGTGGTTATTCGTTCGTTCCTTCGTCGGCCATCAACACGAGTGCTACGGCGTTGGAGTACACGAATGTTCCTTCGTTCTGGAATGTGGATAACATGTTCTCGTATCAGGATGTATACGATGCAGCCGGCAACCTCGTAGTGGCCGAGAATCGTGATGGTGCTTATCCGAACCTCGCTTACTCGGATGTAAACTCGGTGACCTCGACCTTCTGGCGCATCAGCGGTACGCGCGTTCGCCTGAACCGCTTGACGTTGGCCTACTCGCTGCCGAAGAAGTGGTTGCAGCCGATTGGTATCTCGGCCGTTCGTGTAAACGTAACGGGTCAGAACATCTGCGACTTCTACAACCCCTATCCTGACAACTTCATCGATCCGATGGCCGGTGGTTACGGTTCGTACCCGACGCTGCGCAAGTTCACGATTGGTGTTAATGTAACCTTCTAATGCCTAAAAGTCTATGAAAAAAGTAAATATTAAAATTGCAGGTCTTGCGCTGCTTGCCGCTGTTGGTTTCACTGCGTGCAGCACGGACTTCTTGGAGGAGAAGAAGAACTACGACTTGGCGAACCCCGCGCTTTACGACGACTACGCCGGTTGTATCGGTCGTGTGAACGACTGCTACTCGTTCTGCTTGCCCAACCCCAATGGTAACCCCGACTGGCGTTACACCTCAACGGGTAAGAACGATGATTGGTCGAAGTGTACTGAGGAGTTCTCGGGCTTCGGTATCTTCGTAAACCCGCTCAGCGAACTCAATACCCTCACCGGTGATTCGCAACCCGATTACTTCCAGGGCTCGGGTTGGGATAACATTCAGAACAATGCTTGGGGTCTGATTCGTAATGTAAACGATGCTATCATCGGTATTCAGGGTAGCAACGGTATCACGCAGGAGCAGAAAGATGAGTTGCTGGGTCAGCTCTACTTCCTCCGTGCATGGCGTTACTTCCTCTTGTGGAAGTGGTATGGTGGTGTGCCCATTGTGAAGGATCTGGTTCCCATTGAGCCGGGTGATGGTATGCCGCGTAATACGTCGCGTGAGGTCTTTGAGTTCATCATGGAGGATCTGAACACTTCGGCCGATCTGTTGGAGGCTTCGACAGGTGCCGGTCAGTGGGCGCAGGGCGACAACTACGGCCGCATTACGACCGGTACGGCGTTGGCTATGAAGACTCGTGTATTGGTATGGTGGTGCTCGCCGCTCTTCAACCGCGACAACGACCCGACACGCTATGAGGAGGCTTACAACATCATCGTAGCCGACCTGCCGCGTATCGAGGCCGGCAACTACGGTCAGCACAGGTCGGACGGCATTGGTAACACCGCCAAGGACTGGGCGAACATGTTCTCAGTAATCGGCTCGCAGGGTGTTAGATCGAAGCAAGAGGGTGTGTTTATTACTCGTTTCAACAACATTCCCAGCGGTCAGACGCCTGACTATGCTCGTAGTAACCCGTGGGAGCACAGCGCACGTCCCTCGAATGCAATGGGTGGTGGCGGTGTCACTCCGTCGGCTATGATGGTTGACCTCTTCCCGATGGCCGATGGTAAGCGTCCGGCCAGCTATAACAGCTACACCGATTTGGATGCTTCGACGCTGACCTATGACTCGCAGCATCCGTTCATGTTCCGTGACACCCGTTTCTACCGTACGTTCGGTTTCCCGGGTATCTATTGGGCGATGCAAGGTGATCCGATGAACGCCAACAACATGAATCCCTATGCAAATGGTGATTATCAGTTGTGGAACTATGTATGGTACATTGACGAGGCAAAGGTAAATGACCCGCTGTCGTCGGATACCTATGGTGCCGACAACCTGCTGGCTAACGCCAAGGGTATGTATGTGATTAAGCGTACCTCGATTGGTGACAACCACCGTTATACTTTCGATGCAGGCTTCAAGCGTTCGTATCAGTCGTGGATGGAGATGCGCTACACGGAGGTGATGCTCAACTATGCGGAGATCGCCTGCGGTGCCGGTCATCCCGAGGTTGCCTTGGCCGAGTTGCAGAAGATTCGCTTCATGGCTGGTTATAACGATAGCTACAACAAGACGATGAGCGATGGCACTACGCTTCAATATGAGAACTATGGTTTGCCGCTGGGTCTGGATGGTGATGCACAGAAGTGTATGCAGGCTATTATCTACGAGCGTCAGATTGAGTTTGCTTACGAGGGCAAGCGTTTCGACGATATGCGTCGTTGGCTCTTGTTTGACGGTGGTACGGGCTTTGCTACCATTGGTGCAAAGGCTTTGACCGGTTGGGGTGGTAACACCTGCACCTATCTTGGCTTTAAGCCTTTCAATGGTCAGCGTCGTGGCAATATGGAGTTCCAGGTGAAGCCGTCAATCAACAAGGGTGTTGGTGGCAAGACGTGGGAGAAGGGCCAATGGGATAACATGCCCGATCCCGTTGCACAAACCTGGATTGCTGCCGAGAATAAGGTGCTGGATGATGCTTACGCAGAGGCTGTCAAGAAGAAGGTTGAGGAGCTGATGAAGAATGATCCCACGACCTATCCTGACGAGGCTACAGCCAAGAAGGATGCCGAGAAGCTCATTGACAAACCGGTTCACAAAGGTTGGAAGGAGTTCCGTGATTGGCGTAAAGGCTTCGCAGTCAACTATAACAGCAATGGCCGTCATGGCAACAGCGATAAGTTGGATAACCTGCTGATTAAGTTGAAGACGAACTTCTACGAGCCCTATCTGCAGCGTAAGGATAAGAAGGGTGATGCCCTGACCTCGGACAATACGACCGAGGGTATGGTTGTAACCTATCTGCCGCGCTACTATTTCCTCGGTCTCACGAGCACCGTTCAGGCCAAGAACCCCCTTATCCTGCAAACCGTAGGTTGGGAGGATCACTATGGCCGCGGTGAGTTCTACGATCCGGCAGCCGAGTAATCGACCGCAACATGAGGCCGATTTTCGGCCGTGATAAGAGCCGCTTCCTGCAAAGGAGGCGGCTCTTTTTTGAGCGTGAGGGTGAAATTTCACCCCTGCAAGCAGTCGGTTCACCGCATCATATGGGCGATTTACCCCGATAGAATAGCTGTCCATTGGAAAAAAAGCGTATCTTTGTAAAACATTCCGATGTGCCTAAGACGAAATAAACAATAAAAAAGATAAACCGATGAACAGAAAACTGATTGTAGCCCTTATTGCGCTGTTGTCCGCTGCAACGGCGGTTGCGCAATATCCGGTCTTGACCTCCGAAGCACGTGCCAAGGCCAAAGAGGTGTTGGGTGCTGCAGCCAAGCACTCTGAGGAGGCCTGGCAGGCAGCTCTTCCGATTGTAAAAAAGGAGGCCGCCGAGGGTCGCCCCTATGTGCCTTGGGCACACCGTCCCTATGACCTGTTGCAGGCCGAGATTCCCGCTTTCCCCGGTGCTGAGGGTGGTGGTATGTATACGGCCGGAGGTCGTGGCGGTAAGGTGTTGGTGGTAACGAACCTCAACGATAGCGGTGAGGGTTCGTTCCGTTGGGCTTGCGAGCAGGGTGGTGCCCGTATCGTGGTCTTCAATGTGGCCGGCATCATCCGTTTGGAGACGCCGATTGTCGTGCGTGCGCCTTATATTACGATTGCCGGACAGACCGCTCCGGGTGATGGCGTCTGCATCGCCGGACAAACCTTCCAGATTGATACGCACGATGTGATTATCCGCCACATGCGTTTCCGTCGTGGTGAGACCATGTCGTGGCATCGTGAGGACTCGTTCGGTGGTAATCCGGTCGGCAATATCATGATTGACCACTGCTCGTGCTCGTGGGGTTTGGATGAGAATATCTCCTTCTATCGCCACATGTACGACCCGAGCGAGGGCTTTTATCAGGCACGTGCGGAGAAGTATCCGACGGTGAATGTGACCATCCAGAATACGATTTCGGCCAAGGCTCTCGATACCTATAACCACTCGTTTGGCTCGACGCTGGGTGGCGAGAATGCCTCGTTCATGCGCAATCTGTGGGCGTCGAACGTAGGTCGTAACCCCTCGGTCGGCTGGAATGGAGTCTTCAACTTCGTGAACAATGTGTTGTTCAACTGGCGAGGCCGCACGGTTGATGGTGGCGACTACTCGGCGATGTTCAACATGATCAACAACTACTACAAACCCGGTCCGGCTACGCCGAAAAACTCGCCTGTGAGCCATCGTATTTTGAAGCCCGAGGCAGGTCGCTCGAAGCACCCCTACAAGCAGTACTCCCGTGTGTATGCCGATGGTAATATTGTCGAGGGAAATCCCGAGGTAACCGCCGACAACTGGAACGGTGGTATCCAGGTCGAGGGTCAGCGTGATACGAAAGGTTTCACGGAGCAGATGCGCATGTCGCGCCCCTTTGCAATGCCCTACCTGCGCATTATGTCTGCCTCGGAGGCCTATGATTATGTAGTCAAAAATGCCGGTGCGAACATTCCGTGTCGTGATAAGGTAGATGAGATTGTCATCAACGAGGTCGTTACGGGTGAGATTTACTATACGAAGGATGCTGCCAAGTATCCGGGTGATACGTGGGGTCTTGTCGAGAAGTCGCAGGCTTCGGATGGCTCGTTCCGCTATCGTCGTATGCCGGCCGATTCTTATAAGGTAGGTATCATCACCGACCCGCGTCAGATGGGTGGTTACCCCGAGTATAAGGGTTCGCCGCGTCAGGATACGGATGGTGATGGTATGCCCGACGCATGGGAAAAGGCCAATGGTCTGAATCCGAACGACGCATCGGATGCCAATGGCGACTGCACGGGTGATGGTTATACGAATATCGAGAAATATATCAACGCCATTCCGACGACCGTGCGTATCGATTGGCGCAACCTGAACAACAACTACGATACGTTGGCTGCCAAAGGTGGTGTGATGTAGTTCAATCAATGTAGGAGAGTTATGAAGAAGATGCTTTTTATGCTGCTGTTGGCAGCGATGACCTGGACGGCCGGTGCCGTAGAATTGAAGAGCGAGGGGCGCGATAAGGGGTATGTGGAGACCATCTTGGCTCGTTCGCAAAAGGTGGTGGATAAACTCGGTATCGAGGATGCCCAAACGGCCGAGGCGGTGCGTAATATCATTGCCAACCGCTATTTTGAGTTGAATGATATCTACGAGGCTCGTGATGCACGTCTGGCTGCAGTCAAGGAGCAGGGGCTGACGGGCGATGCGAAGCAGCAGGCGCAGGCTTTTGCCCGCTATGAGTGCGACAGCAAACTCTACCGTTCACACTTTGCCTTTCCGGCTGCCTTGTCGCAGTACCTGACCGAGGAGCAGATTACGGCTGTGAAGGATGGAATGACCTTTGGTGTGGTGAAGGTAACCTACGATTCGCACCTAGATATGATTCCGACCCTGACCGATGAGGAGAAGGAGCAGATTCGTGTTTGGCTGGAGGAGGCTCGTGAGTTGGCTGTTGATGCCGAGAGCTCGAAGAAGAAGCACGAGATTTTCGGTAAATATAAGGGTCGTATCAACAACTATCTTTCGAAGCGAGGTTACGACTTGACGGCCGAGCGTGAGGCGTGGTACAAACGTATCGAGGCTCGTAAGGCGCAACAGAAGTAGACCTACGCAAACGTAGCAAGAGGCTCGGTCGTCATCGACCGAGCCTCTTTGCATTCTTCTACCCCTCCCTCTCTTCTCTCCACTCCACTCCACTAAATAAAAAAGGTTGACCTCTCGATCAACCTTTGGTGCCCAGGACAAGACTCGAACTTGCACGAACTAATGTTCACTACCCCCTCAAAGTAGCGTGTCTACCAATTTCACCACCTGGGCTCACGCAATCGGCCTCATAAGGGCCTTTCGGGAGTGCAAATATAGGCACTATTTTGCTTTTCGCAAAATTTTTTCGCCGTTTTATTGATTTTTCTTCGCTTTTCCTCGATAGGGCCGGTGTTTTGTGCCGCATGTGCGTCCTGCTACTTCAGGTCGGCCATCACCCGCTCCATCTTTTGGCGAATCTGCTCCGTGCAGAGGTTGCCGATGCTCCCTTCGTGGGTATGGTTCACCGAACGGGTAGGGCGATATTCGCCCCGTTGTACCTGCATGCCGACCTCCCGATAGGCCTCACGGAAGGGCACACCCTGCAGGGCAAGGCGGTTTACATCCTCGACCGTGAAGAGATAGTCGTATTTCGTATCCTCGAGAATCTGCTCGTTGACCGAGAGATTCGAGAGCATGAAATCGGCCATCTGCAAGGTCTTCTTCAGTTCGGTTGTCGCCGGAAAGAGGATATCTTTCAGGAGTTGCATTTCGCGGTGGTAACCTACGGGCAGGTTGGTGAGCATCAGTGCCATCTCGTTGGGGAGCGCCTGCAGGCGGTTACAACGGCCACGCATCATCTCAAAGACATCGGGGTTCTTCTTGTGCGGCATAATCGAAGAGCCGGTGGTGAGGCTGTCGGGCAGCTTCACGAAGCCGAAATTCTGGCTCATGAAGAGGCAGAGGTCCATCGCCATACGTCCGATGGTGGCGGCGATGGCGGCGATGGCATTGGCTGCAGCACGCTCGCTCTTGCCACGACTCATTTGGGCGGCTACGACGTTGTAGTGGAGCGTCTCGAAGCCGAGCAGCTCGGTCGTCATCGTGCGGTTGAGCGGAAACGACGAGCCATAACCGGCTGCCGAACCGAGGGGATTCTGGTTGGCGATGTCGTAGGCAGCAACCAGCAGACGCATATCGTCGATGAGCGTCTCGGCATAGGCTCCAAACCACAGACCAAACGACGACGGCATGGCCACTTGCAGGTGGGTATAGCCCGGCATCAGCACCGCCTTGTGCTGTTCGGAGAGCGTTTGCAGACGATCGAAGAGGTTGTGTACCTCGTCGGCCAGTTGACGCAGCTCCTCGCGCAGGAACAATTTCAGGTCAACCAACACCTGGTCGTTGCGCGACCGCCCCGAATGAATCTTCTTGCCCACATCGCCCAGCCGGCGGGTCAGGAGCAACTCCACCTGCGAGTGGATGTCCTCCGACTCGGGCTCGATGCAGAAGTCGCCCCGCTCGATTTCGTCGGCAATCTGCTCCAATCCCTTGGTCAATATCGCCAGTTCGTCAGCCGTCAGCAGGCCGATGGATTCGAGCATGCGGATATGCGCCAGCGAGCCTTGTACGTCGTAGCGTGCCAGACGCATGTCGAGTTCCTGGTCGTTGCCGACCGTGTAATCTTCTACGAGGGCATTCGTGTCGAATCCCTTATCCCAAAGTTTAGTTGCCATATAGCTGTGCTAAATTTTCAATAATTTCTACATAGGTTGCAATTCCCTGCTCAATCTCCTCTACCAAGACATATTCGTCTGCCGTGTGGGAACGAGCCGAGTCACCCGGGCCGATTTTGAGTGCCGGAATGGGCATCAGCGTGCGATCGGAGGTGGTGGTCGAGATGAAGGGCTTGGCACCGGCCTTCACGGCGGCTCGAACGAGCGGATGTTGCTTGTCGATGACCGAGGCACGGATGCGGGTCGAGCGAGGGGTAACCTCGCTTTGGAGGGCTGCACGGAGCAGCTCGACCACCTCTTCATTGGTATAGGCATCGGTCGTGCGTACATCGACCACAAAGCGGCACGAGTCGGGCACGACATTGTGCTGGGTGCCACAATTGATCATCGTGGCCGTCATGCGCACGGGCCCCAGGATGGCGGATGTGTGTTCGAACTGAAAGGTGCGTACTTGCTGGATGTCGTCAAGGGCGATGTAGAGGGCATTGACTCCCTCGCCCCGTGCGGCATGGCCACTTCGGCCTTTGGCCTCACAGTCCAAGACCACTAGTCCGGGCTCGGCAATGGCTGCCTGCATCGAGGTTGGCTCGCCAACGATGGCCATTTCGACATCCTGCAGGTGGTCGTAGCAGGCACGAATGCCGTGCTCGCCCCCACACTCCTCCTCGGCCGAGAGCAACAGCTGTAAATTGAAGGGGAGTGCGCGGTCGTAGTAGGCGAGAAAGAGCTCGATGAGTGCTACGAGCGAGGCGCCGGCATCGTTAGCCCCCAAGCCATAGAGCACCCCCTCTTCGAGCGTTGGCGCATAAGGGTTGCGTGTGTAGGAGGCGGCAGGACGCACCGTATCGTGATGTGAATTGAGCAGAAGCGTCTTGCGGCCAGCCTGGTAGCCTTTCGAGCGAACGATGATGTTGTTGTGAAGTCGCTCCACAGCGATACCGCGCTCCTCGAAGAAGGCGCAAAGCAGGTCGGCTGTTGCCCCTTCGTCACGGGTATGGGAGGGGGTAGCGATGAGTCGACGCAGGAGTTCAAGGGCCTGGTTGGTTGCTGGCTTCATGGTTTGTGTGGTTTACTCCTTTTCGATGGTGGTGCCTGCCTCATGAAGTAGGTCATCGGCATGCTTGATACGCACGGAGCGTACTCCTTGTTCCACCGCCTTCAAGGCGTTCTCGATTTTCGGTATCATACCCCCCTTTACAGCCCCTTCGGCCTTCAGGGCAGCATAGTTTGCGGCTGTGATGCGGCTGATGACCGAAGCATCGTCCTCGGCATCCCGCAATACGCCTCGCTTCTCGAAGCAGAAGATGAGGTCGGTCGGGGCGATGGCGGCTGCCCCGAGGGCTACGGCCGTAGCGACACTGTCGGCATTGCAGTTGAGCAGATTTCCCTTTCCGTCGTGCATGATGGCCGAGAAGACAGGGGTGATACCCGCCTCCAGAAGGGTTTTCAGCAGGTTGCTGTCCACCGCATCAATATCCCCTACAAATCCGTAGTCGATGGGCGTGGGCTTTCGACGATGGGCACGGCCGATGTTGCCATCGGCGCCCGAGAGGCCAAGGGCATTGCATCCGGCAGCTTGCAGTGCAGCAACGATTTGCTTGTTGATGAGGCCGGCGTAGACCATCGTCACGATGTCGAGGGTTGCCTTGTCGGTAATGCGACGCCCCTCGACCATCTGTACCGGTATCTCCATGCGCTCGGCTAACCGTGTGGCAAGTTTCCCGCCACCGTGAATGAGGATTTTAGGCCCCTCTAATGAGACGAGGTTGCGCACAAAGGCAGCGAGTGCCGTGGGGTTGTCGATGACGTTGCCGCCAATCTTAATGACCGTAATCTGCTCCATCGTTTATAGGTTTTCCAACAGACGTTTCAAAACCACCGTAGCCGAAATCTCGCGGTTGGCCGCCTCGGGGATTACGAGCGAACGCTCCGACTCAATCACGTCGTCCGTAACAATCATGTTGCGACGCACCGGCAGGCAGTGCATGAAATAGGCGTTGTTCGTCAGTGCCATCTTCTCGCTGTCGACCGTCCACGAGCGGTCGGTCGAGAGCACCTTACCGTAGTTTGGGTCTACATAGGCCGCCCAGTTCTTGGCATAGATGAAGTCCGCCCCCTCGAATGCCTTGCGCTGGTCGTATTCCACCTTGGCATGGCCGACAAATTGCGGGTCGAGTTCGTATCCCTCGGGGTGGGTAATGACAAAGTCGTAGTCCGCAGCATTCATCCACTCGGCAAAGGAGTTGGGAACGGCTTGCGGCAGCGCCTTGGGGTGGGGAGCCCACGTCAGGACCACCTTCGGGCGTGCTACGGTTTTGTACTCCTCGATGGTAATCAGGTCGGCAAAACTCTGCAGCGGATGGCGTGTGGCTGCCTCCATCGAGAAGACCGGACGCCCCGAGTAGCGCATGAACTGCTCGAGGATGCGCTCCTCGTAATCCTCGGCCTTATCGCGGAATTGGGCAAAGGAGCGGATACCGATGATATCGCAGTAGGAGCCCATGACGGGAATCGCCTCCAAGAGGTGCTCGGGCTTATCGCCATCCATGATGACGCCCCGCTCGGTTTCGAGTTTCCAGGCACCCTGATTGACATCGAGCACCATGACGTTCATGCCGAGATTCATCGCTGCCTTCTGGGTCGAAAGGCGGGTGCGCAGGCTCGAATTGAAAAAGAGCATCAAGAGGGTTTTATTCTTTCCCAGATGGGTATAAGCGAAGCGGTCGCGCTTGACCTCCAAGGCCTCTTGCACAGCCTCCTTCAGGTTGCCGATGTCGGCTACGCAGGTGAATTTTTTCATCGTATCGGTCTTTTTTATTGTTCTTTTGCTTTCAATTGATAGGTGGCTCGGCACAACTCGCCCTCGTCGGTGATGCCTTCCAGTACCACCTGATAGTCGTTGGGACGGTCAGCCGTCCAGAAAGAGAGCGAGGCCGTGCCCGTTGCATCGCTGCGCAGGTCGGGTTCCCAGGCAATCGTAGTGCGCAGGTCCTTCTTGCGGGAGGCCTCGGGGTTATCGTAGCGAGGGGCGTAGAACTCCACAGGTTTGGAGTATCCTCCGATGAAAATCTCCGCAATGGATTGATTCGTGGTGTTGATGCGGCGGCTGTTGGCACGCACCTCCATGATGATTAATCCGTTGGGCGACAAGCCACTCAACCCGATAGCCTCTTGGGCATCCAGATAGGCCAGCTTGGTGATATCCTCCATGGCGTAGGTGTCGAGCTCGCTGATGTCGGCCGGCGAACCATTAATCAGCACACTCGGGGTACGATCCTCCTCGTCGAAGAGTTCCTCGCCGGTACTCAACGCCTCCTCCTCGGACTCATCGGCCATCTGTATGCGTGTAGGGCTGTTTTTGCGGACCCGCACCTCGTTACCGAAGACTTCGAGTTCACGGAAACGCTGCAATGCATCGTAGACCGAAGCGTAGTGCGAAAGCTCGTCGGTGAGCGAGTTGAATCCGTCGACAATGCTCGAATAGGAGTAGGTGCTTTCTCGCTTTGCCGTTACCACCACCGCGTCAATGTCGATAACCCGCATACCGCCCTCGGTATAATATTTCTCTTTGGCATCCATCAACATCGCCTCCGTGACAGCCGGTTTATAGGCCTGGAAGTGGGGACGAGGCAACGGAATGTTGGTCGAGGGGAAGGTCTCGGGGTCGATGTGGATGACCACCGAGCGACTGCTCCCTTTGCGGTTGAGGGCCTGGATGAAGTAGTAGGAGGTATCGGGCATGTCGATACCCGAAATCTTAAATCGCGCCGAGGGGGTCAGTGGGAAGTGGCCGAGCATCTCTCCTCCCTTCTGGAAGATGGCGATGCTGGACTCCTTTGCCTTGCCGAAAAGTCCCGTTACACGTCCTTTGACATACTGCGTCTTTTCGATTTCGTACTGCACTTTGGGGTAGGTTCCCGTGAGAATCTTGCTCACGTCGTATCGACGCCAGCCGTTGGTGAGCATAACGAGGTCGAGAAACTCACGACGGTTCTCATCCTCCTTGTTGAAGTATTCGGCCGGTTTCTCGATAGTGCCCCGCAGGTCGGAACTGAGCAGCAGGTAGCTGAAAATATTTTCACGCGTAGGGTCTAATTCGACCGCTTCGGTATCGGTTACCGAGACCGCAAATCGTCCCGATGCGGGCAGTCCCCGACTGTTGCGAATGCGGAAGTTGAGTTTCAGCTGCTCGCGAGGTGAGAACGAGGTTTTGTTGGCCGAAATATCCGCCGTTGCAAACTCATTGTTGTCGATGAAGACCAATCGCTCGGCCACAATCTGGCGGCTCTCCTTATCCACAATCGAAATGAGCGAGATGCCGCTCTTCATGCGGGTGGTTGAGATG
Source organism: Alistipes sp. (assembly GCA_017623115.1). Taxonomy (GTDB): domain Bacteria; phylum Bacteroidota; class Bacteroidia; order Bacteroidales; family Rikenellaceae; genus Alistipes. The sequence continues at coordinate 193,717 of JAGAPT010000006.1, forward strand.
CGTTTCAGGCGGGATAGATCCTCGATGACCGCTTCGATGATTCCCCGCGACTGAATCACGGCCGCCAAACGCGACACGGGGTAGTCGGGGGTTGTCGAAACCTTCATCAACAGCAGTTCGGCACTGCGCTTTACCTGCACCGTGCAACCCGATGAAAGGACTTTCGGCAGGTTGAACGTGCGGGTCAACCCCTTCTCGGAGGTGATGGTTGCCGTATACTGCTCCTCGGGCTCGGCCGTCAGTAAGACAAGCCCCATACCTTTGTGGAGCGAGCGAAGGTCGCAGAGCGTATCCTGTTTGCTGTCGCAGACGACACCCTCGACCTCGATCGCCTTACCATCCACGCCGATCGCCTTGAAGGCAACGCTTTGGGGTATACCGGCAATCAGGTTACCGCCTTCGGGGAAGAATTGCACCGAGAAATCATCCGAGAAGGAGGGGAGTTGAATCGTTCGTTCGAGGATGCGGTCATTGGCCGAAACCTTCAATCGCAGGCAATCGTCAGGAGCGTTGGAGGGGCGGAATTTGATGGCCACCACTCCGTTCTCATCGCTCTTTGAACGGTAGATTTTACTCTTTCCGCGTAGGTTGAGTGTGTACTCAATCTCTTGATTGACCAGACGCTTTCGCGCATGGTTCATCAAAGTAATCCGGGCAAGCACCGACTTGTCGTCGAGCGTGCGGTAGTTGACCAGCGTCTGGATGGCATCGTCGATGTAGTTCCCCACCTCAATCTCCTTGTGGAAGAGGAAGGCCTCATCGAAGTTGCTCATCCACTTGGTGTAGGCTCGCAACGTGTAGCGACCTGGATCCAGTTTCGTGGAGAGGGGCATGGCGTTGGCGAATCGTCCCTCGTTGCCCAGCACTTTGAGGCGGGTAATCAGGCGGCCGTCGGCACTGATTAACTCGACATAGAGAAACTTCGACTCGGTGGCCGGTGTAAAGCGCATGGGGTGGAGCAAAAAGGCACTGAAATAGATCTTCTCACCCGCGCTATAGTAGGGTTTGTCGGTAATGAGGTATAGTTTCTCTTGCAGCCCGATTTTCTGGTAATAGTCGAGAAAGGCGTGCTCGGTTTGCGCGCGAAACTCCCCGTCTGTGTGCTGTGCCATGCTGACAGTCCACAGGAACGACAGGCAAAAGATCCACAAGAGTCGCTTTTTACACATCGGACGGGGCTTGGGGTAACTTATTCTACAATAGCTTTTTTAGGGCTGCGAGGAATTGGTCGGCATGCTCCTTGCGCAGGTTCAGTGCCGGCAACAGACGGACGGTCGAGGCTCCTGCGCCCCCCGTGAAGATGTGCTCCTCGAAGAGCAGGCGTTTGCGCAACTCCGAGGCCGAGCCCTCAATCTCCATACCGATCATCAGGCCACGGCCACGCACCTCCTTCAGTTGCGGAATCCGACGCAATTCGTCGAGCAGGTAGGCCCCTACTTCGGCGGCGTTCTCGATGAGCCGTTCCTCACGCATCACATCGAGTACAGCAATGGCAGCAGCGCAAGCCAGGTGGTTACCCCCAAAGGTGGTGCCGAGCATGCCCGGCCATGCCTCGAAGTGGGGGGCGATGAGCACGCCTCCGATGGGGAAGCCGTTGCCCATCCCCTTGGCGATGGTAATCAGGTCGGGACGGATGCCACTATATTGGTGGGCAAAAAAACGACCCGAACGGCCATATCCCGACTGAATCTCGTCGAGAATCAGCTGTGTGCCCGTCTCGGTGCAGAGCGTGCGCAGTTCGCGCAGGAAGTCATCCGTAGGCAGATGGATACCCGCCACACCCTGAATGCCCTCAATCAGTACGGCGGCAAACTGCTTCGAGTGGAGACGTTCACGCACCGCTTCAAGATCATTCAGCGGCACAAACTCCACCTTCTCGGTACGATTGAAAGGGGCGTTGATCTTTGGGTTGTCCGTAGCGGCTACGGCACCCGAGGTGCGGCCGTGAAAGGCCTTCTTGAAGGCCAGCACACGCTCACGTCCCGTCTGAAACGAGGCGACCTTCAGGGCATTCTCGTTCGCCTCGGCTCCCGAGTTACAGAGGAAGAGGCGGTAATCATCGTAGCCCGAGAGTGCTCCCAGTCGGTCGGCCAACTGCTGTTGCAGCGAGTTGAGGACCGAGTTGGAGTAGAAACCCAATCGGGAAACCTGCTCCTGCAAGGCTTCTACATAGGTCGGATGGGCGTGGCCGATGGAGATGACGGCGTGACCCCCGTAGAGGTCGAGATACTCCTCGCCGTCGGCCGTGTAGACGTGGTTCCCGACGCCCCGAACCGGCTCCAGCGGATAGAGTGTGTATACGTTGAAAAGTTCCATGCTAAAATACCGATGCTTTGAGGTGCAAACCACAATGCGGGTCGAGCCCGAAGATGCGGTTCATGTTCTCTACGGCCTGCCCCGACGCACCCTTCAAGAGGTTGTCGATGGCGGTCGTGATGTGGAGTTTCGAGCCATATTTGGCCACCTGCACCAAGGCTTTGTTCGTGTTTACGACCTGCTTGAGGTCAATCGCGCGGTCGCTGACGTGCGTAAAGGCAGCCTTGGCGTAGTAGTCGCGGTAAAGTGCCGAAGCCTCCTCCTGCGAGAGCGGACACTCGGTGTAGACGCTTGCCAAGATGCCGCGCGTGAAGTCTCCACGCATCGGCACGAAGTTGATAGCCGCCTCGAACGAGGGTTGCAACAGACGGAGGTTGCGCCCGATTTCGTTCAGGTGCTGGTGGTTGAATGCCTTGTAGATGGAGACGTTCGAGTCGCGCCAACTGAAATGGGTCGTTGCCGAGGGTTTCACACCGGCACCCGTCGAGCCGGTGATGGCCGTAACGTGTACCTCGTCCTGCAGCAGGCCGGCTGAGGCCAGCGGCAACAATGCCAGCTGAATGGCCGTGGCAAAGCATCCCGGGTTGGCGATGCGCTCGGCCGAGGCAATCTTCTCGGCCTGCCACTCGGCCAGCCCATAGACAAAACCGTCGTGCTCGTCGCGGAAATCCTGTGCCAGGTCGATGATCTTCAACCCGGCGGGCAGGGTATGTTCGGCCATCCAGACCGAACTTTGCCCATGTGCCGAGCAGAGGAAGAGCACATCAATCGAACTTAAATCATACTCCGAGCAGAAGACGAGGTCGCACTCCCCCTCCAAGCCTCCATGTACGGCCGTCAAGCGGTTGCCGGCATTCGAGGTGCTATGCACGAAGGTCAGCTCCGCCTCGGGGTGGTGTACCAAGAGACGAAGCAACTCGCCGGCCGTGTAGCCTGCGCCACCGATAATTCCGACACGAATCATCGCTTGTTGCGTTTTTGTACGTTGTGGTAAATCTTGATTTGGTTGCCCAGAATCTTCGTAAAGCCCTTCACGTCGTCGGCCGACCACGCCTTGTTCACCTCGCCATATTCGCCGAAGTCGGTCTTCATCAGGTCGAACGTCGAATCAACACCAACGAGCGTGTACCCCAGCGGACGCAACGTGATCTCAACCGTACCCGTCACATTGCGCTGCGAACTCTCGAGCATCGCCTCGATGTCGCGCATCACCGGCTCGAGGTATTGTGCCTCGTGCAGGAACATGCCGTACCAGGTGGCTACCTGCTCCTTCCAGTAGAGCTGCCACTTCGTGAGGGTGTGCTTCTCGAGCATCTTGTGGGCGGCAATGATGAGCATCGGAGCGGCAGCCTCGAAGCCTACACGGCCCTTGATGCCGATAATCGTATCGCCGATGTGCATATCGCGGCCAATACCGAACTTCGAGCCTATGGCCTCGACGGCGCGAATCGCCTCGACCTTGTCGGCATAGGGCGTGCCATTTACGGCCGAGAGTTGACCCTCGGTGAAGGTCAGTTTCAGCGTCTCCTCTTCATGCTGTGTAACCTGGCTCGGGTAGGCCTCCTCGGGCAACGTCTGCTCCGAATGGAGTGTCTCCTTACCACCAATCGAGGTGCCCCACAGACCCTTGTTAATCGAGTACTCCAACTTGCGGAAGTCGGCCTCGAAGCCATGCTCCTTGAGGTAGTTGATTTCATACTCGCGGGTGAGGGTCATGTCGCGCGTCGGAGTGATAATCTCAATCTCCGGTGCCAGAATCTGGAACGTAAGGTCGAAACGAACCTGGTCATTGCCGGCACCCGTCGAACCGTGCGCCACGGCATCGGCCCCAATCGACTTGGCATACTCGATGATGGCGATGGCCTGGAAGATGCGCTCCGAGCTGACCGAGATGGGGTAGGTGCCGTTACGCAGCACGTTGCCGTAGACCATGTAACGAATCGACTTCTCGTAGTACTCCTGCTCGATGTCGAGCGAGGCGTGCTCAACAGCACCGAGTGCAAGGGCGCGAGCCTCGATATTTTTCAGCTCCTCCTTCGAGAAACCGCCCGTGTTGGCGATAGCCGTGTAGACATCGTATCCCTGCTCCTCGCTCAAATATTTGACGCAAAACGACGTGTCCAAACCGCCGCTGAATGCTAAAACAACCTTTTTCTTGCTCATAATTGTATCTTTTTTTTGTTATTTCAGGTGAAAAATCTTTTTGAATGCATTTTTGAGGTACATGGCATAGGGCTTCAGGCGCGAGTGGCGCGGCTCCTCCTTCGAGGGGTCGTACAACATACCCGTGCAGAGGCACATGCGACGCTGGTTGCGTTGCAGGATGTCGTAGTTGCAGCACCCTTCGCAACCCTTCCAAAACTCGTTATCCTCGGTCAACTCCGAGAAGGTAACAGGCACATAACCCATACGCGAGTTGAGTTTCATAACCGGCAGTGAGGTCGTGATACTGAATAACTTCGCGTACGGGAATCGTCGTCGGGCCAGCTCGAAGGTTCGTCGTTTGATGCGCTCGGCGAGTCCCAGATGGCGGTACTCGGGATCGACAATCAGACCGGAGGTGGCGACAAAATCGCCGTGCTCCCAACACTCGATGTAGCTGAATCCGACCAGCTTTTCTCCGTCCAACGCCACGACGGCCTTGCCGCCTTTGATTTTTGCGGCGATGTACTCGGGCGAACGCTTGGCGATACCCGTGCCACGCTGCAATGCCGATTCGTAGATGAGCGAGCAGATGCGCTCTGCATACTTGATGTGCTCCTCTTCAGCAAAAATGACGTTGATTGCTTTGTTATTCATCTCGGTAATGAAATGTGGGAAAAATTTGTGTGAATGTATGTAGGTAAAAGTTTGTGTTAGTTCAAGCGGAAGGCTCGTTGGACACCCTTGATGCGCAGAATGCTGTGAATCATGGCATCGGCAGCCGTTGCTGAAGGCACCTCGACGGCAATCGTTCCCGAAACGATACCGCCCTGCCCCAATTCGAAATTCATGGCGCGGATGTTGAGTTTCAGGTCTCGGCTGATGACCTCCGTGATGTGGTTGGCCATGCCGGTGGTATCGGCGGCCACGACACGAATCGTCACTCGGAATGCTCCCTCGGTGTGCTGACGCCAACGCGCCTCGATGATGCGGTAGGGATAGTTCTCGTGCATGCGCTTGGCGTTGGGACAATCCGTGCGGTGGATGGTGATGCCCGAGCTGATGGTGATGAAGCCGAAGACCTCATCGCCCTTAATCGGGTTGCAGCATTTGGCCAGCTTGTATTGAATCTTGGATATATCGTCGTCGATGACCAACGCATCCGAAGAGTGACGCTCCTGTCGCTCGGCACTGCGCTCGGCATAGGCGGCCTGCTTTTGACGCTCCTGCTCGGCTGCGGCAGCACGACGCTCCTCCTCGGCCTGCCCCGAGAGGTGGCGAGTGAGAATCTCTTTGATGCTTTGGAAATCGAGTTTGTTGGTGGCGATGAGGCCATACACCTCGGTGCCGAGGCGCAACTTGAAGTGCTTCGAGAGGTAGTTCACAGCCTCGTCGACCGTGAGCGTCATCTTCCAGTTCTTCAATTTACGCTCCAACTCCTCACGCCCCATACGGGTATGCTTGGCCGCCTCCTCACGGATGAAGGCCTTGATTTTGTTTTTGGCCTTGGAGGTGACGACAAACGAGAGCCAGTCGGCCTTCGGGGTCTGGTTCTTCTGGGTGAGGATTTCGACGATGTCGCCATTGTGCAGCACCTCACGAATCGGCACCGAACGATTGTTGACCTTGCCACCTACGCAGATGGCTCCGAGGTTGGTGTGGATGTCGAAAGCAAAATCGAGCACCGAAGCCCCCTCGGGGAGTTTGCGCAGGTCGCCATTGGGGGTAAAGACGAAAATCTCTCCCGAGGCGGGTTTGGCATCGAAACGCTGTGCCAACGAGTGGGTGGTCTCTTCGAGGGCGGCACGCAGGCGTCCGAGCCACTGCTCGCTGGTTTGCGCACCCTGTTGCACCCCTTTGTAACGCCAGTGTGCGGCAATACCACGCTCGGCAACCTCATCCATGCGCTCGGTGCGGATCTGCACCTCGACCCAACGCCCTTCGGCCGAGACAGTCGAGTGCAACGACTCGTATCCGTTCGACTTCGGAATCGAAATCCAGTCGCGCATGCGGTTGGGATTGGGGGTGTAGAAATCGGTTACCACCGAGTAGACGGTCCAGCATTGCGGCTTCTCCTCCTCGGGTGGACAGTCGATGATGATGCGCAGGGCAAAGATGTCGTAGACACCCTCGAATGGCACTCGCTGCTTGCGCATCTTGTTCCAAATCGAGTAGACCGACTTCGTGCGGCTCTTGATATGGTAGCGGATGCCGAGGCTTTGCAGTTTCTGCTCGATGGGCACGAGGAATTTGGCGATGAAGGCTTGACGCTCCTCGGCACTCTCCTCGAGTTTCAGGGTGATGTGTTCGAAATCCTTCGGTTCGAGGTATTTCAGGGCCAAATCCTCCAACTCGCTCTTGATAGCGTAGAGACCCAGTTTGTGGGCAATCTGTGCGTAGAGGTTCATCGCCTCCCAGCTCTTCTTGCGACGTTTCTCGGGCGGGAAGATGGCCAGCGAGCGCATCACCTCGAGGCGGTCGGCCAATTTGATGAGAATCACACGCGGGTCTTCGGAGTAGCTGACAATCAAGTCGCGGAAATTCTCGGCTTGCTCTTTGGCTACTTTGAGCTTCAGGGCTGAGATGTTGGACAGTCCGACGGTGATGCCGATGACCTCCTTGCCGAAACGCTCGCCAATCTCTTCGGTCAGGGCGAGGAACTCTTCGGCAGGAAGTTGTTTGTGGGCCAGGCGGACGACGTCGTGCAGGATAGAGGCGATGGCCGAATTGCGCCCCAATCCGATCTCTGAGATGACAATCATGGCCACGGCGACTGCATGGTCGAGCATCGGCCGACCATCGTAGCGTTTCTCGCTATCGAGCTTGTCGATGGCGTAACGCAACGCCTCATCGACTAATGTGGCTGTCGTTTCCGAAAAGGAGGAACGCACCAAGGTGCGCAATTTATCGTACCTAACTAACTCCATCTTTGCAATTGGTCTAATACCCAATTTGCAAAGATAGCGTTTTTTAGTGGATAATGGCGAAAAAATAGGTTTTTATTTACGTATTACGTAAATATGGTCCTTGGGAAGGGCAAAAAGGGTGCGTTCTGTGTCGCTGAGCGCGGCTGCATAATCGAGGTCGTAGACCCGGAATCCGGCCTCACGCAGACGCTCCGCGAAGTCGTTGCCATAGAGTCGGCGGTGGTCGTATTGGCCAAAGATGCGGGTGCGCTCTTGGGGGTCGGTAATCGAATCATCCTCGAAGGTTGTTGCGCGGTCGAGGTCAACGGGCGAAAGCAGTACTCCCCACCCGCCTTTGCGAAGGATGCGATGGAGCTCCCGCATCGCCTGTCGGTCATCGAGGACATGCTCCATGAGGTGGTTGCAGATAACCACGTCGAACGATTCGTCGGCGAGCGGAATTTGTTGAATATCAAAGTGAAGGTCTGCCAGCGGGCTCTCCAAATCAGCCGTTACATACTGCATGGCGGCTTTGGCATAGCGAGGCTTGAGGTGGCGCATCAGACACACCTCGGGAGCGATGTGCAGCAGGCGTGGCAACTGCTCGAAGAGGTCGGTCTCGCGGGTCAGATAGAGCCACAGCAGCCGATGCCGTTCAAGCGAAAGGCAGTGCGGACAGAGGGCATTTGCACGCGAGGTGACATAGCCGTAGGGGAGGAATCGACGAAAACGATGACCGCAGACGGGACACTGCACCCGACGACCTCGGTAGAGGAGGCCGACAAGGGGCAACAGCCATCCTGCCACTCGTTGCAGGAAGGTACGTGGCAGGTGATTCAAAATCCACCGTATCAGACGTTTCATTCTGCGTCGAGGATTTTGTTTACCTCCTCTTCGACTTTGGTAAGCCGCTCACGACATGAGGCGATGAGGGTGGTGGCTCGTTTGACCTCTTCGCTCAACGTGTCCACGTCGAGCTCTTCGTTGCGGAAGCGTTCGAGGATCTGCTCAATGGATTGGATTGCCTCGTTGTAGTTGAATTTCTTGGTTGCCATCGCTTCTGTTGATACGCAAAAGTTGACTGTTCGATTATTGTTTGCCCTCGCCAAAAAGCAGGTCGATCCACCGCTCGGTCAACTCTTTCCAGAGTTCGGTGCCAGCCGGTTGTTTCTCGAGTGAGATGGAGTGACCCCCTTCGGGGAAGATATGCAGCGAGGCCTTCACACCGTGACGGCGCAATGCCTCATAGAATTGAATCGAGTTCTCGCACGGCACGGCCGGATCGTTGTCGGCGTGGAAGAGAATCGTGGGAGGGGTGGCTGCATGCACCTGCTCATCGAGCGAGAAGCGATGCAACAGCTCCTCCGAGGGGTTCTCTCCGAGCAGGTTGCGGCGACTGCCACGGTGGGTATAGTCGTCACGCATCGTGATGACGGGCGAGACGAGCACCATGTAGTTGGGCCAGAAGTGCTCTCGGCTGATGGCATCCGTACCCGCATACTGCAAGAGCTGTTCCACACCGACCGAGCAGGCTAAATGACCGCCGGCCGAGCCTCCCTGCACGCCGATTTTCTGGGGGTCTATGCCCCACTCTTCAGCGCGCGAGCGAATCAGTTGCAGCGCACGTTGCAGGTCTTGCAGACCTACTATCGCAGGGTCGATGGCATCGGGCGTGTGGGGCAGGCGAGCCGTCAGGATGAAGCCTGTAATCCCCTCGTCAGCCAGCCAACGAGCCAAATCCCATCCGGCAACCTCCCAGGCATAATGGCGGTAACCTCCACCCGGGCAGAGCACGAGAGCAATGCCTCGGTTTTTTTCCGGACTCGGGGCTACGCGATAGATGGCCGGACGACCTACGCGGCGGACCCGATGGTCCGAGATGCTGTCCGTGACCTCGATGCCGCGTGAATTGGGCATCTCGACGCCCTCCCAGAGGTCGATACGTTCCTGTGCCGAAAGGGTCGAAAGACGACAAATCAGCAAGATTGCAAAGGATAATAAGGCTCTCATAGTCAGCTAATTTTTTGTTTCTGGTTTCGTGTTTCGAATTTCAGTTACTCCGTCGGCCAATTCGATGGAGAGGAGCTTATGCCGACACAACTCCTCTTTCGACCGCAGGGCATGCCCATCGGCTCGCACGATGGCAAAGCCAAGTTGCAGGATGCGTTGTGGCGAGCGGCTCTCCACGGCCTCTTGGGCGATCTCCAGCCGTTTATGCTCATAGCGGAGTGCATCACGCACGCGTTCGGGAAGTAACACTCCGGCCTGGTTGAGGCGCAGACGATGGTGGGTCAGGCGATTGCGGGCCTCCTGTCGCAGGGTTTGGCACAATCGTTCCAAGCGTAACTCCTCACTACGCATTGTGCGCTGCAGCAGGTCGTGCAGTTGCAGGGCTGCCCCCTCCAACCACCCATCGAGCGTGGCCATACGTTCCACGAGCCACGTGGCAACGGCCGTTGGGGTTTTCAGTGCCGTGTGTGCCACCATGTCGGCTACCGATTGGTCTTTGTCGTGGCCGATACCGGTCAGAATCGGGCGTGGAAATTGGGCGATGTGGGCGCAGAGACGATAACCGTTGAAGCAATTCAGATCGCTCGTCGAGCCACCTCCGCGTACGATGACAACCGCATCGAAAGCCTCCTGATGCTCGGCTATGGCATCGAGTGCTGCCACAATCGAATCCTCGGCACCACCTCCCTGCATGACGGCATGGAAGAGGGTCGTGTGAAAGGCGTAGGGTGATTGTGAAAGTTCCTGCATGAAATCCCGATAACCGGCGGCTTGCGGGCTGGAGATGATGGCGAGACGTTGCACGAGCGGTGGCATCGGTTGTGTGTGATTCAACTCCCAGACGCCCTCCTCTTGCAGGCGGGCAATGGTCTGTTGGCGCTGTTGCTCCATGTCGCCCAACGTGAAGGCGGGGTCGATGGCGATGATTTGCAAGGAGAAGCCATAAAGTTCGTGGTAGTTGACGACCACCGAGGCCAGGATGCGGATGCCGGCAGCCAGCCGTTGTCCGGTCTCTTGCTCGAAATAGGTGGACAGCGCCCCGTAGTTCGATCGCCAGATAACGGCGCGTGCCTGTGCCTTGGGTACGCTGTCGTGGCTCCCCTTTTCGATGAGTTCGAGGTAGCAGTGGCCGGCGTAGTTTACCTTCAGGTCGGCAATCTCGGCTGTGACCCATAGCGGAGCGGGAAAGCGTTCGATGAGGCTCTCCTTGACGCGACGTTGCAGCTCGCCGAGTGAGATATGGGTCGCAAGTGGCATGCGGAATGTGGATTTAACGCCAAATCAGTTCGACTTGGCGGGGCATACGTCGTCCGAGGGGTAGTTGCAGGCGCAGGACTCCTTCGCTTGCAACGGCTTTGCCCGCTTTGCGGGCGGGTTCCCAGTGTGGTGCTGCCTCGACGGCTTTCAGGACACGTCGCAGCAGCCGTTTGTCCGTTGCCTGCAGCTGGTCGAGAACCGTGAGCGAACCATCCTCCGCAATGCGATAGCGCAACACGATACGAGCCGTAGGGTCGGTCTCGGTCCAGGCAACCTGTGAGGCGATGTAGTCGGCGAAGGAGAGTGAGTCGACCGGAAAACGAGGTGGCTCGTCGTACTTCAGGGTGATGATGACAACGCCATTGGCCCCCTTCTGGCCATATTCGGCAATGGTAAATTCATCCGCCGGCAACTCTTCGATGCGCTCGATGACCTCGGGCGGAATATCGTTCACACTGCTACGCTCCTCGCCATTGACGATGTAAAGTGGCTGTTGGGCAAAAGCCGAGAAGGTGCAAAGCGTAAAGAGGAACGAGCAAAGATAGGCTGCGCGACGCGAAGCCCCCAAAAGGTTCAACATATGCTTTCCCAACATCGCTTTTCTCTTTAATCCTGCTTTGCAGGCTTGACTTTGCTTTCTCTTCTCTTTGCCCTCTCCTCTTTCCTCTTTGCTCTTTGCTCTTGTCTACAGCTCGCTCTCCTTCAGACGCTCGGCATTTTCGGCCACAATCAGGTGGTCGATGCAGTCCTGGATGTCGCCATCCATGAAGGCCGAGAGGTTGTAGATGGTGTAGTTGATGCGGTGGTCGGTGATACGTCCCTGCGGGTAGTTGTAGGTACGAATCTTGGCCGAGCGGTCACCGGTCGACACCATCGTCTTGCGCTTCGAGGCGATTTCGTCGAGGTACTTCGAGTATTCGAGGTTGAAGACGCGGGTACGCAACTCCTCGAAGGCCTTATCGAAGTTCTTGAGCTGCGACTTCTGGTCCTGGCACTGCACGACGATACCTGTGGGGATGTGTGTCAGGCGGATAGCCGAGTAGGTCGTGTTGACCGACTGTCCACCGGGGCCCGAGGCGCAGAAGATATCCTTGCGGATGTCGTTCATCGAGATTTCAACGTCGAACTCCTCGGCTTCGGGCAATACGGCTACCGAGGCTGCCGAGGTGTGCACACGCCCCTGCGTTTCGGTTTGGGGTACACGTTGCACGCGGTGTACGCCCGACTCGTATTTGAGTGTTCCGTAGACATTCGAGCCTGTAACCTTCATCACAACCTCCTTGAAACCGCCCACGGCACCCTCCGACGAGGAGGTGATTTCGTAACGCCACCCCTTCGACTCGATGTATTTCGAGTACATGCGCAGCAGGTCGCCGGCAAAGATGGCGGCCTCGTCGCCACCCGTACCACCGCGAATCTCGACGATGGCATTCTTCGAGTCTTGCGGGTCTTTCGGGATGAGCAGGAGCTTGATCTCCTCCTCCAGACGCTCGATTTCGGGCTCGAGTTCCGTAACCATTTCGCGAGCCATCTCGCGCATCTCCTCATCCTTGTCGTTGGCGAGGGTATCCTTTGCCTCGGCCAGGTTGGCGATGGCCGTGCGGTAGCGATCCGAGGTTTCGATGATGGGCTCCAACTCCTTGTACTCCTTGGTCAGTTGGATGAATTGCTTCACATCGGCAATTACTTCGGGGTCGGTCAGTTTTTGGCCGGTCTCCTCGTATTTGAGTTTCAAGCCGTCCAGACGAATCAAAATGCTGTTATCTGCCATTTATTTGGTGTTTTGTTCTTTCAAAATTGTATCAATCCAGTCGAGCATGAGCGGCATCCACGAATGTTTGTAGTGGAACGTATCCTTCATGCCGAAACCATGTCCGCCATAGGGGTAGATGTGCAACGAGGCCTTCACGCCGTGTGCCTTGAGTGCCATGTAGTAGATGGGGCCGTTAATCGGTGGCACCGTCTTGTCGTCATCGGCAAAGAGGATGAAGGCGGGAGGCGTCTGCTCCGTCACGCGGTTCTGAAGCGAGTAGTAATCGCTCTGCTCCTGGGTGCGCTGCTCGCCCAGCAGGCGGTCGAACGACCCCTTGTGCTGGCGATTTGCGCCGGCCGAGATGACGGGGTAGAAGAGCAACGAGAAGTCGGGACGCTCGTCACCCATCGTCGAGGTCATGGCGGCCAGATGGCCTCCGGCCGAGGAGCCGACAATGCCGACCGTCGGCACCTGCCACTCGGCATCAACCCCCGCAACCTTGCCCCGCAACAGGCGGATGGCCTGGCAGGCATCCTCAAGCGGCACCTCGGGATGCCCATTGGGCATGCGGTAGCGCAGCACAGCCGCCACATAACCATTGGATGCAAACCACTCGGCCATGCGGGCTCCCTCGTTCTCCATCGAGAGGTGTCGGTAGCCTCCGCCCGGGCAAATCACCACGCCACGACCATTGTGTCCTCCCTTCGGTGTGTAGAGGTAGAGGGTTGTGTGGCTGGTCAGGAAGGGTCGCCCGTTGGTATATGCGGGCTCCTCGGCCGGCAGCTCGTTCGAGTGCGGGGCGGTATTGTTGTCCCACACCTCGATGATCTGGGTCGGCTTGCCCATATTCTGAGCCGAGAGGCACGCTGCAAAGAGCAGGGTGCATAGTGTAGTGGCGATGCGAATCATGGAGCTCTTAGATGACGATGTTGATGATTTTGCCCTTGACAACGATAATCTTCTTCGGGGTCTTGCCCTCAATCCACTTCTGTGCCTCGGGCTGCGTCACTACGTCGGCCTGAATGGCCTGCGGATCGAGATTCAGGTCATAGGCCTTCTTGAAACGGAGTTTGCCGTTGATTGATACGGGGTACTCAAACGACGAGAGCGTGAGATACTTCTCCTCGCACTCGGGATAGCGGGCATCGCAGATGCTCGTCGTGTGTCCCAGCGTGGCGTACAACTCCTCGGTGATGTGTGGTGCAAAGGGAGCCAGCAGCGTAATCAGCGGCTCGAGAATCGCACGCTTCGAGCAGTCGCCCAACTCGTTGAGGCAAATCATGAAGGCGGCTACCGAGGTGTTGAACGAGAAGTGCTCGATATCCTCGGTTACCTTCTTGATGGTCTTGTGCAACGTGCGCATCTCCTGCTCGGTTGGCTGCTCGTCGTTGACGAGGTACTTGCCGTCGCGGTCGTAGAAGAGACGCCACAGACGCTTCAGGAATTTGTGAACGCCGTCGATGCCGTTCGTATCCCACGGCTTCGACTGCTCCAGTGGGCCGAGGAACATCTCGTACATGCGCAACGTGTCGGCACCATAGTTATCGACGATGTAGTCGGGGTTGACCACATTGAACATCGACTTCGACATCTTCTCAATCGCCCAGCCACAGATGTATTTGCCATCCTCGAGGATGAACTCAGCGTTAGCGAAATCGGGCATCCAGCGACGGAAGGCCTCCGTGTCGAGGATGTCGTTCTTGACGATGTTGACATCGACATGAATCTCCTGGGTCTCGTATGGGTCCTTGAGGCCGAGCGAAACGAATTTGTTGGTGCCTACTACGCGATACACGAAGTTCGAGCGACCCTGAATCATGCCCTGGTTGACCAACTTGCGGAAGGGCTCCTGCTCGCAGATATAGCCCAGGTCGTAGAGGAACATGTTCCAGAAACGCGAGTACATGAGGTGTCCCGTAGCATGCTCGATGCCACCCACGTAGAGGTCTACCTGACGCCAATAGTTGTTCGCCTCGGGGCTTACCAACGCCTCGTTGTTCTGAGGATCCATGTAACGCAGGAAGTAGGCCGAAGAGCCGGCAAAACCGGGCATCGTCGAGAGTTCGTAGGGGTATCCCTCGGCGGTGTGCCATGTCTCGACACGAGCCAAGGGGGGCTCACCCTCGGCCGTCGGGCCGAAGTTGGCAATGGGCGGCAGTTCGAGCGGCAACTGCTCCTCCGAAAGCGGATAGGCCGTATCCTCCTTGTAGTAGATCGGGAAGGGCTCGCCCCAGTAACGCTGGCGCGAGAAGATGGCATCACGCAGGCGGTAGTTGATGAGCTTCTTGCCCAAACCGCGCTTTTCCACCTCTTGGAACATGAGCGGAATAGCCTCCGTAACATCCATGCCGGTGAGGAAATCCGAGTTAATCATTTTGCCCTCCTTGGCATCATACGACGCCTCCTCGACATTGCCTCCCTCGACTACGGGGACGATCTCCAGTCCGAAGTGGCGGGCAAAGGCCCAGTCGCGCGAGTCGTGTGCCGGAACGGCCATGATGGCTCCCGTGCCGTAGCCCGAGAGGACATAATCCGAGGCGTAAATCGGAATCTCGCGCCCCGTGAAGGGGTTGACGGCATACGAGCCGGTGAAGACACCGCTGACACGCTTCGTCTCGGTCATGCGCTCACGCTCCGAGCGCTTCTTCGTCTCGATGACATATTGCGCTACGGCCTCCTGCTGCTCCTCGGTCGTCAGTGCATCGAGCATCTCATGCTCGGGGGCAATGACCATGAAGGTAACGCCGAAAATCGTATCGGGACGGGTCGTGAAAATCTCCAGTTTCTCGTTGTGCCCCACCAGGTCAAAGAAGACCTGTGCGCCCACCGAGCGACCAATCCAGTTGCGCTGAATCTCTTTCAACGAGTCGCTCCACTCGAGGTTATCCAAGCCGTCCAACATGCGCTGGGCGTAGGCCGTTACACGCAGCAACCACTGCTTCATACGCTTCTGCTCAACGGGGTAGCCGCCACGTACCGACAGACCGTCTTTCACCTCATCGTTGGCCAATACCGTGCCCAGTTTCGGACACCAGTTCACCATCGTGTCGGCACGGAATGCCAGCCGGTAGTTCTGCAATACCTGCTCGCGCTCTGCTTCGCTCTTTGCGGCCCACGCTTCGGCCGTGAAGTGCATCTCCTGGGTCTGTGCAGCGTCGATTCCCTCGCTGCCATGTTGTTCGAAATGTGCTACGAGCTCCTCGATGGGACGTGCCTTCTGCTCGGTGCGGTCATACCAGTGGCCGAACATCTTGACGAAGGCCCACTGGGTCCATTTGTAGTACCCCGGGTCGCAGGTGCGTACCTCGCGTTCCCAGTCGAACGAGAACCCGATTTTATCCAACTGCTCGCGGTAGCGGGCGATGTTCTTCTCGGTCGTTACGGCCGGATGCTGACCCGTCTGAATGGCATATTGCTCGGCCGGCAGACCGAAGGCATCATAGCCCATCGGATGCAGTACGTTGAAGCCCTTCAAACGCTTGTAGCGCGAGTAGATGTCCGAGGCGATGTAGCCCAGCGGGTGTCCTACGTGCAGACCCGCCCCCGAGGGGTAGGGGAACATATCGAGGACATAGAATTTCGGTCGTGCAGGGTCGACCTCGACGCGGTAGGTTTTCCACTCGCGCCAACGCGCTTGCCAACGCGATTCAATCTCTTTGAAACTATATTCCATGGTGTGTTGAATTTTCGTTTAATGGGCAAAGGTACATATTTTATATGAGAAAATTCAAAATTCAAAATTCACAATTCAAAATTTGCCTAAAAGAGGGTGTTTTTTTGGTGTTTGGAGGGTAAATCCAAGGAGGGTAAAAAAGACCTTGTTTTGGTCGAATTGGCCGGTTCTTTTTGGTGGTTCGAAAGGGCGGATTTTTGGAGCCTTTCGGGGCGATTTTTGGGGGTTGTCAAGGAGGAACTCCCATTCGGCAAAGAGTGATATTCGATGGGTGGTTTAGTGGTGTTATCTGCTGTAGAAGGCCTGTTTAGGGCTTTTGGCATTTTGTCAAAAATAGCAATTTTGGCAAAAATAGACAACGTGGGTCGTTTGCCTTTGTTTGAAAATGCAAAGTATTGATAAATAGCAGTTTGCACATTTCATTATAAGCAAACCAAATAGTTTTGATAAAAATATAAGAATAAAGAATGACAATCGGGTGAAAAAAGTGCGAAAAAGGCTAAAAAAGATGCCATATATATTGTGTTTTCAAAAAAAATGCGTACCTTTGCAGTCCATTTTGGACAATGGAGATAGAAAATTAACAACTAAAAAGGACAACAAAATGCCTACTATTCAACAGTTAGTACGTAACGGCCGAGTAGCTATGGAGGACAAATCGAAGTCGCCTGCTCTCGCCGCGTGTCCGCAGCGCCGTGGCGTTTGTACCCGTGTGTACACGACGACCCCGAAAAAGCCTAACTCGGCTATGCGTAAAGTGGCACGTGTAAGATTGACCAATGGCAAGGAGGTCAACGC
>JAGAPT010000007.1 GCA_017623115.1 Alistipes sp.
CCCTTATCAAAGGGAGGTTTGGTGGGTTTGTCTACATCTACTGCGGTAGACGAGGCTCGAACCCACGCTGCGCGTGGGTGTTTTTTCGCGATGTGTTATTTACACCCCCGACCCCTGGAAGGGGCGTTGAGGGTCGCTCGTCGAAGACCCCTCCTCCTTCAACACAAAAAGAGAGCCATGTGCTCTCTTTTTGTGTTGAGCGGTAGACGAGGCTCGAACTCGCGACCCTCAGCTTGGGAAGCTGATGCTCTACCGACTGAGCTACTACCGCATTTCGGTCTACAAAGGTAGGCCGAAATTTTGAAATTGCAAACCTTTAGCCGAGTAATTTTTTCAGCGAGGCAAGGTTTTTCTCGCTCGTGAGTTTCTTACCCTCCGGCGTATAAAGGTCGTCGATACGATCCTTGAAGTAGGTCTCGACCTTATTGCGTACAATCTTCATCGTACTGTTCACCAAACCATTCTTCTCCGTGAAGGCCTCATCGACAATGGCCAAAGCACCAGGCAACCAGCGATGCGGGAACTCATCACCATAGATGCCGCCCTTGCGGTATTTGTCAATCTCACCACCGATGAGTTTCGCTGCTGCCTCGGCCTTCTCGCCCTCGGCGACCTCCTTCAACTCACGCTTCAGGGCCTCCTTGTTCGGCACAATCACAGCCGTCGTATAGGGGCACTGGTTGTTGTAGAGGATAATCTGGTCGATGAGCGGCGACTTATCGACAATAGCCTCCTCCATACCCTCGGGGCTGTACTTCTCGCCATCGCTCGAAATCAGCAGGCTCTTGAAGCGGCCCAGCACATAGAGGAAACCATCGTGGCCCATGTAACCCATATCGCCCGTGTAGAGCCATCCGTCACGCACCGTGTCAGCCGTCGAATCGGGATTCTTCCAATAGCCGGCCATCACATTCTCGCCATAGATGACAATCTCACCCTTCTCGCCTACCGGCATGTCGTTGCCATCAGCATCTTTAATCTTCAGGTCAATGCCCTTCAGCACCTTACCCGACGAGCCAAAGCGACAGCACTTGGGCCACGGCGAATTGGCCGAAATAATCGGCGTAGCCTCCGAGAGGCCATAGCCCTGGAACATCGGAATACCGATTGCGTAGAAGAAACGCTGCAACTCCGAGTCGAGCAGTGCACCACCACCCACGAAGAAGCGCAACTCGCCACCAAAGGCCTCACGCACCTTGCTGAAGAGAATCTTGTCGAAGAACCATACAGCGGGCTTCAAGATGCAACGCCAGCCGCGACCCTTCGTATAGGCATCCTGGTTGTAGCAGTAGGCGGTCTTCAAAGCCAGTTTGAAGAGCTTTTCGGTCGTGGGACCCTTGGCACGAATCGACGACTCGATGTTCTTGCGGAAGTTCTTGGCCAAAGCCGGCACCGAAAGGAGGAAGTGCGGTTTCACCTCGCGGATATTCAGCGGCACATTACGCAGCGTCTCCATCGGCGTAGCACCCACCTGCGTCGTGGCAACTGCAGCACCACGAGCAATCATGATGTAGAAACCGGCCACGTGTGCAAAGCAGTGGTCGAGCGGCAGGATGATGAGCGTGCGCCATCCCTCGGGAATCGTGATACGCGTCAAGGCCTGCTCGACATTCGAGGTGTAGTTGCGATGCGTCAGCACCACACCCTTCGGATCGGCCGTCGTACCCGACGTGTAGGTAATCGTAGCGTAGTCGTCATTCTGCAAGGCGCGGCTGATGGCCATAAACTCCTCACGGTGCTCGGGAAGCCAGGCATGACCCTGCTCCTTCAACGCTGCGATAGTCATCTCGCCTTCGGCTTCGGGCTTCACCTTGTCGCCCATGATAATCACCGTCTTCAGCAACGGCAGGCGGTCACGAATCGAGCGAATCTTGTGAATCTGCGTCGACGACACGAAGATGGCCGTCACCTCAGCATGCCACAAGCGGAAATAGAGATCGTTAGCCTCCTCCAACTTAATCGACAAGGGTACGCTGATGCAACCGGCATAGAGCAGACCCAACTCCGAGATAATCCAATCGTTGCAACCCTCGGCAAGAATCGAAATACGCTCCTTGGGGGTGATACCGTGGGCAACCAAACCGGCACCTACAGCCAACGCATCGACGTGAGCCTCCTTGTAGGTCGTCGGCTCAAACTTCGTGGTTTTCTTCTCCAAGAGGAAGGTGTTGTCGCCATATTTGGCAACCGAATCCTCAAAGAGGTCAATCAAAGTCTTCTTCATAATCTTTATTGAGGTTTTGATAGGTTTTAATCCATTTTGAGCACAGCAAGGAAGGCCGATTGCGGCACCTCGACATTGCCGATTTGGCGCATACGCTTCTTACCCTTCTTCTGCTTCTCGAGCAACTTGCGTTTACGCGAAATATCACCGCCGTAGCACTTCGCCGTCACATCCTTACGCACCGCCTTCACCGTCTCGCGAGCGATAATCTTGGCACCAATGGCAGCCTGAATGGCGATATCGAATTGCTGACGCGGGATAAGCTCTTTGAGTTTCTCGCACATCTTACGACCGAAATCGTAGGCATGGTCGGCAAAGATGAGCGACGAGAGCGCATCGACCTGCTCACCATTGAGCAGAATATCGAGTTTCACGAGGCGACTCGGCTGGAAGCCTGTGCGGTGGTAGTCGAACGAGGCGTAGCCCTTCGAGATAGACTTCAGTTTATCGTAGAAATCGAAGACAATCTCCGAGAGCGGCATATCAAAATTAACCTCGACACGATCCTGCGTGATGAAGGTTTGGTTCTTCATCGTACCACGCTTGTCGATGCAGAGTTTGATGACATTGCCCAAGAACTCGGCCTTCGTAATGATTTGCGCCTCGATATAGGGCTCTTCGATTTTAGCAATTTTGGTTACTTCAGGCAATCCCGAGGGGTTGTGTACCTCCAGCACCTCGCCCATCGTCGTCGAGATGCGATACGAGACGTTCGGCACGGTCGTAATGACATCCATATCGAACTCACGATAGAGGCGTTCCTGGATAATCTCCATATGCAGCAAGCCGAGGAATCCGCAGCGGAAACCAAAGCCCAAGGCAAGTGACGACTCCGGCTCGAAGGTGAGCGAGGCGTCATTCAACTTCAGTTTCTCGAGCGAGGCACGCAAATCCTCATAGCGGTCGGCCTCCACCGGATAGACACCGGCAAAGACCATCGGCTTGACATCCTCAAAGCCGGCAATAGCCTCCGAGCAGGGAGTGGCAATCGAGGTAATCGTATCACCCACCTTCACATCGGCCGAGTTCTTGATACCCGAGCAGATGTACCCCACATCGCCGGTGCGAATCTCCTGGCGGGGCACCATTTTGAGTTTCAGCACTCCTACCTCATCGGCATCATATTCCGAGCCTGTATTGAAGAATTTGACCTGCTCGCCCTTGTGAATCGAGCCGTTGAAGACACGGAAGTAGGCGATGATACCACGGAAGGGGTTGAATACCGAGTCGAAAATCAAGGCCTGCAACGGAGCCTCGGGGTCGCCCTTCGGAGCAGGAATACGGGCAATAATGGCCTCCAGAATCTCCTCGACACCAAGACCCGTCTTACCCGATGCCAGCAAGATATCCTCCTCTTTGCAACCAATGAGGTCGATGACCTGGTCCTTTACCTCGTCAATCATTGCCGAATCCATATCGATTTTATTCAACACGGGGATAATCTCGAGGTCGTTACCCACAGCCAGATAGAGGTTCGAGATGGTCTGCGCCTGAATGCCCTGCGTGGCATCGACCACCAGCAGCGCACCTTCACACGAGGCGATGGCACGCGAAACCTCATACGAGAAGTCGACGTGTCCCGGGGTATCAATCAGGTTGAGCACATATTGCTCGCCATCACGCGCCGTATATTCCATCTGGATGGCGTGGCTTTTGATGGTGATACCCTTCTCGCGCTCGAGCTCCATATCATCGAGCACCTGTGCCTGCATCTCTCGCTGGTTGAGCGTATTGGTGAACTCCAAAAGGCGGTCGGCCAACGTACTCTTACCGTGGTCAATGTGGGCTATGATGCAAAAGTTGCGTATGTGTTTCATGCTTCCTATCTAAAATTCGCGCAAATATACGAAAAAAAGTGGAAAGCACAAAAGCCTCTTTACAGAGGCTCGGCCACACTCCATCAGAATGCCTCATTTTTTGTTTTTTTCGTTTCGATTTGTATCTTTGCGCCCAAATCGTTCAAAAATAAAGAGAACCCATGTTAAGTCGTCAACTTGCACAGAAACTGCGTGCCTACGAAACCCCCTTCTATCTCTACGATATGGCCTTGCTGCGCCAAACGCTGGAAAGTGTCGTCTACGAATCGAAACGCTACGGCTACCACCTCCACTACGCCATCAAAGCCAACTACGACGACCGCCTGCTGGCTGTCATTCGGGAGTATGGATTGGGCATCGACTGTGCCAGCGGCAATGAGTTGCGCAAGGCTATCGAGGCGGGATTCGACCCTCAACAGATTGTCTACGCCGGTGTCGGCAAGCGGGACAAAGAGTTGCGCTATGCCATCTCGCAGAAGATTCTGGCCATCAATGCCGAATCAATTGAAGAGTTATACCTCATCGACCAACTTTCGGCCGAGGCGGGATGTAAAACCGACGTAGCACTGCGTATCAACCCCGACATCGACCCCAAGACGAACCACTGTATCGATACGGGTCAGGCGGATAGTAAGTTCGGTATCTCGTACGAGGAGATTCTGGAGCAGGCCGAGGCATTGAAAGCCCTGCCGAACATCAACATCGTCGGCATTCACCTCCACATCGGTTCGCAGATTCGCGAATTGCACGTCTTCGAGAACATGTGCAACAAGGTCAATGTGATTGTCGAGAACCTCGAATCGCTCGGTTTCTCGTTCCGCTTTGTCGATGTGGGTGGCGGTCTGGGTGTCAACTATGATGTTCCTGAGAACGAGCCTATTCCGAATTTTGCCTCGCTCTTCTCGATTATCCACAACCACCTCAAGGTGGGCGACCGTGAGGTACACTTCGAGTTCGGACGTGCCATCGTGGCCGAATGTGGCGAGCTGATTACGTCGGTACTCTTCAACAAGACCACGGCTACGGGTCGTCGGTTGGTGATTGTCGATGCCTCGATGACCGAGCTGATTCGCCCGGCCCTCTACGGCTCGTACCACAACATCGAGAACATCACTTCGGAGGAGACGCTCACCTCGAAATACACCATCGTCGGTACGGCTTGCGAGTCGACCGATGTATTCCAAGAGAACGTCAGCCTGAAGCGCACGAAGCGTGGCGACCTGATTTCGCTCAAATCGGCCGGTGCCTATGGCATGTCGATGGCCTCGCGCTACAACCTGCACGACCTGCCGGGGGCTGTATACAGCGATGAAATCGAGTAGCAGACCATGTGGTTAGCATTAGCATTTACGTCGGCAGCCCTACTCGGGTTGTACGATGCCGCCAAGAAAAAGGCCCTCACCGGTAACGCTGTGTTACCGGTGTTGCTCTTTAATACCCTCTTCTCAACGCTGCTCTTCCTGCCGATGATGCTCTCCGCCGAGTTCGGCTTGGAGTGGTTTACGGGAACTCTCCTGGAGATGCCGACAGGCAACCTGCATGCGCACGCCCTGGTAATGCTCAAAGCCATCATCGTGCTCACCTCGTGGATTTTCGGCTACTTCGGTATCAAGCACCTCCCCATTACGCTCGTGGGTCCTATCAATGCCACACGTCCCGTGATGGTGCTCGTAGGAGCCATGCTCGTATTCGGCGAACGGCTGAATCTCTATCAATGGATTGGCGTGTTGCTCTCGATGGGCTCACTCTTTCTGCTGAGCCGTGCGGGTCGCAAAGAGGGGGTGCGCTTCACCCATAATCGTTGGGTGGTATGCGTCTTTTTCAGTGCCTTGGTCGGAGCGTTGAGTGGGCTCTATGACAAATTTATCATGCAACAACTCGACCCGCTCTTCGTGCAGAGTTGGTACAACCTCTATCAGTTGCTGTTGATGGGTGTGCTGGTCTTGCTGTTGTGGTTTCCGCGCCGAGCCATCGACCATTTTCGGTGGAGCTGGGCCATTCCACTCATTTCGATTTTCTTGTCGCTGGCCGACTTCGCCTACTTCTACGCCCTGAGCGACGAGGAGGCTCTTATCTCGGTGGTGTCGATGGTGCGCCGCAGTTCAGTCGTCATCTCCTTCCTCTGTGGAGCGGTACTCTTCCACGAGCAGAATCTCAAAGCCAAGGCCTTCGATTTAGTACTGATTTTGGTCGGCATGCTTTTCCTCTACCTCGGCACGAGGTAAGCCACACTATCCACCTCATTGTGAGGAATTAAAGATTCTGTCGAAACAAACAAATCACGCCCCTCGGGCCACTGCCGTACCCGATCGAGTGCCGTGCGTACCGTAGGGCCGATGCGATTCGTGAATCGGGCACCTCGGTAATTACTCGTATTGGCAATCAGGGCAAAACTCAACCCATTGGGACGACTCTCGATATAGGCGCAGGTACCCGACATCGTACCGGTACGGGTCAGCACCGAGCCATGGGTTCGCGCCCAACCATAGCCAAATCCGCCCTTCTGTTTCGGGATACGCATCTCATCGATGCTTCGCTTCGTGAGGATATCGGGTACATCGGGCTTGCCGTCAATCGAAGCCACCAGACGCATCAGTTCAGCAGCCGAGGCAACCCATGCGCCGGCGCCCTGCAATCCGGTGATATTGTTACCGCCATATTCGCGCGGACGTCGTTCGCCCGAGCCGTCATACGACTCGATCAATTCGCCCGGGTCATGGCCATAATACTTCACCTCGTGGGGATAACGCTCCTCGTAGTAGTTGCGTGCGATGTGCATATCATAGCACCCCGCAGGACGTAATACATGCGTTTGCAGGTACTCCTCGTAACGCATGCCCGACACCCGTTCGATAATCATCGAGAGCACCAGATAGCCAATATTCGAATATTGCGCCGAGCCACCCGGATTATCGCGCAGGCGTTGTCCCAACTGGAAGCGTACCAAATCCTCGGCCGAGAGGGTCGTCTGCTTATTGGTCCAGCGCATCACATCGGCCGAACGGAACATCGGGTCGCCCAAGCGACGACTGAAGCCCGAGGTGTGGTTCAAGAGGTGGCGCACCGTGATTTTCGGCACACGTTTATCCCGATATTCGGTAAATTCGTTCAGAATACCCTTCTCGCCAAAGACCGTGCGATCGGTAGTGAGCAACCCCTCATCGACGAGTTTCATGATACCGATGGCCGTGATGAGTTTCGAGGCCGAGGCGATGCGAAAAATATCTCCCGCTTCGGCAGCACGTTCCGCCTCCTTATCGGCCCAACCGAGCCCCTTGGCATAGAGCAGTTGCTCGCCCTGCATCACCGCCAACGAGATGCCGCGAATATTGTTGCGAGCCATCCAATTGGTCAGATAACGCTCCATACGTTGCACCTCCTTCATCTCGGAGTGCACGTTGCGCAGTGTATCGTTCAGCCGATAAGCCGACACATCCTCCTCCTCGGCATAGGGCTGCCCGGCATGAGGCTGACAGCTGCGCACCACCAACACCACGCCCGACAGAAACATGGCTAACACCAGGAAAAGTTTATAACGATACACCTATGCAAAGATAGTCGGTAAAATCCAAACTACAAAAAAAACACCCTCTGCAAAATCGCAGAAGGTGTTTTTCTTGGCTCATCCAATGGATTACAAGCCAAATTGACTCCACTGATAAACACGGGTCAGGGTTGCATCCTCCGTAGCTCCCTTCATGAAGAACTCAACGCCCTCCGTGCTGTCGATATAATCGGCGAACTCGCTAAAGTCGAAGGTGTAATAACCCACACCATTCTTCTCGGTCTCCGCGGGAGCCGAACTCTTGTGGCAGATTTCGAGGCGCAGGTAATTGCGATCTGTCGTCGGTTTCTGTTCGTCGAGCACCAGCGTAAAGGCGTGCGTCGATTCCTCCGTACAATGGTAAATCAACGAAATATCCAACACATCGCGCGTCAAATGCACGATACTATGGGGCCAATAGTTGTAATCGTAGATATCCAATGCCGCATTGCTATACTCGGTCGTTGTGCCCTGCACCACAGCGGTATTGGCATAGTCAAAACGCACATAGCCGTAGAGCGTAATATAGGTACCACCATAGCTCTGCGAAACCTCAACGGGACTATACAGAATCAACATGCGGTCGCCCCACTGAAGGCTCGTAGGCATCTGCACCTTCGCATCCTGCTGCGTCAGCATCTTGCCATCGTCAGTACGATAGGTAATAGCTCCCGAGGTGCCCTCCACCTTCACAAAGGTCGAATCCGACCAATACTCCGTGTTGGTCTCGTTACACGACACCGAGGTCAATGCCACCAGGGCAGCAACCATCATCATTCCAATTTTCTTCATCATTTTGTCTCTTTTAATTATTCGTTTCCTTTATTTTTCTCTCTCCAAACGTAAATCTTGTGCGATTTAGTGCCCAAAGATACAACTAATTTTTCGATTTCAAGCACTCTTGCGCGGTTTTTGCACCCGAAGTAATGTCACTTAAACAACAGTCGTATGAAAAAGTATTATGCACAGGCATTTTTTGCCGTAGCCATCCTCGTCGGAGCTGCCTTCATCGCCTGCGACGACGAGGATCACACCTCGGCCGCCACTACCTTCGAAAAGATGGAGATGGACTTCTCCTACGAGGTGAGCCCCGACCTGCTCGAGGTGGCCGACATCACCTTCACCTACACCAATCCGGCCGGTGAAACCACCTCGGTCGAGGAGCCCCTCGCCGTCACCACCTGGTCGCAACGCTTCACCACAACCACCTTCCCCGCCTCCTTCTCGGTGACGGTCAATGTGGCAATGAAGAGCGGACTGATGCTCGACAAAGAGCAGTATGTGCTGACACGCACCTGGAGCGACGAGTTCAAGGAGTATCGCAGCGACGGCAAGGTACATTGGTATGACGGCCCCGACAGCGACAGCGAAACATTGACCGTCACACGCAATCCGAGTGATCCGGAAGCCCTCGCCGCCGAGATTCAAACTGCGCTGAATCTGATGAATCGCACTTTCCGCTACGCTGTAACCCCCGACCCCGATGGCTCGGGATATGAGGTAACGGACAACGATTAGCCGCAGTTTACCACACCAAAAAAAGTCGCCTTTCAGGGCGACTTTTTCGTATTACCGCAACACTTGTCCGGCCGTCACCGCCAACTCCTCATCGGTCGGCACATAGTCGGCCAAATGGCCTGCCAGGTGTTGTTCGTAGGCATAGAGGTCGATGGTGCCATGCCCCGAGAGGTTGAACAAAATCGTTCGTGCACACCCCTCCGCTTTGGCTCGCAGAGCCTCACGAATGGCCACAGCAATGGCATGCGTCGATTCGGGCGCCGGAATGATGCCCTCGGTACGAGCAAAGAGCACCCCGGCCTGCATCGTTTCGGTCTGCGGAACGGCTGTTGCTTCGATGAGCCCGTCATGCAGCAGCTGGCTGATGATCGCTCCCGCACCATGATAGCGCAAACCGCCTGCATGGATGGCCGAGGGCTGGAAATCGTGCCCCAACGAATACATCGGGATGAGTGGTGTATAACCAGATACATCCCCGATGTCGTAGCCAAAAGTGCCACGTGTCAACTTCGGACAGCTCTCCGGCTCGACAGCTACCACCCGCAGTTGTGCGCCCTCGCAAAACTTCTTGCGTAGGAATGGGAAGGCAATACCGCCAAAGTTGCTACCACCGCCCACGCAGCCAATCACCACATCCGGCATTTCGTCGGCCATCTCCATCTGCAAAATCGCCTCCTCGCCCGTAATGGTTTGGTGCAACAAAACATGATTCATCACACTGCCCAGGCAGTAGCGCGTCGTCTCGGGCGATGCGAGTGCCGCCTCCACCGCCTCCGAAATAGCCAAGCCCAAACTCCCCATCGCGGCCGGATTTTCGGCACGCGCAGCACGTCCCGAGGCGGTACGCATCGTGGGCGAGGCATAGCATTGTGCTCCCCACGTATTCATCATCAGTCGTCGGTAGGGCTTCTGATCGTAACTGCACCGCACCATATAGACATCGACATCCAACCCGAAATGGCGACCGGCAAAAGCCAATGCCGAGCCCCACTGTCCGGCTCCTGTTTCGGTGGTCAGCCTCTTCACGCCCTGCTTGAAATTGTAATAGGCTTGCGGAACAGCACTATTCGGTTTATGCGAGCCCACGGGAGAGACGCCCTCATTTTTGAAGTAGATGTGTGCCGGGGTATCCAGCGCACGTTCCAAGCCGGTGGCACGCACCAAAGGAACAGGACGCCAAATGCGATACATGGCCTGCACCTCCTCGGGAATCTCGATAAATCGCTCAGTCGATAATTCTTGTCGCGCCAACTCCTCGGCAATCATCACCGATAGCGTCTGTTCGGTTATCGGTGTATGCGCTTTGGGGTCAAGATAAGGCTGTGGGCGATGTGGCATATCGGCCACCATATTATACCACGCAGTCGGCATCTGCGTCTCCTCGAGTAGAAATTTCTTGCGTTTCATTGCTGTTCGGTTTTAGGGTATTCAAAAAAAATCCCCGTTGCTACTTTCGTAAACAACGGGGTGTGTATCTATCTGCTATGACTACACGGCCAACGGGCCCTCATTGTTCACGAGAGATCAGCGGGCGCCACCACCAAGCCTGTATGGTTACATAGTTCAGCATCGATTTTGTCGACTACAAGTGCAAATATAGTGAAATTTAGAACAACAACAAATCTTTTTAACGATATGTTGGCTTTTTTCGTATATTTGCCGTCGCCAAAGCCGCTAAAAGGATAAGAAAATGAATAAGAGCCTCATCAAATGGGCCGCAATCGGCATCATGGCACTGCTGCCTCACGTGCTCTATGCGCAGATAGATGTCAAACTCAATGCGCTATATGCCGCAGTCGGGGTCATCAACCCACAAGTGGAATTCCACCTTACCGACCACTCCTCGACGGCCGTAGACCTGACCTTCTCGCCTTGGAAATCCGTCAATGGCAAACATGCTCAATTCGGTATCCTGCAAGCCGAGTATCGCTACTACACCCGACCTGCATCGAAGGGTTTCTACATCAGTGGCCATTTAGGTTCCATGATGTTCGACCTCACTCGCCCCTACTTCTTCCAATCGGGCAAATTCATCACCTTCGAGGAGGGCTTCGGCAGAGGCTTCGGCGTGATGATTGGTGTCGGCGTGGGATACACATACCATTTCGGCAAGCGATGGCTCTTCGACGCCTTTTTTGCCTTCGACCGCATGTGGAGTTGGTACAACGACTACGATTCGGAGGGTCGGATAAACATGTACCCAGGCCATCAGCATGAGCCCAAATACCCCGATCCCTTCAATGGCTCGGCAGAGTGGCTTCCCTCGAAAATCGGCTTTTCAATCGGCTACCGCATCTTCCCCGGAAAGAGGTAGTGCACATGGCTGTCGAATACCACCCCGCCAAGAACTGATTACGCACTGAAAGTTTGAATTTTCGGTTTCTTTTCGCTACCTTTGTACGATTATTCGCAAATACAAACATAAACAAGATATGAATATCTCTTACAATTGGCTCAAACGCTACCTCAAAGCCGACCTGTCGGCCGAGGAGTGTGCCAAAATTCTGACCGACATCGGCCTCGAGGTCGAGGGTTTCGAGAAGATTGAGACCATCAAAGGTGGTCTGGCCGGTGTAGTCGTAGCCGAGGTGCTCACCTGTGAGGAGCATCCCGATTCGGACCACCTCCACATTACGACCGTTGATGTAGGTGCCGAGGCGCCGTTGCAGATTGTCTGCGGTGCCCCCAACTGCCGTCAAGGATTGAAAGTGCTCTGCGCAACCGTAGGCACAGTGCTCTACCCCAATGGCGGTGACGAGGAGTTCAAAATCAAGCGTTCGAAGATTCGCGGTGTCGAGTCGCTCGGCATGCTCTGCGCCGAGGACGAATTGGGCATCGGGGAGTCGCACGACGGCATCATGGAGTTGCCGGCCGATGCAGTGGTCGGCATGACCGCCAAGGAGTATCTGCACATCGAGGACGACTATCTGATTGCCATCGGTCTGACCCCGAACCGAGTAGATGCCGCTTCACATATCGGTGTTGCGCGCGATCTGGCAGCCTATCTGAAAGCCAACGGCCGTGAGGCCGAGGTTGTATGGCCCTCGGTCGAGGAGTTTGCCGTCGACAACCACGACCTCGAAATCAAGGTTTCGGTCGAGAACCCGGAGGCAGCACCCCGCTATGCCGGTGTTTCGGTCAAAGGGTGTAAAATTGCCCCCTCGCCCGAGTGGATGCAGAACTGCCTGCGTGCTGCGGGTATCAACCCCAAGAACAACCTTGTCGACATTACCAACTTCGTACTCTTCGAGTTGGGGCAGCCACTGCATGCCTTCGATGCCGAGAAAATCGAGGGTCGCGAGGTCGTTGTCCGCACCTGCGAGGAGGGTACACCGTTCGTTACCCTCGATGGTGTGGAGCGCAAACTCACCGAGCGCGATTTGATGATTTGCTCGGCCGAGCGCCCGATGTGTATTGCCGGTGTCTTCGGCGGTCTGGATTCGGGTATCAGCGACACGACCACCGATGTCTTCATCGAGAGTGCCTATTTTAACCCCGTATGGGTGCGCAAAACAGCCAAGCGTTTTGGTCTGAATACCGACTCTTCGTTCCGCTTCGAGCGTGGCATCGATCCCAATATGCAGGTCTATGCCGCCAAGCGTGCTGCCCTGCTGATGAAGGAGTTGGCCGGCGGTACGATTGCCAGCGAGATTACCGATATCTGTCCCACGCCGGCACAGGATTTCGTCTTCGACATCTCGTTCAAGCGCATCAACACGCTCATCGGCAAGGAGATTCCCGAAGCCACGGTGCGCACGATTTTGGCTGCTCTCGAGGTGAAGGTTCTCGCCGAGCAGGAGGGTGTGCTGACCGTAGCCGTCCCGCCTTATCGTGTCGATGTACAACGTGAAGCCGACCTCATCGAGGATATCCTGCGCATCTACGGATACAACAATGTCGAGATTCCGATGCAGGTGCGCTCGACGCTCTCCTATGCGCCGCGTCCCGACCGCACGAAGTTGATGAACCTGGCAGCCGACTTCCTCACAGATGGCGGATACACCGAGATCATGTCGAACTCGCTGACCAAGGCCGCCTACTACGAACATCTGCAAACCTACAAGGCCGAGCAGTGCGTGAAAATCATGAACCCGCTGAGTGCAGACCTCAACGTCATGCGCCAGACGTTGCTGTTCAACATGTTGGAGGCCATGGCCCTGAACATCAACCACAAAAATGGAGATCTGAAACTCTACGAGTTCGGCAACTGCTATGCCTTCGATGCCGAGAAGCAAAGCGAGGAGAACCACCTCGCAGCCTACACCGAGGAGTATCGCTTAGCGATGGCCGTGACGGGTGTCGCAACACCTCAATCGTGGGATGCCAAGCCGTTGAAGGCCTCGTTCTTCACGCTGCGTGCCATGGTCGAGAAGTTGCTGCGTCGTTTCGGCCTCGACATCTACAACCTGCGCACCGAGCCCCTTACCAACGACCTCTTCTCAGAGGGTCTGCAGTTGCAACTCAACGGCAAGAAGTTGGCCGAGATGGGTGTCGTAAGCCCGAAGATTCGCAAACAACTCGATGTAAAGCAGGAGGTGTACTACCTGGAGATGAACTTCGACCTGCTCGTAAAATCGACCAAGAAGCATCGTATTCAGGTCGAGGAGCTCTCGAAATTCCCCGAGGTGAAGCGCGACCTGGCCTTGTTGGTTGATAAGTCGATTAGCTTTGCTGCGCTGCGCGAGGTTGCACTTGCCACAGAGCGCAAACTGCTGAAGAGCGTCTCGCTGTTCGATGTCTACGAGGGCGACAAACTCCCCGAGGGCAAGAAGTCCTATGCCTTGAGTTTCATCCTCGAGGATAAGAGCCGCACGTTGGACGATAAGACCATTGAGCGTGTGATGGGCAACCTGCAACGCCAATTCGAGCAGAAGTGCGGTGCGGTAGTGCGAGCCTAACCGTTGCGCCAAGCAATGCTTTCGATAAAAAAAGGTGTCTCGAATCATCGAGACACCTTTTTTAGGTAATGAATGATGCGACTATCGCACACGCAACGTACGCCCAATACGCAACACCGTTGTCGATTTGATACCATTCAGGCGGCAAATATTACCCACCGTCGTCCCGTATTTGCGGGCAATGGCTCCCAGCGTATCACCCGAACGAATCTTGTGATAGCGCATCGCCTCACGCTCGGCCTTCTCCTTCTTGTCCTGCTCCTCGTTGGCAATCTCATCCTCGAAATCCTGGCTGGCCCGCGAATAGATGCTGAAATAACTGCGTTTAAGCAGGAAGACATCCCGACAGAGCGTTCCCGACTTAAAATCAATCAATCGCTCGGGGTCAAACGACTGGCCGTAGTAACGTGTCTCGAAGTGCAGGTGCGGGCCCGTTGAGCGACCCGTTGAGCCACCCAAGCCAATGACCTGACCCGCCTCAACCCACTGATTCGGCTCGACCATACGCTCTGAGAGGTGACCATAGAAGGTCTCCAGCCCATTGTCGTGACGAATAACGACCAAATTGCCATAACCCCCTCGGTTATACTGCGAGATACGCACACAACCACTGAAGGTCGCATAAATGGGCTCTCCGGTCTTCAACGCCAGGTCTACACCCTGATGGGCACGTCCTCGGCGCGGGCCATAGCGACTACGGATGGGCGACGGCTTATACGGCGTATGGTATCCATTGGTCGAGTCGACCAGTTCGATAACCACCGAACGAGGCAACGAACTGTACTCCACATCCTTATAGGGGAATACCTTCTCCGTGTCCCAATACTTCTCATAGATGGTCGAATCCTTCTCGATGGCTCGGTTGCGCACATATCGCCACGTGTTGTTGGCGAAGAGCACAACATGTACCGCCTCATGACCCGAATCGAGCGTATCGAGCACAGCCAAGCTGTCAATCTCCATCACCGAAGCGATACGTTTCCGCTGTAGACGCAGACGCATCGCCACAATCGAATCGACCGTAGCGGCTTGTGCCGGTGTCAGGAGTTTCGACAAGGAGTCGATACGCGCCTGCTCGGCAGCCATATCAGCCTTCATCTTCTCCTTCACGGAGTAGTCGATAGCTTGGTGAATCTCATGCTCGGCAACCGTATCGGCAGGGTTCTCCTGCGCCACTACTACACCGGCCATCAGCGCAAGCATCAAGGTTAGCAGATATCTTTTCATGGGCTTTTTTTATTGCTTTTTGAGTAGTTCGGCCGCAGCATCGAGTTGGAGATAAAACTCCTCGCCAAAGCGACGCGTAATAGCCTCCTTCAGCGATTGATAGACCGGCACACCGGCACGTTTGCCACACTCGCGGGCGCAATCACAAACTGTCCAGCGGTGGTAGTTCAACCCCACCGTGCCGTTTGAGAAGTTCACCAGGCGAATCGGATAGAGGTGGCACGAAATGGGTTTGCGGAACGACGTTTTGCCCTCCATCCACGCCTTCTCGATGGCACAGAGTGTCACGTCATTTTCCACATAGGTATAGGCACACTCGGCATCGTTGACCAGCGGAGTGGTGTAGTCGCCATCCTCATCAACAACCATAAACCCTTGACGCTCAACAGCCTCAATGCCTTCAGCGGTCATATAGGGTTTGTAGTTTTCATACTCCTCCTCCAGTATATCGACCTCCTCCATCTCGAGCGGTGCACCGGCATTTCCCTCGACACAGCAGATGCCCTTGCATTTCGAGAGGTCACACAAGAACCCCTCGCGCAGCAGATCTGCGCTTACAATCTTATCATCAATCTCAATCATCGACGTCGTGTATCTTCAATCACCAAATCATACAATTCGCCCAGCGACATCCCCATCTCCCGCGCCTGCTTCGGCACAATGCTGCCACCGCTCATACCCGGTATCGAGTTCAACTCGATGAAATAGGGCTTACCTTCGGCCGTAACGATGAAATCGACACGCACCACGCCCGAGCAACGGCACCCCTTATAGGCAGCAAGGGTCATGCGGTTCAACTCAGCCTTCACCTCGTCGGAGATGTCGGCAGGCGTAATCTCATCGGACATGCCGGCCGTATATTTCGCCTCATAGTCGAAGAAGTCATTCTTGGCAACAATCTCCGTAATGGGGAAGAGGTACTCTTCACCGCCGACAATCATCACGCCGCATCCCATTTCACGGCCCGTGATGCACTCCTCAATCAGAATCTCATCACTCTCGGTGAAGGCCAACTCAACAGCAGCGTTCAGCTCCTCCACGGCCTTTACCTTCGTCACGCCAAACGATGAGCCGCTGGCATTGGGCTTGACAAAGAGCGGAAGACCCAGCTCCCGGATAATCGCCTCGCCATCATAACCCTCGCCTCGACGCAGGAAGACCTCGCGCGCCAGATTGACACGGCCGGCCAAGGTACGCTTGGTCGTCATCTTATCGAAGGTGATGACCGATGAGGTCATCGAACACGATGAGTAGGGAATCTCCATCATATCGAGGTAACCCTGCAAACGACCATCCTCACCCGGTGTCCCGTGAATCAGAATCAGCGCATAGTCGAAACGCTGCTGCGCCCCATCAACCCAATAGGAGAAGTCGTTCTTATCCACCTCGCGACGTACCCCCTCCTGGTCCGTATAACTCCAACTGCGACCATTCACATCCACCACCGTAATAGCATACTTGCACGGATCGAGTGCCGCGTAAATCTGTGCTGCACTTTGCAGGGCAATCTCCCGTTCCGAAGAGTTTCCTCCCGCCATCAATGCAATCTTCAATCTATTCATTTTCAACAACTTTATACAAATTCTTACGCTTGATGTGCCACAGCACCTTCGGGTGAATCAGGGCGTTCACCTCCTCGCCTGCTGCCAACCGACGACGCACCTCGGTAGCCGCAAAATCCTGCAGCGGAGCCCCCTCCAACAAGGTCATATCGGCATAAGGCAGTGTGGCGGTTTCTCCACGACGCGGATAGACATAAATCGGGTATTTGACCACCTCCTGCCATTCGCGCCACCCCTGCAAACCTTCGAGTTGGTCGGCACCCATCAAGATCGAGAAACGCATCGTGCCACCACTCACCTCCTCCAGATAGCGCAACGTATGAATCGTATACGAAGGTTTCGGGAGCAGGAACTCCACCACCGAAGGCTTGATTTGCTCGGGGTATTTCGAGGCGGCACACGCCAATTCGGCCATCTCGAAACGGTCTAACTCGGGCGCAAGTTCCGAGGCTGTCTTATATGGGCTTTGCGGCGAGATAATCAGCGTCACCAGATCGCACAACCCCTGCTCGATGACATATTCGGCCAAGGCTATATGGCCATTGTGAATCGGGTTAAACGACCCGAAATAGAGCATCACTCGTTGCATCGCTAACGACTCAAAAAGGCATCCAAGATACGGCAGGTATCGGCCACGGCAACCTCCAAATCGTCGTTTACGACCTGATAGTCAAATTCGGGCGCCTTCTCCAATTCGAAGGTGGCTTTGGCTACACGCTTCTCGATCACCTCGGGGGCATCCGTGCCTCGCCCAATCAAGCGACGACGCAACTCCTCAACCGAGGGAGGCATGATGAAAATCGAGCAGGCCGCCTCACCAAAGATGCGTTTGAGGTTGATACCGCCCATCACATCAACATCGAAGAGGATGACATGCTGCTTGGCCCAGATGCGCTCGACCTCGCTCTTCAGCGTACCATACGAGGTGCCGGCATAGACCTCCTCCCACTCGACAAAAGCCTCCTCGGCAACCTTCTGCGCAAAGGCTTCGGGCGAAAGAAAATAGTAGTCTACCCCATCACGCTCCTCACCACGAGGTGCGCGGCTGGTAGCCGAAATCGAGAATTCGAATTGTGCATAACGCCCCAGCAACTGCTTGACGATCGTCGTCTTGCCCGAGCCACTCGGAGCCGAAAAAATAACTACCTTACCCATCGTTATAAGATATTCAGTACCTGCTCTTTAATCTTTTCGAGTTCATCCTTCATCTTCACAACCAGAATCTGGATATTCGTCTCGTTGGCCTTCGAGCCCATCGTGTTGATTTCACGACCCAACTCCTGGGCAATGAAGCCCAATTTACGACCAACACCCTCCTCCTCGGCAGCCACCTCGCGGAAGTAGTTGCAGTGGTTCTTCAGACGCACCTTCTCCTCCGTGATATCGAGTTTCTCGAGGTAGAAAATCATCTCCTGCTCCAAGCGATTCGAGTCGACCTCGACATTGAGTTGGGCAAGATGGTCGAGGATACGACGACGAATCGTCTCGCAGCGTTGCTCCTCGAAGGGAACCACCTCCTCCTTATATTGTTCGATGAGGTCGATGCGGTTGAGCAGGTCAGCAATCAGAATGGCACCCTCCTGCTGACGGAAGGCATCCAGCGCATCGCAGGCTCGCTCTACGGCTACGAGCAGGCTCTTCTGCTCCTCCTCCGAGAGGCTTTCGGTTTCGCTTGACACCACCTCCGGCATGCGCATAACGACCGGCACCAATGCATCGTAAGCAGCATCGATACCCGAATAGGTCAGCGTATCGCTCAACTGATGCAGGTACTCGCGGAAGAGTTCCCGATTGATACGGGCCGGAGTCTGCACAGTTTGGCTCTCAACGGTGATAAAGACATCGGTCTTACCACGCTGCACACGGCGCGACAGCATCGAGCGCACCTCGAACTCCGAGGCACGATAGAGTGCCGGCAGTCGCAGATTCAGATCGAGCTGCTTGGAGTTCAGTGTACGAATCTCCACCGTAATCTTTTTCTCTTGCCATTGTGCTTCGCCCTTGCCGAAGCCGGTCATTGACTTCACCATAATTCGTTCGTAGGAATAAAAATTTGAGCAAAGATACAAAAAACCTATCAAAAAGCCGCCAATTCAGCCCGCAAATAAAGTTATTTCATGCATCATGGCAAAATCGAGAAAAAAAATGCTTATATTTGTATGCATGTAGATGCGCCTGCACGATGGCGCAACGATTTAAGCAGAGAACTATGGCACACGAACTGACCAAACGTGACGTAAAAGAGGATTTACGATACCTCAAACTCCTTGCACGCGATTTTCCGACCGTATCGAGCGTAACAGCCGAAATCATCAATCTGGAGGCGATTCTCCACCTGCCCAAGCCGACCGAGCACTTTCTGGCCGATTTGCATGGCGAAAACGAGGCCTTCCAGCACGTCATCCGCAACGCATCGGGCAATATCAAGCGCAAGGTAAATGAGCTCTTCGGGCAGACGCTTTCGCAAGACCAAATCAAGGAGTTGTGTACGCTCATCTACTACCCCGAGCAGAAACTCAAACTCGTGCAACGCACGGAGACAAACCTCGAAGCGTTCTACACCTCGACACTGAATCAACTCATCACGCTGTGTCGGGATGTATCGTCGAAATACACCCGTTCGAAGGTGCGCAAAAGCCTTCCCGAGGAGTATGCCTACATCATCGAGGAGCTCCTGCACGAGACCTCGGACGTGAGCAACAAACAGGCCTACCTGAATGTCATCGTGCAAACCATCGTCTCAACCCGCCGTGCAGCAGACTTCATCGTAGCCCTCTGCTACCTAATTCAGACCCTCTCGATCGACCGCCTGCATATTCTGGGCGACATTTTCGATCGTGGTCCAGGCGCCCATCTGATTCTTGACACGCTTTGCAGTTACCACCATTTCGACATTCAGTGGGGAAACCACGACGTGCTGTGGATGGGTGCTGCAGCCGGTAACCTCTGCTGTATTGCCAGCGTGTTGCGCCTCTCGCTGCGCTATGCCAATACCCTGACACTCGAAGACGGCTATGCCATCAACATGGTGCCGTTGGCCACCTTCGCCATGGAGACCTACGCCAACGACGACTGTCGCATCTTCGCACCACATGTCGAGGGCAATCGTCCCGATTTGAACGAGAAGACGCTGCGCCTGATAGCCCAGATGCACAAGGCCATCACCATCATCAACTTCAAGCTCGAGGGTGCGATGTGCAAGGCCTATCCGGAATGGGGCATGACCCATCGCTGTGTGCTGGAGCATATCGACAAACAAGCCGGTACGATTACCCTCGACGGCATCACCTACCCACTGATTGACAGGAACTTTCCAACCCTCGATCCCGAGCATCCGTATGCACTGACTCCCGAGGAGGCCGACCTGATGGACCGCCTCAAGCACTCGTTTATGATTAGCGAGCGTCTGCGCACGCATGTCGGTTGTCTGCTCTCGCATGGCGGCATGTATGAGATCTTCAACTCGAATCTGCTCTTCCACGCTTCGGTTCCGCTCAATGCCGACGGCTCGTTGCGCGAGGTGCTCATCGATCGCACGAAGGTCAAGGGCAAGGAGTTGATGCAGCGGGTCGATCAGGTAGTGCGCACGGCCTTTGATTTGGCCGCCTCACACGAAGAGCGCACATTCGCCACCGACTATTTCTGGTATCTGTGGAGTGGTGCCGATTCGCCCCTCTTTGGCAAGTCGAAGATGGCCACCTTCGAACGCTACTTCATTGCCGACCCTGCAACCCACAAGGAGGAGAAGGGGTGGTATTACACGTTGCGCGACTCGGCAGAGGTATGTGAACGTATCCTCGACGAGTTTGGCGTAACGGGCTCCCACCGCCACATCATCAACGGCCACGTCCCCGTGCGTGCCGGCAAGGGTGAGAACCCGATTAAGGCCGATGGTCGCCTGATGGTCATCGACGGTGGTTTCGCCAAGGCCTACCACAACAAGACCGGTATTGCAGGTTACACGCTTGTCTACCACAGCCGCGGATTCCAGCTCGTTCAGCATGAGCCGTTTACGTCCGCCGAGGAGGCCATCCTGAACGGAACAGACATCCACAGCACCACCCAAATCGTCGAGATGATGGGTCGTCGTGAGATGGTTCGCGACACGGATATCGGTCGTGCGCTGCGTGAGCAGGTAGAAGATTTGAAGAATCTGCTGCGTGCCTATCGTCGTGGTTACATCAAGGAACAATAAGCCACCAATTGTGGATAACTCGAGCATAAGTTTCACAAACACCCTGTATATGCTGTTGTGTTTTTGATTATCTTTGTGCGAAGTATTGATTCGGGCTCTTTTGAGACCAAAAATTGAACATGAACATCATTAGTTAGTTAGCGATTATGAAAAAGCACATTTTTAACGCCGGTCCGTCGCTGTTGGCCGACGAGGTATATGCCAGCGCAGCCAAGGCCATCATGGATTTCAACGACTCGGGCATCTCGATTCTCTCGATTTCGCACCGCACGCCCGATTTCGATGCCGTCATGAACGAGGCTGACGCGCTTTTCCGCGAATTGCTCCATATTCCCGACAACTACAAAATCATCTATCTGGGAGGTGGTGCCAGCACCTATTTCTATGAGATTCCGGCCAACTTCCTCGGTAAGAAGGCTGCCTATATCAACACAGGCGTCTGGTCGAAGAAGGCCATCAAAGAGGCAAAGCGTTATGGCGAAGTGGAGGTAATTGCCACCTCCGAGGACAAGAACTTCAACTACATCCCCAAAGGCTTTACCATTCCGGCCGATGCCGACTACCTGCACATCACCTCGAACAACACCATCTATGGTACGGAGTTCCACGAGGATCTCGACTCACCCATTCCGGTCATTGCCGATATGAGTTCGAATATCCTCTCGCGTCCGATTGATGTGACGAAGTACGCCATGATTTATGGTGGAGCCCAGAAGAACCTCGCTCCGGCAGGTGTTGCCTTTGCCATCATCCGCGAGGATATGGTCGAGCGTGTGGTACGCGACCTGCCGACGATGATGCAGTTCAAGACCCACATGGAGAACAACTCGATGTTCAACACCCCGCCCGTATTCCCGATTTTCGTCTTGAAGGAGACACTCAAATGGCTCAAATCGATTGGTGGCGTAGAGGAGATTTATCGTCGCAACCAAGAGAAGGCGGCTCTGCTCTACGATGAGATTGACCGCAACCCGCTCTTCCGTGGCACGGTGGAGAAGGATTCGCGCTCGCTGATGAACATCTGCTTCGTCATGGCTGAGGGTTACGAGGAGCTGGCTGCCGAGTTCATGGCCTACACCAAAGAGCAGGGCATCGTCGGCATCAAGGGCCACCGTCTGGTGGGAGGCTTCCGTGCATCGTGCTACAACGCCCTGCCAAAGGAGAGCGTCGAGGTTCTCGTGAAGTGCATGCAGGATTTTGCAGCCAAATATGCCAAATAAGTCATGCCGACCACCGTTCCGCTGACCTACGAAAAGAGAGAGGAGAAAACCATTTACTTTACCTCATTGCTTACACACATGAAGATTCTGGTAGCAACCGAAAAGCCCTTTGCCAAGAAGGCCGTAGAGGGGATTCGTCAAATTGTAGAGGAGGCAGGACACGAATTGCTCCTGCTCGAGAAGTACACCGAGAAGGCTGAACTGCTTGCGGCCGTTGCCGATGTCGATGCACTCATCATTCGCAGCGACAAGGTAACTGCCGAGGTCATCGAGGCTGCCCGCAACCTCAAAATCGTAGTACGTGCCGGTGCCGGTTACGACAATGTCGATTTGGAGGCTGCCTCGGCTCGCAAAATTGTGGTAATGAACACCCCCGGTCAAAACTCGAATGCCGTGGCCGAGTTGGCGTTGGCCATGATGATTTACATGGCTCGTAACCGGTTCACGCCGGGTACCGGTTCGGAGATTCAAGGCAAGACCCTCGCTATCCACGCCTACGGCAATGTAGGTCGCTTGGTGGGCAAGAAGGGCAAGGCAATGGGGATGAAGGTGATTGCCTACGACCCCTTCATCACCGATGCAGCCCTCTTCGAAAATGATGGTGTCGAGCAGGTCAGCTCGGTCGAGGAGCTCTACGCCAAGGCCGACTTCCTCTCGTTGCACATTCCCGCAACACCTGCCACCAAGGGCTCGATTGGTTACGAGAAACTGATGTCGATGCCCAAGGGTGCGACATTGGTCAACACGGCTCGTAAAGAGGTCATCGACGAGGAGGGCATCAAGCAAGCCATGCAGGAGCGTGAGGATTTGAAATACATCACCGACATCGCACCGGCCAATGCTGCCGAGATGGAGGAGCTCTTTGGCAAGCGTTTCTTCGCCACCCCCAAGAAGCAGGGTGCCGAGACGGCCGAGGCAAACATCAATGCCGGATTGGCGGCGGCTCTTCAGATTGTCGACTTCTTTGCGACGGGAAACACCCGTTTCCAAGTGAATAAATGGTAATCCACTTCTAACACCGCAAACAACTATGGTAAAAATAAAGCCCTTCTGCGGCATTCGCCCGCCGAAAGCCTATGCAGCCGAGGTGGCATCGCGCCCCTACGACGTATTGAACTCGGTGGAGGCAAAAGCCGAGGCCACCGAGCGTTCACTCCTGCACATCATCAAACCCGAAATCGACTTCGACCCGATTGCCGATGAGCACTCGCAAGCGGTCTATGACAAGGCGGTCGAGAATTTCAACAAGTGGCAAAAAGAGGGTTGGCTGGTACAGGATCCCGAGGAGTATTACTATGTCTATGCGCAGACGATGGAGGGCCGCACGCAGTATGGGTTGGCCATGTGCTGCCACTACGAGGACTACCTCTCGGGAGCGATCAAGAAGCATGAGCTGACCCGCCCCGATAAGGAGGAGGATCGCATGATTCATGTGCGTAACCAGCAGGCCAATATCGAGCCGGTCTTCTTTGCCTACCCCGATGACGAGGAGGTGAATGCCATCGTAGCCGAGGTGGTGAAGGGCGAGCCCGAATATGCCTTCACGGCCGCCGACGGCTTCGGCCATCAGTTGTGGGTGATTCGCGACCGTAAGACCAACGATCGGTTGACGGAGCTCTTTGCAGCCATTCCGGCCCTTTATGTTGCCGATGGACACCACCGCACGGCAGCCGCAGCCCGTGTAGGTGCCGAATGCCAATCGAAAAATCCGAATCACACGGGCGAGGAGGAGTATTGCTACTTCCTGGCGGTAACCTTCCCCGCATCGCAGCTCAAAATCATCGACTACAACCGCGTAGTGAAGGATTTGAACGGCTTGACCCCCGAGCAATTGATTACCAAACTGGAGGAGTCGTTCATCGTGGAGAAGAAGGGCAAGAAGGAGTATCGACCCAATGCCCTACACAACTTCTCGATGTATCTCGAAGACGAATGGTATAGCCTCACAGCCAAGGAGGGCACCTACAACGATGCCGACCCGATTGGCGTGTTGGATGTCACGGTGCTCTCGGACCTTGTGCTGGACAAGGTTCTCGACATCAAAGACCTGCGCACCTCGAAGCGTATCGACTTCGTAGGTGGCATCCGTGGTTTGGGCGAGTTGAAGCGTCGTGTCGATAGTGGCGAGATGCAGGTAGCCTTTGCCCTCTACCCCGTTTCGATGCAGCAGCTTATCAACATTGCCGACACGGGTAACATCATGCCTCCGAAGACGACGTGGTTTGAGCCGAAGTTGCGCTCGGGTGTGGTTATCCACTCATTCAAAGCATAACACCATGCGTTATTTCATGACACTTATGACAGCCGTCAGCATCACGTTGACGGCTGTTGCGCAATCAACCGGCCCGCGTGCCGAGTGGCGTTTCAAGAAGAACGATACGGCTCATTTCACCGAGTCGGGGCACTACCATGCTGCATCGGGAGAGGGCGTTATCGAGTTTGTGAGCAAGCAGGCCACAACAACCACCCCACTGCACAAAAACAGCCCCTCCATCGAGCAGATGCAGGCTGGTGATTACTGGCTGATGCGGATGCCTGTTGAGCAGGTCAAAGCAGGTTCGGTGGTCGATGTGTGGTTCCCGTTCCTCGTTGCACCGCACAAAACGCCCCACACCTTCATCTGCGAATATCGAGATGGAAAACAATGGTTACCTGCCGAAGATTTAACCACCGGAACCGCCCGATGTCTCTCGACAACAGCAGCCACCTGGCCGCGTTTCACATGGCGCACGTTCCGCTTAAAGCGGGGCATCAAGCGCGGCGAGTTGCAGTTCCGTCTGCGTCAGGTGGACCATGAGCCCCTGAAAACCGCCCTCTATGGCGGTGGCTCGGGCGACGCCCCCAAGATGGTAGTGCTGGATAACCGAACACCGACCGACACAACTCGTCTGCTCTTCATCGGCAACAGTTACACCTTCTACAACCTCTACCCCATGCAACTCAAAGAGATAGCCTGGTATGAGGGGCATTACCTCGATTGTGAAATCTATGTACATGGAGGCTACAACACGACACAGCATTTGGCCAACCATGTCGCACGCAAAACCATCGCAGAAGGGGGCTACGACTACACTTTCCTGCAAGACCAAAGTTTGAGTGCGCTCTATATCGGCACAACCCTCGACCATGGCGTCATCAGCGAGATGAAAAGACTGATTACATTGGTCAAAGAGTACAACCCGCAGAGCACCATCTTTATCGAGCAGACCTGGGGTCGCCGTGAAGGCAACAACGCCATCAACACGAAGCAACAGGCTCTCGTGGAGGCACATCCCTCCTTCTTTACCGATTACGAGGCGATGCAACGGGTCATTATCGCTAACACCAATCGCATGTCGGAGGAGCTCGACACGGCACTCTCACCCGTGGGTGTCGCCTGGCAGATCGTTCGCCATGAACATCCCGAGATTGAGCTCTACGCCAAAGATGCCCACCATCCCTCTACGGCAGGTTCGTATCTCTCGGCAGTGGTGGCCTATCAGATGCTCTTCCGCACGCCATTCAGCACGCAAGCAGCCAATGTCGATCTCGATGCAGCGACCGCAGCCTACCTGCGCAGCGTTGCCGAGCGAGTGGTTCTGCAAGGCGAGCAGGCCGAATAATCCATATCAAACACCCAAGAGTGCCGTTCCACAGATAGAGGAACGGCACTCTTTTTGTTGGCTCTCTCCCCTACATATATATTATGGTATAGCACTATGGAGACACAAAACTTTCATGCACCGATGCTGGGGGATACCGCACCTTCGTTCATCGCCGAGAGCACCCAAGGAAAAATTCGTTTTCCCGATGACTTCGGGGGCAAATGGGTGATTCTATTTAGCCATCCGGGGGATTTTACCCCCGTATGCACCTCCGAAATACTCCTTTTCGGCGCCATGCAGGAGGAGTTCGAGGCGTTAAATTGCCGTCTGTTAGGGCTTTCGGTCGGCAGCGTAGCCAGCCACATCGCCTGGTTGCGCTCTATCGAGCAGAACATTGCATTCAAAGGGCACAGCCATGTTCGGGTAACCTTCCCGATGATTGCCGACTCCTCGATGGAGATTGCTCGCAAATATGGCATGATAGCCCCTCGCATTCATTCGACCATGGCCGTGCGTTCGGTATTCTTCATCGACCCCGAGGCAAAAATCCGCGCCATCGTATCCTACCCGATGCAATTAGGGCGCAATCTCAGTGAACTCAAACGCATCTTGGTCGGACTGCAAACCGTCGATCGCCATAAGGTGTCGCTGCCTGCCGATTGGGTGCCGGGGGATGACATCATCGTCGGAGCCCCCTCGACCTACGATGGCACCCAGCAGGCGATGGATGGACTGACCTGCTTCGATTGGTACTTCTGCACGAAGGCACTACCCTTGAAAGAGAAGGAGCGGGTTCCCATCGCCTCCTTATAAATAAACGAACAACGCCACCTCTAAAACAAGGTGGCGTTGTTCGTTTAGGCGAATCGCATGGTATCTATATCGCGGAAGCCCAAGAGCAGATCGTGTGTAGCCATCCGTTTTTTACCGGCTATCTGCAACTCCTCGATGGCAATCCAGCCATCGTTGCAGGCTACCTCCAGCCTGTTTCGGTTGTCGGTACGTATTGTACCGGGCTCCTCCTGATGCGTAGCAGCCACAAATCTTGTACGGAATATCT
The DNA here is from genome assembly GCA_017623115.1 of Alistipes sp. Taxonomy (GTDB): domain Bacteria; phylum Bacteroidota; class Bacteroidia; order Bacteroidales; family Rikenellaceae; genus Alistipes. The sequence continues at coordinate 26,850 of JAGAPT010000007.1, forward strand.
TGGCCGAAGAACACTCCTCATCACCTCGCCACAATCCACTCCATGCTGCAGGATAGGGCGACAATCCTCGCACGAAATTAACGATTGACACCCCCGCCTGCGCCCAATTGATACGACAATCCTCCTTGAAAATCTTGGGGGCCGGTTTCAGCGTCGACTCGTCGATATGTTGTTGCTCAATAGGCGTTACCGCACCTGCGGCAAGTGCCTCCACCGTCTCAAGCACCAGGGCCGGGCCTTTGTGCATCAGGCGGTCGTAGAGCGTTCCAATGGTATCCTCGGGATCGATGGGCTCACGTTGTTGGCCGACGATGGCTCCTTTATCGATTTCGTGATTGAGCAGGAATGTTGTTACGCCCGTCTCCTGCTCGCCATTGATAATGGCCCAATTAATCGGGGCTGCCCCGCGATACTGCGGCAGCAACGATGCATGCAGATTGAAGGTTCCCAGGCGCGGCATAGCCCATATCACCTCGGGCAACATGCGGAAGGCAATGACAATACCCAGGTCGGGCTTCAACGCCTCCATAGCCTCGACAAACTGTGGGTCACGCAACTTCTCGGGCTGCAAAATCGGCAAGCCCAAAGCCTCGGCGGCCACCTTCACGTCGCTCTTACGCAGTTGCTGGCCTCGACCGGCCGGTTTATCGGGCGTAGTCACCACAGCAACTACCTGATACCCCCCATCGACCAATGCCTGTAACGATGGCACGGCAAACTCGGGTGTACCCATAAAGACAATACGTAGATCCTTGGCGTTCATCGCTCTGCAACTATTTCTTCTCCAGACCCAGCTTGTGGTTCATGCGCTCCTGCTTGGTCGAGAGGTAGCGCTCATTGTATTCGTTGGGCTGAATCACCACCGGCACAATCTCTTCGATGGTCAGGCCGTAACCCTCCAGCCCTGCTTTCTTCGAGGGGTTATTCGTCATCAGACGCATCTTGCGGATACCCAGTTCGCGGATGATGCTGGCACCGACCCCATAATCACGCTCATCAGCCTTGAAACCGAGTTTAAGGTTGGCATCTACCGTATCAAATCCTTGGTCTTGAAGCTTATAGGCATGAATCTTGTTGCAGAGGCCAATGCCACGCCCCTCCTGATTCAGGTAGACGATGGCACCCTTACCCTCCTGCTGCACCATCTGCATCGCACGATGCAACTGGTCGCCGCAATCGCAACGCTTCGAGCCAAAAATATCGCCCGTAGCACACGACGAATGGACACGAATCAGTACCGGTTCGTCCTCCGTCCACTCACCCTTCGTGAGGGCTACATGCTCCACGCCATTCGATTTCTGACGGAAAGGGGTAATCTGGAAATCGCCCCACTCGGTAGGCAACGGCACCGTGACACCTCGCTCGATGAGCGACTCCTCACGCAGGCGATAGGCAATGAGTTGGGCAATCGAGATCAGCTTCAAATCGTACTTCTTGGCCACCTCAACCAACTGCGGCAGACGAGCCATCGTACCATCCTCGTTCATCACCTCAATCAGCACACCGGCCGGTTGCAGGCCTGCCAGACGCGCCAAGTCGATTGCCGCCTCGGTATGTCCCGGACGACGCAACACACCCTTATCACGAGCACGCAACGGATTGATATGTCCCGGGCGACCCAGGTCGGTCGGCATCGTAATCGGATCGGCCAAAGCGCGCAACGTAGCGGCACGATCGGCAGCCGATACACCCGTCGTACAGCCATGTCCCAGCAAGTCACACGACACGGTAAAGGGTGTACCGAGGAGCGACGTATTGTTCTCCTCCATCATCTGGAGTCCCAACTCGTCGCAACGCTTCTCGGAGAGCGGTGCGCACAACACACCACGTCCCTCGTGCAACATAAAGTTGACCACCTCGGGGGTAATCAGTTCAGCGGCTACGATGAAATCGCCCTCGTTTTCACGGTCTTCATCATCGACTACGATGACAACCTTACCTTGGCGAAAATCTTCGATAGCCTCCTCAACGCTATTCAAGACGCTATTCGGATTCTGTTTCATTATTTTTTACGCTTAATTTTTAACTTTGATTGAAGTTTTGCAACCCACGGCTGGATACGCTCCTGCAACATCTTGATACGCCCTGCATACCAATCCGTATCGAGCAACGTAGAGTCATTGGTCGCCTTGTAGGTCAGGTAGATGGCAATCGGCGTCAGCACAAAGGTCGAGAGCCACATGCCATACACCGACTCCCAATTACCCTCCTTGGCAGCCTTCTCGCCCGAGAGCGAAATGATGTAATAGACCACAAAGAAGAGCACTGAAACCACCACCGGCATACCCAAACCACCCTTGCGGATGATGGCCCCCAGGGGTGCACCAATGAGGAAGAAAATCATAATCGACACGGGCAGCGAGAGTTTCTTGTGCCACTCGACCTTCGAGCGATAGAGTTGGTTCAGGGCCTCCTTGGCATTCGACTCGTCAAACGAGAAGAGGTTACGCGAGTTCTTGGCCGAGGCACGCGCCTGATCCCAGATACGCTCCTTGTCGCGCAGGCTGAGTGCCGGCAGCGAGTCGAGTACCATCAAATCGCCAAAGCCCGTGCGATCGGTCTTCAAACTATCGGGAAGATCGAGCACCGAATGGTCCTCGGCGAAGATACGCTCTTTGAGCAATGGCTCATATGAGCGGTTCGTGACCGTGCTGACCAGCATCTCGAGCGAGTCGATATCCCCTTGCAGTTGGTTGACATTTTTGGTCTGGCTGTTCGAGAATTGATTCTCGTCGGTACGGCCCATGCTGAAACCCTCCATCGGGATAATTTGGTCTTGCCGCTCGAAGATATGGTGGCGCAGGGCACTCTTCGTAAACCATTGGCTGTTGTTGGCCGTCGTGCGGGTCTGCTCATAGGTTTCGCCATTGAAGAGCGTAACGAGCAAGAATCGCTTGTCGTCCGAGAGGCGAATGTAACCCGAATCAGCCACAATCGTATTCATGTTGCCATTGGCCGAGCGGTTGTCGTAGATAAGCACTTCGGTCAGCAGGTTGGTCTTGGGGTCCTGCTTGCCGACACGAATCGACATGTCCGGAATACCGTTGAAGAAGAGGCCGTCCTGGAACTCCAGATTTTGGTTTTGTTGTCGGATATCGTACAGGATGCTGTACACCTTCTTGTTGGCGAATGGCACAAGGTTATTACCAACAAAGAAACTGCCAATCGAGATGAAGGCAATCAGGATAATCAGCGGCTTGGCAATCTGCACAAGGGACATACCCGCCGATTTCATCGCCAGCAACTCGTAGTTCTCGCCCAGATTACCCATCGTCATGATAGCAGCCAGCAACACCGCCAGCGGCAAACCAAGGGGCAACATGTTGGCCATGAAATAGGTCATCAGCTCGATGATGATACCGGCACTCAAACCCTTACCCACCAACTCGTCGATATAGCGCCACACGATGTTCATCATCAAGACGAACATCACGATGAAGAAGGTGAGTATCATCGGGCCCAGATAGGACTTCAGGACAAGTTTATGGATGGTTTTCATCGCGTCGCAACAGCTTTATTTTCGATACAAAGTTAATAGTTTTACCGCAATAAGCACAACGGTAAGCGTAAATATTATGGCTGCCCCCGGCGGGACATCCCATTCATAGCTGATTATCAGCCCTATCACATTCCCCGCAACGGCTATCAACGGAGCCACAAGGGCAATCATGCGGTAGGAGCGGGTGAGCATATTGGCCACCACAACGGGCATGGTCACGAGCGACAACAGCAACACGATGCCCATCATACGAATCGACAGCACAATGGCAACAGCCATCACAGCCGCCATCAGATACCCGATGGTGCGGGTCGGCAGGTTCCGGCTACGAGCAAATTCACGATCGAAAGCGACATACATAATCGGCCGCAGCCAGCACATCGCCCCGATCACCAAAAGCACCGTCAACACCGCCAAGGCTCGAATATCGCCATTCGTAACGGTGATGATGCTACCAAAGAGCCATGCCGTCAGGTCGCCCGACGTATAACCGGGTCGGAGGCTCATGAAGAGTGCTCCGAGGGCCATGCCGACCGACCAGATGATACCGATGGCCGAATCCTCGCGAATACGCCCGTGTGTACCGGCCCATTCGATGCCAATCGCCGACAGCAACGCTGCACAGAGAGCCCCTCCAATCGGATTTACCCCCAAATAGAAGGCCAGCCCAAGGCCGCCAAACGAGGCGTGGGTGATTCCTCCTGCCAGAAAAACCAATCGCCGTGAGACGATGTAGGTACCGACCAAGCCACACGTCACACCCGACAACAAGGCCGCCCAAAAGGCATTGCCAAGGTAGTTATATTGCAGCACGTCGTACAAGAAATCCATCGTCATCCTATAAATTGCGCGCAAATTTACATTTTTTTCTTGGAAAAGCCACCTCCTTTCCGCCAAGATTTCGTATTTTCGCATCCGAAACAGGATTAAATGCACCTTTTATGGCACCTCGCAGAGTTAATTTTCACACCTTGGGTTGCAAGCTCAACTTCTCGGAGTCATCGACCCTCGCTCGTCAATTTATCGAGGGGGGATTTGAGCGTGTTGCCACCACGGCCGAGGCCGATATATGCGTCATCAACAGCTGCTCGGTAACGGAACATGCCGACAAAAAATGTCGCAACCTAATCCGCAAACTACACCGTCGAAATCCGCATGCCATCATTGCGGTAACGGGATGTTATGCACAGCTCAAACCGCACGAGATAGCACAAATAGATGGCGTTGATATTGTATTGAGTAACAACGATAAAGGAGATTTATATCAGCGTGTGATTGAACTTGCAGGGAAGGGCCCTGCAAGCGTTTATAGTTGCGAAGTTGAGTCGCTCACCCGCTTCTTTGCCGCCTTCTCGTCGGGCGACCGCACGCGTGCCTACCTCAAAGTGCAGGATGGTTGCGACTACAAATGTGCCTACTGCACCATTCATTACGCTCGCGGCAGCAGTCGCAACATGCCGATTGCCGACCTGGTACAGGAGGCCGAGCAAATTGCCGCCGCAGGGCAAAAAGAGATTGTCATCACGGGTATCAACACGGGCGATTTTGGCCGTACAACGGGAGAATCGTTCCTCGATTTACTGCGTGCTTTGAATAACGTGGAGGGCATCGAGCGATACCGCATTTCCTCCATCGAGCCAAACCTTCTAACTGACGAAATTATAGCATTTTGCGCATCGTCACCTAAATTTCAGCATCACTTCCATATTCCGATTCAAAGTGGCTCGGACAAGATACTCGGATTGATGCGTCGCCGCTATACCACAGCCCGTTTTGCCGACCGCATTGCTGCCGTCCGTCGTGCCATGCCCGATGCTTTCATCGGCATCGATGTCATTGTCGGATTTCCGGGCGAAACAGAGGAGGATTTCCGTACCACCTACGACTTTTTAGCCGGCATCAACCCTGCATTCCTCCACATCTTCCCCTTCTCGGAGCGTCCCGGCACACCGGCTGTCTCGATGCCCGACAAGGTGCAACCGGCCATCGCGACCCGACGTGTCGCCGAATTGGAAACCTTATGCGACCGTCTGCACCGCGATTTCTGTGCCCAAGCCATCGGATGTGAGGAGGAGGTACTCTTCGAAAGCACGATGAAGGGAGGTTGGATGTTCGGCTTTACGGGAAACTATCGTCGGGTGAAAGTTCCCTACAACAAAGCCCGCATCAACCAAATTTGTCGCGTAAAACTGCATGAAATTGACGATTCACACGATTTGATAGGTGAAATTATCGATTAATTCACTATATTTGCATTATATATAGTATCGATCAGTCAATAGAAGCACCATGACAGGATTACGCAAACGAGTGACGGTGGGATTTTTGAGCATCGTCTGCCTGCTCTTCATTTCGGGTATGCTCTCCTTCTTCGAGTTGAGCCACCTGAGCCGTGATACAGGTGATATTTTGAAGGCCAGCCGCCGCAATATCGAGTTAGCCAAGGAGATTCTGGATGCAGCCCACAACCTCAACGTAGCCTTGATTCACAGCTCGGTCTTGGGCGAGCGACACTACGACACCATCTCGCGTGCCTCAATGCGTCGCCTCGAAGAGGTATGGCTCACGGCACAAAGCGAAGCACTCGACAAATCATTTCTCGATTCGTTGGCCTTTGCCGCCACCGAGATGAAGGTGCTGGTCGACAACTACCTTTCATTTGCCACCACACGCCAAGAGCAAGCCACTCTCCCCTTTACGGATTCGTTGATGGTCGGAGATTCATTGGCTGTAGATTCATTGGCAAAAGCAGCCGCGCAACTTCCCGTTGGCGACCATTGGTACACCGAGGAGTTCGAGGGATCGTACAACCGTCTGACGGCCGCCGTCAAGGCCTACATGACCTCGACGCAAAGTTCGTTGGCACCACGTACCGAGCAACTCAAGAAGAATGCCTATCGAGCCGTAACGCCGGTGTTGATTTCATTGGTGGTGATGATTGCTATCGTATTGATGTTCTATTACTTCATGACGATTTATTGTGTCAATCCGATTCTCTCGATGAATAAAAGTTTGGGGGCCTACCTCTCATTCCGTGTACCCTTTGGTGTAAAAGCCGAGTGCAAAGATGAGGTACTGGAACTCAAAGAGAAAATCGAAACCCTCATCGGGCAGGCAGCCCACCACAAGGCGTAATCCATAAAAACAAAGAGCCCAGATGCGCATCGATTTGGTATTACGATATGTCGGCATGGTGATGTTGTTCATCGCCGCCTTCATGCTTATCTCGGTAGGTATCTCCTATGCGAGTGGCATGGATTCGTCGTTCTACCCACTGCTGCTCTCGGCACTGCTCACCGCCCTCTTGGGTGCCTTCCCGCAAATTTTCGTCGAAAAGAAGGGGCAACTCTCTACCAAAGAGGGATTTGCCGTGGTTGTAGGCTCGTGGCTTGTAGCCTGCATTGTCGGCATGTTCCCCTACCTGATTTGGGGTGGCGAGTTTAACCTCATCAACGCCTGGTTCGAGAGTGTTTCGGGCTTCACCACGACCGGAGCCACCATCCTGGAGGATATCGAAGCGTTGCCTCGCGGCATGCAGTTCTGGCGCATGTCTTCAACCTGGATTGGCGGTATGGGCGTCGTGATGTTCGCCTTGGTGATTCTCCCCTCGATGGGACGTAGTAAGATGACTCTTTCGAGCGTCGAACTCTCTTCGTTGGCCCGCGAAAACTACAACTACCGCACCCAAATCATCGTGCAGATTCTGTTGGTGGTATACCTTGGGCTGACACTCCTCTCGACGCTCTCGCTCAAGATGGCCGGCATGAATTGGTTTGATGCGCTGTGCCACAGCATGTCGGCCACGGCAACCAGCGGATTCTCCACCAAGAACCTCAGCATTGCCTTCTACAACAGCCCCGCCATCGAAACGGTCCTGATATTGACGATGGCCATCTCGGGTATCCACTTCGGCCTTATCTATGCCACCGTGACGGGTAAACGCAACAACATCTTCCGTTCGGAGGTTACCCGCTATTATGTCGGCATCCTCATCGGGGCAGCGTTGCTCATCACCATCAGTCTCTTTGCAGATGGTCTCTACCCCACCCTCAGTGCCTCCTTCCGCCACGCCATTTTCCAAGTGACGTCGCTCATGACCACTTCGGGATTCGCCACAGCCGACACCAACCTCTGGACCCCGTTTGCTATCATTCTGCTTATTTTCGTATCGATTGTCTGCGCATCAGCAGGCTCAACGACCGGAGGTATCAAGGTCAATCGTTTGATCTTGGCCACAAAGATGATGGCAGCCCGCCTGCAGCAACAACGCCACCCGAACGCAGTCATTCGGGTACGGCTGGACGGAATGATTCAAGAAAGCGACACCTTGCATACCGTCATGGTCTTTGTCGTAGCCTACTTCATGTTGATTCTCATCGGTGCGCTCCTCGGCACCCTCTTTGGATTGGATTTAACGTCCGCTTTCACGGGTGCTGTGGCCTGCATGGGTAACGTAGGTCCGGGATTCGGAGAGATCGGTTCGATGAATAATTTTGCAGCCATGCCGACTGTCATGAAGGGCGTTGATGCCCTACTGATGCTCTTTGGTCGTTTGGAGATATTTGGTTTGATACAACTTTTCTCAATGAAATGGTGGAGATAAAACGTATGCGTAGATTAATTCCCTATATCACACTCTTTGTACTGTTGGGTATGGCCCTGCAAAGCCATGCGCAACAACCTGCCGTTCGTGCCCGCATTGCAGGCCTTGAGCAGAATGCCGATTACATGGGCTTGTTGCAGCAAGATGCCCAATTACAAATGCGTGAGGATTCGATTGCCTCGGCCATCGTGCAGCTGCGCAAGCAGTTGCGCGAAGCACCCGAAAATCGGACACAATATGCCAACCAAATCATGCAATGCGAGAATCAGTTGTTCGAGGTACGCAACGCCAAAGGGCGCATCATCGACCGCATCAACACCATCGAGCAGGAGTGGGTGTTGGCCAACCTGAATGCCGATATTGCCCGCCACGAGGCCGGCACGAAACCCTCGTCGGAAATTCCCGATTCGCTGAAACGGCGTAATTTGATTGAGAACAAGCCTTTTCAGCAGCATCTGGCAGCCTCCGACTACACGGCTCTGCAGCGGGCGCAACGTAGCGAGATGCAGGCCATCGATTTGGTCAATCGTTATTTAGCCAACTATCTCTCCATCGGGGAATTGGCAGCTGCCTATGCCCAAGTGCCGACCGAAGCGGAGGCCATCGCGTTACAAGGGCAAATCGACTCGCTCTCGACGCTCAACAAGCGGACGGCCGACTCACTCGCTCATCGCTGGAACTATATTTACGACAACAAGAGTTACGCCTACGACTACCTGATGGAAGCCCTGCGCAAAGAGGAGCAACTCGACCGTCAGCAAACGCGTATTTCGGCTACCATGCGCGAAATCGGCACCTTGCAAGGCACCACGGCCTCCGACGAATTGGTCGACTACTTCCTGCGCAAGCAGCTCTTGGTAGGCTACGAAAGTGCCATCGCCGAGGAGTTGGGCCTCGATGCCGCCAAAGATTCGCTGCAAGGGGTCAGCAGCCAACTCGCTGCCATCGAATTCAAACTACCCCGCATCAAGGTCGAGGAGCGGCTCTTCATCGAGTACGACTCGGTGGCCTTCTCCTCCAAGCCGCACTACACGGCTGAAAATCCGATTCCGGCCTGCAAAATCTACCAGCGTGGTACCATCTACCGTGTACTGCTCGGTACCTTCTCGACCAAACGTCCCGTTTCTACCTTCCGCGGAGCCTACCCGCTCTCGTATGAGGTCACCGAGGCAAAGAAATGGCGTTACTATGCCGGCGGTTTTGCGACGCTCGAAGAGGCCGAAGAGGCTCAAGCCCGCCTCAAAAAGCGTGGATTCATGCGCCCCGAAGTGGTCATGTGGAGCGATGGCGAGTATCGCAATTTAGCCGAGGAGCCCCTGCCGACAGCCACCCTCTCGGGCTATCGCATCGAACTCACCGGCATCTCGACCCTCTCGGATGAGGTGCGCAATGCCATCTTGGCAGTCAGCGAGACGGCCGAAATATCCCGCATCGGCACCAATCGATTCATCATCGGCACTTTTGACGAATTGACCGTAGCCGAACAGGTTGCTGCAGCCATTCGTGAGGCCAACGATGCGCTTTCACCCCGTATCATGGAAATTAACCAATAAAAAACGACTAACATCATGTGGTATCTCCCTCTGCTCATTCTCTTGGGGCTGCTGTTTCTCTTCGTCGAGTTGTTGCTGCTGCCCGGTGTATCGGTAGGTGCACTGCTGGCACTTATTTGCTATGGTAGTGCCATCTACCTTGCCTTCACCCACTTCGGGATGACGGTAGGACTCATCATCATCGCCATCATCCTCCTCTTATCGCTCGTGGCAGTCATCTACTCGTTGCGTGCCAAGACCTGGCAACGTCTCTCGCTCAAAGAGCAGGTTACCTCGTCGAGCATGCCCTCACCGGCCGAAGTGCTGCAACCCGGCATGCAGGGGGTAGCCATCTCGCGCCTGGCCCCCATGGGCAAGGTAAACATCAACGGAGCCCTCTATGAGGCTAAATCGACCGATGTCTATATCGATGCGCGCTCGACGGTCGAGGTGGTGGGCTTCGAGAATTTCAATGTAATTGTCAAGAAAGTAGAATAACCTAATAAAACGAACGAGTTATGGACATGGGAATTATTGCGTTACTTGCGTTTGTATCGCTCATCGCCGTATGGCTGATTTTTTACTTCATTCCGGTAGGACTCTGGTTCTCGGCGTTGGTGTCGGGAGTGCATATCAGCCTGCTGCAACTGATTCTGATGCGCTGGCGTAAGGTGCCGCCCTCGACCATCGTGTCATCGATGATTGAGAGCACGAAGGCCGGATTGCGACTCGACCCCAACGAGTTGGAGGCGCACTATTTGGCCGGTGGTAATGTAACGAACGTCGTACACGCCCTGGTATCGGCCCAGAAGGCCAACATCCTGCTCGATTTCAAGATGGCTACAGCCATTGACCTGGCAGGTCGTGATGTCTTTGAGGCAGTACAGATGTCGGTCAACCCGAAGGTTATCAACACGCCTCCCGTAGCAGCGGTCGCCAAAGATGGTATTCAGCTCATCGCCAAAGCGCGTGTCACGGTGCGTGCCAACATCAAGCAATTGGTCGGTGGTGCCGGCGAGGAGACGGTTCTGGCTCGTGTCGGTGAGGGTATCGTATCCTCTATCGGTTCGGCCGATTCGCACAAGATTGTGCTCGAGAATCCCGATTCGATTTCGCGCGTGGTACTCGAGAAAGGCCTCGACGCAGGTACTGCCTTCGAGATTCTCTCGATTGATATTGCCGACATCGACGTAGGTAAGAACATCGGTGCTCAGTTGCAAATGGATCAGGCCGAGGCGGATAAGAACATCGCCCAGGCAAAAGCCGAGGAGCGTCGCGCTATGGCCGTAGCCTTGGAGCAGGAGAACAAAGCCAAGGCGCAGGATGCACGCGCCAAGGTAATTTTGGCCGAGGCCGAGGTACCGCTGGCCATGGCCGAAGCCTTCCGCACGGGTAACCTGGGCATCATGGACTACTACAAAATGAAGAATATCATGGCCGACACGCAGATGCGTGAGACCATCGCCAAGCCCGAAAAGAAGTAATCGGTCACGACGACACAAGGGAATAACGAGCGTAACCCGAGGGGTGCGCTTGTTATTCCTTTTTTCCATTCACCACCATCCTCATGAGATATATTCTATCGCTTACAGCCCTATTGTGGGTATTGCCCACCTTGGCACAGGTCAACTTCGAGACCTATTTCTTCGATCGCACGATGCGCTTCGACTTCTACCATGCAGGGAACAACCAACACGAGTGCTACTACTTCGATGCGCTGAAAGCCGAACCCTATTGGGCTGGCTCGAAACAGTCGCTCATCGACACGACCAACCTCGGAAATCAGTTTTTCCGCATCGTGGATATTGCCGACGAGCGCGAAATCTACTCACGGGGCTACTGCACCCTCTTCAACGAGTGGCAGGATACCCCCGAGGCTCTGACGACCTCGCGCGCCTATCCCGAGTCGGTCATCTTCCCCTACCCCAAACGGCCGTGTCGCATCGAGTTGTACTCGCGCAACAGCGAGGGTAAATTTGTCTTGCTGTTCAGCCAGGACATCGACCCCGAAAGTTATTGGATTGAGCAATTCCGCCCGCGTTATGAAAGTTTTGACGTGGTTTATCACGGTGCTCCCGACCGTCGGGTCGATATCGTGGTACTGCCTGAAGGCTACTCGGCCGATGAACGGTCCAAATTCGAGGAGGCCTGCCAACGCTTTGCCGAGGCCATGTTTGCTTATGCCCCGTACGATACGTTGAAGGAGCGATTCAACATCCGCGCCGTATGGGCTCCCTCGGAGGAGTCGGGTGTCACGATTCCGGGCGAGCATATCTGGCGCAACACCGCCTGCGAAGCCAACTTCTACACCTTCGATTCGGAGCGATACCAGACGGTTGCCGACCAGCAGCGATTGCGCGATTTAGCCGCCCATGTTCCCTACGAATACATCTATGTGCTCTCCAATACGCAGAAATATGGCGGTGGCGGTATCTTCAACTTCTATGGCATTAGTGCAGCGCACAATCCGGGATTCACGGGGAAGATCTACATCCACGAGTTTGGCCATCTGTTGATGGGTTTGGGGGATGAGTATGTCGGCACAACAGCCTACGATGACACGATGTACGACAAGCGACTCGAGCCCTGGGAACCGAACCTGACGACCCTCATTGATTTCGATAAAAAAGCCATCTGGAAAGGGTTGCTAAAAGCCCATACGCCGATGCCGACTCCCGCGACGGAGGCCTATCGGACGGAGGTTGGCGTCTACGAAGGAGGGGGTTACGCAGCCAAGGGCATCTATCGTCCTTCCCAGCAATGCCTGATGAATAGTTTTCGAGGTGTGGAGGAGTTCTGCCCCGTATGCCAAGAGGCGATTCGCTCCTACATCGATTTCCTGTGCAGATAATAAAAGGCGTAAAAATCCGTTTATTCGCATGAAAAGCAGATTATTTGCGAATTATTCCGCTGCTTTTTCGGGTTTTACGACGCATTTTACTATCTTTGCAACCATAAAATTGGGAATTATTTAACACACATGAAACAGATAATGCGATTGCTTGTTGTGGCGATGTGCTCCATGATATTGGCATCGGCCTGCAGCAAGGATGACGAAAGTGGCTCGGTAACACTCGAGCAGAAGGCTCTCTTCCTCGATTGGGGCGAGCGCGTTACGATTTCGTTCTCGGGTGACAACATCTCGACCTACTCCATCTCGTCGTATCCGGAGGGATGGGAGGAGCCTACGATTGATATGGCCACAATGACCATCACGGTCGTAGCACCCGAGGAGGGTACCGAAGCTGCTGAAACCGGCACCATTCGCCTGCGTGGTGTTATCCCCGGAGGTGAATATGTTTCGGCTTCGCTCTACGTGGCCCTCAATACGCTCGAAGTAGACTTCTCGGCACAGCCGGCCAACTGCTACATCGCCAGCAAGCCCAATGCCTATTATACGTTCGACGCCACTCGCAAGGGCGATGGTTCACAGATTGCCACGGCCTCGGTCGACATCATCTGGCAGACGTCCATGAGCCTGGTGCAATACCTCACCTTTGATAACGGCAAGGTTTCGTTCTATCTCCTTGCTGATGCCGATGATGCAACCCGTCCGAAGGGTGGCAATGCCTTGATTGGTGGTTATGATGCCGCAGGAAACCTCCTGTGGAGTTGGCATATCTGGATTGCCGGATTCGATGCCGAGGCCGAAGCCCTCGATTATGGGGCTTACAAGGTGATGAGTCGCCATCTGGGTGCTACGGTCAACAGCAACGCCTCGCAGCAGGATATCCTCGATTCGTATGGTGTCTACTACCAATATGGTCGCAAAGACCCCTTCATCGGTCCCTCGACCTACAACGCCTCGCGCGGCATTGCCCGCACACTTTTCGATGCCCAGAGCGAGACCGTGACGACAAAGATGGTAGCCTCCGATAGCGAGACCGGCAACTACGCCTATACGAATGCCAACCCCACGCACTTCATCACGACGGAGGATAAGAGCGCAGACTGGTGCCGCGAGATCAACAACGAGGTGAAGGGTTGGAGCGCATCGCAGAAATCGGTCAATGACCCCTGTCCCTATGGCTGGCGAGTGGCTCCGGCTGCTGCCTTCAGCAATTTGCAGATTACCGAGGATGTAACGGCAGCAGATGCCGCCTCGACCTATGCTGCAGCCTATGGCTGGACGTTGAGCAATGGCTCGACCTCGTCGTTCTACTTTGCAGCAGGTCGTCGGCTCTATGTCGATGGTTTGATTTCCAATATCTACGACGATTCGTTGCTGGGGCGCAATGCCGCTTACGAGTTCCAACCCTGGGTTGGTTACAACTGGACGGCCGATAGTTCGGTCTTTGCCTTCTGGTTCAACAAGGCCAATCCGACCACCAGCGGGGTGCGTAACGACCTGCAGATGGGGCGTGCCAATGGCCTTTCGGTACGTTGTGTGCGCGAGAAATAGGCAACAATCGACAACGTAAGCATCCATGGGCGTGACCGATTGGTCACGCCCATGGCTTTTGGTACGAGCCTTGCGTATCACACGCTAAAAACGTGTTCGTATGAAAATCAATACCGGCAAAGGCTCCATCTCCCTGCTTGTCTTATTGGCCATTTGGTCCGTCTCGGCTGTATCATCGCTTCCCGGACTGGCCATCTCGCCCATATTGGGCGATTTGACACGCATCTTTCCGCATGCAACCGACCTGGAGATTCAGTTGCTAACATCGCTCCCCTCACTCCTCATCATCCCCTTCGTCCTCTTGGCGGGTAAACTCTCCGAAGGTCGCCGACAAATCGGATTGTTGCTGTGGGGACTTACCCTCTTCTTCCTCAGTGGTGTCGCCTGTCTCTTTGCCCGCAGCATGGGAGCATTGATTCTCATCAGCTGTCTGTTGGGCATCGGTGCCGGCATGGTCATTCCGCTCTCAACCGGCTTGGTGGTCGAATACTTCACCGGCGATTGGCGCATTCGTCAACTCGGATACAGCTCGGCCATCAACAACCTGACGTTGGTCGTAGCAACAGCCGTAGCAGGCTATTTGGCCGACATCAATTGGCACCTCCCCTTCTTGGTCTATACGCTACCCGGCATTGCTCTTTTGCTTTGCACGGCACTCCACCAACAACCCTCCCAGGAGGAGCCCCAAGAGAGTCTGCAACGGCAACAACAGCGGATTGATGGGCGTAAATTAGTGGGACTGATGCTCTTCTATTTCTTCATCACCTACCTCGTATTGGTCATTACCTACGACATCGATTTCCTGATCGACCATTACCATATCGCATCGAGCTTCTCGGGCATCCTGATTTCGATGTTCTTCCTGGCCATCATGCTGCCCGGACTCTTCATCAATCGGCTGATTCGGACACTGCAATCTCAGACCAATCTGTTGTCACTCCTCCTGGTTGCCGTCGGGCTGATTTGCATCGGCTACTTCCGCTCACGGGGGATGTTGCTGGTCGGTGTATTGCTATCCGGATTCGGATATGGCGTGATGCAACCCATCATCTACGACAAAGCGGCCACCATAGCCCCTCCCCGCTCGGCCACCTTAGCCCTCTCGTTTGTCATGGCGATGAACTACCTGGCCGTGATGGTCTGCCCCTTTATCCTCACGCTCGCCCGCGACATTTTCCACCTTCACAATGAGGTCTTTGCCTTCCGCATGAATGCCGTACTGGTGCTCATTCTCGCTGTGGCAGCGGCCTTTCAGCGGCGAGGGTTCGTCTTGGGACTCGACGAGCGATATTACGTACAGCAATAGCACATATCCATCAAAAAACCTCCGTCACTTGCGAGTGACGGAGGTTTTACACCTATTTATTTATAGGATGGGCTATTTCTGAATCTTCTTCTTGTCAGCCTTCGTCATCATGTCGTAAGCAATCGGCGTAGCCACGAAAATCGTAGCAGCCGTACCGATGCAGACACCGAGGATCAGGGCGAAGATGAAACCACGGATGGTCTCACCACCGAAGAGGAAGATGGCGATCAAGGTTACGAGCGTCGTAGCCGACGTGTTGATCGTACGCGACAGGGTCGAGTTCACAGCGTTGTTCATATTCTCATAGAGGGAACGCTTCGGATAGAGCCCCAAGAACTCGCGGATACGGTCGAAGACTACCACCGTATCGTTGATGGCGTAACCGATGATGGTCAGGATCGCAGCGATGAAGGCCTGGTTTACCTCCAGGTTGAACGGCAGCAGACCGTAGAAGATCGAGAAGATACCGATAATCATGAAGGTATTCACAGCCAAAGCAATCGTAGCACCCGAAGCCCACTGCCAACGCTTGAATCGCAACGTAATGTAGAGGCCAATAGCGATGAGCGAGAAGAATACCGAATAGATAGCATTCCACGTCGTATCCTTTGCAATCGAAGGACCAATCTTGTCGGCATTCAGAATACCATTCTCATCGGTCTGCGTATCACGGAACTGCTCGAAGGTAATCTCATACGAGTAGAGCGACTTCATGGCGTTGTAGAGAATCTGCTCTACCTCGGACGTAGCCTCATCCGATGTATCATCGAAACGATACTGCGTCACGATACGCATCTGGTTCTCGCCACCATACTGCTTCACCTCATACGAAATCGACGAAGCATCCGCATCGGCCAACTTGGCAAACTCGGCAGCCAGATTCTGACGTACCTCCTCAGCCTCGACAGCCTTGTCGAAACGAACTACATAAGCACGACCACCCGTAAACTCGGCACCCAGGTTCAAACCACGTACCACGAACGATACACACGAGAGAGCCAGGATGACTGCTACCGTAATATAAGCCATCTTACGCTTCGAAAGGAAGTCAATCTTCGTATTCGAGAGGAAGTTCTCCGACCACTTGCGCGAGAAGGCCATCTTACCGAACTTGCCTACATACCACTCAATCAACAGACGGGTGATAAAGACAGCCGTAAATACCGAGGTGATGATACCGATAACCAACGTCGTAGCGAAGCCCTGAACCGGACCCGTACCGAAGATGAAGAGCACGATACCGGTGATGATGGTGGTCAGCTGACCGTCGATGATAGCCGAATAAGCCTTCGAGAAACCATCCTTGATGGCGAGCGAAAGGCCCTTACCACCACGCAGCTCCTCCTTGATACGCTCGTAGATAATCACGTTGGCATCCACAGCCATACCCATCGTCAAGACGATACCGGCAATACCGGGCAGGGTCAACACAGCACCAAACGATACGAGGACACCCATCAGCAGGAAGACGTTCGTCAGCAGTGCGATATCCGACAACCAACCGGCCGTCTTGTAGAACAAGCCCATGTAGAGCAGTACGAGGATGAAGGCCACAACGAACGACATCAAACCGGCATCAATCGACTCCTGACCGAGCGACGGACCTACCACCGTATCCTGAATGATCTTGGCAGGAGCCGGCACCTTACCCGAGCTCAACACGTTTGCCAAGTCCTGTGCCTCCTGAATCGTGAAGTCACCGGTAATCTGCGAGCTACCACCCTCAATCTTATTGATGACGTTGGGAGCCGAATATACATAACCATCGAGTACGATAGCGATGGCCTTATTGATGTTCTCACCCGTCAGGCGAGCCCACTCCTGGGCACCCTCGGCGTTCATGGCCATCGTAACCTCGGCCGTAGCACCCTGCTGCGAGTACTGCTCACGAGCCTCCGTAATCACCGAACCATCCAGCGGAGCCTTACCGTTGGGCGTAGCCACACGGATGGCGAAGAGCTGATAGCGACCATCCATGGCATCGCTACCCTTCACAGCCCATTTGAAATCGATGTCGGCGGGGAACAACTCGCGGACAGCGGGCGTCGTCAGATACTGCTCAACGAGTGCCATATCAGCCTTGTATGCAGCACCGATAGCAGCACCACCGGCAAAGCTCGGGTCGAGCACGGCGAAGAGCGGATTCTGCTCGCGCGTAAAGCGACCGGCCTCAGCCTCTACGGCCTCCTCCTCGGCAGCAGCACCCTCGGCAACCTCGGCCAACAGGCCCTCACCCTCCGTAGCAGGAGCAGCCTCCTCAGCCTCGGGAGCCGCCTCAATCTGCGACTTGAGCAGACGGTCAGCCTCTACCATGGCAGGCCATACCTCGCTATAGCTGTAGGTCGTCCAGAACTCCAACGATGCGGTACCCTGCAACAGGTCACGCACACGCTGCGGCTCCTTCACACCCGGCAACTCCACCAGAATGCGGTGCGAATTGGGCAGACGCATGATGTTGGGCTGCGTAACACCGAAGTGGTCGATACGGCTGCGCAACACGTTGAACGAAGCAGCAATAGCAGCCTCGGTCTCGCGCTGAAGCACCTTCTTCACCTCCTCGTTCGAGCTCTCGAGCGTAATATCCTTGCGGTCGGGGCTGACGAAAATCACCGACAACTTACCGCCATTGGTCTGACGCTCGTAAATCTCAACGAAATCGGTGATATAATCCTTCGACGAACCACTCTTGAGGTTGGCATTAGCCTCCTCGATAGCAGCCATGAAGGCGGGATCCTGTGCGCTGTCGCCGGCCAAAGCCTTCACGACATCCTCCACCTGCACCTCCAGCATGACGTTCATACCGCCCTTGAGGTCCAGACCCAGATTCAACTCCTTCTCTTTGCACTCCTTGTAGGTAAACGAACGGAAGCCCATGTTGAAGACGGGCAGGTTCTGAATCGAATCGAGGTAGTGTTGTTCGGCCTCAGCCTGCTCCTCGAGAGGGAATGCAGCGGCATACTCGGCCGCCTTCTTCTCTACGCCACGCGTCTTGAACGTAAACGAGAGCTGATAAACACACGCCAAAGCCAACAGCACGGCGATGAGTTTAATAAAACCTTTGCTTTGCATTTTTTAATTTAGTTTGTTTATGTAATTATTTGTTTGTATTTCGGATACAATCCATAATAGCACGCAAAGATAGAAAAATAAAGTGAAAAGAGAAAACCGAACAAGGAAAAATAGCGGTTTTTATCGCTTTTTTACCTATTTTCGTAAGGTGGAAGAGAAAAGCATCCTAAAATGAGTATTTTACCACACTTAGCCGTATTAAAGAAAAGAGTAACAAAAAAACAATCGAACACACATGAAACAACTGACATGGCTCGGTCTGCTCTGGTTTGCGCTGACCGGCTGCACCCCCGCAGCACCGCAATTTGAGGCAAGTAATCCGCTCGACATCGCTTTTGGCGACCCCTACATTCTCAAGGCCTCGGATGGCCTTTACTACATGTATGGTACCGGAGGTGTCGAGGATGGCTTTATCGCCTACTCGTCACCCGATTTGAAGTCATGGACTCCTCTGGGACAAATCTATCGCGGAGGCACGGAAGATTCGTGGACTGTCGACACCTTCTGGGCACCCGAAGTCTACGAGCGCAACGGTCGCTACTACATGTTTTTCAGTGCCAACTGCAAATTCATCGACGAAAGCGAATTGGAGCGTTTCCGCATCGGTGTGGCTGTGGCAGACTCCCCGGCCGGTCCTTTTGTCGATTATAGCGACAAACCCCTCTACGACCCGGGCTATCCAATTATCGATGCCAATGTCTATTTCGAGGGCGAGCGGTGCTGGCTCTACTTCTCGCGTTGCTGCTACAAGCACCCTGTGGAGAGCGAAATTGCAGCCGATGCACGCGCCAAAGGCATGTTCGAAGAGATTGAGGAGAGTTGGGTCTATGGCGTAGAGTTGGCTCCCGATTTCCGCTCGATTATCGGCGAACCGGTCTTGCTGTTGCAACCGCCCTACAACCGTGATGATGCGCAAGCCGAATGGGAGAGCCGCAGCGTTACCTCGGGCGAGGTCAATCGGCGTTGGACCGAGGGTTCCTTCCTCTTCAAGCACAACGACTGCTATTACATGATGTACTCGGCAAACTTCTACGGAGGAAAGCATTACGCCATCGGGTATGCTACGGCCGACAATCCGCTGGGACCCTTTGTCAAATCGGCACACAACCCGATTCTGCAAAAAAACACCGAACAGGGCGGTGACGTAACAGGAACCGGCCACAACAGCATCACGATTGCCCCCGATGGCAAAACGATGCTCTGCGTCTACCACGGTCGCACCACCCCGACCGGCGATGAGCGTTTGGTCTTCATCGACCCCATGGAGGTAACCGAGAGCGGTGAATTGAAGATTCACGGTCCTTCGACACGCACGGCAAAGTAGCCCATCACATCTTTTTTCACACAGCCTCGGACACTCGCTCTTGTCCGAGGCTCTTTTTTTGCATCGGAAATTTGGCCTTCCACGGCTTATGCACTATCTTTGTCGGGTTATGGATTTTCAACTCGTATCGGAATATGCCCCCATGGGCGATCAGCCCGAGGCCATTCGTCAATTGGTCGCAGCGATTCGCCACGGCTCGCCCCACAACACCCTGCTTGGTGTAACCGGGTCGGGTAAGACCTTCACGGTGGCCAACGTCATTGCCGAGTTGAAACGCCCTACGCTGGTTTTAAGCCACAACAAGACCCTCGCGGCACAGCTCTACGGCGAGTTCAAGAACTTCTTCCCGGAGAATGCCGTCGAGTATTTCGTATCCTACTACGACTACTATCAGCCCGAGGCCTACCTCCCATCGACCGACACCTACATCGAGAAAGACCTCTCGATTAATTCGGAGATCGAGCAGATGCGTCTGCACACCGTTGCCACGCTTCTCTCAGGGCGTCGTGATGTGGTGGTCGTATCGAGCGTTTCGTGTCTGTATGGTTGCGGAAACCCCTCCGATTTTCATGCCACGGCCATCCCCATCAAAGTCGGGCAAATCATCGGCCACAAGCAGTTTCTCTACCGCTTGGTCGAGGCTCTCTACACGCGCACGGAGCGTGATTTGGAGCCTGCCACCTTCCGGGTAAATGGGGATACGATTGACGTGATGGCCGCCTTTGGCGAGTTTGGCAATCAATGCTTCCGCATCCTCTTCTTCGACAACGAGATTGAGGCCATCTACACCATCGACCCCGTAACGGGGCAGCGGCTCTCCTCGCTCGACAGCGTGACGTTCTACCCCACGAACCTCTTTGTAACGACCAAGGAGCGCATCCATCAGGCCGTACAGCAGATATACCTCGACCTGGGAAAACAAATCGCCCTCTTCGAGCAGGCCGGTCGCACGATGGAGGCACAACGCATCAAGCAGCGTGTCGAGTATGACTTGGAGATGATTAAGGAGTTGGGCTACTGCCCGGGCATCGAAAACTACTCACGCTATTTCGATGGTCGTGCCGAGGGGACACGCCCCTTCTGTCTGCTCGACTACTTTCCGAAGGATTACCTGCTCGTAGTCGACGAGAGCCACGTCACGCTGCCCCAGGTGCACGCCATGTTCGGTGGCGACCGAGCCCGCAAAGAGAATCTCGTAGAGTACGGATTCCGCCTGCCGGCTGCCAAAGATAACCGTCCGCTGACCTTCTCGGAGTTTGAGTTACTGCAAGGCACTTCAATCTATGTAAGTGCCACGCCCGCCAATTGGGAGTTGATGAAGAGCGAAGGCATCGTCGTCGAACAGCTCATCCGCCCCACGGGATTGGTCGACCCGCCTTTGGAGGTGCGCATCACCGATAATCAGATTGACGACCTGCTGGTCGAGATTGACCGTTGCGTCAAGCAAGACGACAAGGTGCTCATCACGACCATCACCAAACGCATGGCCGAGGAGCTCTCGAAGTACCTCGACCGCATCGGGGTTCGCAACCGCTATATCCACTCGGACGTCGATACGTTGGAGCGCGTACAGATTCTGGAGGACCTGCGAGGTGGCCTTTTCGATGTCCTCATCGGTGTCAACCTGCTGCGTGAGGGTTTGGACCTTCCGGAGGTGGCCTTGGTGGCGATTCTCGATGCCGACAAGGAGGGATTCCTGCGCAATGTACGCTCGCTGACCCAGATTGCCGGTCGCGCCGCACGCCACGCACAAGGTAAGGCGATTCTCTACGCCACGGTCTGCACCGACTCGATGCGCATGGCCATTGAAGAGTCGAATCGTCGACGTGCCAAGCAGGTACGTTTCGACATGGAGCATGAGATGTTGCCCGAGCGAGCCAAGCGCAGCGGACAGGGACAAAACACGCTGCTGGCCGGCAAAGGCGATGCTGCCCTCTACACGATGGAGCCCATCCCGACAGAGGTGCACTACCGCTCGGCTGCCGATGTGGACCAATCCTACACCGCAGGGCCTATCTACAACGAGCAGGAACTCGACCTGCTGATTGACCGCGCCCGCAGCGAAATGGAGCAGGCTGCCAAGGCCCTCGACTTCCAAGCAGCAGCCCGTTACCGCGACCGCATGTACGAATTACAGAAATTGCGTGACGAGAGCCGTCTGCAACACTAAAAAATGAGTGGGCTACCGAATTTCGGTAGCCCTCAACACACTCAATTACCTAACTCAATCTGCATCGTAGCCTATAAGATAACCCCTTCGGTCGTAATCTTCAGGTAGACATCCGGATTACCATCGAGTTCCACCGCATAGTAGTTCCCGGTGGGGCTTTCGATCCAATCCACATCGTCGATGGGCAGTGTCGCATGGGGGCTCGCCGCTACAGCTGCTGTCACAGCCGCAGGCACATCCGCCAATCGCACATCGGTCTCGGTACGCAGCCAGGCTCCCGCCTTGTCGAAATAGAGATCACGATAGGTGGTACCATCCAGAATCTCCACCTCGGTATACTCGGCATAGTTGTCGACATCCACAATCGTAGCCGTGGGATACATCCCCTCCAACACACTCCGTGTCGCAGCATCGAGTTGCTCCATGGGCGGCACATCATCCTCTTTGTCACATGCAGTTGCCAAGACTACCAGACCGGCAACCAAAAACATCCAAAATCGTTTCATAATCATCTGTTTTTATTGGTTTTACACTTCTTTTTTTAGTTAATCATCAATGTCAATTAAGTGGAATCGGCGGTCGTAGATCAATTCGAGGCCATTGCTGATCTTCACCTCATAGGTGCGACTCTCGCGATTGATTTCCAAGATCTTGCATTCCGGATAACGCTCCTTGACCGAGGCCAGAATCTCCGGCGGAATCACCGCATCGGGCACTGCCTGATAGCGACAATCAACCTCCTCCCAGGTACCATCGCCGAGAAACTCCATCTTGGCTCCGTTCATCAGCACCACCTCATAGCGCACCTCGAACAATTCGCGGTCGACCTTCGCTATCGACACCTTCTCACCCGGGAAGTGGGTTTCGATGAAGGTTACCGCCTCCTTGGGCAGTTTATCCATCGTAATCGGACGTGCCTCATCTGCCGTGGCAAGTTGCCATCCAAACAGGGCGAAGACCATCGTCATCATCATCTTCTTCGTTTTCATTGTTCTTTCGTTTTTAGTCAGACTTTATTGTTTATCTCTGGTACAAAGGTCCGACCCGATTTTGTAAGGAATCTGTAATTTTTGCCCTCGATGAAAAAAAAGGTAAAAAAAAGTGAAGTTGCTTGAACAGCAACCTCACTTTTTTTACGGCCATGTCACGCTAAATCGGTGTCGACCCTCATCAAAGGCGTATTTGACCCGCAGCCCATACGCCTCGGCAACGGCTCGCACCAGGGCCAGCCCCAAGCCCGTAGAGCCCTCCCGTTTCGAACCCTGATAGAATCGCTCGAAGATGCGCCGATCATCGAGCGGCTGCTCGCCATCGTTGCTGACGATCAACTGTCGTCCCTCCATCAAGACCTCGACCACCGTACCATCAGCACTATGGAGATAGGCGTTGCGCATCAGATTGGTTACCAGCACCACCGCCAACGACTCATTCATCTGCACCACAAACCGCTCCGGCAGGATCAAACGGCACGTAACACCCCTCTCTTCATAGATTTCATCGAGCATCTCCCGTTGCTCCTTCACCAAAGCGACCACATCCACAGCCGTACTCTCGGGGAATTGGCCATTATCAATCTTGGTTAAGAGCAGGAGGTTACGATTGAGACGCACCAAATGGCGTTGCGTCTGCAGCAGGCGCATCACTTCGGCCATCTGCGGCTCGTTGAGTTGCAGCTCATTGAGCATCCACTCCATCCGATTCCCCAGCACAGCCAAGGGGGTTTGCAACTCGTGCGAAGCGTTGCCGATAAACTGTTTTTGACGTTCATAGAGCTGCTCGGCACGGTTGGCCATCTGTTGAGTAGCCTCGTTCAGCCGCTGAAATTCGACGATTGTCGTATCATTCGGAACCGGTGTAGTGGTATGGCCCGGCAAGTAACCATCCAGCCAGCCCAACAACCGATACAGCGGTGTCATGCTCCGACGAAAGACCCACATCGTAAGAGCGATGCCCGTAATCAGCAGCAGTCCCATCAGCAAAGCAATCCACCCCAGCACCGTCTCCTGCAAATCGGCACGTTCGAAGGTAGGCGTTGCCACCTGCAATTCGAACCATCCTCGATCGGGAGTCTCAAAAAGGAGTGTCAGCACTCGAGCCGGCTCATACTCCTTCTTATCAGGGATATAAAACTCGGCATCCCGAAATTGAAGGTGCGGGTGGGATGTCACATATGCAGCATCCACCGAGCGCAACTCGTAGCTATTATTCGAACCATCCCCCTGTGAAGGCAACGCCTCCCCCACCAGATGGCGACGCATAATCCACTCGGCATAATTCTCCAAGGCATCGTCCGTCTCGTCATTAATCTCATCGACCATCGCCACATAGAACAGTGCAGCCCACAACGTGAGCAGTGGCACCAAGACCAATAGCAGGCGGAGTGTTACGCGCGTAGTCAGTTTCATCGTCTCGTCTCATTAAGCAGGCTCCACAGCCTGAGCCACCAATTTATAGCCAAAACCATACACCGCCTGTATCTCGATATCGGCACCGGCCTCCTGCAATTTGCGACGCAGGTTCTTGATTTGCCCATACACGAAATGGAAACTATCGAGTTGATCAACATGGTCGCCCCATACCGATTCGGCAAGCATCGTCTTATCAATCAGATGATTCGGCCGTTGCATGAAGTAGGCTAAAATACGAAATTCCTTTTTCAGCAGATGCAGCGGTTCGCCTCCGACCGTCACGCGTTGCCCCTCGGGGTCGAGGCTGACATTGCCGAGCACCACCTCACGTCGTCCGCCACGCTGTCGGCGGGCTACGCTCCGAATACGAGCCGACAGCTCCATCAGATGAAACGGCTTGGGCAGATAGTCATCGGCCCCCAACTCCAACCCCAGCACCTTATCCTCAAGCGAATCGCGAGCCGAGATTACAATCACATTTTCATTGCGACCTGCGGCTTTGAGCATCTCCAGCAGGCGTAAGCCATTCCCATCGGGCAACATGATGTCGAGTAGCACACAGTCGTAGCGGTAACCTGCCAATTTGGCATCCGCCTCAAAAAAGGTAGCGGCACTCTCCACCACATAGTGCTCCCGTGTCAATTCACGGCACATCAACTCGCGCAACGAGGGTTCATCTTCAATAATGAGAATCTTCATAGAGCAAAGGTCGCGCTTAATTTTGTAACGAAGTTGGAATTTTCGACCGATTTACTCGGCTTGGCACCCTCGGAAGGTAAAATATTTGGCCGCCAGAAAACTATACACCACCGTAATCATCGTGGTCAGCAGTTTGGATGGTGTAGGCCAAATACCACACACCTCAACAAAGCATTTCATGCCCGCATAGGTCAGCAGAATCGACCCAGCAATCGACAAGGCATAGCGAAACAGTTGGGTACTTCCCCGCAGCGGTGAGGCACGAAAGGCGACATGGCGATTGAGCCAAAAGCCGTTGAAAAATGTAATCGGAAAGACCACCATCAATGAGGCGATATGGGGCGAAATGACCACAAAGCCCACATCCAGATAACGATGGGCCACGATGAAGTTATAAATCACAAAATACCACAAGGCATCGAGGGCCATATTCAGCCCCCCACACACTGCATAACGATAGGTTTGTCGTGGAATACGCCCCTCAAACAAGGGCAGATAGCCCCAATCGATCAACCGAATGATATGTGATGCAATCCCCATCTATCGTGCTTTGTAGACCCACATCTCGGGGAAGTGGTCGACATGCGCTTTGCGGAAGAGCGTACAAGCCTCCGGATCGTCCGACTCGAAGGGCGAAACCATCCATTTGCTGCCGAAACGGAAGATACCGCAACGCAACGTGCCATCCTTCTCGGCAGCCTGCATACCGGCGCGCTCGGCATTTTCGACCGTCGAGAAGACACCCAGCACCACATAGTAACGCCCCGAAACCATCGACATTACCGAGGGATGCTGCTCCGGCTCGGTCGGTTGAATTGGCTTGGCAGGTTGTGCAGCCACAGCCGACGATGTCGCTTCCGACGCCGATACACCCTTCTCAGCCACCGCTGCGGCAGGAGCAACGGCCACTTCGGCCACCTCCTCGGTGGGTGTTGCAGACGCTGTAGCCTCGACCTCGGTGCTCTCACTCGGACTGGCGACCGCCACAGGCTGTTCAGCCTGCGCTTGAGGTTCTCCTACATACAGCGTATAGCCATAGTAAGCGATGCCGACTGCTACCAAAATCGCCAGCACGCCAAAGGCCATCATCCAATCGAAGCCACGTTTTTTACGCACCGTCAATGGCTTATGCCCCTGCGGATTGAGGCGTTTATCGAAGGCCTCTTCCATCGAGAACTTACCACCTTTTACCGCACCGATACCAACAAGCATAATACCCTCCTCGGTACGGGTATGCTCCAACCAGCGACCATAAATCTCCTCGGCCTGCTCCTGCGGGCATCGGGCCGCCTCTGCCAGGCGTTGCGGAAGGGTTACCCCCTGCACCTCGGCCGTAAAGGCTATATCACGACTCGGAGGCAGCAGCAGTTTCTTGGTCAGGCGTTGTGCCGCACGTTTCACCGGCTGCAATGTACCCACCTCGGGCAAGACGACCGACTCCCCGGCTGCCAATAGATTTCCTATGAGGCGATTTACCTCCTCTACCATCGGATTCATAGCGTGATTATTTTTTAGATTTCGCAGCCGGCACCTCGATTGCAGGACGATGCAGTGAACGATAAATCATATAACCGGCCAACACAATGAACGGAACGCTGAGCCACTGGCCCATATTCAGGGTCATACCCTCCTCGAAGGCCTCCTGATTAACCTTAATCAGTTCGATAAAGAAGCGGGTAACGAAAATTCCCACCAAACCGACACCGAAGAGCAATCCGGGACGACGACGAGCCATATCATAACGATAATAGAGCACAACCAGAATCACAAAGGTCACCAAGTAGCAAAGGGCCTCATAGAGTTGGGTGGGATGTACCGCAGCCGGCGCAAACTCTCGTTGCCACTTCAGCGAACGCACAAACTCAAAGCCCCACGGCAGGGAGGTCGGCGTACCGAAAATCTCCGAGTTGCAGAGATTACCGATGCGCACGGCTGCACCACCAATGCCGACACCAATCATGATGCGATCCAACGCCCAGAGATAGGGCAGTTGATTTTTACGCGAGAAGAGCCAAAGGCCGATTAAGATACCGATAGCGGCTCCATGGCTGGCCATACCGCCATCCCGAAAGCCCACGATAATCTCCCACGGATTGGAGAGGTAGTAGCCCGGATCGTAGAAGAGGCAATGCCCCAAGCGCGAACCGATAATCGTACCCAGCGTACCATAGAGAAATATCGACTCGGAAACCCGTTCCGGCAATCCCTCACGCTTCACAAAATTATCGAAAAATTTGGCCGCCACCAAAATGGCCACAGCCCACATCAGGCCATAGTAACGTATATCAAATGACCCGATACGTATCATCACGGGATCAAAATCCCACACCACAGAGAGCATCTGCATCATGCCGCTATCCTCTATTTTTTATTCAACTCCTTCAAAGGCACCTTCTTCAGTGTAAACGAGAAGGTCGAACCTACGCCCACAGCACTACGCACCGAGATACGCTCGCCATGAGCCTCAACAATATGCTTCACGATGGCCAAGCCGAGCCCCGTACCACCCTGCTCACGCGAACGGCTCTTATCGGCACGGTAGAAACGCTCGAAGACACGCGGCTGATCCTCGGGAGCAATACCCTGACCATTATCCTCGACCTCGACGAGAATCTTATCCAGCAAATCGGAGAAGCGAACACGGGTCAGACCTCCCTCTTTGCCATAGCGAATCGAGTTGATAATCAGATTCACAAGTACCTGACCCACATAGTGTTTATTGGCCTGCACCCAGAAGGGCGACGGGAGGTTATCGGCCCCCTTTACCTGAATTTTGATATTGCGCTTATCCGCCTCGATTTCGGCCTGCTCGGCAATCTCTCGCGCCACGGCCACGATATCGAACGTATCACGACTCAACGCAGTCATGCTGCTTTCGAGTTTATTAATCGTCTCCAGATCGTTGACGATATTGATGAGGCGATCGATACTCTTCTCGGCACGCTCGAGGTATTTGCGGTTGATCAGTTCATCCTCCAGACCACCATCGAGCAGCGTCGAGATATAACCCTGAATATTGAAAATCGGGGTCTTCAACTCGTGCGCCACATTGCCCAGATACTGCTTGCGGAAGTGCTCGGCCTCCTTCAGGCGGGCAATCTCCTTGTCATTCGTATCGGCCCAGGCGGTCAACTCCTCACCGAGGCTCTCGACACGCTTATCCTGCAACTCGGAGAAAATCTCGCTCGTATGAACATCTCGCGCCGACACTATCGAATAGATGGGACGCAGTTTATAGGCCACATATTTGCGAATCAGGAAGAGGGCAGCAACAAAGACCAACACAAAGGCACACAACGCCACGAGAAGCATCAGATACCAACGCATCTCGATAGCTGCCAACACTCCCGCAACAAGCGCCGTAGCCAACAGCGCAATGTAGAGCGAGGCGGTCTCTTTGGTTTTGATTTTCATAGCGAGGCGTTTTAGTGTTTCAGGTAGTTTTCCATCAAACGGGCTATATATTTACCCACGATATCAAATTCGAGGTTGACGACCGAGCCGGGCTCAATCGTGCAGAAATTCGTATGTTCGAAGGTATACGGGATAATCGCCACACGAAACGACGAGGGGGTCGGATCGCACACCGTGAGGCTCACACCATTGACAGCCACCGAACCCTTCTCGACCGTCGTCAGGCCACCGCCCTGTGGCTCGTATTCAAAGGTGTAGTACCAGCTGCCATCGGCATCCTCACGAGCCGTACAGCGTGCTGTCTGATCAACATGTCCCTGTACGATATGACCATCGAGCAAAGCCTCGGGGCGCATCGAACGCTCGACATTAACCTTATCGCCCACCTGCAACAGCCCCAGGTTACTGCGCTCGAGTGTCTCCTTCATGGCCGTGACCGTATAGCAGTCGCCCTCGATAGCGACCACCGTCAGGCAGACACCATTGTGCGACACACTCTGATCGATTTTCAACGCCTCGGTAAAGGGCGAACGCAACGTAAAATCCTTATTTTGGCGGTCGACACGGATGGCTACCACCTCAGCCATTGCCTCTACAATTCCTGAAAACATATCTGTTTTGTTTAATTGTTGATTATCAGTTTACCACGCACGGCATAAAGAGCCTCGATATCCGCTATCGGCAACAGCACCTCATCGAAATTGGCACTGTCGGCCGCCACCAATCGGATATATGCTGCCTCCTCTGCCGCACGTATAATACGCAAAGTTACAATTTTTTTGGCAACCACCACATACTCCGACCCCGGAATTATCGCCTCACGGTCTATCTTTTGCAACAAAACGACCGAACCGGCCGGTGTACGTTCGCCCATGGCGCGCCCCAGATAGTTGATGGCCAGGTCGCAATCACGCAGCAGAGGCAAGCAGAACATCTGCTCGGCCTTGAGGCTGTCGAGCCGATGCATCGAGGATTCCAAATCGACATTGTAATAGGGAATCATCTCGCCCACAGCACGTTGCTGTACAAACATCGCTCCCTCGCCGGTCAAGAGCCACAAGCGATCAATCTCGGGGAAATAGTGGATGATACGGTCGGCTAAAAGCAACGAAATGCCATTGTTGCCTCGTTTAATCTGATAGAGATTCTCGCCGCGTGCAAGACCGATATGGTGCGCAAAACTATTGGTGGTCATACCCGCCCATCGAATCACAGCATCCAAACGATTCCACGCATTTTGCTTTTCCGGCATCATTTATTTTGGCATTTTGTTTTTTTTGTGCATCTTTGCAGTCCGGTCCCGTAGTTCAATGGATAGAATTTAAGATTCCGGTTCTTACGATTGGAGTTCGAATCTCCACGGGATCACTTCACGACGGATGCACACATCCGTCGTTTTTTTATGCCCGTAGGACCTGCCCCCTATCGATGCAAAGATAACACAAAAAAGCGGTTTAACAATATTATATAGTAAAAGCAGTCAAATTTATTGTATATTGCATACAAATACCTCACACAAAAAGGGCGCAATCACGCTTTAATTCTCTCAAGCCTTCGACTGCTGTACAATAATTAAAGTCGCGTTCACGCCCAGCGGACGCAAACACCAACCTTCATACCATTGTACCATCAAAGTGTCGAAGTTTGAGAGTAGTATCAAGTTGTGTTCACACAAAATATGTCATGGGGTACACGCTCCCCTATCGGCATCCTTCGCCCTGCGGTGCTCCTCCTTTGAGGTAACACCGACAACAAAGATAGCGCATTTCGGCCGTTCGGCCAAACATTCGTTCCAAAAAAGTGTTTCGTTCCGTCTGATCCATTTTTTTTGCCGAAGGCTGGGTGGTTCCATTTTTTTTTCGTTACTTTGAACAATCATTTGTATCGTATACCGATTATGTCTATTATTCGCAATACCGAGAGCGACCTCGACTTCGAAAACAAAATCCGCCCACAGGAGTTAGGCAACTTCGCCGGACAGGATAAGATTGTCGAGAACCTGCGCATCTTCATCAAGGCAGCCCTGATGCGTGGCGACTCGCTCGACCATGTGCTGCTGCACGGCCCCCCGGGCTTGGGTAAAACGACGCTGGCTAACATCATCTCGAACGAGATGGGGGCGCAGCTGCGCGTCACCTCGGGTCCCGTGCTCGACAAGCCCGGCGATTTGGCCGGTCTTCTGACCAACCTCAACCCGGGCGATGTGCTCTTCATTGACGAGATTCACCGTCTGAGTCCCATTGTCGAGGAGTATCTCTACTCGGCCATGGAGGATTACAAGATCGACATCGTGCTCGACAAAGGCCCTTCGGCGCGTTCGATCCAAATCGAGTTGGCTCCCTTTACGCTCATCGGAGCCACGACGCGCAGCGGCCTTTTGACTTCGCCGCTGCGTGCCCGCTTCGGGATTCAGTGCCACCTCGAATACTACGACACGCCCGTTTTGGCCGGCATCGTGAAGCGTTCGGCGCGCATCCTCGACATCGAGATTGACGACGAAGCAGCACTCGAAATCGCCATGCGCTCGCGTGGCACACCGCGTATTGCCAATGCCCTGCTACGGCGCGTGCGCGACTTTGCGATGGTCAAGGGAGAGGGGCATATCGAGTTGAAGATCACGAAGTTTGCCCTTGCGGCACTCAACATTGATGCACGCGGACTGGATCAGATGGACAACAAGATTCTGGCGACGATCATCGAGAAGTTCAAGGGAGGGCCGGTCGGCATCAATACGATTGCGACGGCTGTCGGCGAGGATTCCGGCACGATTGAAGAGGTCTACGAACCTTTCCTCATCAAGGAGGGCTTCCTGAAACGCACCCCGCGAGGACGTGAGGCGACCGAAACGGCCTACCGCCATTTGGGCATCACCCCCTCCGGTGACTCCCAATCGCTGTTTTAACCACAAAGCGGATGTCGAGGTAATCGACATCCGCTTTTCCTTTCCGAACCGCCCCACCCCGCCCAAAATACAATATAATATTGCATGATGTTGTAAAAAAAAGCGCGGGTATGAAAAACAATACCCGCGCTAAAACGTACATTCGGTTCAGTTACTCAAATACATATTCTTCCATCGCAGAAGCGTAATCGCTCCAATAGGTAGCCTCCTGATAGGCTTTCAGGATGCTATCGTCGTCGCTGGCCGGTACATAAATCTTTCTGTCGGGCGCATTGCCATCAAACATATCACTGTATCCGGTTGGTGGTATCGGTCTTTTGCAATAAACACTCGTCAGGCTCGTGCAACCAGCGAATGCATAAGCGCCAATCGACGTTATGCTCTCGGGAAGCGTGATGCTCGTCAGACCCGTGCAATTCCGGAATGCATAATCACCAATCCACCTCACACTCTCGGGAATCGTAATACTCGTCAGACCCATGCATAAAGCAAAGGCATTCCACCCAATGACCTCCAAACTATTCGGAAGCGACACGGATGTCAATGCTTCGCAGAACTCAAATGTTCCATATAATTGGGTTACCCCTTCCGGAATCACCACCGAAGACAACGCCGAACTATATGCAAACCCAAAATACCCTAATTCACTTATACTATTTGGCAGAGAGATAGATGTCAAGGCATCACAGAATGAAAAGGCCTGCTTACCAAGGGTTGTAACACCTTCAGGAAGCATGACCGATGCCAACTTAGTACACCCCCAAAAGGCTAAATCACCTATCGTTGTCAACGCCCCATCAAAAACCATGACACCTCGACCCAAATCTTGGTCATAATAGTTGTCAATCAGCTCGACCCCAAAGACGGAGGCATCATTGGGTTCTACGATATTCCCATCGGACGAAGTGTACCAAATCTGATTCCTTGGTACATCAATGGCCAGTTGGCGTTTCAGCGTGTTGTAGACATTACGCTTAAAGGTTTTCTCTTTGTTGACCTCAAACTCCTGCGTGTTACCACTCGCACTCTCGACCGTTACCTTGTAGCCCTCGGCAAGCGTTACCGGCGGGACAACAATCCAAAAAGCCACAGGGGCATCCTCGGTTGTATTTACCTCAACAGGCGTATCACAACACAAGGTAATCGAAGAATCATCCCCTTCTATAAAGCAGGTGGGGGCATTGGTATGCGAAGCATAAATTTTAGCCTCACCGGCGAGAGGCTCACCGGCAATTGAACTCAAGGTAATCGAACTGACGGTTTGCTCATCACCCCAGAGCAACACGCGCAGGTAACTGCCGACATTCTTGAATACGAAACGGTTATCGCTGAGCCCACTGGTGACGGCAACCATCGTATTTGCCCCTACTCCAAAGGAGTTCTCGACGTAGACTTGCTCGGCCGGCATCATCGTGCTGATATACATATCCTCTTCATGAAACCACGCCTCTTCGTCATAGGGATAGAGTGCATATGCAGCCGGCAAATCGTAGCCAAACCAATATTCATCATCGGTAGACACCTGCTTAAAGCCGCCCGCATTAGCACCGGTACGACCCGAGAAAGCAAATTCGCGGGCATAAGTAGTCCCCTTAAAAACCGTCAGACGATCATCCTTGGTCCATAGCAAACGCACTCGTTCATCCAAATAAGTACGACTATCCTCCTCTTCGTTATCTTCGAAGTAGGCCCAATACTCTTTCGGAAGATGATCTTGCGGCCGAACAGCCGACAACTCCTCAATAGAGGATTGCGCACACCCCGCCATCAGCAGGGCTGCAACCATCCATATGATGCGTTTCATCCTTGTAGTGCAATTAATCTTCCTCCCCCTCTTCGGGATTCTCCAACTGACTTTGGGCAAAGCCCTGCTCGACCACAACCTTCAGCTCCTCGACTTCGGGTACAACATAGGTGACTTTTTGCATTTTGAAAATAGTTTGGTTACCGTACCAACTCCCCGAACGGTGATGTATAATAATAGTATTTACAACCGATTATTACTCAATATTTTATAGATAATAAGTCAGAAATATGGTTGTTATTTTTAATTGCACATTCTAAAAGGTGAAGATTTAACGCTTTTATTGATTATTAACTCA
>JAGAPT010000008.1 GCA_017623115.1 Alistipes sp.
AAGATTTCGATCTCCTCGGCCCAACGGCTCTCGTCGGGGGTTTCGAGGATCAGCGGCAGGTCGTCGAAACGGCTGTCGCGGGCGATAAATCGGAAGCAATCCCAACCGATCTGACCCTCACCGAGCGGGGTGTGGCGGTCGATGCGACTACCTAATGGGCGCAGGGCGTCGTTGAGATGCACACCACGCAGATATTCGAATCCCACCTCGCGGTCGAACTCCTCGAACGTTCGCTCGCACGCCAGCTCCGACGAGAGGTCGTAACCCGCTGCAAATGAGTGGCAAGTATCGAGGCAGACGCCCACGCGCGAGCGATCCTCCACGCCATCGATAATCCTTCGCAACTGCCAGAAAGCGAAGCCCACGTTCGAGCCCTGACCTGCGGTATTTTCGATCACTGCGGTAACGCCCTTTGTTGCTCGCAGGGCGATGTTAATCGACTCGGCAACGCGGTCCAAACACTCCTCCACCGAGATCTTTTTCAGGTGCGAGCCGGGGTGGAAGTTGAGGCGGTCGAGCCCAAGCTGCTCGCAACGCTGCATTTCGTCCAAAAATGCCTCGCGCGAACGCTCCAAACCCTCCTCTTCGGGGTGTCCGAGGTTGATCAGGTAGCTGTCGTGCGGCAACACGTGGCGGGGGTCGATCGCCGCTGCGGCGAGCTCACGACCGAAGGCCTCGATCGACGCTGCCGAGAGGGGTGCCGACCGCCACTGACGTTGGTTCTTGGTGAATAGCGCAAAGGCCGTTGCGCCTATGGCTGAGGCGTTTCGGGGGGCATTTTCGACACCGCCCGACGCACTCACGTGTGCTCCAAAAAACTTCATAATTGTCTATCGTTTTTTTCGGTTTTCTCCTACAAAGCTATGATAATTTTGCAATATTGCTATCGTTTGCCACTCGGATTTTCCTTCTGCGGGTTGCGGTTACGGTTGAGCACCTTGAACACACATCGACGCAGGTCGCCCTCGGCATTGTCGCCCTCGTACGACCAATACATTCCGCCCTTCAACCCCTGTTCGAGGATATACTCGGCTTTGATTGCCAGCGAGCTCTCGTTCTCGTAGCCGAAGACCAGCTCGCCACTCGCATCTACGATGTATGGCACCTGTCCCTTGGGGTCCCAACGGAAGGTGTAATCGCCCTCAACCAAGTGAGCCTGAGTCAGATCGCGCTGACGGGGAAAACCCTTCTTGCCACGACCGTAGAACGCCAGACCGAGCACCATCTTCTCGGGTGGCACGCCTGCGGCGAGGTGGTTTTTGACCGCATCATCGACACATATTTTCTCCATATGCTCCGTTTGATAGAGGGGCGAATTGTGGTACGGTGCCCAACCCAGATCGTACGCCATCACGTTGGTATAGTCGATATATTGGTCGATTGCGCGGAAATCGATGTAGTTGCCCGTTGCCGACGTTGCGTGCGTCAGCAGCTTTTCGGGACCGATCGCACGTCGAATGTCGCGCATCATAAGTGTATAGTTGTCAGTATCTTCGGGCGAGTATGAGATCTTCGCCACGCCCGAAGTTGGATACTCCCAATCGATGTCGATACCGTCCAGCTCAAACTCCTCGACCTTGGCAGCACAATCCTGCGCAAAGCTCCAACGCAGTGCCGAATCGGCAGCCATCTCGCTGAAATTGCCGCTGCCCCAACCACCGATCGAAAGGAGCACTTTCAGATGGGGGTGGCTCTTTTTGAGCTGCACGAT
>JAGAPT010000009.1 GCA_017623115.1 Alistipes sp.
ATGAGGTCAGAAGAGCGTCAGCTGAGCCTGCTCAGCCTTGATGCGTCGCACGGCCTTGTCGAAGTATTCCTTTGAGAGTTCAAAGCCGATGAAGTGCCGACGCTCCTTGATGCAAGCGATGGCCGTCGTGCCGCTGCCCATGAAGGGGTCAACGATGGTGTATTCGGGGTCGATGATTCCGACGACACGCTGCATGACCTCGACGGGCATTTGGCAGGGATGCGTCACACCGTGCTTTTCCTTGCTGACGTTCTTCACTTGGTTAATCTCCCACCAGTCGTACAACATGCCGCCCTCGTGACCTTCTGCGATGCGCTTGGCTATGCGCTTGTCGGTCGGGTTCTTGTAAGGCTGGTGCATCAGCGTGAAGTCGGGCTTGATACCGAAGTAGGCGATGTCACGATGTTGGCGCGGAGTGTTGGAGTTATACACCCACGATGCGACACGCTCAGGGAACTGCCCTATCTGGAAGGCGAACTTGTAGAGTGCTTCGGGGTAGTGTATCATCACGACGGGGTAGCCCTTCGTTATCTGCTCCAGCCACTCGAAGTATTCATCCTCGCTCTTGTTGTCCTTGTATTCGTTGTAGTGATAGCCCACGTTGAAGGGTGGGTCTGTCACGATGCAATACTTGTGGCCTGTCGGCAATTCCGACATACCCTCCAAGCAATCGCAGTTGTAGATGTTGTCTATCTCCATTCTCAATTCTCAATTTTCAATTTTCAATTTGCGCCAATGGGCGCACCAGTCCCCACTCAGCGAACTTCTCAAAACCTCCGAGGGTGTGGATGTAGAGTCTTGCCCGTTCCACGATGTCCTTATACGGGATGCCGTTGCCTGTCGGCGAGCTCTGTCGCGACTCGGCATTGCTCGAATGAGATTCGGCACTGCTCTCGCTGCTCCAGACCTTGACGGTTTCATCTCCGATGGAGCACGATGCGGTTACTTGATGACCTGTGCGGATGCTTTCCAGATAGCACCTTTAGAGTCCCCCGCCAATCGGGGGACGGCTATAATGCAGGGGGCTATTTGTGATACTTCGCGTTGTGCTTGCGTCTGATGTCGTTCTTACGCTTTAGACTGCTGCCAGCGTACCAACGTCCGAACACGTCGGGAGGTGTACCCCAGTCGCGCATCTTTGGCACCTGCGCCTCGATGTCCTTCTTTGCGTCGTGAATCACTTTAGCGTCCTCTTTACTCAGTTCGCTACCATTGGCTGCTGCTGCTACCATTGCGGCTGCTGCCATCAATGCACTTTTTCTTAATGCTGATTTCATAATCTTTTGAATTAAATTGTTTAACTTATGCTGCTAATCTCATTACAACCCCTGCTTTATAGCCGCCCCCTTGCCATAGGGGGCTCAAAACATGCGTCGGGGCGCAGCCCTTAAAGATTCCGTTGTCGCCACATTTTACACCGCCCTTTTGGTTGTCGGCCAAGTGCACGTCCTGCGGCACTATCAGCGCACGCACCACGATGTCCTCGCCCGCTATGCGGTGAACTATCG
>JAGAPT010000010.1 GCA_017623115.1 Alistipes sp.
ATTTCACGCAGCAGGTAATGTTTGGAGCGACTATTTCGACTTCCGTAAGGGTGTCGATGCCGAAGATACGTTCGGCGCAAAGACAATGACAAGTGGCGAATTTTCGCCTCGCGAGATGTTGCGATTGGCCATTGGACTGCTTGCGGTGGCTTTGGTGTTGGGTGTTGGCCTGATGTTGATGACCGATTGGACGCTGTTGTGGTTTGGTCTGGCAGGTGCGCTGACCGTGCTTTTGTATCCCCGACTGAAATATAGTGCGCTGGGCGATGTCGATATTATGTTGGCTTACGCACTGCTGCCGACACTCGGAACCTCGTTTGTGGCAACGGGTGCGCTGGTGTGGGAGGTGCTGTGGATCGCTATTCCCATTGGTCTGATTACGGTGGCAATCCTTCACTCGAACAATACGCGCGATATTGCGACCGACGCACGTGCCGAGATCAAGACCTTCGCAATGCAACTCGGTCGTCGAATCTCGAAGGGTGTCTATGCCTTTGAGGTGCTGGCTCCCTTTGCGCTGATTGCGACGTATGTGGTGCTTGGTATGCTGCCTGCGTGGGCATTGCTGACGTTGGTGGCAATGGTGCCTGCTTGGCAGGGCGCGCGCGATATGTTGCGCCACGATGACGCATCGACCGAGATCATCGCAGACCTCGATGAGCGTACCGCAAAGCTGCAACTTGTTTTCAGCCTGCTGTTTACCATCGCATTTGTAATTGCATATTTCGTATGAAACGTGTCGGTTTAGCCATCGTGTTGGCATTCGTGCTTTGGACGGTGATGTTCTCCCCGTGGACTGCTCCGCACCTCAATTTCTGGGCGGCAATGACCATCTCGGCGGCGGTGCTGATGACCATTGCCACGTTGGCACGTCCATCGTGGCCACGCGACTTGAAGTGGAATTGGACAAACATTGTGCTCGGTGTGGCGATTGCCGTGGTGCTGTGGGGTGTCTTTTGGGTGGGCGATAAACTCTCGCAACTGATGCTCGACTTCGCTCGTCCGCAGGTCAATTCGATCTATGCGATGAAAGATGGTACGTCGCCCTCGTTGATTGCCTTTGCTCTGCTCGTTTTGATCGGTCCTGCCGAGGAGGTCTTTTGGCGCGGTTACGTGCAGCGCACACTCTCGGAGCGTTGGGGTGCAAATGTGGGTTTCGTGGTCGCAACGGCCGTATATACATTGGTCCACATCGGCTCGCTCAATTTTATGCTGATTATGGCGTCGATGGTCTGCGGCATTGCGTGGGGCTTGCTTTACCGGTTGATGCCCGAACGCTTTTCGGCCATCGTTCTCTCGCACGCCTTGTGGGACGCAGCGGTCTTTGTCATCTTCCCGATAATGTAACCGCTCGCTATTAGATACAAAAAAATCCCGAACCACTGTACGGTTCGGGATTTTTCTTTGTCGGTAGGGTTAAGACTACTTGTTGTAAGCCTTCATAACCGAGATCAGGTCGAGAACCTTGTTCGAGTAAACCCACTCGTTGTCGTACCACGAAACAACCTTAACGAAGGTGTCAGTCAGTGCGATACCAGCCTTAGCATCGAAGATCGAAGTGCGAGCGTCGCCCAGGAAGTCCGACGAAACAACAGCGTCCTCGGTGTAACCCAGAACACCCTTCAACTCGCCTTCCGAAGCCTCCTTCATAGCAGCGCAAATCTCCTCGTACTTAGCGGGCTTAGCCAAGTTAACGGTCAGGTCAACAACCGAAACGTCCAGAGTAGGAACGCGCATCGACATACCGGTCAGCTTACCGAGCAACTCGGGCAGAACTACACCTACTGCCTTAGCAGCACCGGTCGACGAAGGGATAATGTTGCCCGAAGCAGCGCGGCCACCACGCCAGTCTTTCAGCGAAGGACCGTCAACGGTCTTCTGAGTAGCGGTGGTCGAGTGAACGGTGGTCATCAAACCGTCGGTGATACCGAACTTATCGTTCAGAACCTTAGCGATGGGAGCCAAGCAGTTAGTGGTGCACGATGCGTTCGAAACGATGGTCTGACCAGCGTAGGTGTTGGTGTTAACACCGCAAACGAACATCGGGGTCTTGTCCTTAGCAGGAGCCGACATAACTACGTACTTAGCACCAGCCTTGATGTGAGCCTCAGCCTTCTCAGCGGTGAGGAACAGACCGGTCGACTCAACTACGTACTCAGCCTCAACCTCGTTCCACTTCAAATCCTCGGGATTGCGCTCAGCGGTTACGCGGATAGCCTTGCCATTAACGATGAGCAGGCTCTTCTCCATATCGTAGTCGATGGTACCATCGAACTGACCGTGCATAGTATCATACTTGAGCATATATGCCAAGTAATCTACGGGGCAGAGGTCGTTAATACCTACAATGTCATACTTCTCGGTCTGCGAGCACGCAGCGCGGAATACCATACGGCCGATACGTCCGAAACCGTTGATACCAATCTTAATCTGTGCCATAATTTTTTGATTTATTTTAGGTTAAAAACTTCCGTTATTTTTTTAACAACTGCAAAAATATACATTGTCCGAAGAAAATGCAAATATTTTTCAATTTTTTTAATTATCCATCGTCAAAAAAGTTCGCCAACTCTCATTCTGAGCCTCATTGTGAGCCCTAATGAGGTGGTGTGTCGCACGTTACATATTGGCCTTAGCGCGCTTTGCCATTGCCGACGCAAAGACAAAATCGTTCAACTCGCGGTTGTCGCTATGCAGAATGTCGTGCTTGGTGCCTTCCCACCATTTTCGACCCTCGTGAATGAAGACAATCTTCTCGCCAATCTCCATCACCGAGTTCATATCGTGTGTATTGACGATCGTGGTGATGTTGTACTCTTCGGTGATCTCCTTGATCAGGTTGTCGATCACGATCGAGGTCATCGGGTCGAGTCCCGAGTTAGGCTCGTCGCAGAACAAGTACTTGGGATTGAGTACGATAGCGCGTGCAATCGCCACTCGCTTGATCATACCGCCACTCAACTCGGCAGGGTAGAGTTTGTTGGCATTTGGCAGATTCACTCGTTTCAGGCAGAAATTCACTCGCTCCAATTTCTCTTCGAGGCTCTGCTCGGTGAACAGGTCGAGCGGCAGACGAATGTTGTCCTCGAC
This sequence comes from Alistipes sp., assembly GCA_017623115.1. GTDB lineage: Bacteria > Bacteroidota > Bacteroidia > Bacteroidales > Rikenellaceae > Alistipes. The sequence continues at coordinate 3,091 of JAGAPT010000010.1, forward strand.
GGTCGATGAGTCGAGCAACGCTCCACCCTGAAAAATCATACCAATATCCTTGCGCACCGCTTTTCGCTCCTTGAATCCGAGCTGTGTGTAGCACAGGTCATCGAAGTAGATGTTACCCTCGTCGATGTCGTGCAGACCCACTAAACTTTTGAGCAGCACGGTTTTACCCGATCCGCTTCGTCCGATGATAAGGTTCGTTTTACCGGCATCGAACAGCACCGATACGTCGTCCAATACGCGACGGCCGTCGAAAATTTTTACGATATGTTCTCCGCGAATCATCAGATAAGAATTAACTGTGTTAGGATCAAATTGAATATCAGAATTGCGATCGAGCTGGCCACAACCGCCTTGGTCGATGAGCGACCAACTTCGAGCGAGTTAC
>JAGAPT010000011.1 GCA_017623115.1 Alistipes sp.
ACGTCCGAATCATTGGTACCGGAGATCTCGTAGCTCAGCAGGTAGAGCACAACACTTTTAATGTTGGGGTCCTGGGTTCGAGCCCCAGCGGGATCACCTTCAAGCGACAACCGAAGCGGATGCTTCGGTTGTTTGTTTTGTCGTGGTTATATCGTGCGCAAGCACCCATACCCACTACAAAACAAACACCGGCATTGCCGATTTGTCGCTTTCGCTGGGCATTATAATAAGGGTTGCGAGGATAATTATGCTCTATTTCCAGCAGTATCCTCGCGAGTGCTTCGCACTTCGAGCCCACGCAGTGAAAGACGAGCGTAGCGAAGTCAATCACATCTCAGGCAATGTTTGCGCTCTATATGCCGAGGACTCCAAGGGAAAGGCGCAACAAAGCGAAGCGACTGCGCAATCCCGCCACACCAATCACTGAAAACTATTTTATTATAAAAGTTCATAGGTTACGCTTCCCGATTTTTTTGTCTTATCGTTGCTCAATAGAATAGATACAACCATTTGAAGGTTGCCATAAAAAATGGCACAGTGGCGGACAGTTATCGAACTGTCAATGGGCGTACTCGTGTCAAGCGAAATTTGCAAGATATTTACTCGAAATAGGTAGTAGTATGACAAATCCTACCGTGTAGAGATGTATTATCAGATATAAAAATAGTTGCATAAAAACTTTCGATATAAATTCCGTTTATAAAATTTGGCAACACGATAATGCAATGTTATCTTTGTACTGAGTAAAACCAATAAAAGATAAAACCATGCAGACTATTTTGTATATTCTATTTGCAGCAATAATGATGGCTGGATGCAATAATTCAAAGGCAACGAAGTCTTTTGATTCGGTAGACGCAACACGCTTTGCCGAGGTGATTGAGAACGAGCAGGTACAAATAATTGACACGCGAACACCTGCAGAGTTCAGCGAGGGACACATTCCGGGTGCAGTAAACATCGACATTGATGGCGAGGAGTTTGCAGCAAAGATTGCCGAATTGGATAAGTCACGCCCCGTAGCGGTATATTGTCGTGGTGGTCGCAGAAGCAAGGAGGCTGCCAAGCATATGGTGAGTTGCGGTTTGGAGGTTACGGAACTAACGGACGGCATTCTGTCGTGGAAAGGCGCGGTAGAGAAGTAGTTAGCGTGTATGGTCATACATACTGCGCGTCAGGCGTATTGTGGAGGGAGTGTTGGGTTGAGCGTGTCGTGTGAGTGCACATTGCTAAATTGGCATAACGCATTGAATGTTTGAAGCAAACAGCTCCATCCATCTTTACCGCCGGGATCACGAAAACCAAACAGAGGAAGTTTGACATCCTCTGTTTTGTTTTATGTCTTGCCCCCATACAGGGAGGATGTAGCTAACCTCTCAAATTCGAAAAAAGGGCTTGCAGCATCAGATTATTTACTATAATCACGCAGACCGAAGATGCGGGAACCGATGCGCACCGAGGTCGAACCACATGCAATGGCCAGCGGATAGTCGTCAGACATACCCATCGAAAGCGTATCGAAGGTGTCGTCAAAGGCTGGTTTCAAGGCCTCATACGCACCTCGAAGTAACTCAAAGTCATTGCGTATAACATCCTCATCCTCTGTATTTGTCGCGATACCCATTACACCTCGCACACGAAGGTGGGGTAGCGCACGAAAGCCACCCTCGGCAACATATTTCGACAACGCGCCGTAGTCCCAGCCCGTCTTGCTCTCCTCTTGGGCAACATGAATCTCCAACAGCACATCTACTGTGCGATTATGTTTGGCCGCCTCTCGCTCGATAGCCTCGGCCAGGCGTGCGCTATCGACCGATTCGATCAGCGACACGAAGGGGATGATATACTTAATCTTATTGGTTTGCAGATGGCCGATCATGTGCCACTCGATATCCTTCGGCAGAGCCTCATATTTGCGCTTGAGTTCCAGCGGACGGCTCTCGCCAAAATGACGTTGTCCACACGCATAGGCCTCCTCAATCGCCTCTTCGGGGTGGGTTTTTGAGACGGCGACCAAGCGAACATGCTCGGGCAGTTCAGCACGTATGGCGGCAATTGCAGCGGCAATGGGGGTTTCGGAAATCATAAAAGCATTCGTTTGAACCCTCAAATGTAGTAAAAATATTGCTTCGAGTTGCCGTTTTGCATTTCATTTCGTATTTTTGGCTCAAATTAATTTTTTCGATCTATGAAGAGACTTTTGATTTTATCGGTGCTGGTGCTGACGGCCTATGCGACCGCCTCGGCCTGCACAAACTTTATCGTTACGCGCGGAGCCTCGACCGACGGCTCGATTTTGGTGAGCTACGCCGCCGACTCGCACGCCCTCTATGGTGCGTTGTATCACACGCAGGGTGGCAAGCACAAGGCAGGGGAGATGCTGCCCGTCATCAACTGGGATGAGGGTAACTACCTGACCGATATTCCGCAGGTCCCCGTTACCTATACCACCAATGGTAATATGAACGAGCACTCGCTCATCATCGCCGAAACGACCTATGGCGGCCGTTCGGAGTTGGAGGATAAGACGGGTAAAATCGACTATGGCTCGCTCATCTATATCACCTTGCAGCGTGCCAAGACGGCGCGTGAGGCGATTCTGATGATTGCCGAGCTGGCCAATACGCACGGCTATGCATCGTCGGGTGAGAGCTTCTCGATTGCCGACACCGAGGAGGCTTGGATCATGGAACTCATCGGCAAGGGCTTCAAGGACGACGGCAAGGGAGGCAATCTGAATAAGGGTATTGTCTGGGTAGCCCGCCGCATTCCTGATGGTTATGTTTCGGCACACGCCAACCAGGCCCGCATTACCACTTTCCCGATGAATGATCCCGAAAACTGCCTCTATGCACCCGATGTTATCTCGTTTGCACGTGAGCAGGGTTACTTCTCGGGCAAGGACGAGGAGTTCAGCTTCTCGGATGCCTACGCACCGGCCGATTTCGGTGCGCTGCGTGGTTGTGAGGCGCGTGTATGGGCCTTCTTCCGTACGGTAGCCGATGGCATGGATCGCTACGAGGATTATGCCATGGGCCACAACCCGAAGAACAAGATGCCGTTGTGGGTGAAGCCATCGAAGAAGGTGTCACCCAAGACCGTTTTCGACTGCATGCGCGACCACTATGAGGGCACGAAGATGGATATGACGAAGGATTTGGGTGCCGGAGGTCATGCCTGCCCCTATCGTTGGCGTCCGATGTACTGGGAGGTTGACGGCGTTGAGTATTGCAACGAGCGTGCTACGGCTACGCAGCAGACCGGCTTCTGGTTTGTGGCACAGGCTCGCCCCTGGGCTCCGAAGGATATGGGTATTCTGTGGTTCGGCGTAGATGATGCCGCCACCTCGTGCCTGACACCGATTTACTGCTCCTCGACCGAGGTTCCCGAGTGCTTCCGCGAGGGCAACGGCTCGATGCTCGAGTATTCGCCCACGTCAGCCTTCTGGCTCTTCAACCGCACGACCAACTTTGCCTATATGCGCTACGACATGATTGCGGCCGACATTCGCAAGGTTACCGACGAGTGGGAGAACCGTATGCTCCGCGAGGCAGATGTGATCGATCAGAAGGTAGCTCCGCTCAAGGAGAAGACGCGCCGCAAGGCATTGACAGCTTACTCGGTAAGCACCGCCGAGTTGCTCTTCGGCCGCTGGCAATCGCTGAACAGCTATCTGCTGGTGAAGTATGTGGATGGTAACCTGAAGAGCGAGCAGGCCGATGTTCTTTCCTATCTGGACAAAGATGCCTCGCACAAGCACTGGGTAGAGAATGGCAATGGCCGTCAAATCCCCGGCAAGATTCAGTTCCCGGGTTACAACGAGGCGTGGAAACGTGCCGTAGCAAAGGACAACGGAGAAATATTGAAGGTAATCAAATAACATGAGATACGACGTAATCGTGGTCGGTGCAGGCCCCGGTGGTTATGTGGCAGCTATTCGTGCTGCCCAGCTGGGACGTAAAGTGGCGCTCGTCGAGCGTGCCGAGGTAGGTGGTGTATGCCTCAATTGGGGCTGTATCCCCACCAAGGCACTGCTGAAGAGTGCTATGGTCTACCAACATTGCAAGAACGCAGTGCAGTATGGTGTGGGTATCGAAGGTGTAGTAACGCCCGACCTCAAAGCCATGGTGGCTCGTTCGCGCACCGTGGCTGAAACCATGTCGAAGGGGATTCGCTTCCTGCTCAAGAAAAACAACATCGACTTAATCGAGGGCTTTGGTCGCCTCGTAGCACCCCATCTGCTCGATGTCGAAGGCACGACCTATGAGGCCAACCACATCATCCTGGCAACCGGAGCACAACCCCGTCGCCTGGAGTCGATTCCGGTCGATGGCGAGCGTATCATCACCTCGAAGGAGGCGTTGCTGCTGGAGAAACTACCCGCCACGATGATTGTTGTCGGCACGGGTGCTATCGGCAGCGAGTTGGCATGGTTCTATGCAGCGTTGGGTGTGAAGGTAACCCTCGTGGAGTATCTGCCTCGCATGATGCCCCTCGAAGACGAGGAGGTCTCGAAGGCGATGGAGCGTGCTTTCCGTAAACTGCGTGCCACGGTACTGACCGGCACGACGGTTAAGGCCGCACGGGTTGTGGAGGAGCACTGCGAGGTCGAAATCGACGGCAAGAAGGGCGCAGAGGTCTTGCAGGCCGATGTGGTCTTATCGGCAGTTGGTATTGAGCCCAACACGCAGCATATCGGCTTGGAGGAGTTGGGTGTTGCAATGGAGCGAGGCAGGGTAGTGGTCGACGCCTACTACCGCACCAACATCGAGGGTCTTTACGCCATTGGCGACATCGTCAAAGGGCCCGCTTTGGCGCATGTGGCTTCGGCCGAAGCCATCTGTTGTGTCGAGGCTTTGTGTGGTCTAAACCCGCAGCCGATTGATTACACCACCATTCCTTCCTGCATCTTCACCTCGCCCGAGGTAGCCTCGGTAGGCTTGACCGAACAACAAGCCATCGAACAGGGTATCGCCATTAAAGTAGGACGATTCCCCTTCACGGCATCAGGTAAGGCGACTGCAGCAGGAGAGCGTGATGGCTTCGTGAAGCTCATCTTTGATGAGAAGGAGCGACTCCTTGGTGCGCACATGGTCGGGGGCTCGGTAACCGAGATGTTGGCCGAACCGACTTTAGCCAAGGCGATGGGTGCTACGGCACATCAGCTTGCCCGCACGATCCATGCACACCCCTCGATGAACGAGGCAATGATGGAGGCTGCCGAGGAGGCTCTCGGATGCGCCATCCACCTGTAAGGATATGCCACAAAGATGAAAAGGAGGCTCAAATGTTTGAGCCTCCTTTTCTGTGTTTACAGGGCAATCGGTTATTTCTTAAACCAACCGGCTACCTTGTCCTTCGCATAGAAGTAGTAGAATGCAGCACCCAACATGTAGGGAACCAACACGATGACCAAAATCATCACCAATTTACCAACCATGTCCAGGTCGGTACGACGCCATACGTCCAGTGCAAGGACCACTTGGATAACCAAGCATACAATCCAAAGAATCATAAGATAAAATGTTTATAGGTTAAAAGAATAAAAAGGGTTTTCGTTCAAAAATAGTGGCCGGATAACGCACGTCGTGCAAGAAGAGTCCTTCAGCCGGAGCCCCTCCGCTCGCACGGGAGAGGTCGCGGCTGCGCACAATCGCCACGAACTCGTCAACACTGTAACGCCCTCTGCCTACATCGACTAACGTACCGACGATTGCCCGCACCATATTGCGCAGGAAACGGTCGGCACGAATCGTAAAGCAAAGCCGTCCATCCGCCAGCACCTCCCATCGGGCGACCATCACCCGACAAATATTGGTTTTGTTGTTCGAATTGAGTTTGGCGAAGGTCGTGAAATCGCTTTCGGAGAGCAACACCTCGGCGGCGCGATTCATCGCTTCGATATCGAGCGGCACGGCATATTGCCAGGCAGCATGGCGTGTGAAGGGGTTTTTCTGCGGAGCGATATAGTATCGATACTCCCGCTCGCAGGCATCAAATCGCGCATGAGCCGTCTCGGCCACAGGCGTCAGCGAACGAATGGCAATATCGGCAGGCAGCATGCGATTCAATTTATAGACCACTTGTTGCGGCTCATCCACCATTCGCTCCGTCTCGAAGTGAGCCACATAGTAGGCGGCATGTACCCCCGTATCGGTGCGACCGGCGCCGGTAATCTCGGTATAAGCCCCAAGCAACAGCGATAGTTTCTCCTCTATGGTCTGTTGCACCGAGGGCTGGCCGTTTTGTCGTTGCCAGCCGCAGTAGGCCCCTCCGTCGTATTGTAGTTCGAGAAAATAGCGCATTGCTCTCCGCTTTATGATGATGTCTAACCGTTTGTCCTAACGTCTGCGTTGCCCCTCGATCTCTTTCACACAGCGCACCGCAAAACCTTCATGGGGATATGCTACTGGATTAACCTCCACACGATTATAATCCGTGCTAAAAAACAAGTGCCAAACCAAGCCTTCACCACCGCCATGGCGTCCCGACCAATAGCGCACAAAACTATCGCGCGCTCCACACTCGCCCGCGAGGCTGCGTACTCCGGTCAACGGAAGGAATATACGTGGTACATTGCAGCCGTATTCCTCCGGCCCCGAAAACCATCGTCCCTTAGGCCCCCCTGCGGGATACTCGGATACCTCGGAATAGTGTTTCACTAATACATAAAAATCTTGCAAATCGGGCAATCGCCAACCTTTAGGGCAAGGGTCATCCTCACTCTTGGAGATAATACCATCGTCGGTATACGTATTCCATAGTTTGGTATTGTTGACAGTCCAATTGAAAAGTGCAGCACCATCACCTCTGGCATAGAAATTATTCGGGTGTTGTCTGGCCTCTGCAGGTGTTACCCATCGACCCGCACGAACCACATTTGCCGTCGTCTTATCGGGATTCACATTTCCGGGTTCCTTGTTCATATAGGGTTCACCATATCCCTGCCCATGTCGACGTCCCCACTGATAAAGTTTTCCATAGGGATAGTCGGTTGCGTGGTAACCGCAATTGACCGGAGCCCACAAGATACCCCCGACGAGAATACCACCGCCATGGTTGATGCCGTATTCATCAATATAGTCCAAACCTGGTTCGCGGGGGATATTTTCTCCGGAATCCGACAAAACAGCCGTTCTGATTCCCGAAACACGCTGCGTTGGAGCGGTGGATACCTGCGGTTGTTCCGTTGGGGTATTTTGTTGCTGCGATGAAAACGAAGAGGCGTTTCCGTTCTGGTTGTCAAATAGCTCTCCAACCTCTTTTTCAACCGTTTTCTCAATGGTTCTCCCCACGGTCTTTTCAATAGATTTGCCCAATTTCTTCAAAAAACTTTGAGCTGCGACCTGCGACGTAGCGAGGGAAAAGGCCAGAATCACACACACTTTCAATTTCATTGCAGCAAGATTGACATCAAACACAATAGCAAATATACAAAATTTTTTCAAGGAAGTATACGGTTATAATATCTATTTTTTCGAATCGCCACGAGCCTCATTGAAAATTTGGCAAAACGCACGAGTTGTATTATCTTTGTACGATTAATTTTGACCTATGAAAACAGCTATTATCGGATATGGAAAGATGGGGCGCGAAATCGAACAGATTTTGCGCGAGCGGGGTCACGAGGTGGCACTCATCATCGACCAGCACAACACTGCAGAACTCGATGCAGCCCATTTGGCAGGCATCGACGTTGCGCTTGAATTTACCACCCCGGCTACGGCCTATGACAACCTGCGCACCTGCATCGCACACGGCGTTCCCGTGGTGAGTGGCACGACCGGATGGCTCGATCGTTTTGAGGAACTCAAAACCTTCTGTCAAGAGCAGCAGGGTGGTTTGTTCTATGCCTCGAATTACTCGCTGGGAGTCAACCTGCTGTTTCGCCTGAATCGTCGCCTCGCCGAGCTCGTCGAGCATTCGGGCGCTGCCTATCAAGTGGAAATCGAAGAGGTGCACCACACCCAAAAGAAGGATGCTCCGAGCGGTACTGCCATCACGCTGGCTGAAGGTATTTTGGAACATCTCTCCTCGAAGAAGCAGTGGGTGAACTTTGCGCCGATTTTTGATGTGGCAGCGTACCAAGAGAAGCCTCGCCACGCATTGACCGAGGAGGATTTGGTCATTCGCTCGGTGCGTGAGGGGATGGTGCCGGGTATTCACGAGGTGCGCTACGAAAACGAGGATGAAAGCCTTGTGCTCAAGCACACCATCAAGCATCGTCGCACGCTGGCCATGGGAGCCGTAATCGCAGCCGAATTCATGTGTGGCAAGCAGGGCATCTATTCGATGGATGACCTGTTGCAGTAAACCAACAACAGTATGGAGAAAATCAAAGCTTTTTTTCGCAATAAGTGGGTGGGATTCACCTTGGCAGCCCTGCTCTACACGCTCTGGTTTGTCGTCTGGACGGGCAACTTATGGCTGCTGCTGGGTCTGCCGCTCATCTACGATGCCTATATCTCGAAGTGGTTCTATCGCAAGGTGTGGCGACACAACAAAACCCTGTGTGAGCGCAGTGCTGCCTATCGCACCATCTACGAGTGGGTCAATGCCATCGTCTTTGCCACGGTGGTTGCCTCGCTGGTTCACATTTTCATCTTCCAGATGTATGTGATTCCCACCTCCTCGATGGAGAAGTCGCTCCTGATTGGCGACTACCTCTACGTGAGCAAGGTAACCTATGGTCCCAAAATGCCCAACACACCTATTTCGTTCCCCTTCGTGCATCACACGATGCCCTTCTCGGAGCGCACCAAATCCTTCTCGGAGTGCATCAAATGGCCCTACCATCGCTTGAAGGGGTTGAAGCAGATTGAGCGCAATGATGTGGTTGTGTTTAATTTTCCGGCTGGCGACACCGTGCTGCTCGAGAATCAGGCCGTAACCTACTACGATGTGGTCCGAAGCTATGTTGACACCTTTGGCGAGGCCGAGGGGCGAAAGAAGCTGAATGCGGAATATACGGTCATCAGCCGTCCGGTCGATAAGCGCGAGAACTACATTAAACGCTGTGTGGCGATTGCCGGCGACACACTGCAAATCATCGATGGCAAGGTACATATCAACGGCGCCCCGCAGGCGGAGATTGCCGGCCTGCAATACACCTATGTAGCACAAACCACCTCACCGCTTGCCGAGCGCACACTCAAACGTATCGGGGTGACGGAGTACTCGGGAAACGGCTCGGTCTATTACCTATTCATGACCGAGCAGGCAGCAGCAGCCTTGCAGGAGTTGAGTAACGTCATCTCTCTGCGTCGCTACATCTATGCTCCCAACACGGAGGTATTCCCCAATTGGGCCGATGGCCGTTGGAGCCAGGATAATTATGGCCCGATTTGGATTCCGCAGCGAGGAGCCACCGTGAGCCTCACGACCGAGAATCTGCCACTTTATCGCCGCATCATCGAGGTCTATGAGGGACATCAACTGCAAGTCGAGGGCGAAACGATTCTCATCGACGGGAAACCCGCCTCGGAGTATACCTTTGCGATGGATTACTACTGGATGATGGGAGACAACCGCCACAACTCGGCAGACTCGCGTTTCTGGGGTTTTGTGCCCGAGGACCACGTGGTCGGCAAAGCCTCTTTCGTATGGCTCTCGCTCGACAAGGAGGAGTCGTTCCCGTCGAATATCCGTTGGAGTCGCATGTTCAAAAAGGTAAAGTAGGGTGGCCGAGGATAGCTATTTGACCATTGAGGCCGCCACCGAGTGCGCCAGCAGGGAGCGAAGCAGTAAGTTTCTCTCCTACATTTACCCTGTGCAGAACGAGGAGCAAATACGCGAGGCCTTGGAGGCGTTGCGCAAGCGTTATTTCGATGCTACGCACCATTGCTATGCCTGGCGACTGGGGCCTCGTGGCGAACAATTCCGTGCCAATGATGACGGTGAGCCTTCGGGCACTGCCGGCAAGCCCATTTTGGGGCAATTGTTATCGCATGAACTCACCGATTGCCTGATAGTTGTAGTGCGTTATTTCGGTGGCACGAAATTGGGTGTTCCGGGGTTGATAGCAGCCTACAAGGAGTCCGCCAAACAGGTGATTGAAGAGGCTACCATCATCGAAAAAACGGTTGACAGACTCTTTACGGCGCATTTTCCCTATTTGGCGATGAACGACGTGATGCGCATCGTCAAGGAGGAGCAACCCCGCATTCGGGGTCAGGAGTTCGACAACCTTTGCACGATGCACCTGACCGTGCGAGCGGGTAGAGCCGACGTGGTAATTGAAAAATTGAAAAAGGTCGGAGCCAGTATCTCCGAATAAGCAATATGGCGCACGAGAAAGCGATATATATCAAAGGGGCACGCGTCCACAACCTCCGCAACATCGAGGTCGAGATTCCGCACGACAAGCTGGTGGTCATCACCGGTCTTTCGGGCTCGGGAAAATCGACCCTGGCCTTCGATACGATTTTTGCCGAGGGACAACGTCGCTATGTCGAGAGTTTATCAGCCTATGCGCGTCAATTCCTAGGAAAAATTTCGAAACCGGACGTAGATATCATCTCGGGTATTGCTCCGGCCATTGCCATCGAGCAGAAGGTCAACACCCGCAATCCGCGCTCGACGGTGGGCACCTCGACCGAGATTTACGATTACCTGCAACTCCTCTTTGCACGAGCCGGACACACCTTTTCGCCTATCTCGGGATGTGAGGTGCGCTGCGATAGCGTAGATGAGGTAGCTGCATGGATATTGACCCATGAGGAGCAACGCATCGTCATCGCTGCACCCATTCAGCTCAATGCGGGGCAAGGGTTGATTGAGAAACTAACGCTGCTGCTGGCCGATGGCTTGATGCGTGTATGGACCCCGCAGGGTGTGATGCTCATTGAGGAGTTTCTGCCCACCATAACCGAGGAGACCCGCACCGAAGAGGTTGCAGTGGTCACCGACCGCTTGCGCGTGGTAGCGGATGATGAGACAGCCACCCGCCTGCGTGATTCGATAGACCGAGCCTACTCTTATGGCAACGGCTCCTGCATGGTGGTCATTGGCGAGGAGGCGCATCGCTTCTCGTCACGCTTCGAGGCAGATGGTATCACCTTCGAGCAACCTACCGAACACCTCTTCAGTTTCAACAATCCAATTGGTGCCTGTCCCCGTTGTGAGGGATATGGCAAAGTGGTCGGTATCGACGAGAATCTGGTTATTCCGGATAAAAATCGCACCATCTACGACGATGCCGTAGCCTGCTGGCGAGGCGAAACGATGCGTCGCTGGCGCGATGCCTTGGTACGCCATGCCCATCTGTTCGATTTCCCGATTCATACGCCATACCACGCCCTGACAGCCGAGCAGAAGTTGCTGTTATGGCGCGGCAACGAATATTTTCACGGATTAGACGACTTCTTCCGCTACATCGACAAAGAGCGATATAAAATTCAATTCCGTGTAATGAAGGCTCGTTATACAGGCAAAACGCTCTGTCCGGAGTGTGGGGGAGGGCGGTTGCGCAAGGAGGCACTCTATGTCCGTGTAGGGGGTAAAAACATCGCCGAGCTGGTCGCCTTGCCGGTCGATGAACTGATTCCCTTCTTCCGTGATTTGACACTCGACGAGCACGACCACAAGGTCGCAGACCGCATTTTAACCGAGATACGCAATCGCTTGCAATACCTGTCGGATGTCGGCTTGGGTTATTTGACCCTCGACCGACTTTCATCGACGTTGTCGGGTGGCGAGAGCCAACGCATCAACCTCTCAACCTCACTCGGAAGCAATCTGACGGGATCGCTCTACATCCTCGACGAGCCCTCCATCGGACTCCATCCTCGCGACACGAATCGACTGATTCAGGTGCTGAAACAGCTGCGCGATTTGGGAAACACAGTGCTTGTCGTAGAGCATGAAGAGGAGGTGATTCGGGCAGCCGACTACCTGATTGACATGGGCCCCGAAGCGGGCGTACATGGTGGCGAGGTGGTTTTTAGTGGTACGCCTGATTGTTTGGCGGAGGCCACTCGGAGCCTCACAGCCGACTACCTGCTGGGGAGGAAGTCGATTGCCGTACCGAAGCAGGTGCGAGGGTGGAGCCGTTCGCTCCTCTTCTCGGGGTGCCGTGAGCACAATCTGCAACAGATTGATGTGCGGATTCCGCTCGGGGTGATGACCTGCATTACGGGTGTCAGCGGTTCAGGAAAATCCTCCTTGGCCAAGGGCATCATCTATCCCGCTCTGCGCCGTCTATTGTGTGAATCGGGCGATAAGCCGGGGGATTTCGATGGGTTATCGGGCGACACGTCGTTGTTGCGTTCGGTAGAGATGGTCGACCAAAATCCCATTGGAAAATCGACTCGCTCGAACCCTGTAACCTACTTAAAGGCCTATGACGAGATTCGCCATCTGTTTGCCGAGCAACCTCAAGCCAAGCATACGGGGCTGACGGCCTCTTCGTTCTCGTTCAATGTCGCCGGAGGACGCTGCGAAGAGTGTCAGGGCGAGGGTATCATCAAAGTTTCGATGCAGTTTATGGCCGATGTGGAGTTAGTCTGCGAGGCCTGCGGCGGCAAGCGATTCCGCGATGAGATTCTCGACATCAAATACCGGGGAAAATCGATTCACGATGTGCTGGAGATGAATGTCGATGAGGCAATAGCCTTCTTTAGCGAAGACACGAAATGCGCCACCTGCAAACGCATCGTCAGCCGCCTGAAACCCTTACAGGATGTTGGTTTGGGCTACGTCAAACTCGGCCAAAGTTCTTCGACCCTCTCGGGAGGCGAAAGCCAGCGTGTCAAGTTGGCCTCGTTCCTCACCAAGGAGGATGAGCGAGGCTCGATTCTCTTCATCTTCGATGAACCGACCACCGGACTCCATTTCCACGACATCAAACGCTTGCTGGCGGCCTTCGATGCCCTGATTGCACAGGGGCATACGGTGCTGATTGTCGAGCACAACATGGAGATTATCAAATGTGCCGATTGGGTGATTGATTTAGGCCCCGAAGCGGGTAGTGGCGGAGGTCGCATCGTCTTCGAGGGCACTCCGAGCGAGTTGGCACAATGCAAAGCGAGCCATACAGGCTACTATCTCAACGAACGAAACCATCTTATGCCGTGATTGAATTTACAACCTATACACTTCCCAACGGCATTCGTTGCATCCACCGCCAGACACCGGGGCCGGTGGCTCATTGTGCACTGGTGATTAATGCCGGCACACGCGATGAGCTCCCCACGGAATATGGCTTGGCACACTTCACCGAGCACGCCTTCTTCAAAGGGACCAAACGGCGCAAAGCATGGCAAGTCAACTGCCGGCTGGAGAATCTGGGGGGCGAGCTGAATGCCTTTACCACGAAAGAGGACACGACGATTCATGCGACCGTGCTGCGCGGTGATTTTGCCAAGGCCGTCGAACTCTTGTCCGATGTTGCCTTCTCGTCGACCTTTCCCGACCATGAATTGGAGCGCGAGAAGGAGGTGATTTACGATGAGATTAACACCTATAAGGATGCACCGGCCGAATTGATTTACGACACCTTCGAAGACCTGCTGTTCGAAGGGTCGGAACTGGGCCACAATATTTTGGGTCGTAAAGTAGCCCTGCAACGCTACAATGGAGATACGATTCGGCGTTTCACGGAGCGCACGCATACCTCCGACCAAATTGTCTTCTCATCGATTGGTAGTTTCTCGGCTCGCACGGCGGAGATGATTGCTCGACGCTACATCGGCGAGATACCCCCTCGTACACGTGGCTACGAGCGCACCCAAACAGGGCTCTATCGCCCCTTCGACCGCACCATCACCAAACATACCCATCAGGCTCATTGCATCGTCGGTGCACGAGCCTTCGACCTTTCGGAGGATAAGCGACTGACGCTCTCCCTGCTGGTCAATCTGCTGGGTGGCCCTTGCGCCAACTCCCTGCTCAATGTGGAGATTCGCGAACGTCGGGGCCTAACCTACAACATCGAGGCAAACTATACGCCGTATAGCGATACGGGCGTTGTTGCTATCTACTTCAGCACCGACCATCAGCAGGTGGAGCGATGTCTGGAGCTGGTCGAAAAGCAGATACACACCTTGTGCGAGCATCCGCTTTCTACGCGTCGTCTGTCGATGGCCAAACGCCAATTTATCGCCCAGATGGCCATTGCGGGGGAGAACAAGGAGAGTTACATGCTCAGTGCAGGCAAAAGCCTGTTGGTGCACGACGGCATCGACACGATGGAGGAGGTCTATGCCAAGATTCGCTCCATCACGGCTCAAGAGCTACAAGAGGTTGCCCACGAGACCTTTACTAACCTATCCCGATTGACATTTCGATAACCATGGAGGCACTCGATCGATACATTCTCGAACACACGCAGGCCGAGGAGGCTTTATTGCATGAATTGGATTGTGTAACCCATCAACGCATGGTAGCACCCCGCATGCTTTCAGGCCATCTGCAGGGGAAGTTACTCACCATGCTGACACGCATGATTCGCCCAAAAAGCGTGCTCGAAATAGGCACATTCACAGGGTATTCCGCGCTGTCAATTGCCGCAGGGCTTGAAGAGGATGCACAGTTGGATACCATCGAGGTCGACGACGAGTTAGAGCCGTTGGCCTGCTCCTTCTTCGAGCGGTCGCAACACGGACACAAGATTCGGATGCACATCGGCTCGGCCTTGGAGGTGGCTCCGCGTCTCCACACGCAATACGATTTAGTCTTCATCGATGGCGACAAACGCGAATATCCGGCCTATTATCGTATGTTGATGGGGGATGATGGCGGTACGCCACTCGTGCAGTCGGGAGCCTTCCTCGTGGCCGACAACATCCTCTGGTCGGGCAAGGTAGTACAGCCCGTTGCTCATAACGACCGCCATACTCAGGCACTCATCGAATTCAACCGCATGGTGGTAGCAGACAGCCGCGTCGAAAATGTGATTGTTCCGCTCCGTGACGGCCTGAATCTGATTCGCATCAAATAGGGGCGTCCGTTTTGAGCGCATGCAACCCCAAAGACCTTTCATCACCTGACGAAAGGTCTTTTTTGCATGCTGTACCTACAATGCCCTCACGGAGTGTTGTTCGTTTCGGAAAAGTTTTCTAATTTTGTAGTGTCGTGCAGGTTACTCTGCGTGGCAGACATATTACGAAAGTGTTTTTCGCAGTCCTTGTTGAGAATGTGGAAGTTTTCTAGACCAAAGGATGAACGAACAGCACTCATTTCTTGTATAGTTATGTGGCCATACCATGCTGGGTATATCTCCCCATACTATTCAAGTGTGGGGCATTGTAGCGTTTATTTTGGTCAGGTCTTTCCACAACCTTCAACAGATAAATGAAAATCAACTCCACACTTTCTGTTTATATACATCACCGTTCGGGGAGTTGGTACGGGAACCAAACTATTTTCAAAATGCAAAAAGTCACCTATGTTGTACCCGAAGTCGAGGAGCTGAAGGTTGTGGTCGAACAGGGCTTTGCCCAAAGTCAGTTGGAGAATCCCGAAGAGGGGGAGGAAGATTAATTGCACTACGAGGATGAAACGCATCATATGGATGGTTGCAGCCCTGCTGATGGCGGGGTGCGAACAAACTCCCATTGAGGAGCAGTCAACAATTGATCCCACAACCCCCATTGATTTTTGGGCTACTTTTGAGGGGGCAGACGCGAGCGAAGCACGCACCTACCTTGACGAGCAAGCTCGCATGCGCTGGACAGCCGATGACCGCCTGACGATTTTTAAGAAGACAACCTACAACCGCGAGTTTGCCTTCACGGGCAAGACGGGAGCCAATGCAGGCGGTTTTCGTCAGGTGTCGGTTGATGACGACTTTTGGTTTGGCTACGATGTAGCCTATAACTATGCCATTTATCCCCATTCGGCAGACAATGCGTTTGACGAAACGGATGGTTTCTTTACAGCAACGATGCCTGCCGAACAAAACTATGTCGAGAACTCGTTTGGTCAGGGTGCCAATACGATGGTGGCTGTATCGGAGAGCGGTCAATTGGTCTTTAAGAATGTCGGCAGCTATTTGCGCGTGATGCTGTGGGGTGAGAACCAAACGGTAAAAAAGATTACGCTGAGCTCGATAGCCGGCGAGGCTTTGGCCGGCGAGGCGAAGATTTACCCTTCGCTTACGGATGTTCCGACCTGCACCATGGTTGGCACGAGCTCTTCGATTGAGCTGAACTGCGCAGATGCAGTCGAGGTAAATACGACCGAGGATGCCCCCGTAGCCTTTTGGATTGTCTTGCCTCCCGTTGTTTTGGCGGAGGGTTACAAGGTCGTTGTCGAGAATGCCAATGGCGACACGCAAGCGTTTGAGGTCAACAAAGAAAAAACCTTCAAGCGCAATGTCTACAACACGCTGAAAAGGGAGCTGACGATAGAAGCTGCAGACTATTGGTCGGAGGTGACCTTTGTGACGGTGGAGGGCACCTCGGGAGCTATTACCTATCGTACTGACGATGGCAAGATGCTGACGCAGCAGGATGCGAAGGTGCAGATGCCTACGAGCCTTCAGTGGGGCGACCGCATGTTGATTCTGTATAGCCCCGTTGAGGTTTCGCAGAGCTATGGTGGTACCTATATTACGCTCTACGGCTATGTGCGTTTTGACTATGCCGATACGGCTGTGGTGCAGGGCACAACGACCGAGTATAGCAATGCGGCATTGGATATCTACGATTACAACTATTGGCCCAATAGTATCGTGCATTTGACGCGCGATGTGTTGGATATTTCGTTGATTTACTATTGTACGGAGAAGTCGACGCACGCCTTTACGCTGGTACTCGACGAACAGAAACCGACGACAGATCGCAATTACCTGCGCCTCGAAATCTGCCACAAGAGCTCGGCAACCGAGGAGACCGGCAAGGAGGCTTGTGTGGGTTATTACACCTTCGACTTTAGCGAGTTCGCCGATTATATCGACAGCACGGAGGGCGTTGAGTTCTTCATGAAGGGAGCTACGGAGGATGAAACCCTGACCCGTGTTTATCAGTGGAGTCAATTTAACTTGTAATCCATTGGATGAGTCAATAAAAACACCTTCTGCGATTTGCAGAGGGTGTTTTTATTGCCTGCTCTTGATAGTTACGGAGAGGGGTTAAAAAAAGCACAGAGGAAAAGTCCTTTTCAAATCGTTCAGTAATAAGCCCACCAAAAAGTCAAACAAGCCGTTTACTCCATCAACTTTTCAACCTTCACGCGACGATAGTGACGCAGGTGGTAGGTGAATTGTACCTGATAGAAGCGGCCGATGGCCGTATTCGTAACGCTGCGCAGGGTGGTACCGCTGGCTGTACGTGAGAAGGTCGAACTATTCTCGTCGAGCAAGTCATTGACGCCAAAGCTCAACTCACCCAACTCCTGACGGAAGAGTTTCACGCCAATCATCGCATTCACAATCAGGCGTTGCTCGTGGAAGGAGTCCGTAATACCTCGATACGAATTGTAGATGGCATTCGAACGCAGCACCAAGCGTCGCCACAGCACGGCCGTGAAATCACCCTTGATACGTTGGCGGAAGAAGGCATTATCGAGGGTCTGGCCGCGCGAGGTGGTCGTATTATTCTGATAACGTCCCATGTAGCTGAGTGTGAAATCGACCTGCTCCGAGATATTGCTACCCAACGTAATCGTACCTCCATAGGCATCATTTCGCAGATTGGCTCGCAGGTCATTAATCATCGTTGGGCGTTGTCCGTAATTGATATCTGCACGCAGATTGAGATTCGAGGAGAGGAACCGCACCGGCAGACCATAGGTAACAATCAAACGCATATTGCGGAAGCCCGAAAGATTAATCGGCTTGGCATATTGATTGCCATCGCCAAGTCGATTGCCCTCGTCGTCAATCACAAAGTCGGGATTATCCACCACCAGCGAATCGACAATCGAATTGGGACTCGTCACATATTCGGCCGAAAGGGTAAAGGTACGCCCCTTGGTAGCTGATGTACGGACATACTCGCCCAAAACACGATGCGTATAGACAGGTTCCAAATCGGGATTTCCGGCAAACACGTATTGCGAGTTGGTGGTATTGACAATCGACTGCAGATCACCCGCCGGCGGATTATTCGTGCGGGAGTTGGCATCAATGCGGATGCGATTTCGACGATTGATCGGAATATTCGCCACCACGTTATAGGTCAAATCATTAAACGATGCACGTGTCTGGCTCTCGTAGGGGAATCGATAGTCGCTCCGATAGTTCACATGCTGATAGTAGAGCGTAGCCGCCACACGTGTCTTCTTGCGCGTATATTGATAGGTCGCACCCAAACGATCCGTGATGTAGTCATAGTCGTACTCGGTGGACTGTTTCTGGTTCCGCTCCTCCTCAAACCGATCCTCTTTGTTGTTGAATAGCCATACCGAATAGTCATACAACGCATGCGACAAGGCATGTTGATAACTAAAACTCATGCGTGCCCGCTTCGAGAAAGCATGCGTATAGGTCAGTGTGGTCGTAAGGGTGTGGGACGGCCGATCTCGGTCGATATGGCGAATACTGCGACTGCTGTACTGCGTGGTATCTAACGGGTCGAGCGACTCCTCCTTGAAGGTGTATTGATAGGGGTCCGACAGGTAATAATTCTTACGCAAAGAGCCACCCACGGACAAGGTAATCGAGCGCAACAACTTTCCGGGCAGACGATAGGTATAAGCAAGCGAACCATCCACCTGAAAATAGTCCGAGCGATTGGTCGTAAAATTATGTCTATTGCTGACAAAAGCGTTGTTGCCATCGTCGTAATGGTGGTCTGTTTGTCGCAGCATTTCGGTAAACGTATGATTATCGGTCGCAGAGGCATTCAGGCGCATCATAAACCGATGACGCGAATGTGGTATATAGTCCAGGCGGGAGCGGAAACGGTGAAAAATATCTTGTCGCCGCACATCATTGTGATCATCATACCACGTTGTGCGATCCGAGGAGGAGAAATTCTGCGTCTCCACATCCGAGTGGTTTTCATTTCCCGTGCGGTTGAAGAAGTAGCTGGCCGTGATCTTGGCTTTCTTGCCCCAATCATCTCCATAATTGAGGCCCAGGGCCTGCACATCCGATAAGCCGGCCATCTCATTTACCTTAAAATCACGTCCTGCTGAGCCTGCTGCCGCATCGGTCGTACCCAGAATATTATCAAACGAGAAGTTGCGACGGCTGATATTGTTAGCCATACCGACCACCGTAATACGTTGGTCATCGTGGAAGATATTGGCATTGCCACCCCCGATATATTTATCGGTAAATCCATATCCGCCATAGAGGCGGCCAAACACACCGTGTCGCTTATCGGGACGTGTCACGATATTCAACGCCATGCGCCCATCGCCCAAATCTATACCGGCCATCTCCGACTCATCGCTTTGGGCATTGTAGACCTCGATACTCTGAATCATATCCGAAGGGATATTGCGCACAGCGGCCATTACATCGTTGCCAAAGAACTCACGCCCATCGACATAAACTCGGTAAATAGTACGTCCCTGTGCCTCCAATCCATTATCGAGCACCTCGATACCCGGCATCTTCTGTAGCAGAGTAGAGGCATCCGAACCGAAAGCAGTTTTATAGGCCGAAGCGTTATATATCAATGTGTCGCCGCGCTGCGCAGTACGCACAGCCGTGGCTTCGACCACAACATCATCAATCTGCTCGGCTCGGGGGTGCATCCGCAATGTATCCAGATGCAGCAACGGCCGATTCAGCCGAAATTGCATCCGCAGCGAGTCGTAACCGAGCGAGGTAAGGGTTAAGCGATAGTTTCCATAGGGGAGGGAGTGCGAGAGTTCACCCTCGACATTCGATGTATTATAGGAGGGTTCACCCTCGGCAGGCTCGAAAGCGGCTACCGCACCAATAATCGGCTCCTGCGTCAAACTATCCACTACGCACATCGATACCTTTCCCCGCAATTGCGCCCATACAGGCTCAACAGCAAGGAGACCAACAAGCAGTATCCATGCTCGAAACATCATGACATAATGAAAATTTTTACAAAAATACAACAAATCGAGCAAAAAGCACTATCAAAAATCGACATTATCCCTTCAAAAACGGAATCATCCCTTCAAAAAACGGAGTCAAACAGGTTCCTATCAAATAAGCAGTCATAAAAACACTGCATCTGCCATGATTTTGACAGATGCAGTGACCTTTTTTTTAACCTAACCTAATTTATGCCATCATCACACAGAGAGCACTCGTTTTTCTTGTCGCCATGTTGTGGCGCAGAAGAGGGCTGCGACAATGCTGGCTCCAACAAACATCCGGAATGTAGCATCCCAGCCCAAAGTCGGATTATTGGCAATGGCACCCATCACAATCTTTGCTAAAACTGCATCGCCAAACAGATAGCCGAACAATCCGACAAATCCGGCAGCTGTGCCTGCAGCATTCTTCGGAACAAGATTGACTGCCTGGATGCCAATCAAGGCCACCGGGCCATAGATGCAAAATCCAATGCCACACAACGCCGTGTAGATCACCATTCGCCCCATAGCAGCCGCATCACCTCCGGTCATCAAAGCCAGCCATTCGCCCAGCGGTACCGCCTGCCAATAAATCAAGGTACACAGCAAAACCAATGCCATATAAATGACATTCGCCGGAGCACAACGACCCTTGAAAAATTTCGCTGAAATCCATCCGCAGATAATCGTTCCGGGGATTCCGGCATAGTTATGTAGCGAGAAGGCCAGATTACTCTGTGCCGAATCCATGATATTCATCTCCTGCAGATAGATCGGAGCCCAGTCGCCAATACCATAGCGCACCATATAGACAAAGGAGTTGGCAAAGGCGATCAGCCACAATATCTTATTTTTGAAGACGTAATCCACAAAGAGCGTCCGAAAGGGGATCTTCTGCTCATCGCCCGTCGTAGCCTTTACGGCCGTGTAATCGTTGCGATACTCATCAATGGGAGGCAAGCCACATGCCTGCGGACGGTCGCGCAATGCCCACCAGCAGAAGATGGCAATCAAAGCGGCCACACAACTCGGAAAGATGAAGGCAGCACGCCACGTATCACTCCATCCCAACCAGGCAAATAGTGCGAAACCGGCCGTCGCCAATAAGCCCAAAGAACCACTACCCACGGTGTGCGAGGTGTTCCATATCGACATCTTGAAACTACGTTCGTTTTGCGAGAACCAATGAGCCATTACGCGACCACACGGAGGCCAGCCCATACCGGATAACCAACCCACCAGCAACATCATCGTGAAGATGATACCGACATTCAGTGCCTGATTGGTCGTACTGTATGGAATCAGCCCCGTCATCGCCATCACAAAAGCAGAGCAAATTAATCCGACCACTAAAAATTTACGAGCATCGGAACGATCCGATAGCGAACCCATGATAAATTTGCTGAAGGCATAGGCAATCGATATCGCCGAACCGGCCAGACCGACACTCGCCTTATCGAGCAAGCCATCCTCAATCATTCCGGGAGCTGCCAACGATAAGTTCTTGCGCACCAGGTAGTATGCAGCGTAGCCACACACCGCCCCAAGGAAAACCTTTAGGCGCATAGATCGATAGGTCGAATCAATCTTATCAGCCGCTAAACGCGGTTTCTCGGCCGGAGGATTAAAAAAATTGAGCCATTTCATAGCACGTAGAGGTTAATTATCCTTCAAAGATATAATTGTCTGCCAGATTTTCAAAATTTCGCACCTGGTCTGTAATCCAGGATTGGTCTTTACCCAACTCTTCAGCCATCAATTCGGCGACACGCGGGGCCACCGCTTTCGCTTCGCGGGCATCGACAAAAAGCATTCGCACACGACGCGCCAAGACATCCTCGACCGTCTGCGCCATCTCTTCACGGACAGCCCATACCACCTCGGCCGCCGTATAGTCGAATTTCGGAGATAGCCGCTCTCCCAAAGCCGGATTTGCAACACTCAAGGCCACAATAGCCGGTTCGTCACTACCATACACATACATATGATTCGTTAAATCGGGATTGGGGCGATAGCCATGGATCGGCATCTTCTTGGTAGGGCATTTGCGACGCTCGAGCCCGGCCACCTCAATAGCCCGATTCACCGTATGCTCTGCCATCAGGCGATAGGAGGTCCATTTACCGCCCGTGATGGTTATCAAGCCATTTTTCGAAACGATGATTTTGTGCCCACGTGAGAGCTCTTTGGTACTCTTGCCCTCCTTCTTGGGAGCCGCCAACGGCCGCTGTCCGGCAAACACGGAGAGGATATCCTGATAGGTTGGAGCCGGATTCATGTAAAGTTTAGCTGTGCCGAGGATAAAGTCAATCTCCTCTTTCAGTGGCAAGGGCTCCTCCTCGGCCGCGGGACGTACAATATCAGTGGTGCCTACGACGACCTTGTCGTGCCATGGCACTGCAAACAGCACACGTCCATCAGAGGTTTTCGGCACCATGATGGCATAGTCACTTTGCAGGAACTTCATATCAAGCACGATATGCACACCCTGACTCGGGGTCACCATCTTGCTATGTGAAGGCGTATCCATCTGCATAATTTCATCCACGAAGCATCCGGCCGCATTGACCACACAACGGGCTTTCAGCGTGTAGTTTTCACCGCTCAGATTGTCCTGCACCGTCACTCCCGACACCTTCCCTTGCTCGTCGTGCAGGATACTCTTGACCGTAGCATGGTTTACCACCGTGCCGCCTTTCTCGACGCAAGTCTGTGCCAGATTGATGGCAAAGCGTGCATCATCAAATTGTCCGTCATGGTAGATGATGCCACCTTTCAAGCCCTTCTCAATCGACGTGGGTAGGCACGCACGCACCTTCTTGGCAGATATAAAGCGCGAACGTCCATATCCGAAGCCAAACGAAAGCAGGTCGTAGAAGGTCAAACCACAAAAATAGAGGAAATTGTCCCAATGTCTGTAATTTGAGATGACAAATGCTTGGTCTTTCACCAGATGGGGCGCATTGGCCTTCATTCGCCCTCGCTCACGCAGCGCCTCAAGCACCAACATCACATCGCCCTTTTGCAAATAGCGCACCCCGCCATGAACCAACTTCGTCGAGCGACTCGACGTGCACTTTGCAAAGTCATGTTTCTCGATGCAGGCCACCTGCAATCCACGGGCGGCTGCGTCGACGGCAATGCCCAGACCCGTAGCACCACCGCCGACAACAACCAAATCCCAAATCTTTTCCTGATTAGCCAATTGCTCAATCTGAATCGGTCTCTTCATGTTATATCGAATCGTTTGTGTCGTCAGAATCTTTCGATACAAAAGTACACTTCTTTTTATTTATTTCAAAACGAAACCGAATTATTTTCGCAAATATTTCAGCGAAACCATATCGGCTTTCGCAATTATCTCTCAGGAATAGACTCGATTTCCAAATCTTTTTCGTATCTTGCACGCAGAAAACGGCTTAATCGCCCTAAAACAAACGCCATGAGCAAACACACCGAAGAATTGTTGACGCTGCCTGAACGCCACAATCGCATTTTGGAACTCTTGCACCAAACAGGCTCCATCTCCGTCACTCAACTATCCGAACTCTTTAAGGTTTCGGAGGTAACCATCCGCAAGGATCTTTCGGTGTTGGAACAACAGCAAAAGCTCTATCGCTCACACGGGAGTGCTATCCTTATCAGCCCATACATCAGCAATAGGCATGTGGACGAAAAAGAAAAAAAGAGCGTAGCAGAGAAACGAGCTATCGGTGCAGCTGCCGCGGCCCTCATAGCGCGTGATGACACGATTCTCATCGCATCGGGTACTACAATGGCTTTTCTCGCCCGCGAAATTCAACCCGAAGGCCGCCTGACCGTCATCACCTCTGCGATGCCTGTAACGCAAATCCTCTCCCAACACGAAACGATGGATGTAATCCAGTTGGGCGGTATCACCCGCCGTACCTCCATGTCTGTCGTAGGGCCTTTTGCCGAGGCGATGCTGTCAGAGTTCAATTGCAGCAAATTATTCGTTGGCGTGGATGGTATCGATGTCGACTTGGGGCTCACGACGACCAACACATTAGAGGCATCGCTTAACCGCGCCATGATTCGTGCCGCCGAGAAGGTGATTGTGTTGGCCGATAGTTCGAAATTTGGCCGTCGCGGTTTCAGCAAGATTTGCAACATGGCAGATGTCGATTTAATCATTACCGATAGCGGAATTTCGCCACGCTATCTCGACTACCTACACGAACACGGTATCGAAGTGATGGTGGTAGACGTGCCGAAATAACACAAGAGGAGCGACCGTTTGGTCGCTCCTCTTGTATGCTTCATGCTCTTGTCTTATTCTGCTGCAATTTTTTGTGCCAACTCGGGATAGTCGGTTGT
Organism: Alistipes sp.; assembly: GCA_017623115.1. Classification (GTDB taxonomy): domain Bacteria; phylum Bacteroidota; class Bacteroidia; order Bacteroidales; family Rikenellaceae; genus Alistipes. The sequence goes on from JAGAPT010000011.1 coordinate 24,286, forward strand.
GATGTAATCCACTCCCAGGCCAACAAAATAGCGGATATCCTCCTCCGTATTTGCCGTCCACACATTTACTTCCAGCCCTAAGTCGTGAGCCTCTTTCACCCATTCGGGATGCACGCGCAGCACCTTTGCCGAATAGTCAATACCCGTAAACCCTAACTTCTTAATGCTCTTCGGAGGCAGATCGCCATTCAGATAGTAGATATTGGCTTCGGGGAGTAATTTCTTGAATGCCAAGCAATAGTTAATCGAAAAACAGATAAAGTCGGTACGCTCCAACAATCCATATTTACGCAACATCTTCACGGCCAATGCGGCAGCGTCATCCTCGCTCGAAAAATCCGACAAGGATTTGGCCTCATAGATAAGTCGCGTATTGGGTTTCGATTGCACCAATCGCAGATAGGCATCCAACGAAGGGAGGTTCTCACCATTGGCGAGTTTGAGCGCCGTCAGCTCCTTGGCCGTAGCACGCTCCATATGGAGTCCTTGAAATACGCGGTCGTGATTCACAACCAATTTATGATCCTTCGTATACCACACATCTATCTCCGAGCCAAAGCATCCCACCTCATCGGCCTTTGCAAACGATGTCAACGAGTTTTGAGCCGAACCATCTACTGTCCAATAACCGCGATGAGCAACTATTTTCGTTCGGGAAGTTGTTTGAGCCACCACTCCGGCTGCCATCATCAGCGCAACAGCCACCATCATCAATCTTTTCATAGAGGTATGTTTTTAGTTTTACTTAAGCAAAGATAGTGATTTTTTTTCGACACCGGCAACATTTGTCCGACAAAATAACAGATCCGGTTTTTATATGGCCACAAGCTCCGAATCCGGGGCAGAAGGGTAGACTATCGGTGCCATATATGCGTAACAGATAAAAATTCTTTGGCCCTTCAGGGTACAACGGGGTGTGAAATTGCGTACCTTTGCTGCGATGAAAGATTTTGTAGCAATTGACTTCGAAACAGCCAACGGAACACGCTCCAGCGTTTGCTCGGTAGGAGTGGTAATTGTGCGCGATGGGGAGGTGCAAGAGCGTTTTTATAGCCTGATTCACCCCGTACCCAACTACTATGCGTGGTTCTGCCAACAGGTACATGGCCTTTCAGACCGTGATACAGCCGACGCGCCACTCTTTCCCGAAGTGTGGGCTGCGATTGCGCCCCGCATCGAGGGATTGCCTCTTGTGGCGCACAACGCCCGATTCGACGAGGGGTGTTTGAAGGCCGTGCATGCGCATTTCGGTATGCCTTATCCCGACTACGAATTTCACGATACGCTCACAGCCTCACGTCGCACGTTTGGTCGGAATCTTGCAAACCATCAATTACACACCGTAGCAGCAGTTTGCGGATACGATTTAGCCAATCACCACCATGCATTGGCCGATGCCGAGGCATGTGCCGCGATTGCGATTCGAATATTATAAAAAGAGGGGAAATGGAGGTAAAGCAACTGCCAAAAGAGCGACTCTGGAACGCCAACTACCTAAAGGTGTGGAGTGCCAACTTCATGATTTTCTTCTCCTTCATGTTGCTCACTCCGCTGTTGCCGCTCTACCTGAGCGACACCTTCCACGCCGACAAAGATACCATTGGCCTGGTGCTCTCGGGCTACACGTTGACGGCTCTCATCATCCGCCCGTTCAGCGGTTATTTTGTCGATAGTTTTCCCCGACGCACCGTGCTGCTTATCAGCTATTTCCTCTTTGCGGCTCTATTTGCCGGCTATTTGGTGGCAGGCTCGTTGGCCCTCTTTGCCATCGTGCGTACCTTGCATGGAGCTCCTTTTGGAGCCGCCACAGTCTCCAACAGCACCGTAGCCATCGATGTGCTACCCTCGACGCGACGTGCCGAAGGAATCGGCTACTACGGCTTGAGTAACAACATTGCCACGGCTATCGGTCCGAGTATTGCACTGCTCATCTACGGCATTTTTCATAGCTACGATGTGCTGTTCTGGATTGCCTTGCTGATTGCCCTGTTGGGTTTTATCATCAACTCGACGCTGAAACTCACGCCACGCCCCAAAGTTGCGGACAAGCCCCACATCTCCCTCGACCGATTCCTGCTCCTCAAGGGGTGGAGTTTAGGTCTGTGCATGATAGGGTTGGCCGTATCATATGGTATCCTGACCACCTACCTGGCCATCTACGGCAAGGAGGAGCTGGGTATCACAGAGGGCTCGGGACTCTTCTTCATGTTGTTGGCTTTAGGACTGATTCTATCCCGATTAGCCGGCAGTCGCACCTTACGACGGGGCCTTATCCTGCAAAATGCGACCCTCGGTATCATCTTCGCATGCGTGGGATACCTCCTGTTTGCCGGTGTACACAATTCATGGGGATTTTATGGCGCGGCCCTTATCATCGGCCTCGGAAACGGGCACCTTTTCCCGGCCTTCCAGACCATGTTTCTCAATCTGGCAACAAATGACCAACGAGGAACAGCCAACTCCACCTTCCTCGTATCGTGGGACATCGGTATTGGTATCGGCATCATAGCAGGTGGTGTCATCACCGAACATGGAGGCTATCACATGGCCTTCTGGGTAGCCGCTGCCGCCAATGCATGCAGCGTCATCAACTACCTCCTGCATACGCAACGCCACTTCCTACGCAACAAACTGCGCTAACACACAGGAGGCCAACCTTTAGGGGTTGGCCTCCTGCCTACTTATCATTAACCTACTAACGTCCGCTCTCGGCAATCTTGCGACGAATCATTCCATTCAGGTGCTCGGCTGCAAGCAACTCCTCGAGCGTCATATGCATGCGATAACGCCAATAGTGGCGTGAGTTTGCCGGTACGTTGATGCGCTCCTCCTGCGGATTCTCACGGCGCAGCGTACCATCCATGGCCACCCAGTCCTGCCACGGCAAAATCGTCAGCATGGCGGGTGATTCGAGGTGCTTGGCGACAATCAACTCGCAAATCCACGGCTCGCAGAACCACGGAGCATCCCCCCAGGCTCCCAGTACCTGGTTGTAGAAGCGTTGTGTCACCTCACGGTCCTCCTCCCACCAGGCACGCACAGGATTCATATCGTGCGTCGAGGTGGTGCAGACCGAGAGGTAGGGGTAGTGCTCCGTAGCGGCAAACTCCACGGTCGGGTCTTTGGGCATGCGCTGAATCTCCAACGAGAGAATCTGCTCGCCACCCATCACCGCCGGTACACAGTGCGGAATCATACCCAAATCCTCGCCACACACCAACATACCCGTAGCCTCAATCAGCGGGGGCAGTTTGCGCATCGCCTCCTGATACCAGAAGTCGTTGTGGCGATAGTAGAAGAAGTCGTTATAGAGGCGATTGTAAGCCTCTTTCTGCTCCTCGGAAAGGTTACGGTAACAATCGGTAAATTGTGCCGAAATGCGCGGATGGTAGTGTCCCTTTTGCACCTTATCCTCGATGAAGAGCACATTGTCCGTGCACTCGATGGGGGCTGTATGCCACTCGCGGTTAAACCAGAATCCATAGGCCGCAATCTCCTGCTCGGTGTAAGGCAGGGCAGGATTGAAGCGACCCAGCAAGGCATTCACTGCATCAAGCGGAATCTCCCAGATGCGGAAGAACCCAAGAATATGGTCAATGCGGTAGGCATCGAAATATTCGGCCATCTTCACAAAACGAGCCTTCCACCAGGCGAAGCCATCTTCGGCCATCTTTGCCCAATTATAGGTCGGGAAGCCCCAGTTCTGACCCATCACCGAGAAATCATCGGGCGGAGCACCCGCCGAGGCATCCATATTGAAGAGTTCGGGAGTTGCCCACGCATCGACACTCGTGCGGCTGATACCAATCGGAATATCGCCTTTGAGCACGACACCACGGCTGTGTGCATAATCACGCACAGCACGCAACTGACGCGAAAGGTGGAACTGCACAAAGTGGTGGAAGGCCACCTCCTCGGGATGTTCCTGCTCGTATTTAGCCGCTTTGGCCGGTGTATATTTGGCCATCTTGCCCCATTGCTCAAATTCAGGCGTACCATGTACATCACGCAAGGCACGGAAGACAGCATAGGGTCGCAACCAATGCTCATTCGACTTCAAGAACTCCTTGAATTCGTCCGACGCAAGCACCTCTGCACCATCCTGCTCGTAGATGGCTTTCAGATAGTCGTTTTTGGCATTGTTTACACGCTCGTAATCAATCTCCGGCAGGGCATTCAGTTCCGTTCCCAACTTCTTGAAACGGGCTGCCTCCTTCTTGTTCTTCAGTTTGCCGACCTCCTCCAAGCGCAGGTATTGCGGATGCAGGGCAAAGGTCGAATTGGCATTGTAAGGGTAGGAGTCTTGCCATGTGCCGGTCATCGTCGTGTCGTTGACAGGCAAAATCTGGATAATCGACTGTCCGGTGGCGGCAGCCCAATCAATCATCAATTTCAGATCGTAGAACTCACCCACACCAAAACTCTTCTTCGAACGCAGGGCAAAGACCGGAATCGCCACACCGGCACCACGCCACGCAGGCATATCAAAGCGAGGCCGCAAGGCATTAATCAGCGTAACGCCCTGCTTATTCAGTTCAGCCTCGAAGTGATTATTCTCGCCTTGCTCCCATGCTACAGGTGCTCCTGTCTCGCGCTCGACAATCACAAATTTGAAGGCAAAAGCCCCCTTCAAACGCGAAACTTTGATGGTGGCACTCCAGACCGGAGCCTCGGCATCGTTCATCACAATACCTTTCTTCACATCCCATGCACCCAAGGCCTTCTGGTCACCCACCAAGACCACCTGTTGCGAAGAGCGCACCACGGGAATCTCGGCACGAATCACCACCTCGCCATCCGTAGCGGGCTTACACTTCTGACGCTTCAGACGGGCAAAGACACCCTCGGTAAACATCGACGAGCGGAATGAACGGTCGGTGGGCATCTCCTGCCAACGGTCATATACATCGAGCTGCGACATCTTCTCCGTCAGTGCCAAGCGGTGGGGGGCTCCCCACTCCTTGCGCAGCACCTCTTCACCACGACGCACCTCATAGCGATAACACAGGTCGGTCGACGAGGTCGACACCTCACCATACCATACATCTCCACCCACATAGCGCATCGGGGTAGCCTTTGAACGGCCCTGCGACTCGACCACGACGAAGAGATTCTCGCCAAAGGTCGTGCGGTAGGAGATTCTGAAACGAATAGTCATATTTGTATTGTTTTAGGTTATTTTAACTTTCAAAACATTTAGCAGAACAAATATAACTATTTTCATCGGAAAAGCGATTTAGTGCCACCACTTTCCTGCTGAATGGTTGAAAGAGAGCGACGAACGGCTAACAAGAGTGGACAGAGGGAGTGCGCCGACTCGTTCAAATTGATTTGACAACGAGTAGACACAAAAAAAGACGACTGATTTTCATCAGTCGTCTGTGCTCCAAAACTGGCGGTGCGTAGGGGACTCGAAGTGCTTCAGCACTCGCGAGCATTCCTCTTTAGCGCAGCCGCAGGCAAGCAATCAACTCCTCTATGCTCGCAACCCCTCCGTCGTGAGTAGGGCCCTATGCTTCGCTGGAGCACACGATACGCAACGCGTGTCGTTCGTTTTTTGTGTCAGCTCGTTCAAATTGATTTGACAACGAGTAGGCACAAAAAAAGACGACTGATTTTCATCAGTCGTCTGTGCTCCAAAACTGGCGGTGCGTAGGGGACTCGAACCCCTGACCCCGTGCGTGACAGGCACGTATTCTAACCAGCTGAACTAACGCACCATTTTTAGAACCTTGCAACCGTGGTGTTGTTCCCTGATTGCGTTTGCAAAGGTAGTGCAAAATTTTGAATCTGCAAGCGTTTTGGCAACTTTTTTTTTATTTTTTGAAAAAAGAAAATTGCACACTTCCGTAACTCCTTAATTGCCAAAAGAGAGGGTGGTCTGAAAAATTTTTCTCCTTGGAGTGTTCAAAGATAAAAATTCCTCCTTCACGCAGCAAATCCCCCTCCAGAACAAGCGGAATAATCTCCTCGCTATGCTCCAAATCGTAGGGTGCATCCGAGAAAATCAAGTCAAATTGCTTGGCGCAGCTCTTCAAATAGAGGAAAGCGTTGGCTTTAACGGCATACAGATTCCTTATCCCGAGCTCCTGTGCCGTGCGACGAATAAAGTTATGATGTACCGCATTAATCTCTACCGAGGTTACACTACGTACCCCTCGCGAGGCAAACTCGTAGCTAATGGAACCCGTACCGGCAAATAAATCCAACACATCGCACTCCTCGAAGTCGACCATATTCTGCAGAACATTGAAGAGGTTCTCCTTGGCAAAATCGGTCGTGGGCCGAGCACGCAGATTTTTCGGCGGATTGATGGCCCGTCCCTTATATTGGCCACTGATTATACGCATAACACCTTCTTGAAATAACTACGATACAACTTCATCCGCTGTTTATCAGCCGTGCGAGCCTCCAGCTGGACCACAAACCGGCGCAACTCAAACTGTCCCTCCAAGCGTTGCAACAGGTAGCTCAACGTCTCCATATCGGGAACAGCGACCACCTCGGCCAGACACAGTTGGTTGTCGTATACCTTTATATATATAAGGGAGCCCGTATCGCAAAGAGCAATCGTCGGCTCCATCACCGTCGGTGTAGCCAGCAGCGGGGTAGTCGGTCGAAACTCGCCATAGCGTTCCCGCAGTTCGTTGTATAGTTTGCTCGGTACAGCCACCAAAGCCACAACATCGGGCCGCTTGGCTGCCTCACACACCACAACCTCCATATCGGCCGCCAAGGGTTGTCCATTGGCCGCAAAAAGGGAGGCCGCTGCGCCATCATAGAGCTCGCGAGGCACAAGTAGGGTATACTCGGTCAACAGCTCAATCTCCTCGACCTGGCCATCCACCGCTCCCTTCGGCAACGAAAAAGAGTGTCCATCCAACGCAAGCTGAATGGACACTTTCTTCGAGACGTTTAGTTGATTAGTCCTCCCAGTTACCTGCCTCATTGTTACCGGCCTCCATCGAACCGAACTTGATGCCCGGGTAGCGGTTGAAGTTGTTCACATCATCGTCAATCTGGTTGATGATCTCCTGACGATAGGTAATCGTGTCGAGGAACATCTTATACGGTGCGCGGCACTCCACAACGGGAATCACCACCTTCGACTCGGTCGTAATCACACCGGCCTCCATGATGAACTGAGCCTGGTTGTTCGTTCCGGGGATAAAGCGCAGGTTGTAGACATCCTCAGCCGTCAACTTCTTGGGCGAGAAGATGGTGTCGATAACGGCCACCGTAAACTTCTCGATATTCTTCTTACCCGAGCGCTTCAGCATAGCCATACCCACCGAGTCATCCTCATCGACGAGTTTGCGCTCCATCTCGAGCGTCTCGTTCAGGATAAAGTTTGCCAACGTATCGAAGTCTGCCGTGAATTTTTGGTACTTCGACTTGTAAGCACGCTGTGCCGTACGAATGTCCTTGATGCGGTCGATGACCTGAGCACGTTTTGCCTTCATCTCGTTCTCGAAACGGATAGGCGTCGAAATCTGCTTGTAGATGACGTAGATAAAAGCTACGATAACTACGGCCAGAAGAATTTGAGCGATTTTTTTCATTTTGTATTTAAGTATTTGTTATTAATTTTGTCCTGCCAATGCACCATGTTTATGAATAGCGCCCATATTGCAGCCCAAATTTACACTAAAATTTGTTTCGAAACAACCTTTGGACAAAAAAAAATCATAGAAAAGTTATCAAACTACCTTTCAAGCGATGATTTTTCTCGAATTTTTGTCCTAAACGGCTATGCGGGAACCGGCAAGACGACCCTTATTGCTGCTGTGGTGGCCGCTCTCAAACAGATGGGAATCCGCACCGTCTTGCTTGCTCCTACGGGTCGAGCAGCCAAGGTGCTTGCACGCTACTCGGGTGAAAAAGCATTGACCGTACACAAACGCATCTACCGCGAGCGCACCAATGCTGACTACGAATCCCGCTTCTCGCTTGATCTGAATCGCGAACAGGGAGCAGTATTTATTGTCGACGAAGCCTCGATGTTGGCCGACAGCAGCGGTGATGGGCAGATTTTTGGCAGCGGCTCGCTCCTCGAAGATTTGATTCGCTACGTGCGTAGCGGTCGAGGATGCCGCCTTATGCTGGTGGGGGATAGTGCCCAGTTACCACCCGTAGGAGCCGATTTCAGTCCGGCTCTTGATGAGGCAACGCTATCCCGCTTTGGCGATATTGAATATGCAACACTCGACGAGGTTGTCCGCCAAGAGGCCGAATCCGGCATCCTGTTCAATGCTACGCTGGTGCGTTGCATGCTGGAACAAGGCATCACCGACATTCCCCGTTTCGAGATGGATTTTCCCGATTTTAAGGCTATCAGCGGCGGAGAATTTCTCGAGACGTTACAGGATGCCTACGCCAAATATGGACGCGACGAGGTCATCGTCATCACCCGCTCGAACAAGCGAGCCAACCGCTACAACGAAGGGATTCGTCGCCATGTATTGTGCGCCGAGGAGGAACTCGAGAGCGGAGATATGCTGATGGTGGTTAAAAACAACTATCACTACACGGAACGCATCGAGGATTGCCCGATGCACTTCATTGCCAATGGCGACATCGCACATCTTCGACGCCTGCGTCGTTTTGAGGATTTCTATGGCTTCCACTTCGCCAACGCCATTCTCGAATTTCCGGATTACGAGGGAACCGAAATCGAATGTAAAATCCTGCTCGACACGCTGACCTCGGAGTCTCCGTCACTGACACGCGAAGAATCGCAACGACTCTTCTATGAGGTGGAGAAGGATTACCTCGATTTGAAGAGTAAAATCAAACGATTCAAGGAGATTCGTGAGAATCCGCACTTCAATGCCGTGCAAATCAAATTTGCCTACGCTGTCACCTGCCACAAAGCGCAAGGTGGCCAGTGGCGAGCCGTTTTCATCGACCGATGCCTCTTTGGCGACGAGCCAATGACTCGCGACATGCTGCGGTGGCTCTATACCGCTCTTACGCGTGCAACCGAACAACTCTATTTGGTCAACTTCGACGAACAATTCTATGGCTAATCCCATCGAGCAACATCCGCTCAAACCATTCCTCCCCATCAATGCCCGTGTACTGATGTTGGGGAGTTTCCCGCCCAAGCGCAACCGCTGGTCGATGGAGTTCTTCTACCCGAATTGGATCAACGACATGTGGCGCATCGTGGGTTATCTCTTTTTTGGCAACAAACACCATTTCGAGATTAAAGGAGAGAAACGCTTTGACAAAGAGCGAATTGTGAATTTCTGCGCATCAAAAGGCATAGCTCTGTTCGATGCCGCCACAGCAGTACGCCGCCTCAAAGACAATGCCTCGGATAAGTTCTTGGAGGTAGCGACTCCAACCGACATTCAAGCCCTCCTCAAGGCCCTTCCGGCCTGTCAGGCCATCGTTGTCACGGGCGAAAAAGCAGCCGAGATCGTAGCGGCTCAATTCGGCTGCTCGATTCCGTCCGTAGGCTCTTTCACCTCCCTTCGGGCAGGTGCTCGCACCCTGCAGTTTTGGCGGATGCCTTCTTCATCACGCGCCTATCCGTTAACACTCGAAAAGAAGGCCGAATTTTATCGAAAAGTGTACACCGCCGTTGGGATTTTCTAAACAAAATCGTATCTTTGCAAAGATATAAAAACACCTAAAAACAGCCATTGTGACTGCCGACGCAAACGCCAAAACAAAGGAGAAGAAACGGGCTAAAACGCCCCTTATGGACCAATACTACCAGGCCAAAGCCTCCTATCCGGATGCCGTCATGCTCTTTCGGGTGGGCGACTTCTACGAGACCTTTGGTGAAGATGCCATCAAGACGAGCCGCATCCTCGGCATTACGCTGACACGTCGCGCCAATGGCTCGGCCTCACATGTCGAGTTGGCCGGATTCCCTTACCACGCCATCGACACCTATCTGCCCAAACTGGTTCGCGCCGGTGAGCGTGTTGCCATCTGCGAGCAACTCGAAGACCCGAAAATGGTCAAAGGCTTGGTCAAACGCGGTGTCATCGAGTTGGTTACCCCGGGTGTGGTGTTAGAGGAGCAGATTCTATCGAATAAGGAGAACACCTTTCTGGCTGCCGTCTATTTTGGCCGCAAAAATACCGGTGTGGCCTTCCTTGACATCTCCACCGGCGAATTTTATGTTGCTGAAGGCACTGATACCTACGTCGACAAACTACTTTCGAGCCTAGCACCGAAGGAGGTGGTTTATCAGCGGGCGTATGAAGATCGGTTCAAATCCTGCTTTGGCGCATCGCTCTACACCTATCGTCTCGACGAATGGTTGTTTGCCGAGGAGGTCAACCGCGAGAAACTCTGTCGACAATTCGGTACTCCGACCCTCAAGGGCTTTGGAGTCGACCATCTCACAAGTGGTCTCTCGGCCGCAGGAGCCATCCTGCACTATTTGGAGATGACCGAGCATCGCCAAATTGCCCACATTCGCAGCATCGCCCGCCTCGATCAGCAGGATTCAGTGTGGATTGATAAGTTTACGATTGCCAACCTCGAACTTTTCGCATCAAACGGCGGAAATCGCCGCACAGCCTTCGCCGAGGTCATCGACCGCACGCTCACTCCGATGGGTGGCCGTCTACTGAAACGCTGGGTAGCGATGCCGCTACGCGATGTCAACCGTATCAACCAACGACTGGATGTCGTAGAGGCGTTGCTCGCCGAACGCGAGTTGGCCGACTCGCTACGGGATGAGATTGCCCGCGTAGGCGACTTGGAGCGTCTCGGCTCCCGTATCGCTACGGCTCGCATCCTGCCCCGCGAACTCAATCAGTTGAAAGAGTCGTTACAGGCCTTGGAATTGGTCAAGGCCCTGCTCGAATCGACCGATTCGACAGCTCTGCATCAACTCGCCACAGGGTTGGATACCATGCTGTCGGTACGCGAACGCATCGCCCACGACATCTATCCTGATCCCGAAACGAACCAGATTCAGAAAGGAGGTATCATTGCCGATGGAGTAGACCCCCAATTGGATGATTTGCGACGTATCGCTCTTCACGGAAAAGACTACCTGGCTCAAATTCAAGCACGCGAGCGTGAGGCCACCGGCATTTCAACCCTCAAACTCGGCTACAACAACGTCTTCGGCTACTACATCGAGGTAACCAACACCCACAAGGAGAAGGTGCCCGAAGGGTGGATTCGCAAACAGACGCTGACCAACGCCGAGCGTTACATTACTGACGAACTAAAAGAGTACGAAGAGAAGATTTTGGGTGCCGAGGAGCGCATGCTCCAAATCGAGCAACGCATCTATGCCGAGTTAACTGCGTTTATCGCTGCACAGCTAACGGTCTTGTTGCGCAATGCCGCCATGATTGCTCGTATCGACTGCCTGCAATCCTTTGCCTGCATTGCTCGTGAGCGACGCTACGCCCGCCCCGAGCTCGACGAGGAAAATCGCATCCAAATCAAGGCCGGTCGTCATCCCGTCTTGGAGACCTTGATGCCCGTAGGGGAGGAGTATATCCCCAACGATGTGATGCTTGACGACGAAAAGCAGCAAATCATGATGATTACGGGACCCAACATGTCGGGTAAATCGGCACTATTGCGCCAAACGGCACTCATCGTACTGATGGCCCAGATGGGCTCCTATGTTCCGGCCAAGCAGGC
>JAGAPT010000012.1 GCA_017623115.1 Alistipes sp.
ATCGACATCAATATCGGGCAACGAGATACGATCGGGGTTCAGGAAACGCTCGAACAGCAAGTCATAGCGAATCGGGTCAATCTGCGTGATACCCAAACAGTAAGCGACGGCCGAGCCGGCGGCCGAGCCACGTCCCGGGCCAACCGAGACATCCAACTCCTCACGCGCTGCTCGGATAAAATCCTGTACGATGAGGAAGTAACCCGGGAAACCCATCGTCTTCATGATGTGCAACTCGAACTTCAGACGCTCCAGCACCTCATCACTCAATGGGTCGCCATAGCGTTTCTTGGCACCAATCATGGTCAGATGCCCCAGATAATCAGCCTCGAATTTGATGCGATAGAGTTTATCGTAACCCCCCAGATTTTTAATCTTCTTGTGTGCCTCTTCGTCGCTCATCACGACGTTTCCATTTTCGTCGCGCGTAAACTCGTTAAAGAGGTCCTCCTCTGTCAGGCGAGCACGATAATCCGCCTCGGTACCAAACTCCACCGGAATCTCAAACTCGGGCATGATGGGGGCGTGGTCGATGGAGTAGAGCTCCACCTGATTACAGATATCAACCGTGGTCTGCATCGCCTCGGGATCCGACTCCCCAAAAATAGCCGCCATCTCGGCCGTGCTCTTCATCCACTCCTGCTTCGAGTAGCGCATGCGTTTCGGGTCATCGAGGTCCTTACCCGTCGAGAGGCAAATCAAGCGGTCATGCGCCTCGGCATGCTCCTCATCGACAAAGTGCACGTCATTCGTACAGATGGTGCGCACATGGTGCTTGGCCGCCAAATCACGCAGATAGTCATTCACCTTGAGCTGCATGGCGTAGGCCTCGTGGTTGGCATCTTCGACCGTTGCCCGATGCAACTGCAGTTCGAGGTAATAATCCTCGCCAAAGAGATTCTTGTGCCAGCGAACCGCCTCATCGGCTCGTTCCATATCATCGGCCGTAATGGCACGAGGCACCTCTCCGGCCAGACACGCCGAACAGCAAATCAACCCTTCGTGGTATTTTTCCAACTCCGTGCGGTCGGTACGAGGGCGCATATAGAAACCCTCGGTCCATGCTTTGGAGACAATCTTAATCAGGTTGTGGTAACCCGTTTCATTCTTGGCCAACAAGATGAGGTGATAGCCACTCTGGTCGGGTTTTCCCTCCTTATCCTGCAATCGACGACGTGCTACATAGACCTCACAACCGATAATTGGCTTAAAAGCCGCTTTCTGCTGCCATACAGCCAATTTTTGCTCCTCTGCCGCAATCTCGGCATTCAAGTTATCAACCTGCTCCGAACCATCGCGCAGGGCCGCCAAACGAGCCTCACACGCCTTGATACCATCCTTGCATTTACCCTTGACCTTCTTCACATAGTTGAAGAACTCCTTCACGCCAAACATGTTACCATGATCCGTCAGGGCAATACCGGGCTGGCCATCGGCCATAGCCTTATCTACCAGGCGTTGAATCGACGCCTGGCCATCGAGAATCGAGTACTGCGAATGGACGTGCAGGTGGACAAATTGGGACATAGTTATTCGCTTCTTTTTCTTTCTTGCCAAAGATACAATAATTCCTCGGAAAAAAGGTGGCAAGCGAGTTGCATTTTATCAACAAAATGCTTAATTTTATAAAGCGATATTGCAACAACCTGAAAACGATGTCTGTTATGAGTAGTGAAACTTTTGTGGCCTTAGCGGCATACAACACCTTGGCCGAGGCCGAAATCGCCAAATCCATCCTGCAGAGTGCCAACATCTGGGTCGATATCCGCAACGAGCATATGTCTGTGCTCAACTCGATTGGAGGTGCCGCCACCATTGTTGTGCGTAGCGAGGACCTCGAAGCCGCCCGATGCGCTTTGGAGATGCGCTAATTGCCGGCGATTTCCCACAAACAAGAAGGGATTACCCGATTATCGCGTAATCCCTTCTTGATTCCATATCTCCCAACTCGCCTCGGCCTGCCCAACCAGCATCCCCTCGCCATTCATGATGCGGGCACCTCGCTGCTCGCCATAGGATAGGAATTGCGTCAAGGGCGGATTGTAGACCAAATCGAGCAAATGGTGTTCAGGGGTCACATAGGCATACGGAATCCGAGGGGCTTCGTCGACCTTCGGCCAAGTGCCGAGTGGGGTAGCATTCACAATGAGTTTCGAAGCGGCAACCACCTCGACCGGCAGATCGTCGTAGGTGTAGTGGGCTCGTGCCGCATCACGCGACACAAGCGCATAGGGAATCTCCCGCTCCATCAGTGCGTACTGCACCGCCTGTGACGCTCCGCCCGTACCCAAAACCAAGGCGTGTGCTATCTCCGTAGCCCCCAACAGCCCATTTAGCACCTGGCGCAATCCGACAATATCGGTATTATGGCCCACCAAGCGGCCATCGGCCATACGACGTACACAATTCACCGCCCCGATACGCTCCGCTTCGGGCGATAGTGCATCCAGATAGCGCATCACCTGCTGTTTGTAGGGAATCGTCACATTAAAACCCTCCAAATCGGGATAGGCTTCAAGCAATCCCGGCAACGCATCTATCGACGGAAGTTCGTGGAGTTCATACCTGCAATCTAACCCCTCACGGACAAATTTCTCCGTAAAGTAACGAGCCGAAAAAGAGTGTCCTAACGGGCAACCTATCAAGCCAAAGCGTCGCATACTACAAGCAGTAACCAATGAATACAAACGACCCAATCAGCAAGACCGTAAAGAGAATTGCCAGCAGGTTGAAATACTTATCGATGAAGCCTTTAATCGGCGCACCAAATTTCCATATCAGCCACGCAATCAAGAAGAAACGCATTCCTCGCGAAATCACCGAGGCCAGCAAAAACATCACAAAGTTGATATGAAACAAACCTCCTGTGATGGTAAAAATCTTGTAGGGCAGCGGTGTAAATCCGGCCGTAAAAACAATCCAGAAATTGTAGCGGTCATACAGCGCACCCACCTTTTCAAAGGCCTCCACCGAGAAGACATGATTGAAAAAGAAGTGGGCGAGGGCTGTATACTCCCCCGAAGGGGTTTGCCACGCCAAATAGCCGATTGCATAGCCGAGCACTGCGCCCAGCACCGAACCCATGGTACATATAGCCGCAAAACGGAATGAGCGCGCCACTGCACCCAAACAGAGTGCAATCAGCAACACATCAGGCGGAATCGGGAAGAAACTCGACTCGGCGAAAGCAAAACAAAAAAGAGCTACTGCTCCCCAACGAGAATGCCCCCAGGAGAGCATCCAATCATAGAGTCGTTTTATCGGATTCATAACACTTGCACGATTCATTTATGCTTGTTCAAGCAGGCTGACAGCCCGTTGGAACGATTCGACACGAGCGGCATTCATCACCCGATAGAATCCCTCAGTACCAAACAACCGTTGCGCCGTAAGTGCCTTGAGCTGACTGGCCATCCATGGCTTCGATGCAGCAAATTGCGCCTCGTCAAAGGCAACACCCTGTCGCTCGCCGGCCTCACGCAACGCCTCATACAATACCTCCGGTACCTCATACCCCGCATCGAAGCGGTCAAAGTCGGGATATTGTTGCGCAAGCGTCACACGCTCTCGCTCCAAATAGGAGGCCATCACCTCCTGTATCACCCCTCGACGAATCAACGCAGCATAGTAGTTCGTATAGCCGGTCGTATCCTCCTCGATGAGGATATCGGGACGAATGCCACCACCGCCCTTCACGATACGACCCTCCTTCAAGGTACGATACTGTAGAGCCTCACCGTCCAGCGAATCAGCGTAGCCGCGCAGGTGGTCCAGGTAATATTCATTGCGCTTGCCACGCTCGTAAGGCCGCTGAATCACACGCCCCGAAGGGGTATGATAACGCGCCACCGTCAGTCGCACAGCCGAGCCGTCTCCCAAAGGTATCTGTCGCTGCACCAACCCCTTACCAAAACTCGGCCGACCGATAATGGTTGCCCGATCCCAATCCTGCAAGGCACCGGCCACAATCTCGGAGGCCGAGGCCGACACCTCATCCATCAATACGGCCACCTTACCATGCAGGTTTTCGCCATCTCGCTGCGCATAATCGGAGGTCGGAGGCACCGCACGTCCCTCAGTCGAGAGGAGCAACGAACCCTTGGGCAGGAAAAACTCTGCCATCTCAATGGCTTGATCCATCAACCCTCCGCCATTACCTCTTAAATCGAGTATCAAGCGTTGCGGTCGCCCCAACTTCTCATAGGCGGCACGAAATTCGGACATCGTCGTACGACCAAAGCGATTGACCTTGATGTAACCCACGTGTGGAGAGGCCATATAGGCCGCATCAACCGTATTCAGCGGAATCTTATCGCGCGTAATGCGGAAATGCAACCGCTCGGCAACCCCGCGACGCACCACCTCGACATCGACCTTCGTGCCCTGTTTTCCGCGCAGGTACTTGGGCACTTCATTTTGCTTCATACCGACAGCCGATAGGGTATCGATACGCACAATGCGGTCGTTGGGCAACATACCGACACGCTCGGCAGGGCCTCCGGCAATGGTGTTGACTACCATAATCGTATCGCGCATCAACGAAAACTCGATGCCGATACCGCTGAATTCACCATCAAACGACACCTCGACCTGCTTCATCTCTTCGGCACCGATATAGGCCGAATGGGGGTCGAGCTGTTCGAGCATCCCCTCGATAGCCCCTTCGACAACCGGAGCCATCGAAACGGTATCGACATAAAGGCTATGCAGATAGCGATAGGTGCGTACAAACTTCTGCAGCTGCCGCAACGCCTCCTCATCCTGCGCCCGAAGGGGCAGCAAGCAGACCATTCCCAACAACAGTAATAGTGTACGCAACATCTCTTTGCTCTTGTTACTTCAAACGCGCTGCCAACTCGGCAAAAGCAACCTTCTGTTGCTCTCCCGTGAGCATATTTTTCACCGTAGCCTCCTGCGCATTCAGCTCCTCGGAACCAATGATGATCACAAACGGAATGCCACGACGATTGGCATACTCCATCTGCTTCTTCATCTTTGCCGCCTCGGGATAAATCTCCGCCGGAATACCCTCACTGCGCAAACCACGCAACAAGGCCAACGAAGCGGCCTGCTCGGCACCGCCGAAATTGAGGAAGATGGCACGCGTCAAGCAGTTCAGCTCCTCGGGGAAGAGGTCGCAACCGAGCATCACGTCGTAGATACGGTCGGCACCAAACGAGATGCCGACACCCGACATATTCGGCATGCCGAAGATACCTGTCAAGTCGTCGTAACGACCACCGCCCGAGATCGAACCGATGGCATAATCCAACGCTTTTACCTCAAAGATTGCACCCGTATAGTAGTTCAAACCACGCGCCAGCGAAAGGTCGAGTTCCACCTGCAAATCAAGCCCCAGAGCCTCGATATGGCCAAAGACCTCGGCCATCTCCTCGATACCCTTCATACCGGTTTCCGAAGCTGATAATATATCACGCAACGTATCTAATTTCTGCGCGTTAGAGCCTTCGAGCTCAAGAATCGGTTGCAGTCGGGCAATAGCCATCTCATCCAGGCCTCGCTCGGCCAACTCGGCCTTCACATGCTCCAAGCCAATCTTATCGAGTTTATCGATGGCTACCGTGATATCAATCATCTTATCGGCATGACCAATGACCTCGGCAATACCGAAGAGAATCTTGCGGTTGTTCATCTTCAACGCCACACGAATACCCAGCGCTTTGAAAACCCGCTCGACAATCTCGACCAACTCGACCTCGCACAAGAGCGACTTCGTGCCAATCACATCGACATCACACTGGTAGAACTCACGATAACGCCCCTTCTGCGGACGATCGGCACGCCATACCGGTTGTACCTGATAGCGTTTGAAGGGGAACTGCAACTCGTTCTGGTGTTGCACAACATAGCGGGCAAACGGTACAGTCAGGTCATAGCGCAGACCCTTCTCGCAGATTTTCGAGGCATTGCGCACCTCTTCATCCGTGAGTTTGGCAGCGTAGTCGCCCGAATTCAAAATCTTGAAGAGCAATTTATCGCCCTCCTCGCCATATTTACCCAAGAGGGTCGAAAGGTTCTCCATCGACGGCGTCTCAAGCGGAGCAAAACCATAGAGACGGAAGACCGACTTAATCGTGTCGAAAATATATTGGCGACGCATCATCTCGATCGGCGAGAAGTCGCGCGTGCCCTTTGGAATCGAAGGTTTTTGTGCCATATGCTTATGCCATGAGTTTCTTATACTTCACACGCTTCGGCGTCAGGTCGATCCCCTGCGCCTTCTTCCACGCCTCATACTCGGAGTAGGTACCCTCGTAGAAGACCACACGCGAATCGCCCTCAAACGAGAGGATGTGCGTAGCAATACGATCGAGGAACCAACGGTCGTGCGAGATGACCACAGCGCAACCGGCGAAGTGCTCCAGACCCTCCTCCAAGGCTCGCAGCGTATTCACATCGATATCGTTGGTCGGCTCGTCGAGCAGGATTACATTGCCCTCCTCTTTGAGAGCCAAAGCCAAGTGCAGACGATTACGCTCGCCACCCGACAATACGCCACACTTCTTCTCCTGGTCGGCACCCGAGAAGTTGAAACGACCGACATAGGCACGGGCATTTACCTGACGATTACCCAACGTAATGAGATCGGCACCCTGCGAAATCACCTCATAGACACTCTTCTCGGGGTCAATCGACTTATGCTGCTGATCCACATAGGCGAGTTTCACGGTCGGACCCACACGGAACGAACCGCTTGTCGGCTCGTCGAGGCCCATAATCATGCGGAAGAGGGTAGTCTTACCCGTACCATTCGCACCAATCACACCCACGATACCGGCAGGCGGCAACGAGAAGTTCAGCCCCTCGTAGAGCACACGATCACCGAAGGCCTTCGTAACATCGTGTGCCTCGATAACGATATCGCCCAAACGCGGACCATTCGGGATGTAAATCTCCAGACGCTCCTCCTTCTGCTTCGTATCCTCGTTGAGCATCTTGTCATAGGCCGACAAACGAGCCTTCGACTTGGCGTGACGGCCTGCAGGCGACATGCGCACCCACTCCAACTCGCGCTCCAAGGTCTTGCGACGCTTCGACTCCTGCTTCTCCTCCATGGCCATACGAGCAGTCTTCTGCTCCAGCCAGCCCGAGTAGTTACCCTTCCACGGAATACCCTCGCCACGATCCAACTCGAGAATCCAACCCGCTACATTATCCAAGAAGTAACGGTCGTGCGTCACGGCAATCACCGTACCCTTGTACTGCTGAAGGTGTTGCTCGAGCCAATCGATGGACTCGGCATCGAGGTGGTTGGTCGGCTCGTCAAGAAGCAGCACATCGGGCTGCTGCAGGAGCAGGCGACACAGGGCCACACGGCGACGCTCACCACCCGAGAGCACCTTTACCGACTGATCGCCATCGGGACAGCGCAGGGCATCCATGGCACGATTGAGCACCGTATCCAGATCCCAGCCATTGACCTGATCGATCTTCTCGTAGAGCTCGCCCTGGCGGTCGATGAGTTTCGCCATCTCATCATCCGACATCGGCTCACAGAGCTTCATGTTAATCTCCTCGTACTCCTTCATGAGGGCCACCGTTGCGGCACAGCCCTCCTCGACCACTTCACGTACCGTCTTGTTGTCATCGAGCTGCGGCTCCTGCTCCAGATAACCCACCGAGTAGCCGGGCGAAAAGACCACCTCGCCCTCAAAGTTCTTGTCGAGACCTGCGATAATCTTCATCAGGGTCGATTTACCCGAGCCGTTCATACCCACGATACCGATTTTGGCACCATAGAAAAACGAAAGGTAGATGTTGTTCAATACTCTCTTTTGGTTGGTAAAGGTCTTCGAGACACCCACCATCGAAAAGATAATTTTTTCGTCTGCCATATCTATTTTTGTTTGATTATTGTCTTAATGGACAAAGATAGTGAAAGCCGAGCGCACTGCCAAAAAAAATCGGGCAAAAAGCGCACGCGCGCGTATGCGACTACGCCGAGAAGGCAGGAATGGAGGTATTGGAGGTTTTAGCCTTTCGGTTGCCGAAGGCAATACACAAGGTGTTGGATACTACGGAGGTTTCAAAAGGCTAAAACAGGCAGCGGATGCCCCCCTCAATACAGAAAGAGCAGAACGCAGTGGCAGCAACCATAGTAAAAGTAAAGATTATACTCAAAAAATTGGCTTTTTGATAAAAAAGTGTTATCTTTATGCTTTGTAAAGTTACAAATAACTAAACAACACCCTATAAATCATGACAAACAATTATTCATGTAAGACTCGTACCGAGAGTGATTTGATAGGCCAGTTGGAGGTTCCCATCGAGGCTCTCTATGGCGTACAAACACTACGTGGAGTGGAGAATTTCCCCATCAGCCACTTCCACCTCTACGACTACCCACTATTTATCAATGGCCTGGCAATCACGAAACTGGCTGCTGCCGAAGCCAACCACCAGCTCGGGTTGCTGACCGATGCACAGTTCGACGGCATCTCGAAGGCCTGTCTTGAGATTCTGGAGGGTCAGCACCACGACCAATTCCCCGTAGATATGATTCAGGGCGGTGCAGGTACCTCAACCAACATGAATGCCAACGAGGTCATTGCCAATCGTGCGTTGCAGATTATGGGGCACGAGGCAGGGGAGTACCAATACTGCTCGCCGAACGACCATGTAAACTGCTCACAGTCGACCAACGATGCCTATCCGACGGCCATCCACCTCGGCCTCTACGCCACGCACCTGCGTTACATGAAGCATTTCGAGGCACTTATCGAGGCTTTCGAGGCGAAGGCCACGGCTTTTGCCCACATCTTGAAGATGGGACGCACACAGCTCGAGGATGCTGTGCCGATGACCTTGGGACAAACCTTTGGTGCCTATGCATCGATTTTGAAGGATGAGATAAAAAACCTGAACTTTGCCGCCGAAGAGTTCCTCACGGTCAATATGGGTGCTACGGCTATCGGTACGGGCATCTGCTCGGAACCCGGCTATGCCGAGAAATGCGTAAAGGCCTTACAGAAGATTACAGGCTGGAATATCCGCCTGGCCGAGAATCTGGTAGCCGCCACATCGGATACAAGCTGCATGGTAGGGTATTCGTCAGCACTACGCCGCGTGGCTGTGAAGATGAATAAGATTTGCAACGACCTACGCCTATTGGCCTCGGGTCCTCGTTGCGGCCTGCACGAGTTCGATCTACCCGCCCGTCAGCCCGGTTCGTCGATTATGCCCGGCAAGGTAAATCCCGTGATTCCCGAGGTGATGAACCAAATCGCCTATAAGGTAATGGGTAACGATATGTGCGTTGCCATGAGTGGCGAGGCGGCCCAAATGGAGCTCAATGCCATGGAGCCCGTGATGGCACAATGCTGCTTCGAGTCAGCCGAGATGATGATGAATGGATTCGACACGCTGCGTGTAAACTGCGTGGAGGGCATCAAGGCCAATGAGGAGCGTTGCCGCGAGTATGTCCACCAGAGCATCGGTATCGTAACAGCCCTCAATCCCATCATCGGCTACAAGAACTCCACGAAGATTGCCAAGGAGGCATTGGAGACCGGTGGCAGTGTCTACGACCTTGTGCTCCAACACGGGGTGCTCACCAAGGAGGAACTGGACACGATTCTCTCACCCGAGAACATGATTAAGCCTGTAAAACTCGATATCAAACCGCGTCGATAGACTCGAGCCACAACACAAGAAAAGCCCCTCTCTTTTAGGGGCTTTCTGCTGTTATATATAGCATGGGGCTTGATTACGACTTTACAACAGGTACCCATCCAACAAAAGGAGCACCCTTTCGGGATGCTCCTTTGTTGTGCGAACTATCCGATTAATAGTTCTGCTTCATCGGCTCGAAATAGGCCTGCGGATGCAGACATGCGGGGCATGCCTTCGGAGCATCTTCAGCCTCGATGATGAAACCGCAGTTGCGGCACTGCCACCAAATCTTACCATCGCGGTGGAAGAAATCACCATCGGTAATGCGGCTCAGCAACTTCAAATAGCGACGCTCGTGCTCGGCCTCTACCTTGGCAATGTTCTTAAATGCAGCAGCCACAGCGAGGAAGCCCTCCTCTTCGGCTACCTTGGCAAACTCGGGATACATCTCCGACCACTCCTCCTTCTCACCCATGGCGGCAGCCAACAGGTTTTCAGGTGTCGTACCAATCTTACCGGCGGGGTAGGTGGCCGTAATCTCCAGATCACCACCCTCGAGGAATTTGAAGAAACGCTTGGCGTGCTCCTTCTCCTGCTCGGCCGTCTCCATAAAAAGACCCGAGATCTGCTCATAACCCTCCTTCTTGGCAACGCTTGCAAAGAAGGTGTAGCGCGTACGCGCCTGGCTCTCACCGGCAAATGCCTTCAGCAGGTTCTGCTCGGTGCGTGTTCCTTTCAGACTTTTTTCCATTGTATTTTCTGTGTTTAAGGTGTTACTTTTTCGCAAGCAAAGATACACTCTTTTTTCGATTCTGCAACAAAAAAAAGAGCTTCGATATCGAATTAATCCGTTTGCACGATTTACAAGCCCTCGGACAACAAAATGCGGGTGTCTCGACGGAATATTTCGCAAGCATCGTTACGAACCACCGAATCACGATCCACCAAAGGAACCACCCGATAGCCGGCACGTTTATCCACCCAGACCGGTATCGCCTCCGCCCGTAAGTCCAACCGCCCGTCGGGCAGACTCGTTACCGTCACTCGCACCATCAAACCGCCATCGCAATAACGCTTTCGCTGGTTGGAAACAAAATTACCCAACGAATAGAAACACAAATGCGACGAGTCGGCCACATAGGGTTGGATGACATGGGGATGGTGCCCGATGATAACATCGGCTCCATTGCGCCGCAGAAAGGCTGCCAAGCGACGTTGTTCGACATTGGGTCTGCGCTCGTACTCATGGCCCCAATGGATGCAGACAATGCGGCAATCGACATCAGCCACAGCTGCCAAATCGCGAGCCATCCGCAGCGTGTCAATCCGATTGATGACCATTCCCTGCGGCACAGGCATGCCATTCGTGCCATAGGTATAATTCATCAGCGCAAAGCGCAATCCGCGACTCTCCAGACGAAGGATATTATGTCGGGCAAAGTCGGTGCTATCACGATAAACGCCCACACGACGAATACCCTCACGGTCGAGAATACGAGCCGTGCGACGAACGCCCTCGGCACCCCAATCCAGTGCATGATTATTGGCCAGACAGGCCACATCGACCCCGCAACGAGCCAACGCATGCGCCAAGGCAGCCGGTGCCCGAAAAAGCGGATAACCCGTATAGGGAGGCTCCTCCGAGAGGGTTGTCTCCAGATTTACCACCGCAATATCGGCTGAAGAGAAATAGGGTTGCACGGATTCAAAGACAGACTCGTAATGATACGCTACACCTCGACGAGCCGCCTCCATCTGCGGTGTATGCTGCATCACATCCCCCGCAAAGAGCAATACCGCCTGCCGTGGTTGTGGCACACGATGCGTCGGCTGATTCGGGTCCATCCGAAGCACCACAGCCACCACCGAAACAACCACCAACGCCAGCAGATATCGCCCCCAACGCACCATCGTTATCGGTCTTTTTTCTCACGCTTGGGGAACCAGCCTCGTTCGACCCGTTTACGCTGTTCGAAGATTTCGCCAATCGACCACAGCGATGAAGCTCCCCACACCGCCAAGAGGGTAGAGAGAAACAGCTCATCGACCAGCAGCGACCCCACAATAGCCGCCACGCCCATCACAGCAAACACCCACCAACACTTCGTGCCGAAGTAGTATTCGCCCTTGATAACAAGCGGATGAAACAGACCAATAATCAAGAACGTAGCCACACCGATAGCGATGCCCGTCAAATGATATGTCGCAAGAAATTCTAACATGATGAGACAAAAATACAAATAAAAAGAGGAAAGCCCAAACTTTCCTCTTAACTCCCGACCTATCGTCTGTTAGAAATGGTATTTCACCTCCAGATTCACTCGGTTGGCGTGATTCTTCTCCGAGTTCATATTTTTACGCGAGCCGTAGAGGTATTCGGCACCTATCGAGCAGCGGGGTGTCAACTTATAGAAGATGTTACCAAAGATATAGCGGCCCTGCTTATACTCGTTGTCGAACGAATAGCCCTCCTCACGATCTACATTGACCATCGAGAAGCCGCCCGAGATAAACATACGGCGCGAAAGGTTGATTTGCGCAGCCGCCTGCCAGCCCCACATCGGAATCACCTTCACATCTTCACCCGTCGAGGAGGGGAGGAAGTCAAGACCCGAGCCGGTCAAATCCTGAATATAGGGTGTGATACCTCGGCCATAGACACCATTCATAAAGAGTCGCAGTGCCGGAAAGACCTTAATCGTACCGCTTGCCTGCACACCCCAACCAAAGAGGCGTACATTATCAGCATCGACGGCATTGCGTACATACATATTGCGGAAGACTCCCGAAGCACGAATATGGCTATCTCGGTTTTCGCCCCACGCATATTGCAGATAAACCGGAATATCGGGGATACGCTGACGCATGGCGAGATAGGCCTCGCTATAGGTAGCCGACACATTGGGCATTTCGGCCGCCACACCCATCGACAGGTGGTCGTTGGCACAACTAAACTCGTAACGAATCATCGTAGCGAAATTGAAGTTGTAGGCATTGGGGCCCTGGAAATCAATCGTCGTCGGAGCCGCAGCCAAATCACAGAAGGTCGACACATCCCGACCAAACGTAAAGCCCAGGAACGAGATATAGGCCGAGCGCAGGCGTGGGGTATAGCTCTGCTCCGAGCCGCCTCTGAAATCGGCATCCATGTAAATCACCACCTGCCCCAAGGCATCGGTGTTGGCAATGGATTTCAAGAAGAGGCGCGAGGTCGAAGCATCCATCATCACCTGCTGGCGGTTGTTGTAATCGGCCGTCAGCGGAATGTCGTACGGCACAAAATCGAGGTTATCGGAGATACCATCGAAATCATACGCTGCACGCAGGGCCACATAACCTCCCAAGGCTAACGAGAAGCGATTGTTCTTCGTCGCAAAGATAAATTGCGGCTTCTCGGTCTGCTGGGCACCATACCGATGTGTAGCGTGGTAATCCATCGTGGTTTGCGACATCACCTGCACCTGATCGCAGCAGGGGGTCACTTCACGCTCCTCCACAGCAATCAGATAGACCGTCGGGGAGTATCCCTCGACCGCAGGAGCCTGTTGTGCCGTGTTTTGAGCCGATGCGGTCACTGCAAAAAGCAGAGCTGCCGCCAAAAGTCTAAATTTTTTCATACGTCGAATCTTTTTGGTTGAACGTGCGTGTTAATTAGGTATTTGTTTGTAAATATGCTTTCGCCGAGGTTTTTGCAAGATGTATGCCAAAGCCATAACGAGAAAAAAAAGGGGCGAGGTAGCCAATTTTTCACTATCTTTGCAGATAGATTCAATCATGCACCACAAAATGATGTTTTTTTTGCTCCTCATACCTATTTTTATTGCGGTTCTCATCGACTTCGTAGCCTATCGACACAAAGTGATTGCACGTCGCGCATTGCTTCTGCTCCTTGCCATCGATACGTTGCCGCTATGGATACTGCTTGTAGGGGTACTGTGTGATAATACCCCCACGGTGATGCGCCTTACCATGTGGGCAATTTGGCTCTGGATTGCACTGACTTTGCCGCGATTCCTCTATGCACTCTTTGCTGCGATACATCTGCGTTTTGTAGGCATTGCAACAAGCATAGCAGCCCTCTGTGTGCTTGTTTGGGGTGTGGTGGTTGGACGCAAGGATTTGCAGGTAAACGAGGTGGAGATTTGCTCCGAGCACCTTCCGAAGGCGTTTGACGGCTACCGCATTGCCCATTTCTCCGACTTGCATCTGGGCACCTTGGTCAACACCCGACATGAGGTGGGGCAGTTGGTCGAACGACTCAATCAGTTGCAGCCCGATATGGTCTGCTTCACGGGCGATTTGGTCAACATTCGCCATTCGGAGTTGGATGCACAAGCCACACGGCTATTGCAAGGTATTCAGGCCCCCGTTCTCTCGGTCTTGGGCAACCACGATGTCGGTAGTTACATTCGTGATACCCTCCGACTACCTCGGGAGGTGAGCCACCAACGACTCATCAAGCAGCAACAGCAGATGGGGTGGCTTCTCCTGCAAGATTCCACTATCTACCTGCACCGTGGAGCGGATTCCCTCTCCGTCACAGGGCTTACGTTCAACCCCTCGTTGCGCCACGACCGACATAGTGCTATCCTGCCACTTACCGGTGGAGAAAAAGCCTATCAAGGCGTTCCCGACTCGCTCTACAACATCACATTGGTACATCTGCCACAACTGTGGGAGCAGATTGTCGCCCTGGGGCATGGTCATTTGACCTTGGCGGGACATACCCACGCCATGCAACTAAAACTGAGGTTTGGCGAGGGGCGGGGATGGTCTCCGGCCGGATGGATGTACGACCGCTGGAGCGGGCGATACGACCTCAACGGTCACACCCTTTATATCAATGATGGTATCGGCTATGTCGGCTATCCGATGCGAATCGGGGCTCGACCCGAAATCACCTTATACACGCTAAAAAGATGCGAATAACACTCTCTTTTGCTGTTACTGCAGATGGCTACCTCGACGATTGTTCGAGCAAACGATTAGTCATCTCCACGCCTGAAGATTGGGCTGCCGTACACCGGTTGCGCAACGAGCACGATGCCTTATTGGTGGGTGCTGAGACCCTGCGTCGCGACAATCCTTCGCTTCGTGGCATGGCCACGAAAGTTTCGTTGACACGGAGTGGCGAACTTGCACCCGACATGCGGGTTTTTACCAGCGAAGAGGCTCGCTGTATCCTCTTTTCACCCATTGAGTTGCCACACTTAGCCTCCGTGGCCGAGGTAATCGTCTGCCGTGAGCCTATCACAGCACGTTACATCGTCACCGAACTGGAGCGTCGAGGCGTTCGCCGCCTGATGGTCGAAGGAGGCGCACAGGTGCTTCGCATGTTCCTCAACGAAGGAATGGCCGACACGGTACGCATGGCGCGAAATCCGAATCTGAAACTCGGTGCAGAGGGTGGTTTTGCCCACTTCCTGTTCGAGGCTCCGGCAGGCACGCCCTGCACACACGAGGAGTTGGGAGGCATGGAGGTAACCACCTGGCAACTGAAACCCGACACGACCACCGAAGATTTAATCTACCTGCGCCAAGCCATCGAGATGAGTCGCAACTGCACACCAAGCGCCACCTCCTATTGCGTCGGAGCCGTTATCCGCACCGCTGACGGGCGCATCTTCACGGGCTACACCCACGAGACATCCCCGACCCACCATGCCGAGCAGGAGGCACTGCTGAAGGCTTTAGCGGCAGCAGCCGACCTGCGAGGTGCAACCATCTACGCATCTATGGAGCCCTGTTCGACCCGAAAGAGCGAGCCGAAAAGTTGCACGCAACTGATTCTTGAACACGGTCTTTCGCGGGTGGTTTTTGCCTGCTACGAGCCGGATTGTTTCGTGTGTTGCCAAGGAGCCGCCACGTTGCGTGCCCATCATGTTGACGTGCGGGTCTATACGGAATTGGCCGACGAAGTGCTCCACATCAACCGCCATCTGCGATAGGGGAGTGTTCCATCGCTACACACACTATTCTCACCAAAAACAAGGAAGGTCGGGCAGCACGCCCGACCTTCGCTCGTAACAGATTATCTGGGGCCAAAGCCACCGCCTCCTCCCGGAGGAGGCCCCATCATCCGGCGGTGCTTTTGAAACTCCTTCTGTTGCGAGCTTTCATAATCCGACATATTGCGCGAACCCTTCTTACCGAAGATGCGCAGGTTATAGGTAAATTGTACCATGTAGTAACGACCCATCGAGAGGTTGGTTGCATTCTGCGTATAACCCGCGCCGGTCGTGCGTGAGAAGGCGACATTGTTCTGGTTGAGCAGGTCGTTGACACCCACCAACACTTCGCCTCGCTTATTCTTGAAGACCTTCTTGCCGAGGTAGATGTTGCAGATGAGGTAATCCTCGTTATAGTCGTTCGTGATACCGAGATATTGCGAATAGAGAGCCGAAGCTGTGAAGGTGAAGTTCCACGGCAGGACAAACTTCATCGACGCATTGGCCGAATGGTTGAAGTAGCGGTTCTTCTCGTTACCCGTAGCCAGCGAGTTGGTAGCCTCGTTGTAGGCACCATTCCACGACAGCGTGAAGTCCACCTTCTCGGAGATATTCGAGCCCAAGACGGCACGGAACGAGTAGCCCATATTCTCGGCATCGTTGCGCTCACCACCCAGAATCGTCCCCGTCGCAGCATCGTAACTACCACCAATCATACTCGGTGTTTTCGAGTAGTTGACACCGGCCATCATGTTGAAATTACTCTTCAGGAAACCAATCGGGAAGCCATACATCAACATCGTGCGCAGGCTCCACTGCCCATCCAGATTGACCGGCATCGAATAATAGTTCGGGCGATACACCTCCTGCGAGTCGCCAATTGCCATCTCGCCAGGGTTCTGCAACAGGTGTGTAGCGGTATAATCCTGCGTCTTATTCCACGAGAACATCCACATAAAGGTACGGCCCTTTTCGAGGTTCGAATTCGTATAGTGGAAGTTGATGTTGTGCGAATAGGAGGGCTTCAGGTAGGGATTACCTCGCGTGATATGCTGGGCATTCGACACATCGTAGACATCCTGCAAATCCGAAATCGAAGGCGTATTCGTATTCGAGCGGACAAACAGACGCAACGAGTTTTCCTGATTCAGATTCAGCTGACCCATCATGAAATAGGTGATGTTGTCATAGTTGTGTTTGATGGGTTTATTTTCGCCTACCGTCTGGCCATTCAACACCTGACCTTCGAGCTGTGCCGTTTGGTAGTAGACATTCGCTACAAAGGTATTTTTCTCCTTGGCATAGCGGAAACCCGGACCGACACGATGTTCCATGTTTGTACTCTCGTAGTTATTCGAGAGCGAAGGATCGGGAAGCAAACCGGCAATATCATACCGATCACCGGTCACGTAGGAGGCCTTATCACGCTCCTCCTCCTCATAGTCGGCGCGATATTGCAGGCTAATCTGCGAATACTTCGACATAGGTTCCGTGTAGGTCAATTCACCCGAAAGGTCCAGGCTCGTCGAAGGAGCCTGATTACGCAGATAGCGCAAATCGGTGTAGGCGGTCGGATCCCAGCCCCAAATATCCGCCCCTTCGGGACGCTCATCGCTTGTACCCATCTGGTTGGAGTAGGAGTTCGAGTTATTCTCCTGATCCGCGTAGCGCACATTGCCATTCACGGTCATCGTACGACCCAATTTACCCAGTTTGGCACGATAAACGACACGTGTTCCCGCATGGTAGCCATAGCGTTCGGTCATCGAGTAGTTATCCGTGTAACTATAACCGCTACCACCCATCGAGGGGTCACCATACTGCCACCCAATCGTTGTCGAGGTCGGGTCATTTCCCTGGAAACTGAAATACGGGCGGAACATCAAGCTTTGATTCTCCGAAATCTTCCACTCGATACGGGCATTGAAACGATGGTTGTCGGACTTCGTAGCAGACCAGCCACGGGTCGACAGGGTATCGAGTTTCATCGGAGCCTCATACCACTTCTCGAGGGTAGAACGATTCTCCGTATCCGTATTGTTGAAAAAATAACTTGCCTGAATCGTAACCTGATCTTTCTTACCCCACGCATCGGAGTAGTTCAAACCAATGGCATTTACCGAAGCTACACCGCTCTGCGGACGCATCATATATTGACCAACGCCACGACCACGGCCTCCGCCGCCACCCGAAACACCCAGAATATCCTCAAACGAGAAGTTCTGCTGATTGACATTGTTGAAGAGTGCCAACACCGACAAACGGCTACTGCCATTGAAGAGGTTGACATTACCTCCGGCAAGGTATTTCATCCGATCCTTGGCTCCATCCTCGGCATCGTAGCCCAAACCGGCATAGACCTTACCAAACTTACCTTGACGCATATGGCGATGGGTAACGATGTTCAAGGCTTTGTAGCCCTCGCCATCATCCATGCCCGAAAACTCGGCTGCATCCGAGAGTTTGTTGTAAACCTCGATACGATCCACGGTTTCGGCCGGCAA
Source organism: Alistipes sp. (assembly GCA_017623115.1). Lineage (GTDB taxonomy): Bacteria > Bacteroidota > Bacteroidia > Bacteroidales > Rikenellaceae > Alistipes. Next base: position 18,086 of record JAGAPT010000012.1, read on the forward strand.
CGATTTGATAGCCGTCGTTACATCCTCGCCAAAGAACTCCTTGCCATCGACGAAAACCTTCTTGACCTCTTCGCCTTGGGTCTCCACCTTACCATCCGAGACCGAAATACCCGGCATCTTCTTCAGCAAACCTTCGACATCGGCATCATTGGCCACCTTGAAGGCTCCGGCATTGTAACTGATTGTATCGCCTTTTTGCGATGCACGAATCGCCTTGGCCTCCTTGACCACCGTTTCAATCGCCACACCGGATTTGAGTTCCAAACGGCCCAAATTAACTGCTGCCTTCTCTACCTTGAATTTCGTTTCCAGGTTATTATATCCCAGAAACGACACTACAAGCGAATACTCGCCATAGGCCAGCGCACGGATAGCAACCGAACCTTGATAGCCCGACGTAAGGTGTTGTGCTCGTTCAGGTGCAGCCACCGGAGCCACCGTTAACACAGCACCGGCAATGCCCTCACCGGTTTCGGCATCGACCACCGTAGCCGTCACCGAGCCCTTCTGCGCAAAGGCCACCGACGAGGCTAATACAAGCATTGCAATCAACAAAATACGTTTCATTCTTTTATCTTTGTTTGATGATGGGATTTCACAAAATGCGAAGTTACACGTTTTCGTGTAAATTGATTTTTCACCACAGGTGAATCGGCAAAAAAGAGAGGTCAATCGCCCTTGATTGCTCTTTTTTTCACCTAGTAGTCTTTATTTTTGTTTCGGTTGCCTTTTTTTGACCCTTGGATGGTGTACCCACAAGCGCAAGCGTAGTTCGTTTCATACCTATAATTATTTTAGACGTTCAACTAAGTGCCAAGCACCTTTACAAGGATACAGCCAACCCATCCTTGTTAATGTCCACATCGGTGAAACGCCTAAAACAACCGTTGAAACAACTATTCGATGGTCGATGTTGCACGCAACCACGCCTTAAACTCCGGCACTCGCGCCTTGGAAATCACAATCCGCTCGGGAGTTTCGACCGACAGATGGAGTGACAGGCGACTTCCAAACCACACCGTAATCTCCTTAATTGCCCGTCGAGCGACAATAAATTGACGATTGGCACGTATAAAATCAGCTTCGGGTAGCGCAGCCTGCATGGCCTCGAGCGTTTTGTCGAGCGGATAGCTGTTCCCCTCATAATCATAGGCCGTAACACGCTCATTGGTCGTATAACAATAGGCAATACGATCGCGATGAAGCGGAATAATTTTATCCCGCACATGAATCAGGAAGGTCTCTTGTTCACGACGCGCAATCTGTTTTTGGCGCATAGCATACTCCCGCCGCTCGAGGTTGGTCAAACGCACCCACTTATCCAATGCGCGACGCACATCGGCCGTATTGATGGGTTTCAGCAGGTAGTCGATGCTGTTCACCCGAAAAGCCTCCAGCGCATATTGATCGTAAGCTGTCGTGAAGATGATGGGAGCCCTCACATCAACCTGCTCCAGAATACGGAATGACTCGCCATCGGCCAGATGAATATCCATGAAGAGCAGGTCGGGCATCGCATGCGAACCAAGCCACTCGACACTCTCTTCGATACTTTCAAGCACCGCCAGCACCTCCGTTTCGGGGGCCTCTTGTTTCAAAATCGCCTGCAAATTCTGCGCAGCAGCCGTTTCATCTTCGATAATCAACACATTCATGCTTCGGTCGGTTTTTGCAACGGCATACGCACCGTAAAGGTCTCACCGTCGTTCAAAATCAAAATATCACACCCCGTAATCAAACGCCAGCGAGTAACCAGATTGTGTAGTCCGATACCGGTCGAGGGCTCCGGCGTAAGTTTGGGGCGAATCGGGTTCGACACCTCGAGCCACCCATCCTTGGCACGAATGGTTACATGCAACGGGCGGGACTTGGTAATCGTATTGTGTTTCACCGCATTACCAATTAGTGGTTGCAGCGAAAGAGCCGGCAGATGCCACGAACGATACACGTCGTCTATCTCGAACTCAAAAAAGAGTTTATCGGCATAACGGATGCTATACTGATAACTGAACGACTCGGCAAAACGCAGTTCGTCACTCAATGGGACAAGCGTATTTTGGCCATTCTGAATGATATAGCGGAAACTATAGGAGAGTTGTTCGATATACCGAATAGCAGTGTCGTTTTGCCCCTCACGCACCAACATCGAGAGTGAGTTGAGCGAATTGAAGAAGAAGTGCGGACTGATTTGCCCCACCAACAAGTGGTAGCGAGCCGTCAACGACTCATTTTGCAACTGCTCCATCTCCATCTCTACCTGCTGACGATGCGATACGAGCATGCGAATCCAGCCATAGAGAATCGACACGATAACCGTAAACGAGAACTTCATCACCAGCACCGAATCGAACATACGTTGGTGGGTAAAATTGGGACGAATATTTCCCGAATACCAATCCGGCATCGGAGCGATCAGGAACATGCCGACCACAACCATGGCAGCAATCAATACCAACTGCACCATGCGCCATTTCGATAGATGAGGCACCTGCAAATAACGCCGCATGAGCATGATAAGCAGCAGCGAAAGCAGCCAGAAATAGAGTAGTTGCAAGCTGATTTCCAAGGTCTCGGAAGGGTAGTTGAAGAACTGGTTGTAATCGAACTCCTCGCCATTGAGCTCATAGATGCGATTCAAAACCGGATGTCCCCCTTCGCGCCTCGGATGATTCACATCAACCCGCATCAAATCCCCATCCCGCAAATCGAACCATCGGACACGTTGTTGCGGCACGTAGACACTATCCCGCCCGGCATAGACCAGATAGCCGTGCCCATCGGGCGAGAGGTGCAAAACACCCTCACCCGGCTGCTCCATTGAAGGTCGCGGTATATGGGGCCGCCATTCGTAGCGTGGTTGTCCAAAGAGGAGCAATAGGTAAGAAAAATTAACAACCAGAGCGATAGCAATGGCTGCCAACAGGCTCACCAGGTGTTCGGGTTTCTTCAGTTTCATGATGCGATGATGCGAATCAATAGGGTAGTGATTACTCCTTGTCGGTCATATACCAGGAAGCATAGTGCATATAATCGCGCGCCGTGCGCTTGACAATATGCTCACTCTGTTCGGGTGTTATCTCCTTTACCTTCTTGGCCGGCACTCCTGCATAGACCGAATTGGGTTCCAACTCGGCATTCGACAGCACCAAAGCATTGGCTGCAATGATACATCCCGACGGCACATGGGCATTATCGAGCACCGTGGCACCCATACCAATCAAGACGCCATCGTCGATACGAGCTCCATGAATCGTGGCATTGTGACCAATCGACACATCGTTGCCGATGATGGTCTGTGAGGGTTTCGGCGATTTATCATACAAGGTATGCAGCACCGCGCCATCCTGGATATTGGTGCGGTCGCCGATGACAATCTTATTGACATCGCCACGCAACACCGCGCCATACCAAATCGAGCAGTCGCGACCTACGGTTACATCGCCCAACAAGACGGCCGTTTCGGCCAAAAACGTATTTTCACCTACCTGCGGTTCATGACCGCGAATTTTTCGGATAACAGCCATTTTTGCTATTCGTTTTTCTTGGATTCCTGCCATACGGACTCCATCTCATCGAGCGTCATATCACGCAAGGTTTTCCCCTGTGCCTCTGCAGCTTGCTCGAGTGAGTTGAAGCGACGGATAAACTTCTTGTTGGTGCGCTCGAGAGCCGCCTCGGGATCGACGCCATACAGACGGCACGCATTAATCAACGCAAAGAACAGGTCGCCAAATTCGCCTTCGAGATGCTCCTTCGTACCGCTCTTCATCTCAGCCTCAACCTCAGCAACCTCCTCGCGTACTTTGGCCCATACATCCTCCTTCTTCTCCCAGTCGAAGCCCACGCTGGCCGCCTTCTCACCCACGCGGAAGGCTTTGACCATAGCCGGCAACGAACGAGGAACCCCACCTAAGGTACCGCTCTTACGCTTCTTTTTGCGCAATTTCAACTCCTCCCAGTTGGCCTTTACCTCTTCGGGCGTATTGGCGTGAATATCGCCATAGACATGCGGATGGCGGTAAATCAGTTTATCACACACCCCATTGGCGACATCCGCATAATTAAACGCACCCTCTTCGTCGCCCAACTTCGAGTAGAAGACCACATGCAACAGCAAGTCGCCCAACTCCTCTTTGATACCCTCCAGGTTGTGGTCGGTAATGGCATCCACCAATTCGTAGGTCTCCTCGATGGTGTTATTACGTAGCGAATCGAAGGTTTGCTCTCGATCCCACGGACACTCGCGACGGAGCGTATCCATCACCTCCAAAAGCCGCGCCATGGCAGTCAGTTTCTCATCCATCATATCTCGTTTTGTTTTTCTTACATGTATATATGGTTGCAAAGGTAAGAAAATCGCCGAAAAAAAGTATCGTTGCAGAACAATTTATTCTCCCCATGCAAAAAAAATCGGCACCCGATAAAACGCGCACCTACACATAGGTACAGATTTTGCAGCACGCTACCATAGAACCTATTAAACTCGATTGGATTATGTATTTTCTTTGGTATCTGCTGATTGGACTCATTGCCGGATGGATGGCCAATCTGATTGTAAGGGGAAGCAGTTCGGGACTCATCGTCAATCTCATCGTCGGATTGGTCGGAGCCTTGCTGGGCGGATGGGTTGTTTCGTGGTTCGGATGGTTCCCCGTCGGAACCTTAGCAACGCTCTTTACGGCACTGCTCGGGGCTATTTTGCTGTTGTGGATTGCCTCCCTCATCACGCAACGCCCCGCCTCCCGCTAATCACCGCTATCAGACATCGACTCACAGCCCGATCGTATAAATCGGGCATTTTTTATTGGATTTCCCCGACTTTTAGGTATCTTTGTGCAGTCATTTAGCACACTTTGAAGATGAAAAAGATGAAAAACCCGTGGCTCCCGTTGGTGGCCGAAGGGTATAATTGTTTTGCTTGTGCGCCGAGCAATCCGCACGGCTTGAAGATGGAGTTTTGGGAAGATGGCGACGACGTAGTCAGCCTATGGCATCCGTCGCCCGATTACGAAGGGTGGCTCGGCACACTGCATGGCGGCATTCAATCGACTCTCATCGACGAGATTGGTGGTTGGTGGATTGGTCGCAAGTTGCAAACCTCCGCCATGACAACCAACCTGAACGTCAAATTTCGCAAGCCGGTCCCCTCATCGCCCGATACAACCATCGAGTTGCGTTGCCGCATGAAAGAGCAAAAACGAGCCTTTGTCATCATGGAGGTAACCTTGAGCATCGAGGGGCAGGTGTATACCTTGGCCGAACTGACCTACTACTGCTTTTCCAAGGAGACAGCAATAAACGACTTCCGCTTCCAGCCTTTTGAACTGGAGGAGGAGTAAATCAAACACTCGATTTTCATCCACAACAAGGCGATTGTCCCATCTTCGAGGGGTAATCGCTTTTGTTTTTCGGGATTTTTGCGTACCTTCGCATCAATTATGGAAGAACTAAATCAAACTACAATCGTGGAGCGTGAGCCGTATGATGTGATTGTCATCGGTGCAGGCGCAGCCGGCATGATGGCTGCAGGTACGGCTGCCCGCACGGGTAAGCGTGTGTTGCTCCTCGAAAAGATGGAGAAATCGGGACGCAAAGTGCGTATTTCGGGTAAAGGGCGTTGCAACGTAACGAATGCTCGTCCCGCCGAGGAGTTCCTCGAGCATGTGCGTACCAACCGAGAATTTCTCACACAGGCCTTCTCGGAGTTTAACAATCGTGCTACGATTCGCTTCTTCGAGCGTCAAGGTGTAAAGCTCGATATCGAGCGTGGCGAACGTGTTTTTCCCCACAGCGGAAAGGCGTGGGATATTGCCAATGCGTTGCTCGAATATTGCGTCGAGGCCGGTGTGAAAATCCTGTACGAAACACGTGTTACGGAGATTATGACTCTCGGAGGCAAGGTCTTCGGTGTACGCTACCGCAACAAGCGCGGTTTTGAACGCAAGGAGGAGTGCAGTCTGGTTATCCTCGCTACGGGAGGTGTATCGTACCCTGCGACAGGCTCAACAGGCGATGGTTACTCGTTTGCCGCCGATTTGGGACACACCATCGAGCCCTTGCGCCCTTCGCTCACACCGCTCAAAACCTCCCATCCGCAGATGAAATACCTGCATGGCCTGCTCTTGAAGAATATCCGCGCTACGCTCTATGTCGATGGCGAGGTAGTGCGCGAGGAGTTTGGCGAAATCGGCTTCTCGGAGCGGGGTATCGAGGGAGCTGTGGCGTTGCGTGTAAGCCGTGATGCCGTCGACGCATTGATTGACGGGAAGCGTGTCAAGTTGGTCATCGACCTCAAACCCGCCCTCGACGAGGAGACTCTGCGCAACCGCATTGCCCGTGAGATTGCCGAGATGGAGCCGACCGAGTTCTTTGGCGAGTTGATGCGTCGCCTGATGCCGAAACCGATGGTGATGCCTCTGGCACGCGAGTTGGATATCCATTCGAAGAATTATATCTCGAAGGTAAGCGACGACCAGATCACCCGCCTCATTAAGACCCTCAAAGGGCTAACCTTCCCGATTACCGATTACGCACCATTCGAATATGCCGTTACGACGGCCGGAGGTGTACGCTGCGAGGAGGTCAATCCCTATACGATGGAGTCGCTCAAAGTCAAGGGGCTCTATTTTGCCGGCGAAGTACTCGATTTGGATGCCAATACGGGTGGCTACAACCTGCAAATCGCCTTCTCGACAGGGCGATTGGCCGGTCTGCTGAAAAAATAAAGCTCACGAGATACGCCATGAAAATCAACGGACGCACCCTCAAACGACGCCTCTACAGCCTCACCACACTCCCAACACGTGTGGCTCGGGCTCGATATTTTCGAGGTCACGGGGTGCACTCTCCGTTTGTGTACGGCATCGTGCGACAGGTCTTCATGAAGAGTCACCTATCATCGGAGGAGCGCGTCTTGTTCGATGCCTTGGTGGCACGACAATTTGTGCACCGTCGAGCCACCCAGTTGCAAAATCTCTTTACCTATTGCAATTACCGCTCTTTTTCAATCGATTCGTTGAGCAATCCATGCGACCTCTGCATCCTGACCGAGTCAAGTTCGCCTGCCACAACCCTCGAATTGGTCGAGCGAGCCGTGCGCCGTGGAACCACCGTAGCCTTGATGTCGCCCTACAACGGCCGTGAGCGGGCCGAATTGTGTCGGCAGCTCGCCGAGCACCACACCTGCACCTCGGTAGACAACCGAGGCTACCTGCTCCTCTTTACCAACGCTGCACTTCCAAAACAACACTATCGAATATGAAAATTTACACCAAGCAGGGCGATGGAGGCATGACCTCCCTGATTGGCGGCGAACGTGTCTTCAAGACCGATCTGCGCGTCGAGGCATATGGCACGGTAGATGAGCTCTCGGCCTTCACGGCCATGCTGGCCGACCTCCTGCGAAAAGATACTCAAGCGCAGGTGTGGGTCAATGAACTCAATCGTATTCTCTCGCAGATGATGACCATCGAGGCCTTGCTGGCAGTAGGCGAGGGGGCAGCAGAGAAGGTGCAACCATTGGCACCCGAGGCTATCGCATGGCTCGAAGAGCGTATCGACACCATGCAAGCAGCGGTAAAGCCACTGACCAAATTCACGATTCCCGGCGGACATCCGGCTGTCTCGGCCTGCCACATCTGCCGCACGGTCTGCCGTCGTGCCGAGCGAGCTGCTCTCCGCGCCGATCACGAATACGGCATTGACCCGAGCGTAAAAGCGTGGCTCAATCGCCTCTCGGATTATTTCTATCTGCTGGGGCGGGTATTGACCGAACACTACCAAATCGAAGAGGTGCTGTGGATTCCATAATCGATTGAAACTCAAAGAATGGGGAGAATACTATTTTCTCCCTTTTTTATTTGTTTTTTCTACTTTTTTTATACTTTTGCACCTTGATATAGCGGGGAATCCGCTAAACAAAGCATCTAACAAACACATTGATAACAACTTAAACCATTTATAGCGATGTATTGGACACTTGAATTGGCTTCCAAATTGGAAGATGCACCTTGGCCCGCAACGAAAGAGGAGCTCATCGACTACGCAGTGCGTTCGGGTGCACCTCTTGAGGTATTGGAGAACCTGCAAGAGATCGAGGATGACGGCGATATCTACGAGTCGATCGAGGATATCTGGCCCGATTACCCCTCGAAAGACGATTTTTTCTTTAACGAGGAGGAGTATTAATTGCTCGTTTGCAAAAAGAGTTGAATCCGACGATAACGTCGGATTCTTTTTTTTCGTATCTTAGATACTCCCGCTCGGCAAAATGCGAGTAAGCTTGCTTTTGCCCTCACTTATTCCTATCTTTGTAAAAAGACCCTATTGATATGAAACGCATACTCTCGCTATTTGCAATAGCCCTCACAGCCTGCACAACGACATCGCCCGGTCCACAACCACTCAGCCTCTATTACGAGCAGCCGGCCGAGCGTTGGGTCGAGGCGTTACCGCTGGGTAATGGGCGATTGGGTGCCATGGTCTACGGAGGCATCAACCATGAGGAGTTGCAGCTCAACGAGGAGACGGTGTGGGGCGGCTCTCCGCATAACAACGTCAATCCCCACCACGCCGAAGCACTCGATTCGATTCGACAACTGCTTTTTGCCAATCGAAACGAGGAGGCACAAGCCCTTTGTGGCCGATATATCAGTGCCAAACAGGCAAATGGCATGCCTTATCAAACGGTCGGATCACTTCACCTCGACTTCGAACATACGGCAGAGGCTACCGACTACACTCGTACATTAGATTTGAATAGCGCGGTGGCTACCACGCGTTTTCGCATCGGCGAAGTAACGTATCAACGGGAGTGTTTTACCTCATTCGAGGATGACCTACTCATCATTCGCTTGACTGCCTCCCAACCCGGTGCCATATCCTTCGGAGCGCATTATACCACCCCCTACACCGAACACATCACCCGAAGCATTGAGGGTGACCTGCTCCGCCTTGATGGCAAGACCGATGACCACGAAGGTATCGATGGAAAAGTCCGCTTTACCTCTCTCCTACACATCCATCACGAGGGAGGAACATTAATCGCCGAAGCCGACACATTACTGCGTGTTACAAAGGCCGACCGAGTGACGCTCTACCTCTCGATTGGAACCAACTTCCGCAATTACCAAGACCTCTCAGGGGACAGTCATGCCGAAGCACGCAACCGTCTCTCGAAAATCCCCAAACGATACAAAAGGGCTCTACGCAACCATATCAACCGCTATCGTGCGCAATTTGACCGTGTGCACCTTGATTTAGGGAACACTCCGCAAGCCGAAAAACCGACCGATGTGCGCCTGCGAGAGTTCGCAAGCACCAACGATCCACAACTCGTTGCTCTCTATTTCCAATTTGGTCGTTACCTGCTCATCTCCAGCTCACAACCCGGCGGTCAAGCAGCCAATTTGCAGGGTATCTGGAACTACCAGCGTCGAGCCCCATGGGATGGGAAATACACCGCCAACATCAACCTCGAGATGAACTATTGGCCGGCACTCATCACTGCTCTCCAAGAATCGCACGAGCCCTTCCTGCAGTTGGTCCGTGAGGTAGCCGGGGAGCAGGGTAGAGCAGCAGCTGCCATGTATGGATGCCGGGGTTGGACCATGCACCACAACACCGACATCTGGCGTTCGACAGGCGCCGTTGATGGACCAAGTTACGGCATCTGGCCTACCTGCAATGCGTGGCTGTGTCAAGATCTATGGGATCGCTACCTCATTACTGGGGATACGAACTATCTACACACCATCTATCCGCTAATGCGTGAAGCCTCGACTTTCTACCTCGATTTTTTGGTACGCGAACCCCGCTATGGCTATCTGGTCGCTGCGCCCTCCTTTTCCCCCGAGAATCGCCCCTCGGTAGATGGGAAACGCACCTTCTCGGTGGTGCATGGAACCACAATGGATAACCAGCTGATGGCCGACCTGCTCCATAACACGATGCAGGCTGCAGAGGTCGTAGGGGAGGAGGCTGCTTTTGTTGATTCGCTCCGCGTAGCCGTGGCACAGCTACCTCCGATGCATATCGGACGTCATGGGCAATTACAGGAGTGGCTTGAGGATTGGGATGACCCCGAAGATCACCATCGTCATATTTCACACCTCTGGGGGCTCTTCCCCGGACGCCAGATTACACTGTACTCGCCGGAGCTGATGGCCGCGGCTCGCCAAACACTCGAACATCGTGGAGACCCCTCGACCGGCTGGTCAATGGGGTGGAAGGTGTGCTGCTGGGCCCGCCTGCTGGATGGTAACCGTGCTATGAAACTCATCACCGAACAATTGAAGCCCGTAACTGCCGAGAAGGGGCAGGGTGGTGGCACCTATCCCAACCTTTTCGACGCTCATCCGCCCTTCCAGATTGACGGCAATTTCGGCTGTACGGCCGGTATTGCCGAGATGCTGGTACAAAGCCACGCCGGGGCTGTACACCTCCTGCCGGCTTTGCCCGAGGCGTGGTCGGAAGGTTCGATCAAAGGAGTGCGGTGTCGTGGAGGTTTTGTGGTAGAAGAATTAACGTGGCACGCCGGAAAGGTACAACGCCTTACGATTCGCTCGACGCTGGGGGGAATCCTGCGCCTCCGCACCACCACACCGCTCTCGGGCGGTGCATTGGCCGAAGCAACCACACCTTCGGATAATCCGCTGCTGCGCCTGCAACCGATTACGACACCCAAATATTCGATTGATGCGCCTGTAGCTCACTTCGCAATGCCCAAATACTACGAATACGATGCCATGACCCGTCCCGGTTGTCGTTATACGTTTTTCGCACAATAGCATCTTCCCGCTCGCAACAACAGCAGAGCCGAGAAACACGATGTTTCTCGGCTCTGCTATATACAAAGGTAGTATCCCTATACGAGTTTCAGGTCAGCCTTGATCGCCTCAATCTTGGCATCCAAAGCAGCCAGCGTAGCCTCATACTCAGCCACCGACGGCAACTCCATCTTCACGCCAAAGTAGAACTTAATCTTCGGCTCGGTACCCGACGGACGTACCGACACGATGGTACCATCCTCCGTGAACCACTGCAGCACGTTGCTACGATCCTCCTCGATAGGCGTCACGGCACCCGTTACCACATCCAGCGTCTCACCCTTCAGGTAGTCGTTAATCTTCACAACAGGCGAGCCGACAATCGTCTTCGGCGGGTTGGCACGGAAGTCTACCATCATCTGCTGGATCAGTTCGGCACCCTCCTTGCCCTTACGAACAACCGAAACGAGGCCCTCACGGAAGAATCCATACTGCACATAGAGCTCCTGCAGCCACTCGTAGAGGGTCTGCCCCTTCGTCTCGAGGGCCCAAGCAGCAGCCTCGGCAGCCAACGAGCAGGCCGACACAGCATCCTTATCGCGCACGAAATCACCGGCCAGGTAACCGAACGACTCCTCGCCGCCACCGATATACTGCGTCTTGCCCTCATTCTCGCGGATGATGCGGGCGATATACTTGAAGCCCGTGAGGCAGTCGTAGCACTTCACACCAAAGTGCGCAGCCACGGCATTGGGCATCTGCGAAGTTACAATCGTCTTCACCACGAACTGCTTGCCATCGAGTTTACCCAACTCGGCCCAACGAGTCAGCTGGTAGCTCAAAATCAGCGCCAGCGTCTGGTTACCATTCAGCAACACATACTCACCCTGCTTGTTGCGCAGAGCCACACCCAGACGATCCGAGTCGGGGTCGGTAGCCAGCACCAAATCGGCACCCTCGCGGGCAGCCAACTCAATCGCCTTCATCATCGTCTTGCGCTCCTCGGGGTTGGGCGACTCCACCGTCGGGAAATTACCATCGACCACCGCCTGCTCGGCTACGACCGATACATTCTCAAAACCGAACTTCTTCAACGAAGCCGGTACAAGGCGTACACCCGAGCCGTGAATCGGCGTATAGACAATCTTCATATCCTTATGTGCAAGCACGCACTCGCGCGAGAGCTGCAACGTCAGGATGCGATTCAGATAAATCTCATCAAACTCCTCACCCAAGATGGTGATGTTCTCGGGATTCTTACCCGTCTCGATTTGTGCCACGTCGGTAATCTTGGCCACCTCGGCAATGATATTCTTGTCATGCGGAGCCGTTACCTGCGAACCATCGGTCCAGTAAGCCTTATAACCATTGTACTCCTTCGGGTTGTGCGAGGCCGTAACAACCACACCCGAGTGACATTTCAGCTCACGAATCGCAAAGCTCAATTCGGGGGTGGGGCGGAGGGCATCAAAGAGAAATACCGTGAAGCCGTTCGAGGCGAAGATGTCGGCTACATGCTCCGAGAATTTTCGCGAGTTGTTGCGGCTGTCGTGACCGATAGCAACGCGAATCTGCTCGCCTGCAAAGTTCTTTTTCAGATAGTTAGCCAAACCCTGTGTCGCCATGCCTACCGTGTAGACGTTCATGCGGTTCGAGCCTACACCCATAATACCGCGCAGACCGCCCGTACCAAATTCCAAATCCTTATAGAAGCTCTCTACGAGCTCTTTCGGGTCGTTCTCCATCAAATACTTGACCTGCGCTTTGGTCTCAGCGTCATAATTCCCATCAAGCCACTGTTGTGCTTTCGCCAGCACTTGCGGATCCAATTCGTTTGCCATAATCTATTAGTTTTACTTATATGTTAATTGTTTTAGGTTACAATAATTTTATACGCAAATATAAGTATTTTTATTCAAATATTCACGATCAACGACTTAAAAAATATACACCAAAAATCGTTGTGTTTCTATATACAAAAAAAGAGAATTTGCAACTCAAAAATGAAAATCTTTTTACAAAATTATTCACACCTTTGCACTATCAAAATTGAGCAATTCTCTTACCATGTTGAACAACGCCCAGACATACAGCGACATGTGGCAAATTTGCCTGGACCACATCAAGGCTCGCACCTCTGCCGAAGAGTTCGAGAAGTGGTTCCGGCCGATTGTACCCATCGCATTCGACGGTACGAAGTTGCGTCTGCGCGTTCCCAACGAGAGTTACGTCAACCAAATCGAAAAGAACTATCTGTCGTTGCTGCGTCCCATCATTTTACAATGCTATGGCCAGCAAACCCAGTTACATTATGCGGTGCCTCGTGCCACGGCCACTACCTCGGTAACCGCATCCTCCGACAGCACGGGGGTAGCGACGCATTTCACGACTCCGACCGACACAAAGATAAAAAATCCTTTTGTAATTCCGGGTATTCCGCGTCGATTAAATATCGACCCGCAACTCTCGGCCGGTCTGACTTTCGATAGCTTTATCGAAGGTGAGTGCAACCGCTTGGCCCGCTCGGCCGGTATGTCGGTAGCCGTATCCCCGGGTAACAACCCCTTTAACCCCTTATATATATATGGTGATTCGGGGTTGGGTAAGACGCACATCGCTCAGGCCATCGGCCACGAGGTGCGCCAGCGTCATCCGGAGTTGTACGTGCTCTATGTCTCGATGAACAAATTTCAGGCACAGTTCCAAACCGCCTACAAGAATGGTGAAATCCCCGATTTCATCCACTTCTACCAGATGATTGACGTGCTGATTATCGATGACATCCAGGAGCTCACCGGCAAACCGGGTACACAAAACGCCTTCTTCAATATCTTCAACCACCTGCAATTGTCGGGCAAGCAGCTCATCCTCACGTCGGATAAGCCGCCCGTAGAGTTGAAGGATATCGAACAACGACTGCTCACGCGCTTTAAGTGGGGACTTTCTGCCCAGCTGCAGACCCCCGACCGCGAAACGAAACTCAAGATTATCCGCGCCAAAGCCGAGAAGCTGGGTGCGCAAATCACGGAGGAGGTCGTAGCTTACCTGGCTGACAACATCTCGGCCAACGTCCGCGAAATCGAGGGTGCGCTCTCGTCCCTCGTTGCCAACGCCTCGTTCCTCGGTCGCAAGATTACCACATCGCTGGCTCGTGAGATTTTGAAAGTGTATGTCAAGCTCTACCAAAAGGAGATTACCATCGAGCAGATTATCAAGGTGGTATGCGAGCACTTAAATATTGACACCGACCGCTTTAATTCGAGCGAGCGAACCCGCGAGATTGCCCAAGCGCGCCAGATTGCCATGTATCTCTCAAAACAGCACACCAGGGCACCGCTCACGGCTATCGGAGCAGCAATTGGAGGCCGCAACCATGCTACAGTGCTTCACTCGTGCAAGGCCGTATCAAATCTCATTGAGACCGACAAGCAGTTCCGCCGCACGGTCGAAGAGATTGAGAAGAAGATTAAAGCCTAATCAGCACACACTAAACATCCCATAAACGAAATCGCCTGATAAAAATCGGGCGATTTTTTTTCTGTTTATTGTATTTTTTGAAAACTTGTGTCATAAGTTGTCATTTTAGCCCCATACCTTTGCACCAGAATACGATTCACGAACTACCTAACACATTCCGCTATGACGCTATTTATCTTCATCTACCTCGCCGTCTGCATCGGTATCGCTTATGTAATTGCAGATGATCTGAACACCCGTGTAAAACGCAAGCAAGAAGCACGTGCCGCCTACTACTACACGCGCTATAACAAGTACGACGACTCGGAGATCAATACCCAACAAACATCCGATACAATCGCTTATCTACCACACGGTAGCGCGCAAGCAAGACAAGCAGCATACGATGATCCCGAACTTTGCCCAAACTGTTGCGAGGACGATTACTGCTCCCAGCACAACCACCTTTTCTTGTCCACCGCAGATGATGATGCCTACCAATATTGGTATGGCGAAGCCGATCGGCACGAGAGCGAAAGCAGCTATAACCTCTTCGATGATGGGTATCACAACGACGATAGCAACGACAACAACTTCTTCTAACAGCACCCCTCGACCGAGAGGGGTTGCTGTTTTTTTTCGGCTGACCACATTTTGCATTTTGAATTCTAAATGCTAAATTTGTACAATGGATCAGCCGAAAATCGAACGTCTGCTTCGCCTGATGAAGCTCCTGACAGCCAACACGACCTACACGGTCGATCAGTTGGCCGAGCGACTCGACATGTCACGTCGCACCATCTATCGCTACATCGACACCTTCCGAGATGCCGGCTTTGTCATCAAGAAATCGGGCGACTGCATCCGCCTGGATAAGGCTTCACCACACTTCAAAGACATCTCGCAGCTGGTTCACTTCACCGAGGAGGAGGCCGTCATCTTGAAAAATGCCATCGAGAACATCGACGACACAAACCTCCTCAAGCAGAATCTCAAAAAGAAACTCTACGCCGTCTACGACAACAAAACGCTCGCCAACACGGTTGTACGCGGTAAAAATGCCCCCAATATCCGCCAGTTGATTGAGGCTATCGAAGGGGAGCAGCAGGTGGTATTACACGATTATCAGGCTGCACACGGCTCGGGCGTAAGCGATCGTAGGGTAGAGCCCTTTGCCTTCACAACCAACTATGTACAGGTGTGGTGTCTCGACTTGAAAGACCTGCGTTGCAAGCTCTTCAAGACCTCCCGTATCGGCTCCGTGGAACTCACAACGAGCCCCTGGGAGCATAAAGCACTGCACGAAGAGGGCTTTATCGACTGCTTCCGCATGCACGGAGGGAAGCGCATGCACGTAGTCCTCGAAATGGGTATGCTGGCCTACAACCTGCTATGCGAGGAGTATCCCCTGGCCGAACGTGATCTACACAAAGTCGAAGAGGGGCGTTGGGTACTCGACACAGAGGTAGCCGGCCCGGCTGCTATCGGGCGTTTTGTAGTGGGGTTACTCGATGATATCCGCATTCTCGAAGGCGACGAGTTGGTTGTTTATCTGCGTGATTACATGGCTAACAATCGCCTGTAATCGCTTTTCTTACTCTTTTTTTACTTTTTTTGAAACTTTTTTCTTTTGTGTCATAAGTTGACACAAAAGAGCCGTTCCTTTGCACTGTAAACAAAGAACAATAACACTTAAAACTTACAATTATGGGAACAGCTTACAAGATTCGTTGCAAACATTGCGGCACACAATTCAACCATTCGAGCGATGCAAGCTATGGTTTTCTGCCCACCTGCATCGGCTGTGGCGATAACCTGGGGCACATCGAGACGCAAGCCGCCATTCGCTGTCCGGCCTGCCTGAAACGACTGAACAACACACCCGAGGAGTTCAACGAACAGGTCGAAGTAACCTATTCGTGGGATTAACCAATTACGCAAACACCCACCTGTTGTTTTACCTTTAACATTTCGCCCTATGGTCGCGCTCATTGGTGCACTGATAAACGGATTTATGTACTTTACACTCATCCTCATCATCGCAATTGCTCTGATTATCCGATTGGGAATGCAGGCTATGGAGGAGCCGCAACAGACCTACCGTCCGGCACAGCACCGCCCGCAATACATCCCCAAAACGCACTATCGTCAGGTTTTTTCGGTGCCCAGAAGCGCAAGGAGCAGAAAAAATTAAACAAGCGTTGCGGATTCCGAAAAAAAATCGCTATCTTTGAGGGTATTTTTACCCATAGGAGACTATGATAAAAACCCGATATAGCACACTCGTATTGGCTTGCTTGACGGCTGCTCTCCCCCTTGTTGCGCAAGAGCCGGCCATCATCTCGGCTAAGCGGTTGCATGAGGTGATTCCCGCAGCAAAAGTAGCCAATGCCACGCCGACAAGCCGGCAATGGTTCGACGAGCGAATCGATCCCATACAACGAGAGCGACGACTGATTCGGGAAGCCCGCGCAGCCGAAGCCAGACGCAATGCGGTCGGGAATGCCAAGAAGAGTTCCTCTTCACAGGTACGATTCGGCAATACGGCATATGAGAACTGGAGCCCCTATCCGGATCGCGAACTCGATGCTCGCACATTGAGTTTTCCGATGTCAAAGAGCTCCATACAACGCAACGAGGCAAAAAAAGCCGCGATGCAACAGATGAAAAATATAAGCAAATAAAAACGATAAAAAACTATGGCAGAGAAAGCACAAGTAAATCCCGACAAGCTCAAAGTGTTGAGCGCGGTGATGGCAAAAATCGAGAAAGACTTCGGTAAAGGCTCGATTATGCGCATGAACAGCAACGAAGTAAACGACGTGCCCGTCATTCCGACCGGCTCGGTAACCCTCGACATGGCCCTCGGCGTAGGTGGCTATCCCAAGGGACGTATCATCGAGATTTTCGGCCCCGAATCATCGGGTAAAACGACGTTGGCCATCCACGCAATTGCCGAGGCGCAGAAGGCTGGCGGCATTGCCGCCTTCATCGATGCGGAGCACGCTTTCGACAGCTACTACGCCCAGCAACTTGGCGTAGATGTCGACAACCTGCTGATTTCGCAGCCCGACAATGGCGAGCAGGCACTCGAAATTGCCGACTCGCTGATTCGTTCGAGTGCCATCGACATCATCGTCATCGACTCGGTGGCCGCCCTGACCCCGAAGGCTGAAATCGAGGGTGAGATGGGCGACTCGAAGATGGGTCTGCAGGCACGACTCATGTCGCAGGCGATGCGCAAGCTCACCTCCAGCATTTCGAAGACCAAGACCGTCTGCATCTTCATCAACCAGTTGCGCGACAAAATCGGCGTCGTATACGGTAACCCCGAGACCACAACGGGTGGTAACGCCTTGAAGTTCTACTCGAGTGTCCGCATCGATATCCGCCGTGTATCGGTCATCAAGGATGGCGAGGAGCAGTTGGGTACCCGCACCCGCGTGAAAATCGTCAAGAATAAGGTGGCTCCTCCGTTCCGTCGTGCTGAATTCGACATCATGTTCGGCGAGGGTATCTCAAAGATTGGCGAGATTCTCGACTTGGGTGTCGACTACGGCATTATCAAGAAGGCCGGCTCGTGGTTCTCGTATGGCGAGAAGAAGATTGGCCAGGGTCGTGATGCCGTCAAGGAGTTGCTCAAACAAGATGCCGACTTCTGCGCCGAGGTAGAGCAGAAGGTGCGCGAAGCCATCAAGGCAGCCAAAGATGCTGCCCGCGGAGGCATCGCCGACAGCAAACCGGAAGGGGAGGAATAACCCCTTCACACCTCCATAAACCACGTCAGTTCTTCACCCGAAAGGGTAGAACTGACGTTCGGTGGTTTTAGCACCTAGGATGCGCACACCGAGGAACGAATTTTGATTTAACGACTATATTTGAGGTATGAATTACTCGGCTGAGGATGAACTGTTAATCAAGGAGAAATGGGATGATCTGCTCTACTCTTGCACGAAAATCTGCAAGAATGACGAGGACTGGAACTTCATCAAACGTGCATTTTTCCTGGCCAAAGAGGCGCATCAGGGGGTACGCCGCCGTTCGGGCGAGCCCTACCTGCTACATCCGATTGCCGTGGCCAAAATCGTCGTAGACGAGATTGGCCTGGGTGTCAAATCCGTCGTAGCAGCTCTGTTGCACGATGTCGTGGAGGACACCGAGTACACTGTGGAAGATATGGAGCATATCTTCGGTGCAAAAATCGCCTCGATGGTCGATGGTCTGACCAAAATGTCGGGCGTCTTCAATGCCGACACCTCGGAGCAGGCCGAATATTTCCGCAAGGTGTTGCTCACCCTTTCGGACGACGTGCGAGTCATCCTCATCAAGATTGCCGACCGCCTGCACAACATGCGCACGCTGGGGGCTATGCCGCTGAATAAGCAAATCAAGATTACGGGCGAAACCATCTATCTGTTTGCGCCACTGGCTTATCGATTAGGTCTTTACGCCATCAAGAGCGAGCTCGAGGATCTCTGCATGAAGTATCGTTTTCCGCAGCAGTATGCCGAGATTCAGCTCAAATTGGCCGAAAGCGAGGCTTCACGCAAAGAGTTTATCGAGAAGTTCAACGCACCGATTATCGAGGCTCTGAAACGCGATAACATCAACTACGAGATTTCAGGGCGCGTAAAGAGCGTCTACTCGATTTGGAGCAAGATGCAGCGCAAGCAGATTCCCTTCGAGGAGATTTATGACCTGTTTGCCATCCGCATCGTCTTCAACCCACTGCCATTCCCCTCGGAGAAGACGCAGTGCTGGCAAATCTACTCAACGATCACCGATATCTATACACCGAAACCGGATCGCCTGCGTGATTGGATTTCGATGCCCAAGGCCAATGGGTACGAGGCTCTTCACTCAACCGTCATGGGCCCCGATGGAGTCTGGGTCGAGGTACAGATTCGCACCCAACGCATGGAGGATATCGCCGAGCGAGGCTTTGCCGCCCACTGGAAATACAAACACGCAACCATCTCGAAAGACGAAGATGAATTCGATAAGTGGCTGAAGCAGATTCGCTCGGCCCTGAATAGCCCGACGGAAAACGCCGTCGACTTCCTGGACAACTTTAAGTTGTCGCTATACATGGCTGAAATTGTTGTGTTTACGCCAAAAGGCGAATCACGACAAATGCCCTATGGATCCACAGCCTTGGACTTCGCATACGACATCCACTCCAAGATTGGCAACAGCGCAATCGGAGCCAAAATCAACCACGAGTTGAAGCCCCTCACCACCCAGATACAGAGTGGCGACCAAATCGAAATCATCACCGCCGACAACGCGCGTCCCAAGGCCGAATGGCTGGAGATCGCCACCACCACAAAGGCCAAGCAAGCCATCAAGAGCTTCATGAAGCGTGAGCGGCAAAACAATATCGAGCGAGGCATGCAGATGCTTGAAGAGCAGACCCAGGCTCTCAACGTGCAGTTGGCAGGCCACGTGCTCCGCAAAATCATCCCCGCCTACGAGTGCACCAACAAAGAGGAGCTATACAGCAAAATCGGCGCAGGCATCATCGATTTGAGCAATCTGGAGAAAATCCTCAAAGAGGATTCATCGCGCAAGCTGCTGAAATTCTGGACATTCCTCATTCCCCGCAAGAGTAAGGAAGAGGTGGAAGAAGACCCCACAGCCCCGATTCAGAACTCCGCATCCGACTCACCCGAGGAGGCACCACAACAATTCGAGGTGGCCGAGTGCTGCCATCCTATTCCGGGCGATAAGGTAGTCGGCTACCACGATCCCAAGAGCAATAAAATCATTGTTCACAAGGCCTCCTGCGATGAACTCAACCGCCTGGCCGCCCAGCATGGCCGGAACATCGTCAAGGAGGAGATTCGCTGGTCACGCCAAAAGGCAATGTCCTACCTGGTAACGGCAGAACTGCGCGGTATCGACCGCAAAGGCATCCTGCTTGAATTGGCTCATATCATCAGCGGTGATTTCAACATCAACATCCGCGAAATCAACATCAAGAGCCACGCCGGCATTTTCGAGGGCAATTTAAGCCTCTATGTCAAGGATGTAGAGAGTTTGCAGGCTGTTATGGACAAATTGCGCCAAATCAAAGGTATCGATAGTGTAAAACGCACCATGAAATAGAGATTATTATGGACATCACTATTATCATCGCCATTGTTGCAGCCATCATAGCCTCGGCATACAACGATGCTCAAAAACGCCGCAGAGCCACTCAAGAGGACCAAGAGAGCCCCATCGAGCCCACGCTCGACGAGCCCATTCGACCCGAATCGCCTATGGACCTCCCGCAAAAGCAGATACCACGGCCTCGGCTGGAGAGTTTTCCCCGTCCATCGCATGCCTTCCCGGGTGACACTACCCACTTAGAAGCATTCCAGCGCAAAATAAAAGCTGCAAACCAAGCGACAACACCCACCAAAAGGGTAGTAGCCAAAGCAGCCCCGACAACCAACGAGGCGAAGAGGGCCAACGAAACACGCTGCACCGAAGAACCCTTCGACGCAAAGCGCGCTATCATTTATAGCGAAATTCTGCAGCCGAAATTCAAAGAGTACGAATAAACTAAACACAAGAACCTATGGCAACCATTTTTTCACGCATCATCGCCGGCGAGATTCCCTCGTATAAGGTAGCCGAGGATGAGCATTACTACGCATTTCTGGACATCAATCCGCTAACCAAAGGACACACGCTCGTAGTTCCCAAGCAAGAGACCGATTACATCTTTGACCTCGACGATCAGACACTGGGTGGGATGATGTGCTTCGCCAAGAGGGTAGCGGCCAACATCAAAGAGCATATAGACTGTGCGCGTGTTGCTGTAGTGGTTTTAGGACTGGAAGTACCCCATGCACACATCCATTTAATCCCCATTAAGAGCGAAAAAGATGTCGATTTTCACCGCGAAAAGCTCCAGTTAACCCCGGAAGAGTTCGCAGAAATTGCCGCTAAGATTCGAGTAGAATAGGGGATTTACATCTGTATAACGCACTGATTTAAGCAGGGTTGTGGAGTTATCAACACAACCCTGCATCTTTTTATTTAACATAATATAAGATGGATCCAGCGGCTGTTAAAAAGTAGGCCATTCAGTGTATTTAATCTTGAAAATTTACAAAATTTACATCTGTTTTAACATTTTTAATTACAAATGTTAAATATAAAGAGCGGTCGGTCGGGTAGGGTAGTTTACAAGACTAAACCATAAGCGTTGTTAAAAACCCTCAACTGAAAACATTTGTAAAATCCCCAAAACAGCCCGATAAACCTCTTTATTCAGGCCAAATCAAACAGATTCAATCGCTAAACAATAGAATAAATCACACTAAAAACCAACTATTTACACATTTCATATAAAGTAAAATACCCTACAACGACCAGATCGCAGCGCATCATGCGTAAAAACCGGAAAACAACGAGTTTATAAAGCTTATAAAAGTTGATTATCTGCATTTTAAGCATTTTTACATAAAGTAGAAAACGAGATAAATACAGAGAGGGTTATTTTACCATATTGGCATTTTAACAAATGTAAAAGTTGTCAACATGGATTAACATTTTACAATTTAACAATTTCCTTGCATTACAAAAGAAAAATGTTTACCTTTGTAAAAAATCAAGGAAATGAAGGATAAATTGCGTGATTTGCTCGAAAGCGAAGGTTTGAAGCCTGGACAATTTGCCGAGATGCTCGGTATCAACCCTGCCGGTGTTTCCCATCTTTTGGCAGGACGAAACAAACCGGGGTTTGAGCTCCTGCAAAAAATGCTGCGTCGCTTTCCTCGGGTCAACCCTGACTGGTTGTTGCTCGATCAAGGAGCCATGTATCGTACCACCGTCTCGGAATCAACCTCGATTGTTACAGAACCGGAGCCGGCTAATTCCATAGGCTCTGTCAACGAGACGGCTCCCATAGCATCATCCGGCAACCTCTTCGAAGAGCAGCCGACTACACCTCGCATGCCATCACAGCAAAAAGGCATCTCCTCAAAAGCCAATGTTGCGCGCGTCGTGATTTTCTATGAGGACCAAACCTTCGAAAGTTTTACGCCCTCGCAACAAGGTTGATGCTGTTCGATCATGCATCTATTACGATAAGCCACGCAAAAAATTCCCATCGGGACTCATTTTGCGTGGCTGTTCATTTTCGCCATATTCCGAGCAACCATACACATCGCTTAAAAATAAGCGATTCTCAGCAGGTTTATTTTTTACCTCTCTTTTTGGTTGAACGTGCGTGTTCATTAGGTCTTTGTTTGTAAATAGGCTTTACATAGTCTGATTGGTAGTGCAAACTTCGGTGCCAATCACTCCTTCATAGGACCTCAATCTCCCCTACAACCCCATCCGCCTTGATTTGAATTAATATTTACATACAGATAAAAAAGGCCTAACAATAGAGAAAAATAGAACAGAAAAAGCCAATACAACGCAATAAAAGACCGAAACAAAACGAATTTACATTTATCGGTAGTACATTTAACAATATGTGGTAGGCCACGACAAATGTAAACCCACACAGATAACCACGAACAGCCAAAACAACCGCCAACGCTCCACAAAAATTTACATGGCACCAACATAGGCACACGCCCCGAGGGATGCGACAACCGCGAGTAGAGCGGTGCCGGTGCACGACCCGCGAGGGTCGCAGGAGCGACAAAACCACCCCGCTTTGCGGGGGCCATCTTTTGACCGCGGAGCGGGCAGTGGCCCCCGCAAAGCG
>JAGAPT010000013.1 GCA_017623115.1 Alistipes sp.
CGCGGGCAACGATGGGGTGTTTTTTGGGGGGGGTGGGAGTTTTGGGAGATTTGGGAAGAAGCAGCCTCCCGGGCAAACAGAAAGAGGGTCTGCAGAGGATGAATTGCACGCCAAGCGCAATGCAGAAAACACCTTCCAACCAAACAAAAAGAGGGCCTGAAAAGGATGAATTTCACGTCAAACCTAACGCAGAAATTCGCCTCTTCAGGCCCTCCTACAAAGCGGAGCGACTACTTATAAACAGGTCCGTAGGTCTCGCAAGCACGATAATCCGAACCCTCGGCGTCCATGCCGAATGCAGCCCATGACGACGGACGGAAAATCTTCTCCGTTGCTACATTGTGCATGCATACCGGGATGCGAAGCATCGAGCAGAGCGTGATAATCTCGGCACCAATATGACCGTAGCTGATGGCACCGTGGTTGGCACCCCAGTTGTTCATCACCGAGTAAACATCACGGAAAGCACCCTCGCCCGTCAGACGCGGAGCAAACCACGTCGTCGGCCATGTGCGGTCCGTACGCTTGTTAATGACCTCAAAGATGTGCGGATCGGTGTCGACAGCCCAACCCTCGGCAATCTGCATCACGGGGCCAAGACCCTTCACCAGATTCAGACGGCACATGGTCATCGGCATCTCACCGCGCGTGAGGAAGTGCGACGAGTAACCGCCACCACGGAAGTAACCACGATCTGCGGGGAACCACGTCGTGGCCTTCAAGCACTTCTCGGCTTCCTCGTCGGTAATCTCCCAGAAGGGTTTCATCGTCGGGTTACCCTCCTCGTCGGACTGTTGGCCCGTAGCATCGAGCGTACAAGCACCCGAGTTGATGAGGTGGATGATACCACCGGCAGCCTTGCCCTCGAGCTTCATGCCCGTGACACGCTCAACAGCCTCGGGCGACCAGAAGGTGCGCACGTCGGCAAACATCTGTGCACGATTCGTGAGGAGTTTCATGAGGAGCATCGAAACACCATTGAGCGTGTCGTTCTCCGTAGCAAAGGCAAACGGCTCGCGGATACCGTTCCAGTCGAACGACGTATTGAGCATCGCCTCGGCGAAGTCGCCATTGGGCTGCCAATCGGTCCACTGACGCTGGCCCTGGAAACCACCTACGATGGCGTTGTGGCCGCAGCCCTCCTCCTCGAAGCCCATCTCGGTGAGCTTCTCGTTGCCGACCATCAAGTCGCGCATGATGAGCATCATCTTCACGACGAACTCCCAGTTCTTATCCTTCTGCTCGCGGTCGTAAACCAGATCCTCGCGGTTCCAATCGTGACCCTCGTTCGGTTTAGCATACTTCTCGACCCAGGCCATGGCCTTCTCGAACTCGGCCTGATCGTAGATGCCCTGATCCATGCGGCGCAGAATCTCCGTGCAGTCTACAAACTCATTGCGCATGCCGAGGTACTCCTGGAAGAAGTCGGGGTTGCAGGTCGAACCGGCAATACCCATCGACACCGAACCAATCGAGAGGTAGGACTTACCCTTCATCTGCATCACAGCAACAGCTGCACGACCGAACAAGAGCAACTTCTCCTGCACATCGGCCGGAATCGACATATCCTCCAAATCCTGTACATCACGACCATAGATACCGAATGCAGGCAGACCCTTCTGCGTGTGCGCAGCCAGAGCTG
This sequence comes from Alistipes sp., assembly GCA_017623115.1. GTDB lineage: Bacteria > Bacteroidota > Bacteroidia > Bacteroidales > Rikenellaceae > Alistipes. The sequence goes on from JAGAPT010000013.1 coordinate 1,643, forward strand.
CAGCCAAATAAACAGCTCCCGGGCGCTCCGTACCGTTGAAGCCCCAGATAGCCTTCGGCATCAGCGGATCCATGTCAATCGTCTCGGTACCATAGCACCAGCAGGGGGTTACCGACAATACGGCACCCACATTGTTGTCGCGGAACTTCTCGGCGCAAGCAGCAGCCTCGGCAACACCACCGATGGTCGTGTCGGCAATGACACACTCAACGGGCGTACCATCCGAATAACGCAAATGCTCGGCATAGAACTTGGCCACGGCCTCGGCCATGCCCATCGTCTTCTGCTCCAACGACTCACGAATACCGCGACGGCGACCATCAATCACCGGGCGGATACCAATCTTGGGGTAGTTTTTCATAACATTGATTAGTTTTTATGGTTTTTATTATGTTGTTCTCAATTTTTTTCGCTTATCTTTGCAAAGATAGCAATTGTAAATCGTTTTAACAATACAAAAAATAGGTTATTTTTATCCGTTTTCGATTTTTTTTACAACCAATACCTCTAACCAACTATGAAAAAAACCTTTTATTCGTTGCTGACATTGGCCGTAGCCACCCTGACAGCCTGCACCTGCCCGACGGCCAGCGAGCGCGCCTGGGCGGAAATCTACCCCGAAATCGAGCGTCACATCGTCGCCCCGACCTTCGCTGACCGCACCTTCGACATCCGCGACTTCGGTGCCGAAGCCGGCAAAGCATCTCACGAAGCCATCAACGCCGCCATCGCAAAGTGTAACGCCGAGGGTGGTGGCCACGTCATCGTACCGGCCGGCGAGTGGCTCACGGGTGCCATCACGCTCCTCTCGAATGTCGACCTGCATCTGGAAGAGGGAGCCACATTGCTCTTCTCGGACAACCTCGACCACTACCCCATCGTCCGCACCCGCTGGGAGGGCATGGACTGCTACAACTACTCGCCGATGATTTACGCCTTCCAGCAGGAGAACATCGCCGTAACGGGTCTGGGTACGCTCGACGGCGGTGCCTCGATCAAGAATTGGTGGTCGATGGTTTGGAACGTGGAGACCGACTGGGAGCAGGAGCGTCGCAACACGCAACGCTACGGCCGTCCGCTGCTTCAGGAGTGGATGGATGCCAAGAAACCCATCGAGGAGCGTATCATGGGGCACGGCTACGGTATGCGTCCGCAGTTGGTCAGCCCCTTTGAGTGCAAGAATATCCTCATCGAGGGGGTTACGATGATTCGCTCACCCTTCTGGAACCTGCACCCCGTCTTCTGTGAGAATATCACCGTGCGTGACGTGAAGTTCAACAACGATGGCCCGAATGGCGATGGATGCGACCCCGAGTCGTGCAACTATGTGCTCATCGAGGATTGCTACTTCAATACGGGCGACGACTGCATCGCCATTAAATCGGGTCGTGATGGCGACGCCCGTGCCATCGACATCCCGAGCCAAAATATGATTGTCCGCAACTGCGAAATGAAGAACGGTCACGGAGGTGTGGTCGTCGGCAGCGAAATCGGCAGCGGTTACAAATACCTCTTTGTCGAGAACTGCGTGATGGATTCGCCCGAGTTGGATCGCGCCATCCGCATCAAGACCAACGCCCGTCGCGGGGGTGTCATCGAGCATATCTATGTACGCAACGTAACGGTCGGCCAGTGCAAGGAGTCGGTGCTGAAAATCAACCTCATCTACGACCAGAAGAGCGTTGGCGATGCTACGGATTACCCCATCGTGCAGGATGTCTACCTGGAGAACATGACGAGCCAGAAGAGCCGCTATGGTGTATGCGTAACGGCCCTGGACAACGTGAACAACATCCACAATATCTCGGTCAAGAACTGCCGCTTCGAGAACCTCGAGAAGGAGGAGTCGATCAGCGGTCTGTGCGACCCGATTCAGTATGAGGGTGTCGAGATGACGCTCGCCTCGGCCGAGTAGCCGACAACTGTTACAACCGAAAGGCCCCGACCCAAAATGGTCGGGGCCTTTTTTTTGTTTTGAGCGGACTTACGAGGAGGCGAAAAGCCGGCCCTCCACCACCACCTCCGAAGGCGCATAAAAAAGACTCTTTTCAGGCACGCGAAGTCCCGCAATCCGCAGCAACACAAGACAAAAAAAGACAACCCCGCAAACACGAGGTTGTCTTGACTATTTCAAAAAGTGATTAACAAGTGGGATTTCAAGGCTTGCGAAGAGGCGAAAAGCGGAGCATACCAAGCGTATGTGAGCATTTTCGCATCAAGCGTAACGCAGAAATCACCTTGTTTGGCTCTTTTTGTTTTACTCTTCGTCTTCGTCAGTGTAAGCCTTCAACAACTTATCCTGTACATCGGCGGGGACCTGCTCGTAGGAAGCGAACTTCATCGAGTAGGTAGCCGAACCCGAGGTCAGCGACGACAAGGTGGTCGAGTAGCGATAGAGCTCGGCCAGAGGTACCGAAGCACTCAGGCGATCGAAGCCCTTATCCGACTCCATACCGAGAATCATGGCACGACGATTCTGCAGGTCGCTCATCACAGCACCCATATAGTCGCTCGGCACGAGCACCTCGACGTTGTAGATAGGCTCCATAATCTTCGGACCGGCCGTGCGGAAGGCATCCTTGAAGGCGTTGCGGGCAGCCAACTTGAAGGAGATCTCGTTCGAGTCTACCGGGTGCATCTTACCGTCGTAGATCACCACGCGGATGTCGCGTGCATACGAACCCGTCAACGGACCCTGGTCCATCTTCTCCATGACACCCTTCAAGATAGCGGGCATGAAGCGGGCATCAATCGCACCACCGACAATAGCCGAGTAGAACTGCAACTTACCACCCCAAGCCAGGTCGTACTCCTCCTTGGTCTTGACATTCACAACCATCTCGCCCTTACCCGGCACCTTGTAGTTCTTCGGCTCGGGCATACCCTCGTAGTAGGGCTCGATAATCATGTGTACCTCGCCAAACTGGCCGGCACCACCCGACTGCTTCTTGTGACGATAGTCGGCCTGGGCTACCTTCGTGATGGTCTCACGATACGGAATCTTCGGAGCGATGTACTCGAAGTCGATCTTATTCTCGTTCTGGATGCGCGAACGCAGGATGTTGAGGTGGTGCTCACCCTGACCCTGGATGATGGTCTGCTTGAGCTCCTTCGAGTAGTCAACCAGAATGGTCGGGTCCTCGTTCTTGGCATCGTTGAGAATCTTACCCAACTTCTCCTCGTCGTTCTGCTCCTTGCACTTGATAGCAGCGCGATAGCGCGGCTCGGGGAAGGCAATCGGCTCGATGGTAACCATCTCGGCCGGAGCAGCCAGCGTATCGTTGGCCTTCGTGCCCTTCAGCTTCACCGTACAACCGATATCACCGGCCGACAGCTCGGTAACCTTTACGCGGTTCTTGCCGGCAACGGCAAAGAGCTGCGAAATCTTCTCCTTGTTCTGCGTGCGGGCATTCACCAACTCCATACCCTCGGTAACTTTACCACGGATGACACGGAAGTAGGTAATCTCGCCGATATGCTGCTCGACCTGGCTCTTGAAGACAAAGGCCACAGCCGGAGCGGCCTCGTCAGCCGTAATCTCGGCACCCTCGGTCGAGAGGAATGCGGGAGCCTTCAGCGGGCCCGGAGCCACGTTGATGATGAACTCCATCAGACGCTTCGTACCGATATCGCGCTTACCGCTGGCGCAGAAGATAGGCATCACCTCGCGGTTAGCCACACCAATCTTCAGACCGGCACGGATATCATCCTGCGTGAGGGTACCCTTATCGAAGTAGAGCTCCATGAGGGCCTCGTCGTGCTCGGCGGCCATCTCCACCAACTCGCGGTTCAGCTCCTGGGCCTTCTCCATCTCCTCGGCCGGAATCTCCAGCTCCTCGCGCGTACCATTCTCATCCTTGAAACGGTACATCTTCATCAGCAGCACGTCGATGAAGGCGTTGAACTCGCCACCCTGGTTGACGGGATACTGCACGATGACAGGCTTCACGCGCGAAGCAGCCTTGATCGACTCGAAGGTGCTCTCGAACGAAGCCTTATCGTTATCAAGCTGGTTGATGACACCGATAACGGGCTTGTTGAGCAGGCGGGCATAGCGAGCCTGAATCTCGCTACCTACCTCCCAACCGTTGGCGGCATTGAAGCAGAAAACACCGACGTCGCCCACCTTGAAGGCCGAGAAGAGCGAACCACAGAAGTCGTCCGAACCCGGGCAGTCGATGATGTTGAGTTTACGATCCATAAACTCGGTGAAGAGAATCGTCGAATAGATCGAGCGTTTGTATTCGTGCTCGATATCGGTGTTATCCGAGAGCGTGTTGTTGTTCTCGATACTACCCCTGCGATCGATGACCTTCCCTTCGTAAGCCATCGCCTCGGCAAGGGTAGTTTTTCCCGAGCCGGGCGCACCAATCAGAACGATGTTCTTAATCTCTTTTGCTGAATAGTTTTTCATATTGATCTGTTTTAAGGTTTTCGCAAAATCGCATTACGGACTATAAAATTACAAAAAAAATGAGAAAACCAAAAAAAATCGCCCGAAATGGGGCGATTTTTCACAAAACAACGCGCGTTGAATTATTTACCAACAACCGATTCGAGTTCCTCGACCGTAATGGGAATCTTCTTCTCGCCACCAAGCATTCGGTTACCCGTTGCCGTTACCACAAGGTCATCCTCGATACGGATACCGCCAAAGTCGTAGTAGTCGGCCAAACGATCGTAGTTGACGATGCCTTGGTATTTTCCCTCAGCCTTGCACTTCTCGATGAGGGCCGGAATGAAGTAGATACCCGGCTCATCGGTGAGCACTGTGCCCGGCTGCAGTCGCCACGTAGCACGGTGGATGCAGGTTGCCGACTGCGCAGCACGCTCGGCAATCATCGAGAAATCGAACGAACGCTCGCCCATCGCCTCACAATCGTGGACATCCATACCCAGGCCATGACCCAGGCCGTGCGGCATGAACATCGTCATGGCTCCGCTGGCCACAGCATCCTCGGCCGTGCCCTTCATGAGGCCGACACCAATCAGCCCCTCGGCCAACGTAAGGTAGGAGGCACGATGCACCTCCGTATACATCATTCCCGGAGCAACCAAACGTGCCACATCATCGTGGGCTTTCAATACTATATTATATATAGCACGCTGCTGCTCGGTAAACTTCCCACTCACGGGATAGGTACGCGTATGGTCGGAGCAATAGCCGCTCAAGGTCTCGCCACCACCGTCAACCAGCAGCAGGCGACCCTCCTCCAGCACACCGTCGCAATTCAGGTTGTGGAGTGTCTCGCCATGTTGCGACACGATGGTCGGGAACGAAACACCCTGTCCATAGCGTTTCACAATACCCTCGACCGCACCGGCAATCTCGCGCTCGACCACACCCGGGCGGCACATCTTCATCGCCAGCGTATGCATCTCGTAACCCAGGAGGAAAGCTCGCTCCATCTCAGCAATCTCCTCGTCCGATTTACATTCGCGCATCTCGGCTACGGCCATCATCAAGTCGACCGACTTATAGTCGTGCAGCTGCGCAGGGGCAATGCCCAACCACTCCACCAATTGGAGTTTCGTCTCGCCGCGATAAGGCGGCAAGTAGTGTATCTTGCGACCCAGGCGAATGGCCATGGCCAGATGCTCGGCCACCTTCGACAAGGGGTAGGTCTTCGCAACACCCACCTCGGCACCCTGCTCTGCGAGCGTCGGCTGCGGGCCCGTCCAGATGATATCCTCGACCGTGAAGTCATCGCCATAGAGCGCAGCCTCACCCGTCTCGGCATCCATCATACCGACCAGGGTCGGGGTATTCAGGCCGAAGTAGTAACGGAAGGTCGAATCCTGACGGAAGTAGTAGGCATTGTTGGGATAATTGTTCGGTGAGAAGGTGTTGCCGGGGAGCAGAATCAGCCCCGAGCCAATCTTCTCGCACAGCGTCTTGCGACGCGACACATAAGTTGTTGCTGCAAACATATCTTTCGTTGTTTTTCTTAGTTATCCGTAGGTTCAAATTTATAGAGTTGGTCGCCACGGCGTATCAGTTGTGCCGTGCGGATGGCACACAGTCGCCCCTGTGTCACGGTAGTGGTCGGCTCGCCATCGGGGCCATGCAACTCCTCGAGGTGCTGCTCGGCAACACCCGTGGTGGCTCCCAGGAAGAAGATATCCTCACCAACGGTCAGCGGAGCAGCCTCGACCAGCACCTCGGCAACCGAAATCTTCTTGTAGAAATTGACCACCTTGCCCACATAGACCTTGCGTCGCGTGGCTGCCGAGCCATAGTGTGCGCTATGTTCGGCCACGGGGCGACCGGCATAGTAGCCCTCCCAGAAGCCCCGATTGAAGACCTCGGCAAGACGGTCCTTGAGCGAAGCGGCTAACTCGGGGGTATAGCGTCCCTCCTCCATGGCTCGTAGGGCCTCATCGTAGCACGAGACGACCCGCTTGACATACTCTGCACCACGGGCGCGACCCTCGATTTTGAGCACCCGCACACCGCTATTCACAAAGCGGTCGAGGAAATCGACCGTGCAGAGGTCCTTAGGCGAGAGGACATAGCGGCCGTCGATATCGAGTTCGGCACCCGTCTCTTTATCGCGCACCGTGTATTTCCGACGACACAATTGGCGACAGGCTCCTCGATTGGCCGAGCAGTTCGTCTCGTAGAGCGAGAGGTAACATTTCCCCGAGATAGACATACAGAGGGCTCCATGGGCAAACATCTCTATCTCGACCAACTCGCCCTTCGGCCCTCGGATATCGTTCTCGATAATCTCCCGATGAATCTCAGCCACCTGCTCCAAGGTCAATTCGCGTGCCAAGACCACCGTGTCGGCCCACTGCGAGAAGAACTTCACCGCCTCGGAGTTCGAGATGTTGCTCTGGGTCGAGATGTGCACCTCCTGCCCGATGCGACGGGCATAGAGGATAGCGGCCATATCGGTGGCAATGATGGCATCAACGCCCTCTTGGCGAGCACGGTCGATGACCTGCTGCATCGTGCGCAGTTCATCCTCATAGACCACCGTATTAACCGTAAGGTAGGCCTTCACGCCCGCCTCATGGGCTCGGCGAACAATTTCCGCCAAATCTTCGAGCGTAAAATTGGCAGCCGAGGCGGAACGCATATTGAGTTTTCCGACCCCAAAATAGACCGAGTCGGCACCCGCATCAATGGCGGCCGCCAACGCTTCATATGACCCCACCGGAGCCATCAGTTCGATATCGCTACGTTTCATGGTTGGTTTTTCGGGTTTGGGAGGGAGAGTTGGGAGTTTTGAGAGTTTTGAGAGTGCTACAAAAAAACGGCACTTCGGACTCTTTGCTCTTTAATCTTTCCTCTTTAATCCTGCTTCGCAGGCTTGACTTTGCTCCGGCTCGGCATACTTCGCAAAAGCGGCCTCTGCACTCGCCTTAATCGCAAAGTTGCTCTTTCCTCTTTGCTCTTTCCTCTTTGCTCTTTATTTCTGTCTTCCCATCAGGCTCTCGGCATAGGCACGGAGCGAAGCGATACGCTCGGCAGGGGCATCGACTGCATCGAGTTGTGCCAGCGCACGCTCAAAGCGCAGGCCGATTTGCTGTTCGGTCAGGTGAGGAACATCGAGCATGTCGTAGACCGCCTTGACACGCGCCACCTTCTCGGCATCGGTCAGCGTTGCATCGAGGTGCGTCGAGCGCAGCACTTCACGTTGTGCCTCATCGGCTCGGCTCATGGCCGTCACCATCAGGTAGGTCTTCTTACCCTCGAGGATATCCCCGCCAATCGCCTTTCCGAGTCGTTCGTCGCCATAGCTGTCGAGCAGGTCATCCTGCAACTGAAAAGCAAGCCCCAACTCGATGGCAAAGCGACGCAGCGCACGGCAATCCTCCTCCGAAGCTCCACCCAGCAGGGCTCCCATCACCACAGCACCGGCCAGCAGCACCGAGGTCTTGAGCTCGATCATGTGCATATACTCGACCACCGAGACCTTCTGACGGTTCTCGAAATCCATGTCATATTGCTGTCCTTCGCACACCTCCAGCGCAGTCTGATTGAAGACCGACAGCACCTGCGGCAGGCGCGGGCTCTGCACGCGGCACAACAATTGATAGGCGACAATCATCATCGCATCGCCCGACAAGATAGCTACATTCTCGCCCCACTTGGCATAGACCGACGGCTTGCCACGACGCAACAGGGCGTGGTCCATGATGTCGTCGTGCAGCAACGTGAAGTTGTGGAACATCTCCACAGCCGCGGCAGCCGGCAACGCCTGCTGTGTCTCCTCCGAGAAGAGGGCATGCGACAACAACAGCAACACGGGGCGCAGGCGTTTTCCGCCTCCGGCCAGCGAGTAACTGATGGGGGTATAGAGCAACTCCGGCTCGGCAGGAAAGTCGGTTTGCGCCAGATAGTTCTCTATCAAATCGAGGTAGTTATCTTGTGTCAGCATATCCAAAAAGCGTGATTAGATGGATTTTCTGTCCCAAAAATACAAAAAAACTTTGTGACCACCGAATTTTGGCGTAACTTTGAGCACCATAAAGTAACTTAATGCGATTCGGCAGAGGAGGCTCATGCCCCGCCGAATTGTTTTAATGATTTGAGTGTTAACAAATTGGCATCCCAAGGCAAGGATATTGCCGAGCGGTGGGCATGTCGCATAAGCCAACACAACATAGGTATGTTAAAGAGTCAATCACGTGTTTTAATCGCAGGTTTCGTTGCCATTGTGTTGGTAACCATCCTCTTCAAGGGCTTTTTGGGGTTACCCTATCTGCGTCTGCCCTTCGTAGGTGCCGTGGCCATCTTCTATGTGGGATTCCTTCTCTACACGAGCGATTATCTTTCAGAAAGCGAAGCTACACGGTTGAACCGAAAGGACCCGGGCACCGTCCGCCGCTACAAGAAGGACTCCACCTACCTCTGCGCAGCGTGGCTCTCCATCCTGATTCTGCTCATTCCGACAACCGCCCTGCTTGTCACGATGTTGCTCCGTCAGCGCGAGTTGTACGAGGTACCCGTGCTGATTCAGATTGCCATCACCTTCGGCGGATATATCTTTCTGCACCTCATCTCGTGGGCATTCGAAATCGGCCCTACCTACAGCATCGGCTATTCGGAGACCGAGCGCCGCGTCAACAGCATCAAGCGCCAACGTGAGGAGCAGCGTCACCTACGCGAGAAACGAATCCGCGAAGAGGCCGAATTTGTTGTCAAGCAGGCCGTTCTGGAGGTGCTCGGCGTTGCGGAGGCCGAGGTTACACCGAGTGCCGATATGGTCAACAATTTAGGATGCGATTGCTATGATTCTCAAGAGATTCTCACTTTTTACGACACCTATTTAAGCAATACCTACCATATACAGAACCCCATCGAGCCACCCTACGGCACGGTTCAAGGGGAGCGTATGCGTCGCTACGATACGATTCGCATGCGTTACTACTCCGCCCAAGAACGCGGAACGAATATACCGGATGCCAAAAATTGTTTCCATGAACAATTCTTGCAAATCTACCCGACCATAGCTGATCAGTGCGAGTTCCTGAGCGGGCTCATTCACTATTATCGCAAAGACTAAAGAACATCATCACAACAGCATACAGCATCATGAAAAAACTCGCTATAGGCATCGATATTGGCGGTATCAACACCGCCTTTGGTATGGTCGACGAACAGGGCGACCTCTATGCCGAATCGGTCATCTCGACCCGCAAATACCCCCATGTAGAGGATTATCCGGTCTACGTTGAGGACCTCTGTCGTGCCCTGCGCACCATGGCTCACAGCCTCTCGTTTGAGTACGAGTTGGTCGGCATCGGCATCGGAGCCCCCAATGCCAACTACCACCGTGGCACCATCGAAACACCGGCCAACCTCTGGAAATTCCGCGACGAGGAGCATAGCCGCGACGAGGCGCGTCGCATCTTCCCGCTGGCCGAGGATATATCCCGTTGCTTCGGGGGCGTAAAGACACTCATCACCAACGATGCAAATGCCGCCACCATCGGCGAGATGGTCTATGGCAACGCCAAGGGGATGCGCGACTTCATCATGATTACACTCGGCACAGGCCTCGGCTCGGGATTTGTCGCCAATGGCGAGATGATTTACGGCCACGACGGCTTTGCCGGTGAGTTTGGCCATGTGATTGTCGAGCGCAACGGCCGTGAGTGCGGCTGCGGTCGCAAAGGGTGCCTCGAGGCTTACGTATCGGCTACGGGCATCAAGCGCACGGCTTTTGAACTGATGTCCACGATGAGTGCACCGAGCAAACTGCGCGAGATTCCCTTTGCCGACTTCGACTCGTCGATGATCTCGGCCGCAGCAGCCGAGGGCGACCCCATTGCCCGGGAGTGCTTCCGTCGTACGGGTGAGATGCTCGGACGGGCATTGGCCGATGCCGTAACGGTAACCTCGCCCGAGGCGATCTTCCTCTTCGGCGGATTGGCCAAGGCCGGTGAGTTGATTTTCGAGCCGACGAAGCGATACATGGAGGAGAACATGATGTTCACCTATAAAAATAAGGTAAAGGTGTTGCCCAGCGGTATTCAGGGTAAAAATGCCGCTATCCTCGGTGCTTCGGCATTGATTTGGCAGGCTCGATAAAGAAGATTATTCACAACGATAAATGGATACATTACAAGCCATCTTACTCGGTATCGTCCAGGGCGTTACCGAGTTTTTGCCTGTTTCGAGCAGCGGTCATCTGCAATTGGCCAAAGAGTTGCTGGGCGTAGAGTTGGAGAACAACATCACCTTCGACGTTACGCTCCATGCCGCCACCGTGCTGAGCACCATCGTCGTGCTGTGGCGTGAGTTGTGGCGGCTCTTCCTCGGGCTCTTCTCGCGCACGTACAACGCTGAACAGGCCTACGTCGTCAAAATCATCCTCTCGATGATACCGGCCGGCATCATCGGCATCTGCTTTGGGGAGCAAATCGAAGCCCTCTTCTCGTCGCTCGCCTTTGTCGGAGCCATGCTCCTGCTGACGGCCGCACTGCTCGCCTTTGCCTACTACGCCAAGCCTCGCCAGAAGACCACCCTCTCGTATCGGGATGCCTTCCTCATCGGCGTGGCACAAGCAGCCGCCACGATGCCCGGACTCTCCCGCTCGGGCTCGACAATTGCCACCGGTCTGATTCTCGGCAATGACAAAGCCTCCGTGGCCAACTTCTCGTTCCTGATGGTCATCCCCGTCATCTTGGGCAAGATGTTGCTTGACATCGCCTCGGGCGAAATGGCCACACTCGATGTGCCAACCGCAGCCCTGGCCGGCGGATTCCTCGCCGCCTTCATCACCGGCACGCTGGCCTGCAAATTTATGATTGAAATCGTCAAACGGGGGCGGCTCATCTGGTTTGCCGTCTACTGTCTGATCGTGGGAGCCATCGCCCTGATCCATGCACTCTAACTCCATGCCCATGCTGAGCAACAAAGAACTTCGGGGAATCAATTTCGAAGAGGGCTACATAGCCGTCATCGACAAGCCCCTTCACTGGACATCGGCCGACGTGGTGCGCAAAATAAAATATGCCCTGCGCCACATCGGCTATCGCAAAATCAAGGTGGGTCATGCCGGCACACTCGACCCATTGGCCACGGGCGTATTGCTCGTCTGCATCGGCCGTGCCACGAAACTCGTCGACTCGCTGCAGGCCGAGGAGAAGGAGTACATCGCCGACATACGTTTCGGCAGCACTACACCGAGTTTCGATTGCGAGCACACCATCGACCACACCTACCCCTGGCGACACATCACCCGCCCGATGCTCGACGAGGCACTCACATCGCTCACCGGCGAGCGTGAGCAATTGCCTCCGCTCTACTCGGCCAAGAAGGTCGAGGGGTTGCGTGCCTACGACATTGCACGCGCCGGCGAGACGGTCGAGTTGAAAAAGGCACACATCAACATCTACGAGATGGAGGTAGAGTCGCTGACACTGCCCGACCTGCGTCTGCGTGTACGTTGCAGCCGAGGCACTTACATCCGTTCACTGGCCGGTGAGATTGGCGAGGCTCTTCACAGCGGAGCCCATCTTACAGCCCTTCGCCGCACCCGCAGTGGCGGTTTTACGGCCGAGGGAGCCTGGCAATTGCACGATTTTTTGGAAAAACTGCTGCAAAGTGAAACAAAATAGTCTTTTTTGCGTATTAATATAGATTGTTGTTACCTCAAAACCAACGGTTAACTATGAAATTATCGCAATACGGATACGAATTTTCGCCCGAAATGGCGCAATATCCGACCATCAACCGCGACGATTCGCGCCTGATGGTCATCGACCGCAAGACGGGTGAAATCGAGCACCGTCAATTCAAAGACATCCTCGATTACTTCGACGAGCAGGACCTCTTCGTCTTCAACGACACCAAAGTTTTTCCCGCCCGCCTCTACGGCAATAAGGAGAAGACCGGTGCCGAAATCGAAATCTTCCTGCTGCGTGAGCTAAACCGCGAGTTGCGGTTGTGGGATGTGCTGGTAGACCCGGCACGTAAAATTCGTATCGGCAACAAACTCTACTTCGGTGACGACGACCTGCTCGTGGCCGAGGTCATCGACAACACCACCTCGCGTGGTCGCACGCTGCGTTTCCTCTTCGATGGCTCGTATGAGGAGTTTAAGAAGGCACTCTTCGCCTTGGGCGAAACGCCCCTGCCGCGCTGGGTACGCGAGAAGGTCGAGCCCGAAGATGCTGAGCGTTACCAGACCATCTTTGCCGCCAACGAGGGTGCCGTAGCGGCTCCGACGGCCGGCATGCACTTCTCGAAACACTTGCTCAAGCGCATGGAGATTAAGGGTGTGGAGAGCGCATTCCTCACGTTGCACGTCGGGTTGGGCAACTTCCGCACGGTCGACGTGGAAGACCTCTCGAAGCACAAGATGGACTCCGAGCAATACATCGTATCGGAGGAGGCGGCAGCGGCCGTAAACAATGCCAAGCGCAACCATCGTCGCATCGTATCGGTGGGCACGACGGTCATGCGCACGCTCGAAACCGTGGTTTCGACCGGCGGTATGATTAAGGCAGATACGGGATGGACCAATAAATTCATCTTCGCCCCCTATGACTTTACGGTGGCCGATGCCATGGTCTCGAACTTCCACCTCCCCTACTCGACCCAACTCATGATGGTGGCTGCCTTTGGCGGATACGACCTCGTGATGCAGGCCTACAAGGAGGCGCACGAAGCCGGCTATCGTTTCGGCACCTATGGCGATGCCATGCTGATTCGCTAACGGGAACAAAAAATTCGATTTTTTTCACTATCTTTGCACTTGTAAATACAGCAAACCATGGCAAACAAGATTCTGTATATCTGCCAAGAGATTACCCCCTATCTCCCCGAGACGGAGGGCTCGACGCTGTGCCGCCAATTGACGCAGGCCATGCAGGAACGAGGCAACGAGATTCGCTCGTTTATGCCCCGCTACGGGTGTATCAACGAACGCCGCCACCAACTTCATGAGGTGATTCGACTCTCGGGCATGAACCTCATCATCGACGACAACGACCACCAACTCATCATCAAGGTGGCTTCGATTCCCTCAGCGCGCGTGCAGATCTACTTCATCGATAACGACGACTACTTCGCTCGCAAAGCGGTGCTGACCGACCCCGAAACGGGCGAGGGATTCGCCGACAACGACGAGCGTGCCATCTTCTTCGCACGTGGCGTACTCGAAACGGTCAAGAAGTTGCGTTGGGTGCCCACCGTCGTGCACTGCCACGGCTGGTTCTCGGCCGTAGCCCCCGTCTATCTGAAGCGCGTCTTCGCCGATGACCCGATCTTCCGCGACGTGAAGGTGGTTGTTTCGCTCTATGGCGATACGCTCCCCGGAAAATTGGATTCCTCCATGGCTCAAAAAATCGCCGGCGAGGGTGTCTCGGATGAAAATTTGGCTCTTTTGAACGACCCTTCATACGAAAACCTCTGTCGTTTCGTTCTTGAGTATGTCGACGGTGTCGTGGTGGCCTCGAACGAGGTGCCGGCCAACATACTCGAGATGGCCCGCAAGAGCGGCAAGCCGATGCTGGAGTATCAGGCTCCCGAGGCAGCAGACTTTTTCGATAATTACAACCGATTCTATGAGCAAATTCAATAACATGCAACGTGCAGTACGGCTCATTGCGGCAGCCGTTGTCCTCCTATTGGCGTCGGCCTGCGATGTCGAAGTGGATGACACGTTGGGTGCAAACCTCGTACCCGAGAACCAGCAGATGAAGGCCGGTTACACGACCTTAAAACCCTCGGTCGATGCACTCAACCCCCGCAAATATGTCGAAACACGTCTCTACCAGACCGACTCCATCGTCAGCTCGAATATCTCGAATGGCTACATGGGTTCGATGTTTGATGCCAAGTTGGGACGGCGCACTGCAGCCTTCCTCACGCAATACACCAATTTCTATACGGTCGACTCGGGTTATTTCGGCTATCTGCCCTTCTTCGACTCGGCACAGCTGACCCTCTCGATCAATACCTATGGCGGTGATACGACCAAGGTGCAACAATTCGGTATTTTTGAGGTGACGAGCAACGACTACCTCGAGATGAGCGATGACTCGAATAACGATGGTACGCTCGACACGACCTTCTACCTGCGCTTCGACCCCGAAGAGGCCGGTTGCGTAGCACAGAATCCCATCTTTACCTTTGAGTTGGGTGGCGACAAAGGCCCGGCAACTACCGCCGTAACCCTGACCCCCACCGAAGAGGGAAAAGCGTTCATCGACCGCCTGTTCTTGAAAGCGGGCACCTACAAGGGGGATTATTCGATCTACTCGCGCGACAGTGTCAAGCAGTGGCTCGAAGAGTTCAAGGGTCTCTACATCAAGCCCATAAGCGACCCCGAGGGGGAGGGCTCGATTTATGTAACCACGCTCGAGGAGTCGACCCTCTCGATTTATGGTCGTAACCGTCGCAAGGAGGATCCGACACTGATTCAGGATACCATCGGCATGGTCTACTACTTCTACGACTCCTACTACTCGACCAATTCGAATGTCTCGATTAATACCATTCATCACGACTACTCGCAGGGGTCGATGAAGCTGGATGTATCGCAGTACAACGAGGCATCGACACAACGCCCCGAGCGTTCGGAGCTCATCGTAGAGGGGATGGGTGGTCTGCTCTCCGAGATTGCCTTCACGCAGGAGTTCTTCGATGCACTGCAAGCAATTCTCGACGAGGAAAACACCGCCTCGGGTAAGAACTTCTCGACGTTGGCCTTCTCGCAGGCGATGATGTACTTCTACCTCCCGTCGAGCATCTACGACTACCTCTCGATAGGGCCTGCCATGGGGGACAAATACACCTCGCTCATCGAGGAGATGGAGTCGGCACAGAGCCGTCTCGGTCTCTACACCGACTACAAGAAGCTGACCGGTATCTCGGATTACGCCTACGCCTACGAGCAGAGTTACAGCACGACGCTCGACTACGGCGGATACATCAACCGCAGCCACGGCCGCTATACGATGAACATCACGGGCTACATGCAGCAGTTGTGGAACAGCTACAAGGAGGAGTGTCGAGTAGCCGTGAAAGAGGGTCGGGCTGTCAATCTCGACAATGTCAAGAAACGTGTCATCTACCTCGGTCCCGAGGCCTACAGCATCTACTCCTTCGCAACGAGTTATCTGCAAGGAGCAGACAACGATACAGAGGCACCTCTCGAAGCTCCGATATGGTTTGAGTTTACCTACAACATGGTACTCTAACCTACTGAAAAACAAGCCACAGGCGAAACCTATGTCAAGCACATAGGTTTTCGTGTTTAATAACCGGCCGCCACAACGAACGGCCACAAGCGAAGATTTAGAAGAAGCATTATGCAAGAAAATTTAGTGATAGTCGAGTCCCCGGCCAAAGCCAAAACCATCGAGAAATTTTTAGGCGAAAATTTCATGGTGCGTTCGAGTTTCGGTCACATCCGTGACTTGGCAAAGAAGGATTTGGGCATCCACATCGAGGAGGGATTCTCACCCATCTACGAGATTCCGGCCGACAAAAAGAAGGTGGTTGCCGAACTCTCGAAACTGGCGCAAACGAAGACCGTCTGGTTGGCTTCCGATGAAGACCGTGAAGGAGAGGCCATCGCATGGCACCTGACCGAAGTGTTGGGGCTCCCCATTGACCAGACGAAGCGTATCGTCTTCCATGAAATCACGAAGAAGGCCATTCTGGAGGCTATCGAGCAGCCGCGCACGGTCGATATGAACCTCGTACATGCCCAGCAGGCACGTCGTGTATTGGACCGCCTGGTCGGCTTCGAGCTCTCGCCCGTGCTGTGGAAGAAGGTGCGCCCGTCGCTCTCGGCAGGTCGCGTACAGTCGGTAGCCGTCCGCCTCATCGTGGAGCGCGAGCGCGAGATTATCGCCTTCCGACCCACCCCCTACTTCCGCGTAGTAGCCCAATTCTTCGCCCAGAACGACCCCGAGAAGACGCTCTTCAAGGCAGAACTCTCGAAGCGTTTCGAGACGGAGCAGGAGGCACGTGCGTTCCTCGAAGGGTGCAAAGAGGCCACCTTTAAGGTTATTCGCTCGGAGGAGAAACCCGCACAGCGTTTCCCCGCACCCCCCTTCACCACCTCGACCCTGCAACAGGAGGCAAGCCGTAAACTCGGCATGTCCGTATCGCAGACCATGTCGGTGGCACAGCACCTCTACGAGCAGGGTTTGATTACCTATATGCGTACCGACTCGGTGAACCTCTCGGTACAGGCGTTGGCACAGTGCAAAGAGGAGATTACGAAACTCTTCGGCGAAGAGTACCACCGCTGGTTCAACTACAAGACCAAGAGCAAGGGGGCACAAGAGGCACACGAGGCGATTCGCCCCTCGTACATCGACCGCCAAAGCATCGAAGGCTCGACGGCCGAGAAGCGTCTCTACGACCTGATTTGGAAACGTACCGTAGCCTCGCAGATGGTGTACGCCGAATTGGATCGCACGACCATCACCATCGAAATTGGTGGCAGCGAATTGCAATTCATTGCTCAAGGCGAGGTGATTCGTTTCGACGGATTCCTCAAACTCTACTCCGAGTCGACCGATGATGACAACGCCACCGAGGGAAGCGAGGGCGTATTGCCGAAACTCACGGCCGGCGACCCGCTGACAGCCAAGCAAATTGCCGCCACGGAGCGGTATACGATGCCACCGGCACGCTACAACGAGGCTTCGCTCGTCAAGCGACTCGAGGAGCTCGGCATCGGCCGTCCGTCGACCTACGCACCGACCATCACGACCATCATCAATCGTGGTTATGTCGAGAAACAGTCGCGCGACAGCCACAAACGCAACTACCTGCAACTGACCCTCTCGAACGGAAAACTGATTTCGAAGAGCCACACGGAGAGTGTGGGCAAGGAGCGCAACCGCCTCTCGCCGACCGACATCGGTATGCTCGTCAACGACTACCTGGAGACGCAGTTCGGGCCGATTCTCGACTACAACTTCACCGCTTCGGTCGAGAAAGAGTTTGACCGTGTTGCCGAGGGCGAGATTACATGGGATAAAATGATTGGCGACTTCTACTCGCCCTTCCATCGCATGGTCGATGAGGCTATCGGCACACAGACCGACCGTCGCAGTCAGGTGCGTGAGCTGGGCATCGACCCCAAGACAGGCCGCATGGTCAAGGCTCGCATCGGTCGCTACGGCCCGATGGTCGAAATCGAGGCCGAAGAGGGTGGCAAAGCGCAATTCGCCTCGCTCAAGAAGGGGCAATTAATCGAGGCCATCACCCTCGAGGAGGCACTCGAGCTCTTTGCTCTGCCACGCACCGTAGGGGCGTTGGATGGCGAGGAGTTGGTGGTCGGCATTGGCCGCTTCGGTGCTTATGTCCGCCACGGTAAGAATTTCGCCTCGCTGCAAAAGGGCGATGACCCCTATACGGTTAGTTACGAGCGTTGCGTCGAACTGATGAAGGCCAAGGAGGCCACAGCAACGGCTGCTCGCACCCCGCTGCGTACCTTCGAGGAGGATAAGGATATGCTCATCAAGCAGGGTCCCTATGGTGCCTACATCGCCTACAAGGGGAAGAACTACCGCCTGCCGAAGGGGAGCAAGGCCGAGGAGCTGACGCTGGAGGCCTGCCTCGATATTGTGCGGAAATCGAAAAAGAAATAGTCGTAAAACCTTAAACCAAACTTGATATGAAACTTTTGTTGACACTGCTCGCAGCCCTCATCACGGCATGGAGCGCAATGGCACAACCGGCCGAGGAGAAGAAGGCCGAGGGGTACATCTTCACCGATCAGAAAATCATCGAAACGACCCCTGTGAAGAATCAGAACCGTAGTGGTACGTGCTGGTGCTACTCGACGATGACCTTCCTCGAAAGCGAAATTCTGCGTGCCGGTGGGGAGGCCATTCACCTCTCGGAGATGTGGATCGTGCGCCACTCCTTCATGGAGAAGGCCGAGCGTTATGTGCGCATGCACGGCTCGCTGAACTTTGCCGAAGGTGGTGCGGCTCACGACGTTACGGAGGGTATCAAGAAATATGGCATCGTACCCTTTGAGGTCTACAAAGGCCTGAACTACGGCACCGAGCTGCCCGACTTTCACGAGTTGTCGGCCGTGCTGAAAGCCTACCTCGATGCGGTGATGCAGGCCGGCGAGAAGTCGCGTCGCCCCCTCTCGACAGCATGGAAGCGTGGTTTCAACGCCCTGCTCGATGAGTATTTCGGTGAGATGCCCGAGACCTTTACCTGGCAAGGTAAGGAGTACACGCCGCAGTCGTTTGCCAAGTCGCTGCCCATTGACATGGAGGATTACATCGACATCAGCTCCTTCACGCATCACCCCTTCTACACGAAGTTTATCCTCGAGGTGCCCGACAACTGGATGTGGGGCGAGGTCTACAACCTCCCGCTCGAGGAGATGATGCAGGTCGTAGACCACGCACTCGAACAGGGCTACACGCTGGCTTGGGGTACAGATGTGAGCGAGAAGGGCTTCAGCCGCACGAAGGCGATCGGTGTGATTCCCGAGACCGATCCGAAGTCGATGAGCGGTACCGAGGCCGAGCGTTGGGGTCAACTCACCGCCAAAGAGCGTGAGGCTGCCCTCTACTCCTTCGACAAGCCCGGCAAGGAGCGCGAAATCAACCAGCAGATGCGCCAAGAGGCCTTCGATAACTACGAGACGACCGACGACCACGGCATGGTCATCGTAGGTACGGCCGTTGACCAGAACGGAACGCTCTACTATAAGGTACAAAATTCGTGGGATACGGTGAAGCCGTATGATGGCTTCTGGTACTTCTCGAAGCCCTTCGTAGCCTACAAGACCACCGACCTGATGGTCAACAAGAAGGCGTTGCCGAAGGCTATTGCCAAGAAGCTCGGTCTCTAACGGCAATCGACCACTTCGACGATTACATAATCGGACTCCACATCGACGGTGAGCCACAACGGCTCGCCGTCTTTTATTTGTGCCCGCAACTGCCCCTCGGCACGGCCGGCATCCAAACAGAGCAAGCGCAGGTCTTGTGTAAAATCGAGTTCTCGCTCACCGGCATACTTATACAACGCCTCCTTGGCGCACCAGGCGATAGCCAAAAAATGAGGATGGTCGCTCAACGCCAACTCCTCATCGGTCAGATATTTGTGACGGATGCGTTGAAAGCGGCGATTCGTCTCTTCCATGTCGATACCGCAGCGATACTCGCTGAGCAACACGGCAACAGACGTTTTCGTATGGGAAACAGATAGATACCACTCGGGGTGGTCGACCACATAGGGGGCTCCAAGCGCATCATAGGCAAATTGAAGGTCGTGGCCATAGTATTGGCGAACGAGTGCCCGCCAGGTCAAATACTCCGCACGGCGACGGGGCGAACCAAAGCCCTCGGCTGTTCGTTTCTCGGCAGCAGTGACCCACCCCTCGTACTCCTCAGGCTTCATCAGGGGGGACATCAGCCTATCGTGAGCTCCCGGGCTTCTCACAGCACCTCGACTTTAATTTTGTCGATGCGGTGACGCTCCATCTCGCTCACCGTGAAACGGATATCGTGGGCAACAAACGAATCGCCCTTACGCGGAAAATCACGTTTCAATTCGAGCATCATGCCGGCCAACGTCTCCGCCTCGCCGCGTACATCGGAGAAGGTATCCTCGTCCAAATCCAGAATGCGCTCAAAATCGACGATGTGCGCCTTCCCCTCAAAGAGGTAGCACTTCGGCCCCAGCGTCGTATAGAGTTTTTCATCCACGTCGCTCTCGTCGGAAATCTCACCGACAATCTCCTCGATGATATCTTCGAGCGAAATCAGGCCCAGGGTCGAGCCGTACTCATCGACTACGATGGCCATGTGTACCTTATTCGACTGGAAATCCTCCAACAGGTCGTTAATCTTCTTATGCTCGGGGACAAAATAGGGCTTGCGAATCAGCTGCTGCCAGCCAAATTCGTTGCCACGGCCGATGTAGGGCATCAAATCCTTGACGTAGAGCACGCCTCGAATATGGTCGATATCCTCGTCGTAGACCGGAATACGCGAAAAGCCCGAGGTCATAATCAGCGTCTTGAGCACCTCGTAGTCGGCCGTCAGTTCGATGGCAGCGATGTCGACACGCGGCTTCATAATCTCCTGCACCTCCGTGTTGACGAAGTTGACAATGCCGGACAACATCTCATGCTCCTCGCTGTTCTCGGCATGGGTCATATCGACTGCATCGGCCAACTCGTCGAGCGAAATCTCGTGGCGGTGGGAGGCGTGTTCGCTAATCGTGTTGCCCGTACGCACCAACACCATGGCAAAGGGGTAGACCAATGTACGCATCACCAGCAAGGGACGAGCCGCAAAGCGGGCAAAATGCAGCGGCAGCGTCTGGGCAAAGACCTTCGGCAGCACCTCGCCAAAGAGGAGCAACAAGAAGGTAACCAGCACGGTCTTGAATAGAAACTCGAAATGGTTGAAACTGAACAGGCGGTCGACAATGGCCGAGGTGAGCAACGTGATGCAGATATTGACCAGATTATTGACCACCAAAATCGTGGCTAGCAGCAGGTCGACATTTCCCAGCAAGCGCAGAGCCGTCGATGCCGAAGGGCTCTCCATCCGCTTCAACTCCTGAATATCTTGATGCGAGAGCGAGAAAAACGAGGTCTCGGAGCCCGAAACAAGGGCCGACACCAAGAGTAGGCAGAGGGTTGCGACCCCCATCCCTATTACCTCGGGCGTCACCCCATGAAAAATAATCCAGGCCAAAGAGTTCTCCATTTTGAGTAATCAGTAATCATTTTATAGGGAATAGTTACGGGGTAGCATTGGTTGCGGCTATCCGTTCAGCCCCTGCGGTTTAGAAGAGCGAGCCACCCTGCTCTTGTTGCTCGTCAGGCTGCTCCTGCGGCTCCTCGCGCAGCACCTCTTTACGTGCCGTGGAGGTCTGCACAATAAATTTCGCATTACGCGCCTGATAAGCCGGTTTGGCCAACCGCACCTCGATATGCTCGTAGCGTTTCGGCGGAGCACCCAGCACCACCGGCTCCTGCGAGCGAGGAGTCTGGCGCGGTTGCACCGGTTTAATAGGCTCCAAATCCGTTTTCGGCTGTTCCACCGAAACAGGGGGCAGCACCGGCTCGGGAATCAAGGCCGAGGTAGGATGCTCCTCGAAACCCGTAGCAACGACCACCAACTCCAAGGCGTCGCCCAACGAAGGTTTCTCACTCGTACCCCAAATAATATTCGCCGTATGCACCGAGCCATCTGCCTGCTTGACACTGGCGTGTGCCTGAATGAAATTCAAAATCTCAATAACCTCCTGATAGATGAGGTTCTCGGCCTTGTCCACCGAGATATTGAGCAGAATATTCTTCGCACCGGCAATTTGATTGTGGTCGAGCAGCGGAGACTCCAACGAGGCTTGTGCTGCCTGCAAGGCACGATCTTCACCCTCAGCAAGGGCCACGGCCATATGAGCACGGCCACTATTACGCATCACCCGCGACACATCGGCAAAGTCGACATTGACCAAATCACTCTCCACGGTAATAATCTCGGCGATACCCTTCGTGGCCAACGACAAGATGTCGTCAGCCTTGCCGAAAGCCTGCTTGAGCGACAGACGACCATAGAGTTCCAAGATATTCTCGTTATTGATAATCAGCAGGGAGTCGACCGTCTTGCGTAACTCCTCAATGCCGCGGAGAGCTTGCTCATAACGCGGCTTACCCTCAACGGCCAACGGCGAGGTAACGATAGCAACCGTCAACAGCCCCATCTCCTTGGCCAACTGAGCAATCACAGGCGATGCACCCGTACCTGTACCACCGCCCATACCGGCCGTGATAAAGACCATGCGTGCGCCCGCCTCGGCCAAGGCTTGACGAATATCCTCCAACGACTCGATGGCCAACTGGCGACCCGTTTCAGGGTCACTGCCGGCTCCCAGACCATCTTTTCCCAGCTGGATTTTCTGCTCCACGGGGCTGATATTCAACGCCTGACGATCTGTATTGCAGACCATGAAGGTTACACCTTCGATTCCCATGTTCCACATGTGGTTCACAGCATTGCCGCCGGCACCACCGACACCCATCACCGTGATAATCGACCCCTCGTTACGTATTGCTTTGATTTCAGACATCAAATCGGCTGTCATACTCTTCTTCTTTCTCTATCGCTTATTACTACAAGGCCGCAAGGCCTCACTTTCATTCGTTGCTTGCAACTCGATTGCTGGTTGCAGATTAAATCTCCTCGTCACCCGGCGACTCAAAGTTCTCGGTCAGGGTTTTAATCCATCCCCAGAAGCCACCCTTCTTCTCTTCGGTCGTGTTCGGCTGGGGCTCAACCTGCGTCTTTTCATCGACATTCGATGCAGGTTGCTCATCGACCGAGGATTTGGCCGGTTGCTGCACCGGTTCAACAGCCGGCACATAGGGTTTCTCAATCGGGGGTGGTACAACAGGTGTTGTCGGCGCTGAAACCGGACTCTGGCGGGGAGCCACCGGCGTGCTTACCGGAGGTTGCGGCACCGCAGGACGGGCTGGTGTCGGGGTTACGGGCGTCGTCTGCGAACGAGGGCTGAGCACATAGGCCGTACCCCCCTTGCTACGCTCGGCTCCCTGCAACAGCAGACCCACCACCGTAGCATAAGACGGATCTGCCACACGCTCCAACGAAGTCTCCACCAAGCCGTTCTCGGGCTGTGCAACACGCACATCCAGCCCCGTGCCGATGCGGAAGAGTTCATCGAGGTCCTTCAGATTGGCCGAGCCTCCTGTCAGTACCAAGCCATAAGCCAACTTATTTTCATAGCCCGAAATCTTGAGTTCATCCTTCACGAAATCGACAATATCCATCGCTCGCGACTCGATAACCGTGGCCAGGTTGCGCAACAAAATATCGCGTGATTCACGCGCCGTGCGCCCCGTGATGCTGATTAACTTCGCCTCCGAGACCCGCTCGGCCACAGCCGAACCATACTTCTGTTTCAGGCTCTCAACGAATCGCTCGGGGACTCCCATCGTGCGAATATCGTGGTTGATGGCTGCCGAGCCCATCGGTATCGAGGCTACATAGCGCACCACATTGCGGTAGTAGACCGTCACATCGGTTACCCCGCCACCGATATCGATGACCGCAACACCCTCCTCCTTCTCGTCAGGTGTGAGCACCGCTTCGGGTACAGCCAGCGTATTGGGCAGGATGCCGGCCAACTCGACGCCGGCACGCTTGAGTGCCATCTCGATACGCTCCATCGGGGTCGTACCGCACAGCACATAGTTAAAGGTCGACGAGAGTTTACGACCAAACGAACCGATGGGATTGGAGACCTCCTGACTATCATCGACCAGATAGTTTTGCGGAATATACTCCATGATAACCTCTTTCTCGGGGGCTTGGAGGTTACGCATGCGGTCGAACAGGCTCTTCACATCCTGCTCGCTCACCCCATTTTGCGGATTGGCCACAAAGACATAATCCGAACGGCGGGCACAACGCACAAATTCGCCCGAGATGCCGGCATAGGCCTCCGTAATGCGGATGCCGACCTCGGCTCCCGCCTCCGCAAAGGCGGCAACAACAGCCTGCCCCACCTGTTCGATATTATCAATCTGGCCCGCACGCACTCCCTGCACGGGTTTCGACACCAAGGCTTTCAATTCGAGCCCCTCCTCCTGCTTCACGGCAACCGCCACAACCACATTCGTAGAACCCAAATCGACCGCTGTGATATAACTCTTTCTTTCCACAGTTCGCTATCTTTTTTATTCTCTTTTATGCTCTTTTCTTCATTCATCGACAAACCACCTGGTTTGAGAAGCGGACATCGACCTCACGAAAACAATCCCACCCCACCACACGCAATCCGTCGCGATAGAAGCGGTCGAGTTTTTCGAATTTCTCCTCCACCTGCTCGATGCGACCGAATTGAATCGTAAAATGGCCGCTGCGGGGTATGAGCGCCAGTTCTAATGCTCCGCTGGAGGTCGTAGATGCGATGATTTCCACCAACTCCGACCCCCAAAAATCGTTCTGCTCGACTTGTTCTACAAAGGTAAGGAGTTTCATGAAATCTTCGTACTTTTTTTTCAACTTTTTTTGTTCGGCACGCAGTTGCTCCTGTTGCATCTCGATACGGTCAATCTCGGCCTGAATCTGGCGGCCCCGATAACGATACATTTTGCGCAAAGCAGCCTTCTCGGCTCGCAGCACCTTGACGCGCGCCTGAAACCGCTCTTCCCGTTCGAGTCGCCACCAATGTTTCGAGGTGCGCTTGCGACTGACCCCTCGCAAATTGCGGTCATTTTGCCGCTCAGCGGCATAGTGGGGCAACTTCGACCGCTCAAGAGCCAGAATCATCGTATCGATTTTCCACAACTCGTGGTCGATATAATCCCGTACACGACCCGTATAGCGCAACGGCACAGGCGGGCGATAACTTCCCGTTACAACCGGCACATAGCGTGCCGAGCGAGGCGGAACAGCAAAGAGGTATCCCTCCCGGGTCAGGTAACTGTCCATCCCTTCCAGACGCAGACGCAACAGCGGTTGACGCTGGGTCAGGCGCACCGACAACAGCCCCTCGCCTTGCAGGCTCGCCTCGGCCGTAGCCACAAAACCATTCTTCAGAATCAGGTGTTCGATAGCGGCCAGGTCGATTGAATCGCAAGGCTGTCCGACGAGTTTCCGGCCTTGGCGTTTCATCCATCGCAACACCTCCTCGGATTGCACCAACGAGCCATACACCGAGCTGTCTGCCACCACGATATCGAGTCGCTGCACCACCGCCTCACGATGTTCGGCACGCGCCAGCAGGGCGGCATAACCGACATAGGCTACCACCCCACCCCACAGCAGGCTCAACAACAGGTATCGCAGGAATCGTTGCATGGTCAGTCGCGTTATTCACTCTTCATGTCATGCGGCTCGGAGCCCAAGACCTTGCCCGAGAGCACCTCGGCCACCGCTCCGCAGCAGGCATCAATATTCCCCGCACCAAAGGTAATGACGACATCCGTAGGCACCTCACGCAGCCACTCGGCCAACGCCTCACGCTCCACGATGCGGCACGGAATGGTTACCTCGGCAGCAATCATCTCCGAGCAGACCCCCTCGATAGGCTCCTCACGTGCCGGATAGATAGGCAGCAGCACCACCTCATCGGCCTGCGAAAGAGCCTCGGCAAATTCCCGATAGAGGTCGCGTGTACGGGTGTAAAGGTGTGGCTGGAAAATAGCCATGATACGTCGGCCGGGGAACATCCCACGCACCGAGGTCAAAGCTGCCGACAACTCACGCGGATGGTGGGCATAATCATCCATATAGACCTGCGTGGGGGTATTCACATAGAACTCGAAGCGACGCTTCACCCCCTGGAAATGGGCCAGCCCCCAGCGGAGTCGCTCCTCGTCGAAGGCTACACCCTCCCGACGGGCTGCCACCCAGCACATCGCCACGGCAGCCACGGCATTTTCGATGTTTACCCATCCGGGAATACCCAACGTGCAATCCTGTACCGTGCGGTCGGGCATCACCAAATCGAACCGATAGTGGCCACCCTCTTCGAGGCGGATATGCGTGGCATAGAAGTCGCTCGGCGTGTCGTAAGCGTAGCGGTAAAGCGTGATATCACGATTGTTGACAGCCACATCGACCCCCTGTTTCAATACCAACGCACCCCCCACCTTGATGCGGTCGACAAATTGCGAGAAGGCCTCCTTCACCGCTTCGTGGGTGCCATAAATGTCGAGGTGGTCGGCATCAGCCGAAGTAATAACGGCCACATCGGGCTGTAGGCGCAGGAAAGAACGGTCAAACTCATCGGCCTCGACCGCCAGACGATTGCCCCGCTCAC
Organism: Alistipes sp.; assembly: GCA_017623115.1. Classification (GTDB taxonomy): domain Bacteria; phylum Bacteroidota; class Bacteroidia; order Bacteroidales; family Rikenellaceae; genus Alistipes. Next base: position 27,903 of record JAGAPT010000013.1, read on the forward strand.
CGAGGTAGAGGTTGCTCTCGAAATTCTTCGAGATACCCCCCAGGAAGGCCGAGCCCCCTTCGGTGAGAGCCAGATTGAGCCAAGCCGTCAGCGTCGAGGTGGTCGTCTTGCCATGCGTACCCGCCACAGCCATCACATAGTGTCCCTCGGAGAGGTGGCCCAGCATCTGCGACCGTTTCTCAATAGTGAATCCGTGCTGCAGGAAATATTGATACTCGGCATGCTCCGTCGGCACGGCCGGCGTATAGACCACGATGGTCGTCGCGGCATCCCGCATCGCAGCAGGGATAGCCTCTACCGACTCCTCGTAGTGAATCTCGGCACCCTCGGCCACGAGTTGGCGTGTCAATGGGCTCTCCGTGCGGTCGTAGCCCGCCACACGACACCCCTCATGCAGGAAGTAGCGCGCCAAGGCACTCATGCCAATGCCGCCAATGCCCAAAAAATAGTAGTTCTTCTTCTCCATCGCCTTAAAGCAATTTCAATATCTCATCGACAATATCCTCGGCTGCACGGGGACGAGCCAATCGCTCTAAATGGGTGCGCATCGAGGCCAGACGTGCCTCATCCTCCAACAGAGCCAAAGCCTGCGGCACAGCCTCCTCCTCACAGGCAGCATCGCTCACCACAACGGCTGCACCCTCACGCTCCAAGGCGCGGGCATTCATCGTTTGATGATCCTCGGCTACATTGGGTGAGGGGACAAACAGCACCGGTTTGGCTACGAGGCACAACTCCGAGACCGTACCTGCGCCACTGCGCGAAATCACCAAATCGGCCGCCGCATAGACCAAATCCATGCGGTCGATAAAGGCTCCCTGCCAAATGTTGGTCGTGGGATGCGCCGCAAGAAACGCACGCATCTCCTGCTCGTAATATTTTCCCGTCTGCCAGATGACCTGCACGGGGCACTCCCCATCGAGTGAGGCTATCCAGCGTTTCATCATCTCATTCAGGCGTCGTGTACCGAGCGAACCTCCGACAACGAGCAGCGTCTTGCGCTCGGCCGTAAACCCATAGTGCGCCAGCGCCGCTTGGCGGTCGGCACCCTCCTTCGAGAAGTTTCCTCGCAAGGGGTTACCCGTCAGGCGGATGCGGTCGGCAGGGAAAAATCGCTCCATACCCTCATAGGCGGTGCAAATCTTGCGAGCACGCTTGCCTAAAATCTTATTCGTCAGCCCGGCATAGGAGTTCTGCTCCTGGATGAGCGTCGGCACCCCCATGCGCTGGGCGGCCCACAGCACCGGCGCACTGGCATAACCGCCAAAGCCCACCACCACATCGGCTCCAAACGAGCGAATCGCCTCCTTGGCACGGCGGATGCTGCGCAACACCTTGAAGGGCACCAGCAGATTGTGCCAATCGAGGCGACGTTGCAATCCGGCAATCGGAAGCCCCACAATCGAATAGCCCAAGGCGGGCACCTTCTCCATCTCCATCTTCCCCTCGGCACCTACGAAGAGGAGTTCCACGGCATCGCCTAAGCGACGACGGAGTGCCTCGGCAACAGCCACGGCCGGGTAGATATGGCCACCTGTGCCACCTCCCGAAAGAATGATTTTATACTGTTTTTTCATCGTTGTCTTTTTTTTGAGTTTTGGGAGTTTTGGGAAAAACACGCTCCTCTCACTTCTCACCTCTCACCTCTCTCTCCTCTATCCTCTTTCCTCTTTCCTCTTTCCTCTATCCTCTTTAATCCTGCTGCGCAGGCTTGACTTTGCTCCGGCTCGGCATAGTCCGCAAAAGCGGCCTCTGCGCTCACCTTAATCGCAAAGTTCCTCTTTTACTTCCCCCACGCTTCGCGGTCGAGACTTCGGTAACCGATGGCCTCGGCCACATCCGACGCAGCAATCTGCTCACGCCCCTCGAGGTCGGCAATCGTGCGAGCCACCTTCAAAATGCGGTCATAGGCACGTGCCGAAAGCGACAAGCGTTCCATGGCACGGCGCAGCAACAGATCCGAGGCCTCGTCCAAGCGGCAATAGTCACGCAGCATGGCCGTATTCATACGGGCATTCGTATAGACCCCCGCAACCCCCTGAAAGCGGGCTCGCTGAATGGCACGGGCACGAGCCACACGCTCGCGAATCACCGACGAAGGCTCCCCCTCGGCTGCCGACTGCAACTCCTCGGGAGCAATCGGCGTTACCTCGATGTGCATATCAATACGATCCATCAGCGGCCCCGAGATACGTCCCATATAGCGATGTACCGAGCCGGGCGAGCAGACACACTCCTTCGTGGGGTGATTGTAGTAGCCACACGGGCAGGGGTTCATCGCAGCCACCAGCGTGAAATTGGCCGGATAGCTGACGTTATAGCGGGCACGCGACACGACAATCTGCTTCTCTTCGAGTGGCTGGCGCAGCACCTCCAATACCGAGCGGCCGAACTCGGGCAACTCGTCGAGGAACAGCACCCCGTTGTGAGCCAACGACACCTCCCCCGGGCGAGGCGATTGTCCTCCACCGATGAGCGAGACGGGCGAGGCCGTATGGTGGGGTGCCCGGAAGGGACGCAGGTGCATCAACCCTTCGAAGCGTTGCAATCCCGCCACCGAGTGTATCTTGGTCGTTTCGAGCGCCTCGTCGGTTGTCAGCGGCGGCAGAATCGTCGGCAGACGACGTGCCAACATCGTCTTTCCCGAGCCCGGGGAGCCAATCATCAAGACGTTATGTCCACCGGCAGCGGCAATCTCCAGCGCCCGTTTCACATGGCTCTGCCCCTTCACATCGGCAAAATCCTCGGCATAGCGGGTTGCGGCATCCGCGGCCTGTCGCTCCACAGGCTGCGTAGGCAGGAGCGTACAATCGTCGTTCAGGAAGTCGATGGTCTGGCGCAGGCTCTCAACACCGATGACCTCCAACCCCTCGACCACCGCCGCCTCGGCAGCATTCTCGGTCGCCACAATCAGCCGTTTCAGCCCCACCTCACGAGCCGTAAGGGCCATCGGCAGAATACCTCGCACGGGCATCACCGTGCCATCGAGCGACAACTCGCCACACAACATCGTCTCGCCCAGTTTGCGCTCCGAGACACGTTGCATGGCAGCCAAAATACCGACCGCTATCGGCAGGTCGAACGATGCACCCTCCTTGCGCAAATCGGCCGGAGCAAGGTTCACAACGACCTTCCGTCCCGACATCTTCTCGCCCGAATTCTCGAACGCAGCACGGATACGTTGCTCACTCTCCTTGACGGCATTGTCGGGCAGGCCGACCAGATAGAGGCCCAGCCCGCCACCGGCGATATTGACCTCGACGGTCACACGCACGGCATCAATCCCCACTACGGAGGCTGCATAGGTTCGGATAAACATCGGCTACGGTGTTGCTTGGTTCATTAGAAGGGAGCCTCGTCATCGAGTTGGCGCGGCTTCGTATTGACCGGCCCCTGTGGCGGCAGGGCAAACTCGTCGTCGCCACGCGCCGAGCCGAGGCCGCCACCCATAGCACCCCCACCGCCCATGCTGCTCGTATAGTCGTCGTAGGCTTGGTTCATATCGGCCGCTTGTGCCGGTGGCAACATGGCATCATCGACATCCATGAAGCGGGCCTGCTCCTTGATGAAGCGCAGATTCACATCGCACACCGCACCGTTACGGTGCTTGGCCAGGATAATCTCGGCCATACCGGCGGTCGGCATGCCGTTTTCATCCTGATTGATGCCGTAGTACTCGGGGCGGTGGATGAAGGCTACGATATCGGCATCCTGCTCGATGGCTCCCGACTCACGCAGGTCAGAAAGTTGCGGTCGCTTCGAGCCACCACGCATCTCGGTCTGACGGCTGAGCTGCGACAGGGCGATAATCGGCACATTGAGCTCCTTGGCAATCGCCTTCAGGGTACGCGAGATGAAGGCCACCTCCTGCTCGCGGTTGCCGTTCTTTGTCTCGGAGTTACCGGTCATGAGCTGCAGGTAGTCGATGATGATAATCTTGATGTCGTTGTGAATCTTCAGACGGCGTGCCTTCGAGCGGAACTCGAAGACCGAAAGAGCCGGCGTATCGTCGATGAAGAGTGGGGCCGACGAGAGGGGCTTGGTGGCCGATTCGAGGTGTCGCCACTGCTCGGGCGACAAGCGACCCGACTTCACCTCCGTACCCGAAAGGCCCGTCTCGGCAATAATCAGACGCATCATGAGCTGCACGGCCGACATCTCAAGCGAGAAGAAGGCCACGCCCTGCTCGTAATCGACCGCCATGTTGCGAGCCATCGACAAGACGAATGCGGTCTTACCCATCGAGGGACGGGCGGCGATGATAATCAGGTCGGAGAGTTGCCAGCCGAGCGTCACGCGGTCGATGGCCATGAAACCCGACGGCACGCCGTTGAGCGACGAGTCGTTCTTCGAGGCCTCCTCGATTTGTGCCAGCGCACGAGCCAGGATATCCTTCGACGACTGCACCGAACGCTTCACATGCCCCTCGGAGACCTTGAAAATCTCGCCCTCGGCATAGCCGATGAGTTCCGTGACGTCGGTCGACTCGTCGTAGGAGCGTTTCTGAATCTCGGTAGCCGAACGAATCAGTTCACGTTGCACATACTTCTGGGCAATAATCTTGGCGTGAAACTCCACATTGGCGGCCGAGCCGACCTTCTGGGTCAGCTGTGCCAGATAGGCCGCACCACCCACCTTCTTAAGCTCCTTCTTCACCTTCAGACGCTCGGTCACCGTGTAGAGGTCGATGGGCTTGAGTTCCATCGACAGCTCGTTGATGGCCCGATAAATCAGGCGGTGAGGCTCGGTATAGAAGGCCTCGGGCGTAACATATTCCTGCACGGCGATGATGCTGTCCTTCTCGAGCATCAAGGCACCGAGTACAGCCTCTTCCAATTCGACCGCCTGTGGGGGTACGTTACCCACCGTGTCGGTCAGTGCTTCGAACGCCTCCCGATTGCGGGAAGCCGGAGTGTAATTTGTTGCCATGTTTGAGTTTCTTCGCATTCTAACCTTCAAAAGTAGCAAAATGCCGTGAGATTTCAAAACCGAACCATAGGTTCGGTGTTAAAAAGATTGTTCACAACCCCACGAATCGGGACAAGAGCCCAAGGAGAGGCCTCCTCGGGTGTCGATAACTTGTAGTATTTTTCGGGAAAAGATTATCGGTCGATACCCAACTCCCTACGGGAGACGGCCAACACCGCCAAACTCACACGGCAATCGGGAGCGGCTGCCTGCATCGCCTCGACAGCCGCCGTAAGGGTGCTTCCGGTTGTCAGCACATCATCCACCAGCAGCACATGACGGCCTGCCAAAGCCGCCTCATCCCCCACCGAAAAGGCTCCGGCTACATTGGCAGCACGCTCACGACGTGGCGTACGAGCCTGCGACGAGGTGTGGCGATGGCGACGGAGTGCACCACGCACTACCGGCACGCCCAACGAAGCGGCAATCCCCTCGGCCAGATACTCCGACTGATTATAGCCTCGCAGGATGCGTTTCCAGGGGTGGAGTGGCAGCGGCACAACCACATTGACATCATCGTACAAACCGCCATCCCGCAGTAATGCACCATACCACCGCCCCATCGTATAGGCCAATCGCCAACGATGGTGATATTTGAAACTGTGAATGAGTCGTTGCCATCCGCTCCCCCGCACGAAATAGAGCATCGCCGAGGCGCGTTCGATGGGGACGAAAGCGGCCACTTTTTCAAACACGGGGTTGTCGTACGCCCGCCAAAAGCCGGTCAGTGGAGCCGTCACTCGACAGAGCGTACAGAGGCTCTCCTCACCCTCGGCCAACGGCTCGCCGCAAACGGCACACGAGGGTGGATAGAGGAGCGACCAAAGTGCTGAAAACCAACTATTGAGGATCGACATTCACGGATATGGTTATCGACTTGAAATCGGGATGTTGCGCCATCATCTGCAACGCCTCACGCAACAACGTATTGGCTCGTCCCAGCGAGGCTCCCGCCTCGATTTTCAACCGCACCGAGAGTAGATACTCGCCACGAATGCGATCGACAGGAGGGGGCACCGGACCCGCTACACGACGGCCAAAACGGGCTCGCAGTTGGTCGGTAAAGGCCACCGCCCCACGTCGCAACAGCGAAAGGTCGCGATGGCGCAACGTCACCATCGTCAGACGCGCAAAGGGGGGATAGCCAAAGTCGCTTCGCTCGGATAGCAATGCAGCAGCCATCTGCTCATAATCCCCCTGCAGCACCTGCTGCAAGATGGGATGATGCGGGTCGGCAGTCTGGATGACCACCTCTCCTTGTGTCGAGCGACGGCCGGCACGTCCTGCAACCTGCGTCAGCAGCTGAAAAGCACGCTCCGTAGCACGGAAATCAGGGTTGTTGAGCAGGTTGTCGGCATTGAGCACGCCTACCAACGCAACTCCCTCGAAATCAAACCCCTTGGTCACCATCTGCGTACCCACCAATAGATCGGTGCGACGGGCTGCAAAGTCGGCGATAATCGCATTGAAGGCTCGCTCCGAGGTAACACTGTCCCGATCCAGACGCGCAATGCGTGCCTCGGGGAAAAACTCGGCAAGCTGCTCCTCCAATTTCTCCGTACCGAAGCCCATCGGCTGCAACTCCACCACCCGACACGAAGGGCATCGGGTCATGGCCTCGGCCGTATGGCCACAATAGTGGCAGAGAAGCTGGTTGCGTTGCTTATGGTAGGTCAGCGAGACATTGCACTCCGGGCAGCGAGCCGTCCAGCCACACTCGGGGCACTCGAGGTAGAGGGCAAAGCCTCGTCGATTCTGAAACAGAATCACCTGCTCGCCTCGTTCGAGCGTTTGGCCGATTTTATCGAGCAGCAGTTTGTTGAAGTGGCCGCCCCGCTCGTTGCGACGTGCTGCACGACGAATATCCGAGAGGTAGAGCGTCGGGAGTGCTGCACCCCCATAACGCTCCGTCAGGCTGGCCAAACCATACTTACCCCGCCGAGCGTTATACCACGTTTCGAGCGAGGGTGTCGCACTGCCCAGCAAGGCATGGATGCCCTGCTGATGCGCCACGTAGACCGCCACATCACGCGCCTCGTAGCGGGGTGCAGGCTCCGTCTGCTTATAACTGGCATCGTGCTCCTCATCGACAATGATGAGTTGCAGGTGTTTCAACGGCAGGAAAATCGACGAGCGCACACCCACGACAAACTCCCCACCCTGCGAACGATTCAGCTGCAGGTAGGTCTGCGAACGACGATGGTCCGTAAGGCGGGAATGGTAGGCCGTCACACGGCTCCCAAAGATGCGCTCCATGCGCTCGATGAGTTGTGCCGTGAGGGCTATCTCGGGCACCAGGAGCAGCACATCGCCACCCCGAGCCAGCACCTCGGCAATCAGGTGGATATAGATTTCGGTCTTCCCCGAGCCCGTAACTCCATAGAGCAGCGAGGCGGTCTTCCCCGCAGCAAACTCCGCTTGGAGCGTTGCGAGTGCCTGCCGTTGCACTTCGCTCAACACAGGCAGACGGAATTGACCTGCGGTATAATCCTCGCTCCGAGGGTGTTCGTGCAGGGTCAAAATCCCCTTTCGGCAGAGCGTCAGCAGCGGTGTGCTCTCAGCCGAGAGCAAGCGTCGGGCCACCTCGCCACGACTGCGCAACCCCTCGTTCGACGCAACCTCCAGCAACGCCTCATAAAGGCGTGGAGCACGTCGCTCGAAACGGTCGAGTTGCTCGCCGAGAGCCTGCTCATCGGAGGCATAGGGCTCGGCCAGCGAGAAATAGCGTTCCGTGCGAGGATGAAATTCATCGTCAAGCAGTTGCGCATCACTATCGGCCGAGGGTTTCATCAGCGCAGGCAGCGCACAACGCATCACCTCGCCCAGCGTACACAGGTAGTAGGAGGCCATCCACTCCCAGAGGTCGCATTGCGCCTGCGAGAGCAGTGGTCTGTCGCATAATTTTCGGAGAATGGATTTGACCCGTTTGACGGGCGGACGCTCATCATGCAGCCGCCACACGATGCCCGTATAGTAGCGTCGAGGGCCGAACTGCACCGACACGGCGTCCCCCACCTCAACCGTCACATCATCGGGGACAGCAAAGGTGTAAGCCGGTTGTGCCAACGGCAGGACAATATCGGCATAACGAGTCAAAGTTAGCAATCAACAAGTGGGAGGTTTGGGAGGTTTGGGAATTTTGGGAGAGGACACCGACAAAAAACTTTTTGCTCTTTAACCCTGCTCTGCAGGCTTGACTTTGCTCTCTCCTCTTTGCTCTCTCCTCTAAATCTTATTCAGCGTCTCGAAGCCCTGGCCATAGACCCCCATCACCGAGCCCACGGTCATGAAGGCTCCCGCATCGACCGTCTTGACATATTTGAGCAACATCGGGGTCTCACGCTTGCGGCACACCACCATCACCACCTTTGTGTCGGTCTTCGAGTACCACCCTTGTGCATCGAGCAAGGTTACGCCACGGTGGATGTTATGGGCAATGGCATCGGCCATCTTCTCGGGATCTTTCGTCACGATAAGCACCTGATTCGACTGCTGGCTACCCTGCTGGATGGCATCGACCGTATAACCCACGACAGCCGTCATGATATAACCATAGATGACCGTAGCAATCTCATAGCCCACGAAGAGTGCCGAACCGATGATAAACAGGTCGCTATAAATCAGAATCTTACCATAACTTACCGTGCGGTAGTGGTTGATAATCACGGCCGCAATATCGGTACCGCCGGTCGAGCCACCCTGTGAGAAGCAAATCACGATACCCATACCCGCGCAGACACCACCAAGCACGATGGCGACAATCTGGTCCTCCAAGCCCAGGAAATTACCGGCCGGCAAGATGGATTGCCACATATTCATGCTGAGCGAAAGCACCAACACGCAAAAGACGGTCTTGATGCCAAAATTCCACCCGACGATGAAACCGGAAATCAAGAGCAACACCACGTTGATAATGAGCACCATCGTACCGATACGCATATCGACGATACCGGCCTGCGCCAACGCCTTGGTCAGCACCAACGCCAAACCCGATGCACCGCCACCCGTACCATTGTAGGGAAGAATGCAAGCCACCCAGCCAAACGAGTAGAACAACATACCCGAGGCCATGATGATATACTCCTTGAGGGTCTTAAAAGCCTTTTCTACCGTAAAATCAGCCATCACCATCACTTGTTAAATTGCCGTTGAAATCGTTATCGTTGCAAAGGTATAAAAAATTCGCCTTGATAGGCATCAACCTCGCCCAATCTTTTTTCGAGCATGGCCAACAACTGCTCGTTGCGTACCCCCTGCCACGTCGGGCCACAGTGGTAGCGCGGGGGTGCCTCGGAGGCAAATCGCTCGACCACCAAATCGGGTCGCAGACGGCGTAGCACCTCGACAAAAAAGTCGATATACGCCTCCACCGTCCAGAAGCGAAACAGCGAAGGGTCTGCAGCATAGGCCTCGGCCATCGCCGTACCCCGAAAGAGTTGCAGCTGATGAAACTTCACCGTCGTCAGGGGCAAGGCATTGATACGCTCAACCCCCTCAAGCAATCGCTCCTCACTCTCCCCCGGAAGCCCCAGGATGAAGTGTCCCCCGACAGCCAATCCACGCTCGGCCGTCATGTGCACCGCCCGCTCGGCCGCAGTGAAGTCATGACCTCGGTTGATCGCCTTGAGCGTATCGTCGTAGACCGACTCGATACCATACTCCACAGCCACATAGCAACGCTTGCCAAGTTCGGCCAGGTAGTCCAGCTTCTCCGCATCAACACAGTCGGGGCGTGTGCCGATAACCAACCCGATGACCCCCGGGTGCGCCAACGCCTCCTCGTACAACGCGCGCAGGCGTTCGAGCGGAGCGTAGGTATTCGAGAAGGATTGGAAGTAGACCAGATAGTGCTCGGCCGTACGATAGCGACGGGCGTGAAAGGCAATCCCCTCCTCGATTTGCCGACTGACCGACAACCCCCTCCTGCAATAGGAGGGGGTGAAGGCACTGTTGTCGCAGAAGGTGCAACCTCCCGTGGCAATGCTCCCATCCCGATTCGGGCAGGTAAAACCTGCATCGACCGAGAGTTTCTGTATCCGATGGCCGAAACGACGACGAAAATACCCCGCATAGGAGTTCCATCGCCGTTCGTCGCCCCAGGCGTAAGGAGTTTTCAGTTTACAGTTGTCTCAGTTATCAGTTTACAGTTATCCGGTTATAAGCCCCAAGACGAAGCCTTGTAGGTATCCTTCGGGGCATTGGGCACATTACCGAAATAGACAAAGCCGGTCAACTTCTCCAGATCGGCGACCGACATAGCAAAGGTCGACAAGGCTGGCAACGAGTCCCAATTCTTATGCTCCATCATGATGGCAATACACTCCAACTCATCCTTCGAGCAGTTCACTACCCACTTATTCACACCCGCCTTGGCGCGCAACATGACCATGTAGTAGTGCGTCGGCACCTTCGTACCGCTCACAATCTCCTTGCCATTGGCCTTATCCCAATAGCAACCATAAACAGCATAGGTGGTATCCGAACGGCTCTCCCACTGCTGGTCCATGACATTATCCACACTACCCCAATCACCCGAGTTGAAGTTGCTCAACTGCGGAGCGATATTCGAGTAATAGAAAGCCTGACGATTCACCAAGCCCGACGAGGTAACACCCGCATGGCGGTTGTTCGAGGCGATGAGGTGACCGCGGGTATAACCCGACCACTTTCCGGGTTGCGTGAAATCGAAATTCGGGTCGGTGCCATAGTCGTCCGTACGACCATGCGATCCCTTAATATAGAATTTATGCATCGGGGCTGCTACCCACATCGTACACATCTTATCCTTGCTATAGCATACCGAATAGTTACGGGCCTTGTTGCCGTTCGAATACTTCGCATCGGTGATGTGCCAGGTGTAGTAGTAGTCGCCCGCCTTTTCGAGTGTCTCGGGCAACTCGGCCCAACCCGACACAAGCGTCTTGCCGGTCGGCGCAGGAGGCGTTACGGGGTCATCCGTGCCACCTTCATCTCCACCTCCCTCCACGGGAGTGAGATTCTCGAAGGCCGTACCCGCTGCATTGAGTTTGAAGAGCATTGGCTTTTCACCCGCTGCACTGCTCGAAATGACATTGCTAAAATTGCCATCCCACTGAATCCAATACTGCTTGTCTACATTCATAATAGTCCAAGTACCATCGCTATTCGAAGCGAAGCTCCAATGATAGCTCAACCCCGTATTCGCCAGGCCATCATCCGTATTAAACGATTTGTAGTCGCCTTTCATCGCATAATACTTATTGTCTGAACCCTTCAAGGTGTATTCACCCGACTTGGCTGTAGCCTCCACCGTCCAAATAGCACTCTCATTGCCAGCAACTGCAATCGTATGATTCGAGACGGTCACCGGTTGCGTAAGAACATAATAGGGGGTCGTCGAGGCGTGATTCACCGTCGTAGCGGCCAGATGAGAGCCGTTGATATACCACACCATCAGGTACTTACCATCCATCTCACCCGTCGCAGGAGGTGTCGGAGGAGTTACCGGATCGTCGCCTTCGCCGTCATCCTCGCCATCATCATCACCCTCATTGTCATCGCCCTCGTCGCCTTCATCCTCCGGCGAGCCGGCCGGCTGGCGCACGGTGAGCTCCACCGAACTATATCCGGCATAACGAATCGTCAACGTTGCCTCACGCGCCTCGCCTTTGTTGGCGGAAATCTTGTAGGAGATTTTGGCCGTCACCATCGGATAGCCCAAGGTCGAGGTGGTGTGGGTCAGCGAAGTGGAAATTGTCGGACGCAGCCACGAGGCACTACTCTCGGCCGTAGCAATCACCTCACCGATGGGGTGTACCACCTCATAGGTCAACGTACCCTCCGTAGCATTGCTACTCGGCAGGTTAATCGTAGGATTACACGTCACGCTGATGGTGGGCGTAGTATCCACCATAAGCGATGCTTCATCATCGCAGCCAAAGCCCGCAAAGGCCAGGGCAGCAACCACAAACAAAGCAAGAAGTCTCTTCATAACTCTTTTTATTTAAATTTTTTATCGTTGTTTCGAATCCATCCACACCGTAACAGGCCCATCGTTCGTGAGCGACACCTGCATATCGGCACCAAACTCACCCGTAGCGACCTTACGACCCGTCAACGCCTCGACACGTTGTACGAAACGCTCGTACATCGGGCGTGATACCGCCTCGGGTGCCGCTGCAATATACGAGGGGCGGTTTCCCTTGCGGGTCGAGGCCAGGAGCGTAAATTGGCTCACGACCAGCACATCGCCACCCACCTGCTGCACATCGAGGTTCATCACCCCCTCCGCATCATCGAAGAGGCGTATCTTCGTGAGTTTCTGGGCCAGATATTCCAAATCCTCCTCCGTGTCGTCGTGCGTCACACCGAGCAGCACCAGAAAACCCTTTCCGATGCGGGCCACCTCTTTGCCATCAATCGAGACCGAGGCCTCCTTTACGCGTTGAATCAGTTGTCGCATCGTCGCTATCGTGTTTCAAAGTGTGCCCACAGGTTATCGCCTTTCGGTACGGGAGCCGTCACCTCAATCCACTCGTGGCGCACAGGGTGGTCAAAGCCCACCCGACGCGAGTGCAGTGAGATACCACCACCCGGAATCGAGCGTTTGGCTCCATATTTCAGGTCGCCACGTATCGGACATCCGATGGCCGAAAGTTGCGCCCGAATCTGGTGATGACGCCCCGTGAGCAGCTCCACCTCCAAGAGGGTGTAGTGCGTACCGGCGCCAATCATCTCATAGTTCAGCCGCGCCTCCTTGGCATCGCCCTTCGGTTGGGCATAGGCCTTCGAGCGATTTGTGCGGCCATCCCGCAGGATGTAGTGGCGCAACTCGCCGCGCTCGGCCGCGGGACGCTGCTCAACCAACGCCCAATAGTGCTTCTTAATCTGCCCCTCACGAATCATCTCGTTGAGGCGCGTGAGTGCCTTCGAGGTCTTGGCAAACACCACAGCACCGCTCACCGGACGGTCGATGCGATGCACCACACCCAGAAAGACTCGCCCCGGCTTGGCATCACGCTGACGGATAAACTCCTTGATCTGGTCTTCAAGAGCCGACTCACCCGAGGGGTCGGGTTGCACCAAATCGCCGCTATGCTTATTGACCACCAGGAGGTGGTTGTCTTCGTAGAGAATATCGTCAGCAGAGAACATCGTTGTCAAGGGTTAGAGGATAAAGGTAAAGGGCAAGAGCAGTTCGGCCGATTTCACCACACTCGCCGACCCGCCACCATACATAATGATGCGCATCGGGCTCTTCTGTCGACGCTCGACATCGACCAGCACCTGACGGCACTGACCGCATGGATAGCACTCTCGCTCCGACGGGTTCGAAGCGATGGCCAGCGTCACAATCGGATCATCGGCATAGTTGGCCTGTGCGTAGAAGAGCAGCGACCGCTCGGCACACAAGCCTGCGGGGAAGACCTCGCTCTCGGAGTTGCTTCCCGTCAGGATGCGCCCACTGCGCAGTCGGGCTGCCGCACCGACCTGAAAATGCGAATAGGGGGCATAGGCTCGCTCGGTGGCAGCCACAGCCTCATCGACCAACGCACGATCCTCCGCTGAAAGTTCTTCGCGGGAGGTGTAATGCTCGTATGCAAAAGAAAACTGCTTCTCCATAGCCATTTGCTTTTACCTGTAAAGTCAACAAAGATAGTGATAAATCTGCAATTCGCAAAAAAAGCAGAGGCAAACAAGGGTGCGAGGTGGAAATTTTGGGAGGTTTTTTTGGGAGGGGCTGCGAGTTTTGGGAGTTTTGGGAGTTTTGGGAATTTTGGGAATTTTGCGAGTACACCCAAAACATGTTCTACTCTTTGCTCTTTAACCCTGCTTTGCAGGCTTGACTTTGCTGCGGCTCGGCATAGCCCGCAAGCGGCCTCTGCACTCGCCTTAATCGCAAAGTTGCTCTCTACTCTTTGCTCTTTGCTCTCTCTTACTCCAGGATAAACTTCGCCTGCACCCGATAGGTCAATTTGATGGAGGCAAACTCCAAAGAGGGCTCTGCAGCCTCCTCCGCAACAGCAAAATCAGCCCCCGAAGCGCGTGCCATCATCACATTGCTCTTGAAGAGGGGCTCGCCATCCTGCGTCATATCGAAAATATAGAAACATTTACCGACCCGTTGACCGATGGCTTCGGCCAGCTCCTCGGCTTTACGTTTTGCCGCACGCATCGCCTCTTGACGCACCTCGGTGCGATAGTGTGCCATCTTTGAGTGGCTCATCCGCTCGACCGATACCTGCGAGATACCCAGCGCATCCAGTGCCTGCCAAGCACGTGTCACGGTGGCAGCATCGTGCAGCTCCAGGCGATATTGAGCCGTGGCCAACGCATTGTTTTTCTTAAAGAATGCACTCGACAAATCAACCATCTTGAGTTGCTCCTCGACGTTGATGCCCAAACGTTTGAGGGCGGCAATCATCTCGCGTTGCTGCTGCTCGACAGTGATTTTTCCCTTCGAATCGCGTTCGGTAATCGTAATCGAGAGGTAGATTTCATCGGGCGTAATCTCCTGCTCGGCCGAGCCATTAACCTGCACATAACTCGGAAAGGCCTCCTCATGCTGCGCAAAGAGGGGCAACGACAGGGCGACCAGCACCCACAAACAAACCAACTTTTTCATGCTATCTACTATTCATTTAAGGTTACACATCTGCAAAGAGAACGCCAAAGGGAGCCGACATATTGCATCGACTCCCTTTGACATCGGTTTCTTCGCCTGTTCCGCTACTCCTCCAGCAAGTCGGGGCGCAGGCGTTGTGTACGCTCGAAGGCTTGCGCATCCTGCCACTTCTCAATCTCGCCAAAGTTGCCCGAGAGCAAGACATCGGGGACCCGCCACCCACGAAACTCGGCCGGACGGGTATAGACCGGCGGAGCCAGCAGGTTATCCTGGAAGCAGTCCGTAAGGGCCGACGACTCGTCGCCAATCGCCCCCGGCACGAGGCGCACAACCGAATCGGCGATGATGCAGGCCGCCAACTCGCCACCCGTCAGCACGTAGTCGCCAATCGAGATTTCACGCGTGATGAGGTGTTCGCGAATACGATGGTCGATGCCCTTATAATGACCGCAGAGAATGATGATATTGTCGAGCGTCGAAAGGCGGTTCGCCTCGTGTTGGTCGTAGCGGATACCATCGGGCGAGGTGTAGATAATCTCGTCGTAGGTGCGCTCGGACTGTAATTTTTCAATCAACTCGAAGACCGGTTCGCACTTCATCACCATGCCCGCCTCGCCCCCAAAGGGGTAGTCGTCGGTCGTCTTGCGCTTATCGTGTGCATAGTCGTGCAGGTTGTGCACAACAATCTCGACCAGCCCCTTCTCCTGCGCACGGCGCAAAATCGACTCGTTGAGCGGAGAGGTCACCAGGTCGGGTACCGAAGAGATGATGTCTATTCTCATAGTAATTAATCCACTTTGATTTGTTCTTGCAGCACCTCCACGACAAAGGGGTTGTACATCGACTCGTGGCCGATGGTCGAGGATTCGGCATGACCCGGATAAATCGTCACCTCATCGCCCAAGGGGAGGAGCACATGCAGGATGGAACGCATGAGGGTCGGATAATCGCCCCCTTCGAGGTCGGTGCGACCAATCGACTCCCGGAAGAGCGTGTCGCCCGTGAAGGCGACCTTCTCCTCCGCATGGAAGAGCACCACTCCGCCCGGTGTATGCCCCGGAGTGGGCAACACCTGCAGGGTCGTATGGCCGAAATGCACCTCGGAAGTGGTGGCAAGGTCGATATCAATCGCCGGCATCTCATGGGTCGGGATGCCGTAAATCTGGCCGGCCTCGCGTGCTCCGTCGAGCAGGTATTGGTCCTTCGAGGAGCAGGCAAAGGGGATTCCGTAGCGTGCTTGGAGGTGGCACACACCCAGCACATGGTCGAAGTGGCCATGCGTATTCACAGCCACAACAGGTTTCAGTCCATGCTCCAACAAAAAGTTGTCGAGCGCAGCCTTTTCGGCTGCCGTCGAGGCGCCGGCATCGATGATGGCGCACTCCTTGGTCTCGTCCCACACAATGTAGGTATTCTCGCCAATGGGGTTGAATATTAAGGTCGCAAGTTGCATAAAAAACGTATTTCCGACAAAGATAGGCAAAATTTACCTATCTTTGCAGACAAAGCGTCTTTTTATGGCAAGAAAGAAACAGAACTACCCCCTCTTGGAGGGTCTTGAAATTACAACGCTGGCTGCCGAAGGCAAAGCCATGGGGCGTTGGAACGAGCAGGTGGTCTTCGTACCGATGACCGTGCCGGGAGATGTGGTCGATGTGCAGATTCGCCAGAAACGTCGTCGTTTCATGGAGGGATATGTCGTCAATTATGTGAAGCGTTCGCCCCTGCGGGCCGAGCCCTTCTGCGCCCATTTTGGTGTCTGTGGCGGTTGCAAATGGCAGAATCTGCCCTACGAAGAGCAACTGCGCTTCAAAACCGAGCAGGTGCGCGACCAGCTGACCCGCATCGGGAAGGTTGAACTGCCCGAAATTCAGCCCTGCCTCGGCTCGGCCGAAACACGTTACTACCGCAACAAACTCGAATTTACCTTTGCCGAGCGACGTTGGCTCACCTTCGAGGAGGTGGCCTCGGGAGCAGATCTCGAAGCGACGCCTGCCCTCGGATTCCACATTCCGAACATGTTCGACAAGGTGCTCGACATCGAACTGTGCCACCTGCAGGGTGATCCCTCGAACGCCATTCGCAACGAGGTGCGCCGCTACTGCATCGAGCACGGGTACACTTTCCACAACGCCCGTGAGCATCGCGGTTTGATGCGTAACATCACCATCCGCACCGCCTCGACCGGCGAGGTGATGGTCATCGTGGTCTTTGGTGCCACCGAGATGGAGCGCATCGAGGCGTTGCTCGACCACCTCACGGAGCGTTTCCCCGAGATCACCTCGCTCTTCTACGTCATCAACACGAAGTGGAACGATTCGACCAGCGACCTGGAGCACATCTGCTACCGCGGCAAGGATCACATCCTCGAAGAGATGGAGGGGCTGCACTTCAAGGTGGGGCCGAAGAGCTTCTACCAGACCAACTCGAAGCAGGCCTATGAACTCTACAAAGTGGCCCGCGAGGCGGCCGACCTGAAGGCCGACGACACGCTCTACGACCTCTACACAGGGACCGGCACGATTGCCAACTTCTGCGCCCGACGCTGCAAGAAGGTGGTCGGCATCGAGTATGTGGCCGAGGCTATCGAAGATGCCAAGGTCAACTCGGCCATCAACCAGATTGACAACACATCGTTCTTTGCCGGCGACATGAAGCAGGTGCTCGACGACCGCTTTGTAGCCGAGAACGGCCACCCCGATGTGATTATCCTCGACCCGCCACGCGCCGGTGTCGACGAGCCCGTGCTGGAGGTGATTCGCCGTGCTGCTCCCGACCGTATCGTCTACGTAAGTTGCAACCCTGCCACGCAGGCGCGCGACCTTGCGTTGCTCGATGCCGATTATCGGGTCGTGGCGGTGCAACCGGTCGACATGTTCCCCCACACACACCATGTCGAGAATGTGGTAAAACTCATCAAACGACCATAGCATGCGATACTACCTGATTGTCGGCGAGCCCTCGGGCGACCTGCACGGTGCCAACCTGATGAAGGGGCTGAAAAAGGCTGACCCCGAAGCCTCGTTCCGCTTTTGGGGTGGCGACAAGATGGCCTCGGTCGGAGGGTCGGAGAACCTCGTCAAGCACTACCGCGAGACCTCCTTCTTCGGATTCCTTAACGTACTGAAAAACCTGCGCACCATCGGCCGGCAATTCAAGGAGTGTCAGGCCGACATTGCCGCCTACAAGCCCGATGTGGTGATTCTGATCGACTACCCGGGCTTCAACATGAAGATGGCTCGATGGGCTCACGAGCAGGGCATTCGGGTCTATTATTACATCGCCCCGAAGGTGTGGGCCTGGAAGGAGTGGCGCGTGAAGCAGATTCGTAAGTATGTCGACCGCCTCTACATCATCTTCCCCTTCGAGCAGGCCTATTTCCCCCGCTTCGGCATCACGCCCCACTTCGAGGGGAACCCTCTGGTCGATGCCATCGAGGAGCGTCGTCCGTCGCTCCCCACGCCCGAGCAGTTTCGCTCCGAGCATGGGCTCGACGAGCGTCCGATTGTAGCTCTGCTGGCAGGCAGTCGCCCCACCGAGATTCGCTGCAACCTCCGCCTGATGGCCGAGTTGGCACAGCGCATTGCCGACCGGCAATTTGTCGTGGCAGGGGTATCGTGGCTCGACCGCTCGCTCTACGAACACTACACGGCCAACTACCCCATCCGTTTCGTGCAAGACCAAACCTACGAACTGCTCTCGGTAAGCGAGGCAGCCGTGGTTACCTCGGGGACAGCCACGCTCGAAACAGCCCTGATGGGGATTCCCGAGGTGGTGGTCTACGAGATTCCGTGGCTCTATGAGAAGTTGCGCCCGCTGGTGGTTAAAATCCCCTTCGTATCGCTCGTAAACCTCAATTTGGGGCGCGAGGCAGTGCGTGAGATTGTCGAGCACAACCCCGCCCCCGCCATGAACGAGGAGGAGCTGCGCAAGATTCTCGTCGGTGGGTCGGAGCGCGAGCGGATGCTCCGCGATTTTGACGAGTTGCGCTCGATTATCGGCGACCGAGGGGCCAGCGACCGCTTTGCGGCGGATATGGTAAAAGCCATCAAGGGCCACTAAAACCCACACACCCAAATTCCAAAAACTCCCCATGAAAATCATCTGCATAGGTCGCAACTACGACGAACATATCGCCGAGAAAGAGCTCGGGGGCGGAGGAGTACGTCCCTCCGAGCCGCTCTTCTTCATGAAGCCCGACACAGCGATGTTGCGCAACAACGACCCCTTCTATATCCCCTCTTTCTCCGAGGAGATTCACTACGAGTGTGAACTCATCGTGCGCATCAACCGCGTCGGTCGCTGCATCGAGGAGCGATTTGCACACCGCTACTACGACGAGGTAGGCCTCGGCATCGACTTCACGGCCCGCGACCTGCAACGCCGTGCCATTGCCGAAGGGTTACCGTGGGAGTGCTGCAAATCGTTCGATTACTCGGCCGCCCTCTCTCCCCAATTTCTGCCGCTGGCCGAATTGGGTGGCAAGGTGCAAGCCCTCGACTTCACCCTTGAGGTCAATGGCCAGGTGCGCCAACAAGGCAACACGGCTCACATGCTTTGGACCGTAGACCAGCTCATTGCGCACGTCTCGAAGTTTATCACCCTGCGCATGGGCGACCTCCTATTCACGGGCACACCGGCCGGTGTCGGGAAGGTCAACCCGGGCGATAACCTCCGCGCCACGCTCTGCGGACACGAATTGTTGAACTTCGATATTCGCTAAAGGCATGCTGCTGCACGAGAAACTCGCCACCTGGCACCTGCTACTCGCCTCGCAATCACCCCGTCGTCGGGAGTTGATGTCGGGGTGCGGAATCCCTTATGAGTTGGCTCCCCGCTATGCCTGCGAGGAGTGCTATCCCTCCTCGCTTCCGGCCGAGGAGGTTCCGGCCTACCTTGCACGCCTCAAAAGCGAGGCCTACCCCACATCGCTGGCACCCCGCGACCTGCTCCTGACGGCCGACACGGTGGTGATTCTCGATGGTGCGGTACTCGGGAAACCGGCTGACCGCAACGAGGCTCGGCAGATGCTCGGTCGCCTGTCGGGAGCCCGACACACGGTCATCACGGGCGTCACCTTACGCTCGGCAACCACCTCACACACCTTCTCGGCACGCAGCGACGTGTGGTTTCGCACGCTCACCGAGGAGGAGATCGACTACTACATCGACCATTTCCACCCCTATGACAAGGCCGGCTCGTATGGCATTCAGGAGTGGATTGGCTATGCCGCCATCGAGCGCATCGACGGCTCGTTCTATAACGTGATGGGACTCCCCATCCAACGGGTATATATTGAATTAGAGAAATTTATCAACGCACACGAATAACACTATGAAGAGACATCTGCTGACCCTGCTGTTTGCACTCACCGTGCTACTGCCTGCCACTGCCGATGAGGGCATGTGGCTTCCGAGCCTCGTTTCCGACCGCATGAAGGAGATGCGGAAGAAGGGATTCCGCCTCACAACCGAGGATATCTACAGCATCAACCGCGCCTCGATGAAGGATGCCGTGGTGCTTTTCGGAGGCTTCTGCACGGGCGAAATCGTATCGACCGAGGGGTTGGTACTCACGAACCACCACTGCGGTTATGATGCCATCCAATTCCATTCGTCTGTCGAGCACGACTACCTCACACACGGTTTTTGGGCCCGCAACCGCCAGGAGGAGCTCCCCAACGAGGGGCTCTTTGTCCGCATCCTGGTACGCATGGAGGATGTGACGGACCGCATCGCCTCGGGCGAAACAGCCGGAGCGATTATCGAGGCAGCCCAGCGGGAAGGCAAAGGCTATCGTGCATCCATCGAGCAGATGTACTATGGCAACCAGCAGTTCCTCTTCGTCTACCAGCAGTTCGACGACGTGCGTCTGGTGGGTGCTCCCCCCTCGTCGATCGGTAAGTTTGGAGGCGACACGGACAACTGGATCTGGCCGCGTCACACGGGCGACTTCTCGCTCTTCCGCATCTATGCCAATGCCGACAACGAGCCGGCAGCCTACTCGCCCGAGAACAAGCCCTACCAGCCGAAACGCCACTTCCGAGTCTCGACACAAGGCATCGAGGAGGGTGATTTCACGATGATTTACGGCTTCCCGGGCAACACCCAGCAATACATCACGTCGGATGCCGTGAAGTATGTGCAGCATCGCTCCGACCCGATGAAAATCGACCTGCGCACACGTCGCCTCGACATCATCGGGGCCGCGCAGGAGGCCGACCCGAAGGTGCGTATCCAGTATGCCGCCAAGCATGCCAACATCGCCAACGCTTGGAAGAAGTGGCAAGGCGAGGTGATGGGATTGCAACGCCTCAACACGATTGCCAAGAAGGAGGCCTATGAGGCACGTTTCCGCGCCTGGGCAGCCGACAAACCGGAGTACCGACACCTGCTCGACTCGCTCTCGGCAGCCTATGCCGCAACGGCCGATTGGTACTGCATGGAGGAGCTCAAGAACGAGACGTTGCGTACCATTGAACTGGCTACGCTGGCCGGTCGCACGGTGGCCGCCCTGAAACTCGACCCCAAGTCGGAACGTCGGGCAGAGGCATTCAAAGCCATCGAGGGGCTCTATAAGGATTACGATGCGACGGTGGACCGCGCCTTGACGCAGTGTGTGCTGCAAGGCTTTACCGACTATTGCCCCGAGGAGGCCTATCCGACCTCGCTCCGTGAGCTGATGGCAGCACAAGGGGGTACGATTGAGGGATACACCGACCACCTCTACACCCATTCGCGCTTCACCTCGCTCGAGGCGGCGAAGCAGGCAACCATCGAGGAGCTCGAGCAAGACCCCGCATACGCCCTTTACAAGGTGGTGCGCAACACGCAGGGTCGCCTGCCCCGCAACCTGAGCAATGTCAAGGCTATCGAGCGGTGGTATCGTCCCTACCTGAAGGCACTCATGGAGTTTGACCCGCAGCGTGCCTTCTTCCCCGATGCCAACATGACGCTGCGTGTGTCGTATGGTGCCATTGCCGGCTACGAGTATGCCGACGGTGAGTACCACATCCCGCACACCACCATCGACGGCATCATCGCCAAGGATAATCCTGCAATCTATGACTACGACATCCCGCAGTCGCTACGCGACCTCTATGCCTCGAAGGAGTATGGTCGTTGGGCCATCGAGATGAATGGCAAAACGACCGTTCCGGTCTGCTTCCTCGCCACCAACCACACGACGGGTGGTAACTCGGGTTCGCCGGTGCTCAATGGCCGAGGCGAACTCATCGGCATCAACTTCGACCGCACATGGCGTTCGACGATGAGCGACATCGACTTCGACCCGACCCTCTGCCGCAATATCGCCGTCGACATCCGCTATGTGCTGATGGTCATCGACCGCGTAGGTGGTGCAGGCTACCTCGTCGAGGAGATGTTGCGATAAGCAGGCAACACGATACAACAACAAGGGTGTCCAACACGAAAGTTGGACACCCTTGTTGTTTATGGAGGGCTCACGCCCTCTATTGCTTTGTAAAGCGCACGCGAATCGTATAGGGTCGCTTCTCGATGGCATACTTCTTCAGCACACCCGGACCACACGAACTATTCCCCAGACCCAACACCGCCGCATTGAGCGTGACGAAGTTGGCTGTGGGATGCTCCTCCAGGAAACAATCATGCGAGGTGGCAGCCAACTGCTGTGCCGTATAAGGCAGCACCTTGGCCGAGAAGGGAGCATCGAGGGCTGTGATAACCACACCCTTGCCCTGCGCATCGAGCAATTTAAGTTCGGTTACCTGCTCCTTGTTGCCCGAATCCTGCGGACGCGGATAGTGCGTATACTGACGGGCTATATCGCTCGTCCATCGAGCAACACGGGCGGCACGATAGCGGTCGGGGTAGCTCTCCATCGGGCCATAGCCATACCAATCGATGCGTTTCAGCGTCTTATTCACAGCCCACACCGAGCCCAACGAGGCCAATTCGGGCAGTGTACCCTCGGGAGTATAACACTGCTCGAAGTCGAGCGTACCATCGCCATAGAGCGTATAACGGCTCACAACGCCTATCGCCCCCTCAGCATAACCATACCGCTGCTCGACCACCACCTCGGCTCGCTCGGTCGAGGGTTGCTCAACCGTAAAACGTACCAACTCGACCTTCGGCGAAGCCATGCCGTGGCGGGTCCAATCCTTGGCTAACCAATTACCAAACGAGCGGTCGTTGTCGGTCGGGGCACGGAAGGCCGAGAAGTGGTTGGCGGCAAGGGTGTCGGTCGCCATGAATACAGGACGATTGCCATAGGCCAATTGGTTCAAAGTGCCCGTTTGGCGATTCCACGATACGGTGGTCGTAGCGGCTCGCAACACCACCTCATCACCCTCGGTGCAGGTTACCGCTCCGCCTTTGGCCACCACACGCTGTGAGACGGCCAATTGTCGATCGTTGAGCGTCAAGCAATCGCCGGCCACCTCATAGCCCGCCTCGGCCCAAGCCGTAGCCTCACGCAACGAAACCGAGAGGCGCAGGCGCAGGTCATGCTGGGTCACATCGATATTGCGCAAGGCGTTCTTCAGCGGAATGGCTACCACCTCCGAGGCTCCGGGCAGCACATTCGGGAGGTCAAACTTTCCCTGATGCAGCGTGCTGCCATCGACCACCAAGGCCCACGAGCCCTGATAGTCGGCCAGACCGATGTGGTGGTGATGGTTGGTTACCTTCACGCGGCACACATCCTCTTCAAAGCGGTGCAGTGCAAAGTAAATCGGTTGGTAAACCCGCTTCACCTCGTCGTATTTCGGCCCGTAGGTGCGATCGGCAAAGATGACACCATTCATGCAGAAGGCCTTCAGGTTGGGCTGATCACCAAAATCTCCGCCATAGGCATATTGCTGACGGCCATCGGGCAGTGTGCGGAGAATCGCCTGATCGACCCAATCCCAGATGAAGCCGCCCAGCATACGCGGATGGCTGTAAATCTCGTCCCAATACTCCTGGAAGTTGCCCAGGGCATTACCCATCGAGTGGGCATACTCGCTCGTCAAGACAGGGCGCGTATCATTTTCACGTTCGGCAATCTCCAGCAGACGCTCCCAACGGGCATTCTCGGCTCGCTCGGCATCCGTACCCTCGGGGATGCCCGGATTGAGGTACTCGGCCTTCACGCGCGGATAGAAGCGTGAAATCACATCGACCGTAGCCGGATCGGAAGCCCCGCCGACACCCTGCGCACCCTCATAATGCACGGGGCGGGTTGGGTCGAAGTCGTGCAGCCAAGCCGAGATGGCGGCGAAGTTGGGGCCATAGCCACTCTCGTTGCCCATCGACCAGAAGACTACCGACGTGCAGTTCTTATCACGCTCGGCCATGCGCACGGCACGATCCATGAAGGCGGCATGCCAATCGGGGGTCGAGGCCAACGTGCCACGCAGACCATGCTCCTCGATGTCGGCCTCGTCCATGACGTAGATACCCAGCGAGTCACACAATTCGTACCAACGCGGCACATCGGGATAGTGCGCCGTGCGCACAGCATTGATATTGGCACGTTTCATGAGCAACACATCCTGCAACATCCGCTCCTCGGTCATCACACGTGCCGTGAGCGGGTCATGTTCGTGACGGTTGACACCCCGAAAACGAATCGGAGCACCATTGATCAGCACCTGCCCTCCTTTGACCTCGACCGAGCGGAAGCCCAGGCGTTGCTCGGCACGCTCGACCACCTTGCCCGCAGCATCTTTCAGTGCCAGCTGCAACGTATAGAGGTAGGGGGTCTCGGCTGTCCAGCGATGCGGAGCGGCAATCTCGGCCGTCATGCGTCCCAACTTACGCGGGCCACGCTGCGGGAACCACTCGTTCATCAGGGCAGCCTTATGGTTCAAATCCAACACCGGCTCAATCGGAATCGCGAGGTGCTCAATCTGCGCGCCCTCGGCATCCGTAAGCGTGGCCTCGAAGGTGTACCCCTCGCCACGCTCCCCATTGTAGACCGAAAATTCGGGGTCGATTTGGAGCGTAAAGTCGCTATAGGCCGCATCGGGCAGCGTCCGCACGGCATAATCCATGAGGCGCACATCGCCCGTATGATAGAGCATCACATCGCGATGGATGCCGCCAAAACGCCAGAAATCCTGATCCTCGAGGTAGGAGCCGTCGCTATAACGATAGACCTCGATGGCTATTTGGTTTGCTCCCTCACGCAGATACGGCGTGATATTGAACTCCGAGGGCTCCATGCTTCCCTGTGAGTAGCCGACCCGCTCGCCATTGATCCAGACATAGAAGGCACTCATCACCCCCTCAAAGCGCAGGAAGGTCTGACCCTCACGCCACCCCTCGGGCAGCGTAAACGTGCGCCGATACTGACCCACGGGATTGCGCTCATCGAAGGTCGTAAACTTCTGTTTCGGCGCACCCATCACACGCGGTGGGTCAATCTTAAAGACGTAGCCCGCCGAGGCGTAAATCGGCGTGCCAAAACCATTTATCTCCCAGTTGGCCGGCACCGGAAAATCGACCCACGCACGGTCATCGAAGTCGGTGCGGTAGAAATCCGTCACACGCTCATCGGGTGTTTGGGTCCAGCGGAAACGCCACGTACCATTGAGCGAGAGCATGCGGTCGCCCTTCACCTCACCAAAGGGGATAAATGCCGCTCGCGCCGGCTCGCGGTTGATGTGCAACACATGATGGTTCTCCCAATCGGGCACATCGGCTCCTACGGTCATCGTGAGCGACAAAGCACTCAACAAAGCAAAAATCTTCTTCATACGTTATTGTACATCCAGGGATTCAAAGGCCAAACCACCCATCTCCTCTCCCGAGAGGATGATGCGGTATTCGCCGGCATTGATATAGGTTCCCGAGGTGGTGCTCAACACACGCCACTTCTCGCCCATGTCGGGTAGCAGCACCTCCTGGTCGCGCAACGTCACGCCATTCGGAGCGATGAGTTGCAGGCGAAGGGGCACTTGACGACCCGTGAAATTCACATACTTAAATCGGAAGGCATAGACCTGTGCCAGACCCGTCTGCACGGTCCACTCGATACGACCTGCACCCCCCTCGAAGAAGAGCCCCTCCTTCTTGCGGAGCAGTTCGATGTGGTGCTTGCCCTCGACTTTGGCCGCTTCGGCCTCATAGGTTACCGTTGGGCGGGTATCGGGCTCCTCGGGCAGCAACTCCTTCGGTGTCTTGGCCAGCACCGTGCGCTCGGCCTCGGCCCAACTCCACGACGAGGGTTCCAAGGCAGCCACCTTCGCCTCCCTGTCGGTCGTGGCGATGGCAATGGCCGAGATCACCGCCTGACCCGCCTTCACCTCGGGGAAGTCGATCACGAGCTGACCCTCTTTCGCCTCGGCCTCTACAACGACCTTCATCGCTGCATCGTGCCCCTTCTCGGCCCAGATGTCGAGGTCATCGACCACCGTACGGCCATTCACAGCCACATCGAACAGACGCAACCCCTCGCAGTCGGTACCCCAACCGCCACCCGTTCCATGCCACGGCTCGGCGAAGTAGAGTTCGATGCGGTACTTTCCATCGGGTAAGGCAAAGCGGTAGTTGAGTTTATGACGACCAAAGCGGAACGACTGGAAGAGTTCCCAATCGCGCGTGCCACGAATCGGGTCGAAGGTGCGACGCTGACTGGCCAGATAGGGCGAAAGGCCATCGAAATCGGCACTCCACGAGCGCGAGTAGCGCACGTCATCCGTATTCCACACCTGCCCGAACGAATCGGTATAGCGGTCGCCGCCGCAGTTGACGCGATAGAGGTAGTTGTACCCCTCGGCACCCTTGACAATCGGCGCAACCTCCTGATAGAGACGCTCAAAGTTCGGAGCCTGCTCCAGCCCGTTCAGCACCAGCACATCTTCGGCAACGGCCTTACCTCCGTAGTAGGCCACGGCACGCAACACATTATAGCGCACAGCACGATGCTCCCACATGAAGTGGTGTCCCACGCCCTGCTGACGCTTGCGTCCCAGGAAGAGCTTCGGATTATCCACCGCATCGTTGTACAAGAGCACAGAGTCGCAGTTGCTATAGGCCTCGATGGTGGCACGACGTGCCCCGCTCTCGAAGCGATTAGCCCACGTATGCGACACGAGGTAGACCATCGGGTCTTTTTTCGGCGAGATGAAGTTCGCACGATACATATAATAGACATCGTTCGGCTCCTCCCACGGCGTTACCAGACCCTTGTTATTGAACGGGCCCACCTTGTCGATGGTGCGATACCCCTCCTCGGGCTGACGACGACCCGGATTGTCGTGGCTGCTGTATATCCATTGGAACTGACCACAGAGGCGGTCGCGGTGCTCATCAGCCAAGCGCACTTTCGTCTCCATGAGTTGCGTCATGCGGTTCTCGTTCCACGAACCGGCCGGATCGAACGCCTGCGGCTCTTCGTGGAAGCCCGTGGTGCGCCATGCACCATACTCGCCATTGAGGAGTTGCTCGGGGCGTGAAAGTTCCTCGCCATAGGCAAACAGGTCGCCACCATACGTTCCACTCCAATTCTGCACCACATTCCAATCCGTACCGACACCGCCATTGCAGGTGGTCACCGGACGCATCGTGGCCGACGTGGGATCCATCTCACGGATGATAGCCACACACTCCTCGGCAAAATCGCGCGGCAGCACGCTCTCGTTCTGCAAACCCCACAGCATCACCGAGGGGGAGTTGCGACGCTCCTTGACCCAGCGGCGCAACATCGTCTTGAAGTTCTCGCGAAACTCGGGCGTATCGTACCAGATATGGGCCGAGAGTTGGGTCCAGAACAGGATGCCGTACTTATCCCAATAGCCCTGGTAATCGAGGTGGTGGGGCTGGTGGGCATCACGGAAAGCGTTGAAACCCGCATGGAGCATCTGCTTGACACGCGCCTCGACCTGCTCGTGCGAGAAGGCATGGCTCTGGCCAAACTGGTGCTCGTATTCGCAGACACCATTGATAAAGGTGGGCTTACCATTCACATAGAAGCGACCATCGCCATCCTTGCGGAAGCAGGGCCACGAGAAGGTGCGTACACCAAACGGCGTCGCAAGGTCATCGACTGTGCGCTTCCCCCCCTCTCGCTTGATAATCGTGTTGAGCGTATAGAGGTAGGGGCGTTCGGGCGACCACAATTCAGCCTGCTCGAGGATAGTCGACTGCTCGACAATCTTGGTTGCACCGGCAGCCACCTCGACCTGCTCAACCAAACGAGCCACACGATTGCCGTTAGCATTCATCACATTCTGCACCACCTGCACCAGTTCGGGCTTCGAGGAGTAGTTTTTCACCTCGGTACGAATCTGCACCGTGCGGTTATCCGCTTCGTTCCAGATGTGCACACCAAAGGGCTCAATACGCACCTCGTCGGTCAACTCCAACTTCACGGGGCGGAAGATGCCGAGTGGCTGCGAGCCCTCGCTGAAACCCACCTCCGACGAGCAACCGCCACACACCCACGGCATGTCGGCAATCAGCGACGGATGCTCGGCCTTGACATGGAGTCGATTCTCGCCCTCCGGTTTGAGGTAGTCGGTAACATCGAGCGATAGGACGGTGCGACCCACGGGATGACGACCCAATTCGTGGCCGTTGAGCGTGATGGTGGCATAGGTGCCAACACCCTCGAAATGCAGGAAGGCTCGTTTGCCCGGAGCCACCGCAACCTCGAATTGCGTCTCGTAGTGCGCTGTGCCATGCAGGTTGCCGTGCAGCAGTTGGCGATAGCCGTAGTAGTCGTCCCAATTATGCGGGACAGCAACCTGCTGCGGTTGGTTTTCAGCCCCTTCGAGCCATGTAGTCCACCCCTTTTCCAGTTCCGTCACCACACGACGCCCCTTCGCATCGGGCGCAGGGAACGATAGCTTCGAGCGGCCCATCGGACGGCTCGTAGCCACCGCAATACCGCGTTGCTCATCCTCATTCACCGCACAATAGAAGTGGTAAACCACCCCATCATGCTTCACCACAAAACTTTTGTGGGCAAACAGTTCATCGTAGGGTTTGGTCGGGTAAATCAGGTCGTCGCCCTGCCAATCGTCCCATGTCACCATATCATAGGAGCAGGCGAAGGTGTTATAGGCCTTGTAGGGACGTGCAGGGTTGAAGGCCGAGAAATAGAACATCACATACAGATCGCCCATCTTGGCAATCTGCGCATCACCCGTGATGGTGCCTTGCGCCTCGTGCGAGAAGATGGGGTTCCCCTCGTAGCGACACCAATGTTTCATATCCTTCGAGAGGGCGATACCGATGCGCTCACCCTTGAAACCGGTCTCGGGGTTCTTGCCACCCGCATTGTAATACATCACAAAGGGGGCTCCGAGCCGTTCGCTCTTGTCCCAATAGACCATGCTCTTATACTGCACGAGCGACTCCCACCACTGCACCTCCTTGTCGTAAATCGACAGGGCCGGAGCCTTCGCAGCCTCCCACTCGTGGGCCTCGGTCGGATCACCCTTCGTCCAGGCCAACCCCACATGCAGCGGGCCATTTACCGCCTCGTAGCCCGTACCTGCACCACCGATATAGGTCATCCAGCGACGACCCTTATAGGCTTGCAGGCTGTACGAACCTCCCCACTCCATATCGACCAGCGAGAGGAACCCGCCACGCTGATTCTCATCCCACGCGCCATCACGGTATGACAACACACGACCCAGCGTGCGCCACTCCAAGAGGTTGTCACTCTCGGCCAGCCACGTCTCGTAGCCACGACCATCCTTCGCCCCCTTGCCATTGTAGAGGACATAGGTCATGTACCAACGGCCGTTCTCGCGGAAGAGGGTTGGGCAGTCAATTTTGGCTTTATTGGTTTCGGGAGCGATGACCAAGCCATATTTATAGGGGGTACGCACCTCCTCATAGACCTCGGCCATACGTTCCTGCGACACATGCGTTTGTGCCGAGAGCATAGCAGTAATCAGCAGGCTGCCAAGCAGCAAAACGAGTTTTTTCATCCGTTTGTTTTTAGTATACGGCTTCTGTTAGTAGTTAGTAAAAGAGCCAATCACACTCCTCATCCGAGCCGGCCAGCCCTGCATTGCGAGTCTTGATATCCGTATCGGTAAAGCCCAGGACAAGCAGATAGCCGCGGGGCAGGGTTACGCTGTGTGTGCCTGCATCGAACGAATAGGGATGCACATTGGCCAAGGCCCAACCCTTCACGCTGACGGCATTCGTCAAGAGCGGTTCGGCCTGATTATAATCATTGGCCGTGGCATCGGTTTCGAGTTTCGGGGCGTGCGCAAAGCGTTTGTTATCCCCCTTGAAGTAACCCACAAGCAGTTTCACGGGCTGCTCACAGGTAAACTCGAAGGTCGTGGCCTCGTCACGCTTACGCTCTCCGTCGAAGACGAAGGCGGTCAGCCCCTCCAACTCGGGAGCCAGACCATCGACCACCAACTCGGGACGATTCGAGAAGAGCGACACGCCCTCCTTCAAGGTCGCACGGTGGAACGTGCCCTTGAGGTTGATCGTAGCATCCTTGGCCTGCACCAACTCCACGTCGGCACCCTTACCCTCGTTCTTCAGCAGTTCCATATTGGCCTTCAAGGCGGTCAACTCGGCCTCATAGTGGGGCAACAGCTCCTCCCACGTCTTATTCTTGGCTCCGCCACCGCTAATCGGGATGCGGCGTTGTGCCGTCTGCATGCTGTTGGCGTAGTGATATGCATCGCGTGTCAACCCCACCAGACGACGATAGTGCTCCAAACTCTTCTCCAGCAGCGGCACGGCAGCATCGAGGTGCGACAACTCCTTCGACCACTGGTAACGCAGCACCTCGGCAGCCGCCAGCACCTTCCAGCGGAAAGCATAGGCAAACTCACGGTAGCAGTGCATGTCGTTCTTCAGGCGGGCCAGCTCCTCCTTATTGCGCGTACCACGCACCCCGTCGATCGCCTTCACGGCGGCATCGCCATGGGCAATACACTCCTCGATGAGTGTCAGCGGCATCTCGCCACCCTCGACATGTGCCTCTCCCTTCCATTCGCGCTCGATGTACTCGATGAGTTTCTCGCCGGCAGGGCCGCAACTCTCGTAGAAGCCCGGGTAAATCGTATATTTATAGGGATTCACGAGTTGGCTCATAAACATACCGAGCAGCAGCGTCTGGCGGTTGCCCTCCGTGATACCGAAGCGACGCAGGAATTTCGGTGCAATCTCGCCCGCCTCCTCATAGGCCGTGCGAATGGCCGCACCATCGGCCTTGCTCGTACCGAAGAAGTCGGCAAAGGCATCGTCCCAATAGGCCATCTCGGCCTCACGATCACGACGGCAGTTCCACGCATAGCGACCCCATGCACGATACCAGGCCCAGTCGCGGTCTAACTGCTCGATACGCTCGCCATCGGCCGTCTTATCGGCTGCATAGGGCCAATCCCAATACGAGGCCTGCGGGTAGAGGTGCAGGGCATTGGCACCATGCACGTCGTGCATCGCCTGCACGGTCTTCTGCGTAAAGTCGGGCGAAGCCCAACGGAACGGCTCGAGGTTGGCCAGAATATGCACGTTCGAGATGTGGGTCGAGCCGAGCGAACTCAAATCCTTGTGGATGTCGCCCCACGGCCCTCCGGGGGTATAGGTCGTCAGCGACTCGCCGTTGTATTTGTGCATCGTATAGAGGTTCTTATAAATCGGCAGTGCGGCATCCATCACCATGCGGCAGTTCGTGTCGTGGGCACGCAGCAGCACAGGCGGCTCATCCGTGCGTCCCAATGCCTTCAAGCCATCCTTCACACCCGGCAGAATGGTCTTCGTGAACCACTCCACATCATCCTCATAGGTAGCCATCGCCTCGCCGAGGCAGACCAACAGACCGACGTTGGGATACTTCTCGACAAAGGCAGCCACACTCTTGCGCGTATAGTCGCTCACGAGCGGCGTGATGGGGCGGTTGCGGTCTTGCGTGCGCATGCCGTAGTGCTCGGCAAAGGGTTTCGAGACCAGGATGTTATAGAACATCTGTATCACGAAGATGCCACGCTTCGATGCCTCATGGGTCAGGAACGAGAAAATTTCCTCGTTCAGACGGAAGGTCTCCTCATCAACCTCCACGGCAAAGGGGTAATCCTCCAGCCGCACGAGCGAGGCAAAGGGGTGTCCGTTCCACAGATAGACCGAGTTCATGCGATTCTCGACCAGCATATCGAGGTACTTCACCCACAGCTCCTTATCATAGAACCACGGGAAGGTCTCGGGCGTGTAGGGATATTCGTAGACCGTGCGCCCGGGCAGGTAGTAGGGCTTCTGCACACCGATGCAGGTGCCTCGCAGCACCATCTCGGGGGCATCCTCGAAGTGCGTCGGAGCGGTCAACTCGCCGGCAGCCTCCGTGCGGTCAATCACCTCACGGCAACCATAGAGCAGGCCGTTGCCATCTTTACCCGTCACACGAATCGTCGTTCCCTCCGACTCGATGCGGAATCCCTCCTTCTTCAGGTCGGCCGTCGTGTCGAGTGCCAGGACAATCGCTCGTGCACCCCCCTCATCAACCACCTCATAGCCCTCAGCCGTCAAGGCCGCAGCCAGATGTTCGGCAGCAAACAAGGTCTGCTCGGTCGGCTCTTCGGGCACGACAATCTCAATGCTCGGCTTCGAGCAGGCACCCACGAGTACGAGGGTCAAGAGCAGCAATATCGGTTTCAGTTTCATCCTTATAGCAATGTTAGTTCAGGTTAAACGTATAGGTTTGGCCGCACTCGATGCGTTGCGGCTCCTCGCTACCGGGCAGGTAGAGCCAACCAACCCCTTCGGTAGCCGTGAGGGTCAGTTGCTGCCGGTCCATGCGCAGGCGTATCTCACCCTGGGGCGTGGGAATCGTTCCCTCCATCCACTCCAGGCCACCCAGCGTCGGACGCACCTCATATTCGGCATAACCCGCCTTCGTCGGGCGGACACCAAGGTAGTATTTACCCAGCAGATAAATCGGTGAAGCACCCCACGCATGGCAGAGGCTCTTGCCATAGGGACGGCCATACATCGCCAGATGCTCCGTACCCTGCTCCTCGGGGTTGTACTTCTCCCAGAACGAGGTGGCACCCTCGCGGAGCATACCTCCCCAATAGGCCTTCATCTCGCCCATCACAGCCTCCTGCTCACCCAGCGCACACAACGCCTCCAGCTCGTAGAAACGCATATAGGGGGTGGTAATCTTCAGAATCGCATCGTTGAGCAGCACCGAGTGTTTGATTTGCGCCTGCTCCTCGGGGTTCAGATAGCCGAAGAAGGAGGCAAACATATTGGCATAGCGGGTAACAGCCTCCGACTGCACCCCCTCGATGCGGTTATGCACCAGTGCCTGCTTGGCCTCCGACCAGAAGGCGGGTTTCAGTTGGGCACGCAGCGTTGCAGCCAACTGTGCGTAATACCTCTCCGCCTCGGCATCCTCAACGAGCGAGGCACACAAAGCCATCGTCTCGAGGCTCTTGCAGAAGAGTACCTGCTCGATAGCCAATTCACCCTTCTTGTCGAGATAGCCATCGGCCCAATCGACAAAGACCCAGTCGCCGGTCATGCCTTCGACCATGCCATTTTGGTTCGTGCGACCCAAGACATACTCCATCATCGTCTGCATGCGGGGGAAGATTTGTCGCACAAAGGCCAAATCGCCCGTATACATATAATAGTCGTAGATACCGATGAACCAATAGAAGGTATAATCCATGATCGTATTCGTATGGGCTGTCACGGGGTCTTTGCCACGCAGCAACCACGTCGTGCGCTTCACGCACTCCGAATCGAAGAAGAGGTAGTAGTTCATCAGGTAGCTCTGCACAGCATCGCCACTCCACACCCAGCGGTCCCGCTTGATGCCGTCGATGAAAAATTCGCGCGTCGTAAGGTGCATCGTGTAGGCACCCATCTTCCAGATGCGGTTCAGTTCCTCGTCGTTGCACTTGAACGAGCCGCGATAGGCGACCGGCGCATACTCATACTCCATCGAGATATGCGCAACCGTAGCACCTTCGGTCGTCACATAAAGGTAGCGGAAGGCTTTGCTGTTGCCCAGCGTATAGCGTTCGGCAAGCGGGTTCGATACCCCCGTAGCCAGATCGGTAACCGTATCGGCAGCAACAGCAATGCGGTCAAGCGTCTCACAGTAGGCCGTATCCTGCGCCTCCTCGGGACTCTCGCCATAGTAGAGGGCCACTTCGCCTGCGCCCTGCAACCCCTCGAGCACGATATAACCGAAGGTCTCACGTCCGAAATCGTACAGACGGCCACCGGCCACCTCCTCGACCGAGACCGCCTCCTCGGGTCGACGGCACAAGGTATAGGCCGAGGGACGCTCCTCGCGCGTGAAGTTCCACGCACCGGCCTGCATATAGACCGTAGCCGAGGTGTCACTCGCCTTGCCACTTTCGTCGATCCACTCCTTATCCTCGAAGGTAACCTTCCACGAGCTGTTCGACTTGACGGTAGCACCCTCGACAAACAGGGCCGGCGGCGTAGCCTGATTCCACACCTTGATATGGAGGTGGTGATGACCGGCCGGCAGCAAGAAGGTCTCGGGTTGTCCGAATTGCAGTTTTCCGTCGAGTTTGATATTGAACACACCCTCCACGGCAATCGTAATCTCCTCGGCCTCGGCCAACTCTACCTCGGTCGAAAACTCCACCGTCACATAGTGGCTGTCCGACTTCCAGAAGGGCGGGAAGAAGGCCCCACGCTCCGTGCGGCGGTTGTTCATCTTATTGCCGAGCCAAATCTCGTAGTCGCCCGGATACCAAATCCAGGTCGCCTTGTTAGAAGTCATCGCCATAGCGTTCACGGGTAATTTGTTCCAGACTCTTACCTCGGGTCACAGGGGCCCAAATCGTACCGATGAGGAGCGAGATAATGAAGAAGCACATCATAATCGTAGCGGCCAACGTGAAGCCCTCGCCGTTTTCGCCATAGATGTAGACGAAGACCAAACCCCAGACTGCCGACAAGGCACGCACGATGAAGAACATCACACCCTGTGCTGCAGCGCGATACTTCGCCGGGAAGAGCTCCGAGGCCCACAGCGCATAGAACGACTGCACCGAGATACCGGCCTGCAAGCCCCACAGCAGCGTGAAGAACAACAGTCCCTGCAGGCTGTTGATGCCGATGGTAACGACAATCACCCATGCCAAGACGCCGAAGCTCACGCCAAGGGCATAGAGCCAACGCTGATTGACCTTATCGACGATGAGCGAGAAGAGGAAGGTCGTCAGGATAATAATCACCCACTGACCGGCCGAGAGCATGTTGGCATACTCGTTCGAAAGGCCTCCGGCCGTCTCGTAGATGTGCGGCTGGAAGAAGCCCATCACCGAGCAGACCAGATTCCACGTGAGGTACATACCGGCCAGGAAGAGCATCGTGTAGATGTTCGTGCGATTCGTGAAGAGTTTACCAAACGACGCAAAGACCGACCCCGCCTTGGGAGCCTTCTCGGCCTCGGCCTTGGCAGCCTGCCACTCGGCCGACTCATCCAGGCGACGTTGCAGCTGCCATGCAATGAAGGCTACCACGAAGAGCGAGAAGAAGACAATACGGCTCGAGAAGACATGCAGCGCGGCACCCGCTACGCCGAAGAACGAACCGACCCACTCCACCAGCGGATAGGCTACGCCACTGGCAGCACCTCCGGTCGGCGGAGCCAAGACCGTACCCGTCAGCAGAATCACGAGCGGGCCGATGCCCCACGCCATCTGCGAGATACCGATGTTGCGACCACGGTTGCCTACCTCCGAGTTCTCAGAGATATAGGTCCACGATGCCGGCACACCGACACCGACCGAAATACCCGTCACGAGGAAGCCCAGAAGCAGCATCGGGAAGTTCACTGACACCATCACCAGCGCAACACCCAGCATATAAATCAGCATGTTGTAGGTATAAATCGCCTTACGGCCATATTTATCGGCCAGGAACCCACCGATGATGGCACCGATGGCGGCACCCAGGCAGTTGGCCGAGATGGCGTTGAGCCATCCGAGGTTACCCTCGGTCAAGCCGAGGTATTGCTGCCAAAGCGACAAACCGCTCGCTCCGGCGACGATAGCACCCGCATCAAGGTAGTTGGTCAACGAGACCGCAATGGTGCTTTTCAACGATTTTTTTTGAGCCATATTGTCA
>JAGAPT010000014.1 GCA_017623115.1 Alistipes sp.
GGCCGCGAAACAAAACCTCAATGAGTGATACCGTCATGGTTCATTTTTATTAGGCGCAGGCAAAGATACGAATAAGTGAGGGCAAAAGCAAGTTTACTTGCATTTTGCCGAGTAGGCGTATCTAAGGCGAAGTCAAAGATACGAAAAAAAGGTGTGATAGTTTCGCTCCTTGGGGCAAGATGTTGATAAAATATCGAAAACTTTGGTCTGTAAGTTGTATAGAGCCTCCTCGAAACCACTATTTTTGCACCAACAAACCTTGTATTCTATGGCAGAGATGCAACAATACGGCGTCGAAATCGAACTCGACGCACAGGTAGCCGAGGGTATCTACTCGAATTTGGTACTCATTACCCATTCGACTTCGGAGTTTATCATCGACTTTGCAAATGTGATGCCCGGCATGCCAAAGGCGCGTATCAAGAGCCGTGTCGTTCTCACCCCCGAACACGCCAAGCGTCTGCTGCGCACCTTGCAGGAGAATATCGTACACTACGAAAGTTCGATTGGTAAAATCGAGATTCCGATGCCTGCCCCGGGGCCGAAGGCCGGTCCGAAGATGGGCGAGGCATAGCGAGGTGCTCGTTTTGATGATACAAACCAAGGCTGCCTATATGCATGGGGAGGCCTTGGTTTTTTTGTATCTCAATCGACTGATAATAACCGCTACTGACTAACCTTTTTTTTGCTGTTATGACCGCCTCAAATTCATCCCGCCTGGATTCGCTCGATGCCCTGCGAGGCTTCGATATGTTTTTCATCACCGGAGGAGCGGTGCTCCTGCGAGCCTTGGCCGATGCCCTTCCCTGTTCGGTGACCGCCTTTCTGGCCGACCAGATGACCCACATGACGTGGGATGGCTTTGCCTTCTACGACATGATTTTCCCGCTCTTCCTCTTTTTGGCCGGGGTGTCGTTTCCCTACTCGCTGGCGGCCAGCCGTCGGCGCGGCTTGAGCGAACGAGCCGTGGTCGGGCGTATCCTGCAACGCATGCTGACCCTGATCCTCCTGGGGTGGGTGTTTAATGGTTTTCTGCGCTTCGATTTTGCTTCGATGCGTTACCTCTCGGTGCTGGGACGCATCGGTGTGGCGTGGGGCATCGCTGCGCTGTGCTATCGTTCGTGGGGGTGGCGAAGATGTGGCATAGCAGGTGCGTTGGTGCTGCTTGCCTATGGGTTGGCGACGGCTCTTGTCGTGGCTCCCGATGCACCGATGGGGGCTACGCCTACCTCGATGGAGGGCTCGATTGTCGGCTATGTAGACCGCGTGTTGATGCCCGGGCGATTGCTCAACGACACGTTCGACCCCTTGGGGCTGCTCTCGACGCTGCCGGCTGTGGTCACCGCTTGGCTCGGAATGGGTGCAGGCGCGTGGTTGCGGAGCAGCGAGCCGAATAATCGACGGTCGCTGGGGTTGGTTACAGCTGGTGTGTTGCTGGTGCTGGTGGGGTTGTTGCTCAATCCTTGGCTGCCGATTAATAAACCCCTGTGGTCCTCCTCTTATGTCTGCTTTGCCGGGGGCTTGTCGATGTTGCTCATGGCCCTCTTCTATCAGCTGATCGATGTGTGGGGCTATAAGCGATGGTCGTTCTATTTTCGGGTCGTCGGCCTCAATGCCATCACGATTTATATGGCACAGAAGATTGTTCCCCTGAAAGCCGTGCGCGACTTCCTCTTCCAGGGGGCTGCCGAGTGGTTCCCGCCCGCATGGGAGGGGGTGGTGCTGGCCGTGGGGTATCTCTTGGTGTGCTATTGGCTGTTGTGGTTCCTCTACCGGCATAAAATATTCCTGAAGGTGTAATCGGGACCCCATAACCAAAGAAAAGGGTGTGTCCAAAACTAGTTGGACACACCCTTTGTTTGACCTGACGGGGGCTTTAGAAGACCGCTTTGCGCTTGGCACCCACGGTCGGGATTACCTGCAACGCTTCGGGCTCCTGCTTCGGCAACAGATCGTGGTAGGCGGGCTCGAGACCCGACTCATCCTGAATGGCGAGGGCCTCGTCGCTGAAGGGCACGTTGCGATAGACCTTCGTACCCTCGATGGTCGTTCCGTTGCCGCTGTTGCACAGGCGGTTATCCTTTACATAGTTGTTTACCATGCGGATGTCGTAGTTGCGATCCGAGTCGATGTGCAGCCACAACTGATAGAGGCTGACGATGAAGTTCTCCTCGATGAGCCAACCCGACGAGCCGTCATCGGGGTAGATGCAACGCGGGCCGTCGAAGAGGTAGTTGCGACGTGCTACGGAGCCGGGCTGACGACCGAGCATGTAGATGATACCACCATCGGTCAGCATCGTGTGGGTGTGGCCGGCGCGGTTGTAACTAATCGAGTTGTTGCCCGAGGTGGTCGACTCGGGGATGCGGGCATTGCCCCACCACCACCCAAGGGCGATGGCTCCGTAGGGTGTTCCGTAGATGTCGTTGTGGTCGATTTTCACGTTGCGGCAGAAGAAGCCGACGATGGCCTCCACCTGACGGAAGTCGAGGCTGACGTTGCGGATGTAGTTGTTTGTGATGGCGATATCGCGGCAGATGCCCTCGATGCCCGGAGCGAAGACACAACCCGGGTCGCCATCGCCAATCTCGTAGTGTTGCGGGTGGCCGACGCTGATGGCATTACCCAGCAGGTCGTTGAAGGTGTTACCCGTCACCTCCGACTCGCAGACATCATTCACGAGGCTCACAGCTACGGCCGAGCCGAGGTGCCGGAAGTGGTTGCGGTGGAAGCGGATGCCGCGGGCATTCTTCACAACGACCGTACCTTCGGGAACATCCACGCTGTTGTACTTTGTGGGGTGCCAGTTGCCATCGGGGATGTACTTCATTGCCAAACCGAGGCTCTGGATGCCGCCAAAGCCGTGTGAACCCTCCATGTCGACCAGATTCCATGCATCGTAAGCGAAGGTCAGCCCCTCGAACTCGATGTTCTCGACACACGACGAGCACGACGTACCCTCGACGCGCAGCAAGCCTTCGGTCATCGGAGCAATTACCTCCACCTTCGCGAGGTCCTCGCCGTGGCTTATGTAGTAGATGGTTTGCGCTGCCCGGTCGAAGTAGAACTCTCCGGCTTCATCGAGCAGCTCATAGGCATTGCGAATGAGGAACGAACCCTCATATTTGGTCTTTCCGGCCCATGCCAGCGAGTTCAGGATAGCCGAGTAGGGCTGCTGGAACTCGATAGCAATCTCCTCGCCCCACTTCTCGACCTTCGCGGCGCAGAGAATCTTCTCGGTCCACACGTTGTTTTGGATGAGCTCGATATCCTCGCCATTGCGGAACGGCATCACCTCGGCCGACTGCTTGAAGCGCAATCCCTTGACCGTTTTTCCGGCACCAAAGGCCCACGGCTCGTTGCCCGTAATCTCGATTTCGCCATAGGCACCGAGAGCCTGAATCGGGGTATTCGTGCCGGCCATGCGGGCACGTTTACCGCCTACGATGAGGGTGCGCAACTTGTGGTCGCATGCAAACGGAGCCTTGAACAGATTCCCCTCGACGCGCTCCCAGCCGGTGATTTGCACACCACCGCTCAAGATCGGACGTTCGCCCGGAGCAGCCGTTACACGTACCTTAAAGCCATTCTTGCCGCCCATCTCCTCGGTGAAGCGCAGTGGCTCGTTGAGGCGATAGATGCCCCCTTTGAGGCGGAACTCGATGTCCGCTTTTTGGCGTTTGGTGGCCTTTTTCAAGGCCGTCATGGCCTCGTTCAGTGTCTCGGGTGTAGCCTCAATCAGCTGTTGTGCCACGGCAGCCCCGCTGGTGAGCAACAGGCCGCAGCACCATCCCAATAGAATCAGTTTTTTCATGGTATAGCAGTTATTAAATTTTTCCGGATTTTAGACAAAGATACGAAAAGCCCGCGAAAAATAAAATCTCCAACGGCAAAAAGCCGAAAAAAGGGGGCGGATGGCAAAAAAGAGTGCGTGGAAGCCGATAATTCCAACTCTTTTTGCTATCTTTGACTTCGTCTTAGCTACTCCCGCTCGGCAAAATGTAAGTTAAACTTGCATTTGCCCTCACTTATGCGTATCTTTGTCTGAATATGGACTTCTTGTGAAGCAATAAAACCAAGTAAAACAATAACCAAATGAAAAAAACCAACTTGATTCTGTTGCTGTTGGCTGCGGTGGGGATGACCCTTTCGGCCGTTGCCTCCAGCCATTTGCGTGTGGTGGCGGTCGGTGGCGACAAGCCTTACCAAACCACCACCTACGCTAATCCCTTCTCCGGCTCGGATCGTTCGGTGCTGGCCGTTGTGCCCGAACTCGATGGCTTGCAGGGTTTGCGCATGCCGCTCGATAAGGCGGGTGCGATGCAGGCCGGAGAGGTAGCCTTTGTGCTGAGGCGTTCGGCCAACCTGTTGCTTGCCGCCACCTCGAAAGAGGCTGTGGAGACTGTGGTGTCGGGCGTGGGGCGTCTGAATGGAACGCCCATCCTGAAACGCGCCATTGCCGTCACGGAGGTGGGTGACCTCGATATCTATGCCGTGCGCTATCCGCGAGGCAAGCACCGGCTGGTGATTCCCGAGGGGATGAAGGGCCACGTCGCCGTAGTGGGTGCCACAAGCGAGACACAGTTCTCGGGACGTGATGCCGAGTTGGCTTCGGGTGCAGATTATCCCGCCTTTGTCATCGAGGGCTTCTCGGAGAAACCTGCGCTGTTCGAGATTATCGGCGGCCAGGACGACCCCGTGGTCAACGAGGGAATGCCCGGTACGGAGGGCATTCAGGGCGGCTTCGAGGGTGGTCAGATGATTAAGTTGGGCGACACGTACCACATGTTCCCCACCGAGCGTGCCGGTGAGGAGGGTATGCCCGCCTACTATGACCGCATCAAGACCCGCATCGGCCACTGGACGAGTAAGGATGCCATCCATTGGGAGCGTCAGTCGACCCTCTATCAGTCGAGTGGTAAGTATGCCGTATCGCCCTACGACCACCCGATGAACGACCGTCGTGCCGCCATCTGGTCCTACATGCCGATTTTCAACAAGGAGAAGAATCGTTGGCAGGGACACTACCTGGCCTATACGTGCGATTTCAATGTCGCCCCGAACCACTCGTTTGGTCGTATCTGGCGTTGCGAGTCGGAGGTCGAGGGTATCGAGGGTATCGGTGGCCCTTATCGCGATTGCGGCATCGTCATCGAGCCGGGTCTTGACAGCCAACTTTGGGAGGGTCGCCAGGGTGTTGCCTCGTTCTTCCCCTATCAGGTGGGCGATAAGTGGTATGGCTTCATCAGCGGTGCCTACCCCTACGAGAAGAAGGAGGATTACCCCTTCGGTGGCAAGCCGACGAAGTGGTATGTGGGTTTGGCCGTTTCGGACAACCTCGAAGGTCCCTTCGTGCGTTGCAAGGAGCTGAACCCCATCACCTCGATTCATCCGCGCTTTGTCGAGAATCCGATTGTCTCGCAACTTCCCAACGGTCTCTATATCGCCGTCTTTGATGGTGGTCCGGAGTGGCTCAAACTCCCCAACATGATTGCCTATACCCTTTCGAAAGATGGTATCCACTGGTCGGAGGCACACTACCTGCCCATCGACACGAAGGTCAAGAAGTGGTGGCACACGATGCGCACGCCGCTGGGTCTGATTCCCGAGGGGAACGACATCTACACGATTATCTACGCCGCCGTAAACAACGACATGCGTTTCCACCCGATGGGGATGGTGCAGGTGCGTCTGAATCGTGAGGTGCTCGAACAAATTGCCAACGAATTGTAACATTTAATCGCATAAAAACAGATGAGAAACAGTGCATATTCCGGCGTGGTCGTGCCGATGGTCACGCCCGTCAAGAACGGCTCGGTTGATTTGGAAGCCGTAGCCACCATCATCCGCTCGTTTGCCGAGGCGGGTGTCGATACACTCATCATGGGTACCACGGGCGAGGGTAACTCGGTTCCGATGGGCGAGGGTATCGATATGATACATACGGCCGTAGAGGCTGCCGAGGGTAAGGTGCGCATCTATGCCGGTGTGACGGGGCTTTGCCTCAAGGAGCAGCTTTCGCAAATCGAGGGCTTTGCCCGTGCCGGAGCCGATGTGGCGGTGGCCGTTTTGCCGAGCTACTACGCGCTCACCGAGGAGCAGATGATCGGCTACTATACGGCTCTTGCCGATGCGTCGCCGCTGCCCGTGATGCTCTACAACATTTTGGCAACGACGCACCTCTCGATTCCCGTGGAGGCAGTGCGTAAGTTGGCCGAGCACCCCAACATCGTGGGCCTGAAGGACTCGGAGCGTGATTTGGAGCGCATGGCAGCCTGCATCGAGATTGCTCGCAGCCGCGAGGATTTTACCTACTTCTGCGGCTGGGCGGCCCAGTCGGCTCACTCGCTGGAGCTGGGTGCCGATGGCATTGTTCCCTCGACGGGTAACTTCGTGCCGAAGCACTTCCAAGCCCTCTATGAGGCGGCCGTATCCGGTGATATGGAGGAGGCCAATCGTCTGCAAACGGTAACCGACGAGATGGCTAAAATCTACCAGCAGGGTCGCCCGCTGGGTCAGCAACTGGCCGCCTTGAAGTGCATCATGGAGCAGTGTGAGTTGTGTGGTCGCGAGATGCTACCCCCATTGACGATGCTCCCCGAGGCCGAGTACACGAAAATCATCGAGCAGATTACCGAATTTGAACTCGAATAACCCAACCTACGCTAAAACTACCTAATCCACATGACAACATCACTGCATTGGTTTGACATCGCGCTTGTCATCGCGAGCATCATCTTTGTGATGCTTTTTGGTCTGAAGTTTGCGCACAAGCAGGACTCGACCAAATCCTATTTTGCTGCCGGCGGCTCGATTCCGGCGTGGGCAATCGGCATGTCGATTTTCGCCACGCTGATCAGTTCGGTTACCTTCTTAGCCTATCCGGGAGCTGCCTATGGCGGTAGCTGGATTCTTTTGGTGCAGGGCTTGATGGTGCCCATCGTGCTGGTCGGCATGATCTGGTTTATCGTGCCACTCTTCCGTCGTGCCATCCGCCTCTCGACCTACGAATATTTCGAGCGTCGTTTCGGCTTCGGAGCTCGTCTCTATGGCTCGATAGCCTTCCTCTTGACCCACTTCTCGAAACTCGGTACGGTCTTCTTCCTCGTGTCGTTGGCCATTTCGCAATTCATGGGCTGGGATATCTATGCCGTCATCATCATCATCGGTATCGCTGTTACCTTCATCACGCTCGTGGGCGGTATGGAGGCCGTTATCTGGATGGATGTGATTCAGGGCTTTATTCTCATCGTTGGCGGTATTGTCTGCGCTGCGCTGCTGCTCTTTACGCCCGAGGGAGGTCCGTCGGCCGTTTGGGAGGTTGCCATGCGCGACAACATGATTAATGTGGGCGAGTTCCACTGGAGCTTTGTCGAGCTGACCTTCTGGGTGATGGCCATCAACGGAGTCTTCTATGCCATCCAGAAGTATGGTACGGACCAGACCATCGTGCAACGCTACCTCACGGCTAAAAATGACCGCGAAGCGAAACGTGCCGCCTACATCGGTGTGCTGACCAGCGTGCCGGTGTGGACGCTCTTCATGTTTATCGGTACCTGCCTTTATGCCTACTACCAGCTGGAGGGCACGGAGGCTATTGCCGGATTGAAAAACGATGAGGTCTTCCCCTTCTTCATTGCCCATGAGTTGCCTATCGGTGTCAAGGGTCTGATTATCTCGGCCTTGGTGGCCGGTGCTATTTCGTCGCTCGACTCGGATTTGAACTGCTTTGCTGCTATCGGTGTGCAGGATTACTATGTGCGTTTCCGTCCCGAGAGCACCGACCGTCAGCGTCTGGTGCTGGGTCGTTGGATTGTCGGTCTGGCCGGTTTGGCTTCGATTGGTATTGCTTCGATTTACGCCTTCTGGGGTGGTGAGGGTATCCTCGGTGTGCTGTTTGGCCTCTATGCCATCTTCTCGTCGGGTATCGTCGGTCTGTTCCTGCTGGGTCTGTTGGTGAAACGTGCCAACAAGCAGGGTCTGTGGGTCGGCCTCATTGCCTGCATCCTCTTTACGGCCTATGCCGTGCTGACCTCTTCGAAGTTTACCATCGACGGCGAGAAGCAGATTCTGCTCGACCTGGGAGCCTGGAACTTCACCCACCACAAGTATATGTTGGGTGTATACAGCCACCTGATTGTCTTCTTTGTCGGCTGGGCCGCCTCGTACCTCTTCCCGAAGCAGGAGGTGGATGACAGCCTGACCATCTACGGCTACCTCCGCGAACGGAAGGCCGCCAAATAACGTTTGATTGAAGAAAAAAAGATGAAACTCATTACTTTACAACAACCCTCGCGCGTGGTATTGGGCGAGGGTGCTGCCGACCGCTTTGCCGAGGAACTCCTGGCGCACGGCTTTCGCCACCTCTTTCTGATGACGGCACCGCCGATTCGTCCCCTCATCGAGGGCCTTGTAGCACGCATCGAGGCTGCGGGTGTTGCCATCCGCATCTACGACCGCATCACGGCCGAGCCGGCCTTGGATGAGGTGGTTGCCATCATCGACGAGGCGCGAGCCTTTGGCGTGGATGCCGTAGCCGGTATCGGTGGCGGCAGCGTGCTGGATGCAGCGAAGATTGTCGCCTGCTTTGCCCCGAGCACCCAGCAGGTAGCCGACTGCTTTGGCACGGGGCTGATTCAGAAACGAGGCTTGTGGTGTGCCTGCCTGCCGACCACGGCCGGTACGGGTAGCGAGGTCTCGCCCAATGCGATTCTCTTGGATCGAGCCGAGAAGCTCAAGAAGGGCATCGTCAGCCCCTATCTGTTGGCCGATGCTGCCTATATCGACCCGCTGCTGACCCTCACCGTGCCGGCAAAGATTACGGCCGAGACGGGTATGGATGCCCTTTCGCACTGCATCGAGAGCTTCACGAATAAGCACGCCCATCCGGTGGTC
This sequence comes from Alistipes sp., assembly GCA_017623115.1. Taxonomy (GTDB): domain Bacteria; phylum Bacteroidota; class Bacteroidia; order Bacteroidales; family Rikenellaceae; genus Alistipes. Next base: position 8,896 of record JAGAPT010000014.1, read on the forward strand.
GATCGCTATGCGCTGACCGGTATCGAACTCATTGCCAAACACCTGGAGCGAGCCGTGAAGGATGGCTCGGATCGTGAGGCGCGTACCGCTCTTGCACTGGGTAGTTACTATGGTGGTTTGTGCCTGGCACCGGTCAATACGGCAGCCGTACACGCCCTCTCCTATCCGCTGGGTGGCGAGTACCACATCTCGCATGGCCTGGCCAATGCCATTTTGCTGCCGCCCGTCATGCGCTTCAACCTGATGGCCGATGTGGCCAAACATGCTGCCATTGCACGTGCCATCGGGGTCGATTGTACGGGCTTGAGCGACGAGGAGGCTGCCCGTAAGGGGGTCGAGGCGATTGCTGCCTTGGCCGAGCGTTGCGGTATTCCGGCCACGCTCACGGCACTCGGTATCGGCCGTGAGAAGGTCGAGTCGCTGGCCGATGCGGCGATGAAGGTAACCCGCCTCTTGGTCAACAATCCGCGAGAGGTGACCCGTGAAGATGCGATTGCAATTTATAACGAACTCTATTAAAACGATGAATAACTTACCGATTTTAGCCATTACGATGGGTGACCCCGCCGGTGTGGGTCCCGAGATTATCGCCATGTCGCTCGCGCAGGAGTACCCCTATACGATTTCCCGTCCGTTGGTGGTGGGCGATGCGCAGATGATGGAGCTGGGTATCAAGTCGGCCAAGGTCGATTTGCAGGTGCGTGCCATCGAGCAGGTGGCCGAAGCGCAGTTCGAGCGCGGCACGATTGATGTGCTCGATTTGAAACTCATTGATTCCGAGCAATTTGCCTATGGCGTTGTGTCGGCACAATGTGGCCATGCCGCTTTTGAGGCGGTGCGTGTGGCCATCGAACTGGCCATGAAGGGCGAGGTGGATGGTACGGTTACGGCTCCCCTGAACAAGGAGGCGCTGCATGTTGCCGGCCACAACTTTGCCGGTCATACGGAGATTTACGCTCACTATACCGATACGAAGAAATATGCCATGCTGCTGGCCGATGATAAGATGCGCGTGATTCACGTCTCGACCCATGTCTCGCTGCGCGAGGCGTGTGATCGAGCCAAGAAGGAGCGTGTGATTGCCGTTACGGAACTCATCAACGAGGCTTGCAAGAGTTTTGGTATCGAGAACCCACGTATCGGCATTGCCGGTCTGAATCCCCATGCCGGCGAGGGTGGTCTGTTTGGCGACGAGGAGATTCGAGAGATCATCCCCGCCATCGAGGAGATGAAGGCGCGAGGCTGGAATGTTGAGGGCCCGGTGCCGCCCGACTCGTTGTTCTCACGAGCTCGTTCGGGTCAGTTCGATGGTTGCGTGGCGATGTACCACGACCAGGGACATATCGCCTTCAAGGTAGGTGGCTTTGAGTGGGACCGCGAGACACAGCGCATGGTGGCCGTGAAAGGTGTGAACATCACGCTCGGCCTGCCCATTATCCGTGTCTCGGTCGACCATGGCACGGCCTTCGATGTGGCCGGTAAGGGTATTGCTAACCCCGATGCGCTGCTCATGTCGATTGAGTATGCAGCCCTGATGGCCAAAAACCGTAAAAAGTAGGCGCGGGGATGGCGATTCTGGTCCTTGCCGATGACATCACGGGTGCGGCCGAGATGGCCGGTCTGGCCCACACGATGGGTTGCCGTGTCCATTTCACGACCTCGGTCGAGGGGCTTGCATCCTCCTCCGAGGCCGATGTGGTGGTGCTGGCCACCGACACCCGCTCGATGGGGCGGAAGGAGGCGGTGCAGGTAACCCGCAAAGTGGTGGCACACCTGCCGAAGGAGCAGGCCTTTACGCTCTTCAAGAAGTGTGACTCGGCTCTGCGGGGACACCTGGTGGCCGAGACCGAGGTGCTGATGGAGGCGGGCTATGACCGTGTGCTGATTTTGGCTGCAAACCCCTCGAAGGGGCGTTGTGTCGAGGAGGGGGTGTATCGTATCGACGGAATACCGATTGCCGAGACCCTCTTTCGCATCGACCCGGAGTTTCCTGCCACCACCTCCGAGGTAACCGCCTTGTTGGGTGGGGCTGTCCATTACCGCAAAGCCGATGCAACGCCTCTTCCGAAGGGGATATTCATCGGGGAGAGCCGCACGGTGGAGGAGGTGGCGCAACACGTTGCCGCCCACCATCAGCAGGCCTTGCTGGTCGGGGCGGCCGATGCTTTTCGGGCGTTGCTGCGTGAGCGGGGATTTGCCGATCCTCGCCCCTCGTTGTTCGAGGGGTTAGGCACTCGACAGACCCTCATCGTGCTGGGGAGTACCGTGCGTCACGACGTGCAGTCCGAGCCCTTCTTTCAGCGCAATCGGGTGGCTCAAAGTCCGATGCCTGATGCGGTGTTTGCGGGTGCAGGCCCCGAGGCTTGGATTGAGCAGTCGCTGGCGGTGCTCCATGCCGGCGAGAGCCTCTTGCTGCGGATTCCGCAGCAGGTCGAGGTCGATGGCGCGAAGGCGTTGCATCTGCGTCGGTCGATGGCTGCGACTGTTTCGGAGGTGGTGTGCGTGATGCGACCCGAGGAGGTCGTCATCGAGGGTGGTGCCACAGCCTATGCCCTGCTCGAGGAGCTGGGATGGGTCGACTTTGAGGTGCTCTGTGAGACGGCTCCGGGCGTGGTGCGCCTGCAGCATATGCCGAGTGGCACGGTGCTCACGTTGAAACCCGGTAGTTATCCGTGGGGGCCGCTGTTTCAGTAACGAAGGATACGGAATGAAAGAGAGGGTGTCATCGACACCCTCTCTTTCGTTTATCAGGCCTTTTGTTTCGTGCCGTGTGAATCCATGAAGAGCTCCCATCCTCGTTCGAGGGCTTTGCGGTTGGCCGGTTCTCCATTCTCGATGCGGGACATGGCCGCAACCATAGGTATCATCGTCGCACGGTCGCGGGTGTTAATCTCCCGACAGGGGGCAATTCCCGCTTGGCGTGCTACGGCCTGCACATAGGCTCGGGTGTGGTTCTCGGTGGGTGGAGCCCAGCGACCTATCATCTCGGCAATGGTGCGCAGGCCATGCTTGCGTTGGTAGGTGTCGAGGGTGACGAAGATGGCCCGATAACCCCATTCGAGCGACTCGAACTGCTTGAATGCGGGGTCTTGCGAGGGCTGCACCTCGCCGCGGTAACGGGCAATCGACCGACGGATGTTGCCCGGATTGCAATTGCGAAGGCCTCTACTCATCGCCCACCTCCTTTCGGATGCGGCGACGCACATAGCGACGTAACCAGCGGAAGAGGGGCGCATCACTCAGTTGGGCGGCATTTTCGAGGAACGACCAGAGCTCAATGCCACAGGCGAATCCGGCAAAGAGGTGTGCAATACGCAGTTGCATAAATCCAAGCACACAGGTATCAAGCAACCAGGCCATGGCCAGCGCGATGATGCAGAGGGCGGCCTTCGTGACGGTGCGTCGTGCCAGGTGGCTTTCGAAATACCAGGTGCGACCCTGCTGCCGAGCCTCATGGCGGTCGGCGGCGATACCCGAGAGGAAGTCGATGCCGATGAAGAGCAACGTGCACCCTATGAGCGGTGCGATGGGGGCAAAGAGCCCCACGAGGGCTGTCGTAAGCCCACTAACGAATCTAAAGAAAGCCTCCATCGATTGAGCAGCGGTAAAACAGGTTCTCATGGGCATCATATTCGGGGTATTCGGTGCGGTGTGCCTCGAGGTAGCGCACGGCACGTCGCAGGAGGGTGTTTGCCTCGGTACGCAGGTTGTGGCGCAAATAGCGACGTGTGGCCGGATCGGCGGCCGTGCCGTTATCGCTCTTTGGCGAGAGGGTGCCGAGTGCCGAGGTGCGTGTGTCGAGGCGGGGTTGGATGAAGACACGGACAAAGAGGGCCGTGCAGGTGGCGAGGTAATCTTGTCGAAACTCCTCGTAGGCTCCTTCGAGGAGGCGGTCGTGAAGTGCATCACCGAGGATGGGGCGCAGATATCGCTCCTCGGCTGCTATGATGTCGGCCTCGGTTACGGCATCCGGAGCGATGTACTCGCCGCTGCCAAAGGCTCGTCGTACCACCTCCAGGGGTGTAATCAGGCTTTTCATCAGTCAATGGCTTTGAGGTTATACTTGGTGATTTCGGAGAGGAACTGCTGTTGTCGCTCATCCTCGGGGTCGTAGTCGAGGCCATCGGCCTTGCGTGCCTCCCACACCTTCATGTAAATCGGTTTCGAGCGGGTCGGTGGGCGGTTGATAATCTCGAGTGAGGAGCAGTCGTAGCCCAACAGTTCGGTGATCAGGTCACGAATAGGCTCGGTGAGGTCGGCCTGCTCGGCCAGAATGACCGTGTTGAGGGCTATCTCATACTCCTGTAAGATGCGCTCGGAGTTGAACCCCGAACTATAATCCAATCCGCTCAGGGTGCGGAACCAGGAGTGTGCTACGACGATATCCGATACGGCCTGCTCGTGGAGCGTATGCCAATCCCCCTCGTTTTGAGCCGAGATGGGGATGAAGCGTGAATGGTCCTCCTCCAGGCCGTCGCGCAGGACAAAGAGCACCTGCCCGGGAGTTCCGGCAAACTTCTCCTCGGCCATGCGCACAATGCGCTCGGCATCGGCCTCGTTGTCGATACTCGAATCGAGCATCATGACCCCCGAGAGTTGAAACGAGTGGTCGAGGCGCGAGATGTTCCATCGGTCGGTTTTGTAGGCGATGGCCGATACGTTGAGACCTGCGATGTAGGCCGGTACGCCATAGTGTTCGAACATCGGTTCGTAATCCTTGTAGTGGATGCAGGTGCGCAGCGTGCCGTCAGCCTGCTCCTCATAGCGGGGGTAGAGGGGTAGCGAACGAGCCTCCGAGGGCTTGAACCGACTCCAATCGTGGTGGAGCAGGATGTGCTGCGAGTCGCGGGCCACACGACAGCGGGAGGCATCCTGATGGTAGAGGGCCAAAAAGGTGTGCTGGGGGTCGGTTACCACCTCGAGGAAGGCATTCCCGAAGAGCGATTTGTCGAAGGCGAGTTTGCTGATGACCTGTCGCAACGATTCTCCCTGCCCATTGACGCACCGCAGGTAGGCCGAGAGCCCCGGGTCGGCATGTTCGTCGCAGGAGAAGCCCTTTCCGGCGATGTAGTCGGCCTTGTCGTTGATGATACGTCGATGGGTAGTCGAGCGACGAGCCATGAGCGAGAGGGCTTGCGGAAAGAGGTTGTCGTCGCCCCAACGCCAGAAATGGGCATTCTCGACCGTCGCAGCCCCCAGCTGATAGGGATCGACATAGTTGGAGGCGAGGGTTGCCGTATGTATTTTTCGTTGTTTTTCCATGCGATAAAGGGAGTTAAGGGGGAGGAGGCCTCACGCGCATCGGGGCGTGAGACCTCCTCGCTACGGGTTATTGACGGTAGGCGTAGGTGAGCATATCCTCATCGAGGATTTCGCATCCGGCCATGAAGACGGCACGCTGGCGATTCTCCATCTCGTCGGGGTTGTACCACATGCGCACCTCGTTGCCGGGCATGTCGGCCGTATTGACGGCCAAGACGAGGTTGCGACGATCGGTGAGCAGGGCAAACGACTGGTGGAGGGAGGTCAACGGGAGGTAATTGCTCAGGCGCACATCGACAATCGGAATGCCGTGATACATCAACTCACGACGACCCTCGACCATGCCGACATACGAGGCCTCGATACCCATCGAGTCGAGGTAACGCTCGTAGAGCTGGTAGATATCCGAGGTGACGAAGTAGGCGAGTTGCCCCTCATGCTTGGTGTCTTGCAGACGAGGCGATGAGTACTCCCACATCGTGTCGAAGAGCGTGATGACATAACTCGGGTCCTTCAGATCCTCGGCCGTGAAGGAGAGGTGGTTGATGCACTCATCCTCGGTGTAGTCGTGCAGATGCTTGAGGAATCCGTTGAAGGTGTTGTATTCGAGATTGGACGAGGTGTCGCCAATCCACATCGTGGTACGGAGATTCTCGGCAATGGCCTGCTTGAAGAGGGTCGTCTCGGCCTCTTCGAGAATCGTGCCACTCAAATCCTCGAAATTGACATCGGGACGAGCCGAAATCTGCTCGTAGACGAGCGAGAAGTAGTCGGCAGCCGAGAAGGAGGACTCGGCCTTCACGCGGTGCATGTCGATGGTCTTCTGGTATTTTGCCGATTTCATGCTGCCCTTCCAGCCTCCCTCGGTGTACTTGCGCAAGACGTTGCGGAAGCCATCCCAGATTTGTACGGTGGTCGGGGTGGGCATGTTGTAGAGAATGCGGATACCCAGGTTCTCGGCTGCTGCGCCGGTCAGCATCGGGCGGAAGAAAATCTGTTCAACATCGTTACCGGTGTACTGTTTTGCTGTTTCCAAATAAGCCATAAGTGTGGTTGTGTTTTAGTTGATTGATAAGAATAAAAGGTGTTTGAAGGTCTGTGTTAGCGGATGCGGAAGCGTTTGGCATCTTCGGCATAGGCGCGATCGTTGGCCGAGTGCATCGGCTCGTGGTGTGAGGGGTCCTCGGTCGGAAGCGTGCGTGTCGGGGCAATTTGTCGCAGAGCGGCAGCCGTGGCGGCTGTCGAGCGACGACGCAACATGCGCTCCTCGTGGCCGAAATGCAGGATGTTGCGATCCTCGGGCAGGGGCTGCGGTGCAGGCTCTCGGTTCAGGCCGATGGCCTTCATCAGGCGATGCCATCCACTGTTTTCGGTCGTGGTCTCGGCCGGCGGCGTCGGTGCCGTGCTTTCATCGCTGCCGATGATGCGGTCGGCCAATCCGGCTGCCAGGGCCTCATCGGGTGAGAGCCAGCGGCCATTGCCGTTGTTCTCGGCCATCAAGGTGCGGAACTCCTCGATTGCACGCCCCGAGCGGGAGGCGTAGAGCGATGCCAATCGTTGGTCGGTCGCCTCCAGCAATGCGAGTTGTTCGGCCAACTGGGCGGCGTTGCCTTCGGTCGCACAGGTTGCCTGATGAATCAGGTAGAGGGCGTTGGCCGAGATTTCGCGACACCCCTCCGAGGCGGCTTGCGCGATGATGGTAGCCGCCGAGGCGGTGTAGCCATAGCAGCGGGTAGTGATGTGTCCGTCGATTTGTCGCAGGGCATCGTGAATCAGGAGGGCATCGTTTACATCGCCACCCGTCGAGCGGATGGTGACGATGACCTCGGGTGCCTCGATTTCGGCAATGCGGGCAACCGCCTCCCGGAAGCGTTCGTAGGTCGCCACGCGACTTTCGGGCTCTTCGAACTGCCACTCCTCGGGGACACCGATGGTTCCCTCGATTTCGATGTAGCAGGCGTCAGCCTCATTGTTGATGCAGATGTGTGGTCTCATGCGTGTCATTTGTTCGTTTTTTGGTAATAGATTTGGCGGGCTTTCTCGTAGGAGCAACAGAAGTGCTCGGCAGCCCAGGTGATGGCATCCGACGTGCGGGCTCCTTCTCGGATCAGGGCGCGGATGTGTTGTCGGATGGCCTGTGCCTCCACCGCTCGTCGGTCGATGAACCCTTGCTCAAAGAGTCTCCCCAGCCACTCTTTGGGCGGAAGTCCGGCCAATACCGCTGCCACGGTGTCGCAGAGTTGGCGGTCGTGTCGATTCAGTGTCATCGGTCGTGTCGGTTGAAGGTGCAACGTACGCTGCCTTGTGCGGGGTCATACGCCTCGATGCGGTGAATGGTTCCCCAGCACTCGCCCAGCGAGGTCATGAGCCGGAAGGTGGAGTGTAGCGAGGGGGCTTCGGACTCGGGATGTTGCAGCGACTCCCACTCATGGGGCTTCAACCGCAACGTGAGGCTTATGCGACCTCCCTGCTCCTCGTGTCGCAGGTTGCGGTCGTAGAAGCGATGCAATCCCTGCTGCCCATCCCGATTCTCGAAGCAGAGTGTCCACCCCTCCATCGCCTCATCCCCTGCAAAGTGGAAGGCCGCCAGCGGATAGAGCCCCTCGTTGGAGGGCCATCCCCACTGCTCCCCTGCGGCCAGGGGGTGTTCTCCTCGATAGATGACGATGCGTGGGGCAAAGGGCTCGCCCTCCTCCTCGAGGGCATCACGGTCGCCCAGTTGCAGCATCCATGCCGAGGGGGCATTGTTGTAGTGCCCCTGGGAGAGCACCGAAGGGGTGAAGAGCGGGCTGCGCAGAACCGCCTCGCCCTCAAGTGCTGCATCGCTGTCGGTGGAGCGGCTCCAACTCCCCAGCGTGGTTTTCGCTTCGCTCTCGAAGCGACGCACGGCTCCATCGCCCTCCTGATAGCACCAGGTGCGCACCTCGTGTAACGCAGGCGTCAGGTCGGTCAGTTCGGTCGGCTCCGACAGGTCGACCTTGTCGCGCCAATCAAACTCCCACTCATCGCCATAGAAGTCATCGTAGGGATCGACCCATACCGTGCGTGTCTGCTCCTCGGTGTGGAAACGCAGGTTGAAGAGGTGGGACAAGGCCTTGAGCAGCTCGATTTGCCGTATCCGATGGTGTGCCACATCTTGAAAGGTGAGCGTAGAGCCATACCCGGGCGAGGCGAGAAAGCGGGGGCGAATGGAGCACTCCTTGTGGAGGGTCAGTCGCTGCCCCTCGTTTGCACCGAAGAAGTAGATCGTGTCGAAGTGTTTGGGTGAGGCGGGCGATAACCGCTCGGAAGCGGTGCAGACCCGCACCTCGACGGTCGTCTCCCCCTCCTCCTCGATGTAGCCGTCGTAGAGTGCCCAATCCCCCGTGTAGGGCACCCAGTTGCCGTCGCTCTGGATTTCAAGCGTAGGTGCGGAGGGTGCTCCCGTGCTCGGTGTTGTGACGAGTGCCGAACGCGAGGCAAACTCACTCCACAATGTGCCACTCACCCCATTGAGGGTATATCGCAGCCGATAGCGTGCTCCGTCGAGGTGGTCGAAGACGATGACACGATACTGATAACCCGCCGAAAGGTTGTCGCGTCGATCGGTGTAGCGATTCGCCAGCTGAAAACGCATCTCACTTCCCGGCCCGAGGTAGAGCGAGTCGAACCCCGTCAGCCGCTGACGCGAGAGGATGCGGTGTTCGGTTGTGTATTTCAGGTAGTATTCGAATCCGACACTGACTTCGGTGGTGGGCGTAAAGCAGATGGCGCCCTTGCTATCCAGGGTGAAACAACCGCCGTTGTTGTAGAGGTCGGGAACGGTGTTACCCTCCTCGTCGATGCTTTGCGGTGAGGCCGATTCGACCAGGTTACCCACCGTAGCAACGGTTGTGAAGGGGTTGGCGTAGACGCGACCCATCCAATTGGCGGTGGACGAGACCGTGGTCAGGCGACGTGCCAGGAAGCCCATGCGAGCCATGGCTGCTGTGGTGTCGCTCGAAGAGTAGGCTCCACTCATGTAGAGCGAGCGGAAAAACGCACTTTCGAAGAACCGACTGCGGAGCGTGTAGCCCGACTCGGCAAAGATCTGCTCGACGAGCGTAGCGATGTGCAGGAAGGGGTGGTAGTCATCCACCGAGAGCATCCGCAGGTTGGGTTGCAGGTCGAGCGAGCTGTTTTGCTGCGGATATTGGTCGCGATGGATGGGGAAGAAGCGCACGGGGGTCTCCTCGGTCCAACTGCGGTGGATGGTGGTCGGGGTGAGCGACTCGTTGTACGCCACCCCCAGCGAGTTGAACATACGCAGGGAGGCCTGCCGTGCCCACCCGGCCCCCGCCTCGCGCAATTCGACGGTGTACCCTGCATCGGAGGCTGCAAGGAGGCGGATTGCCCCCTCCATGAGGATCGCGCCGTCGGCTGTCAGCGTTGCCGGGTGGTGCGAGGTGTTGAAGCGGGTGGCACGCTCGGGGTCGCGCTCGAATCCGAAGAGCAGGTCGTTGCGAGGCGTGATGGGGAGTGTTAGCGTGAGTCTGCGTCCGTTGCGAGCCGCCTCGGGGTCAGCCCACGTCGAGGTGTCAAAGCCCGGTACTTTGAGCGGGGTGATAGGGAGGTCGCAGGGGGTGTTGTTGATGGTTAACTCCATAGCAGGTCATTTTTCAGCGTGGAACGAATCTCAATGGCGAGCATGCGCAGCGTGCCATGGCGATGCATTTCGGCTCGCTCGGTCAGTAGGTCTACGGGGTGGTAACCGGCCGCTGTTGCCATCCAGAGTTGCTCGGCCGAGAGCAGGTCGCCGAGGGCCCGCATCATCGCCTCACACTCGTAGGCCGAGTGCAGGGTAAGCCGCTCCTCGCTTTGCTCGACATGGCCCTTCCACCCCTCCCGGCTATAACTGCGTTGGCGGTTGACGACGCGTTCGACCCGTTGTACGAGGGGGAAGGTGTAGTGCTCGATGGCTCCTGACCGGCTCAACCAGGCGAGTCGTACAGCACCCTCGGGGCGGGGTAGGAGGGCGTAGTGGAGCGTGCCGCAGGGGCCTAAATCGAGCGTCAGCTGCTCGGCCGTGGGGAAGTCGTCGGCTGCCACGGCAAACACCACGCATCCTGTGTCGGGGGTTGGATAGCGGTGTTCGGTGCGCCGACCGGCCGGGTCGATAGCCGTAACGACAATCTGAATGGGCTGCTCAAGCCGCAAGGTCAGAAAATCGGACTCCGAGGGTGCCAGCAGTCGCTCTGTGGGCAGGGCGGTGAGCAGTGATGGAGTAATTGTCGGTTGGGCGGAGGGGAGGAAGGTGCGGAGGTCGGAGCGGAGTTGCTCGGTGTCGGCCACCGCCTCGACATAGACCGTGAGGCTGTGGTCCGAGGGGTCGATGAAGCCGGTGTGTGCGGGCTGGGGATGCAGGTGGAGCACGGCACGCAGGTAGGGGGCGATGTCGCATGTGACTGTGCTTTGGCCAAGAAAGCGTTTTGTGCCGAGCAACTGCCCGTCGGCAGTGTAGATGCGCAGATCGAGCACGTTGGCCGTAGCGCCTGTGAGGGTGTAGCGAAGCGGAGCCCCGATGGGGGCAAAGGCCTCGGGAATGGAGGAGAAATACATAGAAGAAGAGCGTTGAGTGGAGCGCATGCAGCCCGAAAGAGGCCCATGGAGGGGAGAAGATCCGTCGCGAGGAAGAAAAAAAAGCGACGGAGGGAAGCGCATGCGCCCGATGGTCAATAATGTGTTGATGCGTTGTTGAAAGTTGTGGATAACTTTCTTTAGAATACTGTTTTACAGCGCATTGTAGATTGTTGATAAGTTGCCGAACGGCTCCTTATGTGGTCGAATCGCAGGACAAATATACAACCCCGAATACCCCCTTGTCAAGAGGTTTTTGCACTTTTTCTAAATTTTATGGAAAATTTTTCCGATTTTTGTGTACTTTTGCAAAGATTAACCAACACACAACGAACCCAATATGGATGATGGTCATAGTATCACGCATAGTGAAGGCATTGCACGCGGTTGCAATGTCGTGCCTCTGTGGGGTGCAGCACGAAGCCACGCTTCGCGCCGCTGTGTTGTTGTCCGCGCGTAATCAGCAAGTCCAATCCCTTAAAAAGTGTTGGGAGGTCGGCATCCGCATCGAACCGACTCCCAATCCCGGCTGAAGAGGTTAGCGAACCCACGAGGTTCGCCATAGGTGAAACAACTTTAGACAGCCACTTTTTAAGCGACCTATGCCATGATTACCATCTACCTCAAGCAATACAACAAAATTATCCGCAACGCCGATACCCGCCTCTTCGATGAGTTGGGCTACGACGATATTCTCTGGATCGACATGATGCAGCCCACCATCAAGGAGCAGCGTGCCGTCGAGAGTTTCATCGAAATCAGCCTCCAGACACGTCAGCAGGTCGAGGAGATTGAGTCGACCTCGAAGTACTCGGAGAATGAGAATGCGATTATCTCGAACGCCAACTTCTTCATCCCCACGGGTGAATCGTTTGTCGTCGAGCCTGTGTCGTTCATCATCTCGAACGAGGGTGTGCTGGTCTCGGTGCGCAATGCCGAGTTCCGCACCTTCCGCGAGACAGAGAAGCGTCTGCAGATGAACTACCGCAGCTACTCGACCGGCTACCACATCTTCATCTCGTTGCTCGAGGTGCGTATCGATTACGATGCCGACCTCGTGGAGTTCATCGCCAAGCAGGTTGCATCCCTCTCGAAGGATATCAACTCGGAGGATACGATTGACAAAGAGGTACTCTACCGCATCAGTGCCTTGCAGGAGAGCACGATGTTGCTACGTGAGAACATCTTCGACCGCCAGCGTGTCTTGTCGAGCATCCTGCGTTCGGAGCGTTTCCCGAACGATATCTACCCGCGCCTGCAGTTGATGATCAAGGACGTGAATTCGCTCATCAACCATGCCGATTTCAGTTTCCAGCGTCTGGACTATATCCAGGATGCGGCACTCGGTCTGATTAACATCGAGCAGAATGAGATTGTGAAAATCTTCTCGGTGGCCGCCGTGATTTTCCTGCCGGCGACGCTCATCGCCTCTATCTATGGCATGAACTTCAAGGTGATGCCCGAACTCGATTGGCAATGGCACATTGGTGAGCACTTCGTGTTGCCGGTGGGTTATCTCTTTGCCATCGGCCTGATGATTCTCTGCTCGGCCCTCACGATTTGGTACTTTAAGTACAAGAAGTGGCTGTAAGCCGTCGTATCGGGATGCAGCAACAAAAAAACGGAGCACCAAAATTGGTACTCCGTTTTTCTTTGGACTCGCAGTCGGTCGGATTAGTTCTCCTTGACCACCGCCTTGCGGGCCTCCTTGATGCGGGCCTTCTTACCGGTGAGCTTACGCAGGTAGAAGATACGAGCGCGACGTACAACACCGATTTTGTTCACCTCGATCTTGTCGATGTGGGGCGAGTAGAGCGGGAAGATACGCTCAACACCCACGCCGTTCGACACCTTGCGGATGGTGAACATCTTCGTCTTGCCCGAGCCCTTGATCTGGATGACCACACCACGGAAGCTCTGCAGACGCTCCTTGTTACCCTCGACGATTTTGTAGGTTACGGTGATCGTGTCACCGGCTTTGAACGACGGTACGTCGGCATCCGTCTTCGGCCACATCTGCTCGTTTACGAGCTTGATGATTGCATCTTTGTTCATGGTTGCAACATGTTTTTTTAAGTTTCGCATCCAACATTCCCGCTGTGCCGAGCCTACCATAGCGACTTCCGTTTTCCACCGCTAATCCCCTTTTCCGCAAGAAAAGCCACGACCCGAACACCCAATGAAAGAGGTTGATCTACGCCCAGTTGGGAGGGCAAAGGTACGATTCAAAATTTAGAATTCAAAATTTAGCATTCAAAATTCGCTGAAAATCGTATCTTTGTATCCAAAATAGTATTCATTATGCGTGAAGATTTCAAACCCGGAACCCTGGTTTATCCCTTGCCGGCGGTGCTGGTGAGTTGCGGTGCAACCCCCGAAGAGTACAACCTGCTGACCGTTGCCTGGACCGGCACGATCTGCTCCGATCCGGCGATGTGCTACATCTCGGTGCGCAAGGAGCGACACTCCCACGCCATCATCTCCCGCACGGGGGCCTTTGTCATCAACCTCACGACACGTGCGTTGGCTCGGGCTACCGACTGGTGTGGTGTGCGCTCGGGGCGTGACTACGATAAATTCAAGGAGATGGGGCTCACGGCCACTGAGGCCAAGCATGTCGAGGCTCCGCTCATCGAAGAGTCGCCCGTGAACATCGAGTGCCGTGTCAAGCAGGTCCTCGAACTCGGTTCGCACGATATGTTCATCGCCGAGGTCGTTGGTATCGAGGTCGATCCACAATATATCGACCCCCAGACGGGACGTTTCGCCCTGGAGAAGGCCGATTTACTGGCCTACTCGCATGGTGAATACTATACGCTGGGAGAGCGGTTGGGCACCTTCGGGTGGTCGGTGCGGAAACGCCCCTCGGTGGCACGACGCAAGGCAGCGCAAAAAAATAAGAAACGGTAGTCGAGCGCTACCGTTTCTTGTTTTTTTAGTACTTCTCCGAGCGGTCGAGCTCTTCGCTCGTCAGTGAGCGTTTATCCATCTGCCGCCAGAAGTAGGCGATGTAGGACACCACGAAGGGGATGATGAGCGATACGACGGCCATGGTGCGCAGCGTAAACTCACTCGAACAGCTATTGGCTAAGGTCAGCGAATCCTGCATGTCGACCGTCGAGGGGTAGTAAGCCGTACCGTTGTAGCCGGCGATGAGGAAGAGCGCCACCACGGCCAGCGTTGCACCGGGGCCGGCCAACCAAATACCGCGCTTGAATGCGCCATTGAGCAGGGTCATCAATACACCTACTACGAGCAGTACCGCCCCTGCGAGGAAGAGTCCCAGCACCAGGGGCATCTGCAGGAAGTTGTGCAGATATTTCCCCGCTTCGAGTGAAACGACCCCCTCGGCATCTACCGTAAAGCCCTCCATCGTAGATAGGCGAATGAGCACATAGAGCAGGGCGACGAGGAAACCGCCAAAGGCGACCAGCAGGCTGCGACGCAACTGCGAGGCGAGTTTCTCGTTGTCGATGTTGTTGATGAGGTATAGGGCTCCGAGCGAGATGGCCAGACACATCACCATCACACCAAAGAGGACGTTGAAGGGCTCTGCGACGGCCTCCAATCCGTGCCAACCGTTGGCCCAACGGCTGATGACGGGCGCAGCGATATCGCCCACGGCACCCTTGTCGACGATGAATTGCGAGCCGGTAAAGAAGGTACCGACGGCCGTGCCGATGAGCAGCGGCGCAAGACATCCGTTGAGTGTCAGGAAGATGCGGAAGCACGTCTTGCCGAGCAGGTTCCCGGCCTTGCTCTGAAATTCATACGACACGGCTTGGAAGACGAAGGTGATGAGAATCAGAATCCACACCCAGTAGGCTCCACCAAAACTGGTGCTGTAAAAGAGTGGGAACGAGGCGAAGAATGCACCGCCGAAGGTGACCAGCGTCGTGAAGGTCAACTCCCATTTACGTCCCGTCGAATTGACGATGAGCGAGCGTTCCTCCTCGCTCTTTCCGGCCGGAAAGATGAGGGCATTACCTCCTTGCACGAAGAGCAGGAAGACCAGCAGACCACCCAACAGGGCAATTAAGAACCACCAATAGTGCTGTAAAAAAACGTAGGTTATCATAGTCGTATTATTCGTTTTCGATTTGAGGACCCGTAACAATTGCCTTCATCAGGATGCGCAGTTCGATCAGGAGGAAGAGCGTGAAGATGACAACAAAGAGGAAGAAGGTGGTCTGCACAGCCCCTACACTCACACTCGACACGGCCGCCTTCACGGGGAGCAACCCCTCGATGACCCAGGGCTGACGACCTACCTCGGCCACAATCCATCCGGCCTGTCCGGCGAGGTACACCAGCGGTATGGCAAGTAGCGAAGCCCACAGCAGCCACTTCATCTGTGGCAATCGCCCTCTGCGCTCGGCCCACAGCACCACAAACATCAGCAGCAGCAAAGCACCGCCCACACCGACCATCACACGAAATGCCCAGTAGATAAGGCCGACGGGGGGCACTAACTCCTCGCGCGACGTCAGGTAGCCATAGCCGAAATAGGCCATGTTCTCCTCAAGCACCCTGCGTGCCTCGGCTGCTGCCGCAGGGTCGCTTGCCTGGAGGGTGCGGTACTGCCCAAAGGCTTCGATGGCACGTTTACCTCGGGCAATCTTCTCCTCGGCCGAGGGGTGTTGTACGCCATCGGGCGAGGTGTATCCATCCAGCAGGTTGTTGATGCCCGGAACATAGCCGTCGAGGTCGTGTGTGGCCAAGATGGAGAGCATGCCCGGAATCTCTACCCCCGGCACGATCGAGAAGGGGGCTCGGGGGCCTCCCTCCTCTAACCCTTCGGCCGCGGCGAGTTTCATGGGCTGGTATTTCGCAGCCTGGATACCCGAACTGTCGCCACTGAGCATGACGGCAAACGTGCCGATGATGCCCACGATGGCAGCCACACGGATGCTGGCCATGGCAAAGCGGGTCTCACGCTTTTTCATGAGGTACCAGCAACTGATGCCGATGACAAAGATGGCCCCTGTCATCCAGCCGCTGAATACCGAATGGAAGAATTTCGAGATGGCTACGGGATTGAGTACCAAAGCCCAGAAATCGACCATCTCATGGCGCACGGTGTCGGGATTGAACTCCATGCCGACGGGGTGCTGCATCCACGAGTTGGCCACCAGAATCCAGACGGCCGAGATGGCGGCTCCGATACCTGTCAGCCAAGTGGCTGCGAGGTGGAATCGCTTGCTCACCTTCTCCCATCCGAAGAACATCACGGCAAAGAAGGTGGCCTCCATGAAGAAGGCGAAGATACCCTCGATGGCGAGTGGAGCACCGAAAATATCCCCTACGAACCACGAGTAGTTGCTCCAGTTTGTACCAAATTCAAATTCGAGGATGATGCCGGTGGCAATACCCACTGCAAAGTTGATGGCAAAGAGCTTCATCCAGAATTTCGTGGTCTTTTTCCAGAACTCGTCGCCTGTGACAACATAAAGGCTCTCCATGGTGGCCATGATGACGGCCAGTCCCAAGGTCAGTGGAACAAAGAGCCAGTGATACCCTGCTGTCAGTGCAAATTGCAGTCGTGACCAATCGACCAATGCAGATTCTACCATAGTCTTCAGGTTTTAGTGTGTTTCTATTGGTTTGTTAGTTGATTTCCAACGTGTTCGATACGTTGCTCCTCGCTCTTTCCGGCCAGCGTCGGTGTGAAGAAGAAGAGGCGGAGCACAGCGAATAAGATGATCACTTTGAGCAAAATAAGCCACCACAACTCCCGCCCCCAGGTCATGTTGCGGAAGCCTTCGACATAAAAGTTGTAAATAGTACGAAGGGGGTTGCGCATTGTTTTGCCGTTTTTCGCACGTTGAAAATAGTAAAAAAATGGGAAAAATCAAACGATGACGGGTAAAAATAAAGGCTGGCCCCTACAAAACGACACTGCACAAAAAGTTGATACATCAACCTTTTCGTTTCCCGTAGTATCTTATGCAAATAAATTTGCAACGACACTACAGAAAAACGAAAGGTGTCGAATGCTCGACACCTTTTTGCTTCGTTTGCTTTTTGCGGAAGGAGAGGGATTGGCTACTTCGCAGGTTGTGTGCCTGCTCCGTGACGCCTTTCCCTGCCGCTCGCCGCGGGGGCCCTTGCAAAAAGCCACTGCGCAAAAAGTTGATACATCAACTTTTTCGTTTCCCGTAGCATCTTATGCAAATAAATTTGCAACGACACTACGAAAAACGAAAGGTGTCGAATACTCGACACCTTTTTGCTTCGTTTGCTTTTTGCGGAAGGAGAGGGATTCGAACCCCCGGATCCGTGAAGATCAACGGTTTTCAAGACCGCCGCAATCGACCACTCTGCCATCCTTCCATTGTGAGCGAACCCTTTCGGCCTGCCCTCGTTTGTCCTGTTGCGGAAAGGAGGGGATTCGAACCCCTGAAACACTTTTGGCGTTTACTCACTTTCCAGGCGAGCCAGTTCAACCACTCCTGCACCTTTCCTTTTCGCGTCGACAAAGGTAGTATAAAAATCCGAAAAAACCAACAAAAATTGCTCCAAGCCACATGGGGTCAAAAAAGAGTCGACTGCTATTGGGCAGTCGACTCTTCGAAAGTATGCTCCAAGGTTTGTTACTCGGCAGAAACCGTTACGGCCATCGGCTCGTAGTAGTTACCCTCGGCATCGGTCCACGTCAGATAGAGCTTGGTCGTGTTGATGTTGAAGGCTTTTGAGAAAGTCTTGGCCTCTGCAAGCGCAGTGATATAATGCGAGGAGATACCTCCCGTCATGATGGTGGTAATCTGCTCTGTGGCATTTCCGCTCATGGCGCTGGGTGCAAGATGACCACCCTCTACCTTTGTTCCGGCAGCCGGCGTTACCGTAAATGTTACCATAGAGTAGGTACCGGACGAAGGAGGCGTTACCGTGTCGATGGTAACAGTCGGTTTCGAAGCCTCCCAGCGAGCATCCGAAGCGGAAATCACGTTAATGGTTGGTGTGGTCGGCGTGTAGGTTATCTTCTGCATCTTCGAGTAGTTCGTACCATCGAAGGCTACGATGAAGAACGTATACTGCGTACCGGTAGTCAGATAGTTAAGCACGATGCAGCCATTGGTCAGATACTTTGTGTTCGAACGATTCGTACCAACGGCCAACTCTGCGGCAATAGCATCGTCGCTGCCCCATGTTGCCACCTCGCTGTCGGTGAGATTCATGTAATAGTAACGCTCCGCGGTGCCACCCTC
Source organism: Alistipes sp. (assembly GCA_017623115.1). Classification (GTDB taxonomy): domain Bacteria; phylum Bacteroidota; class Bacteroidia; order Bacteroidales; family Rikenellaceae; genus Alistipes. The sequence continues at coordinate 26,961 of JAGAPT010000014.1, forward strand.
AACCGTCGGCTTGAACGAAGCCTTCGTGGCGTCATCGAAGGGATTCGCAGCAGCCTGCTTCTCAATGGTCAGCTTGAAGGTTTCGCTGAAGGTGATACCGTTGGTCTTGTGGACGAATTTGCAAATCTGTCCGTACTTACCATCGGCATCGACGGCAATGGCTACCAGTGTGTACTCCGTGTTCGACGTGAGGTTGTAGGCTGCGGCGGTCGGATTCATAGCATCGAAGGTGGTGCCGGTGGTCAAGACATCCATCGCCAACTCACTCTCGGCGGGCAACTGCGAGGTTGCATACCATTTGTAGTAGGCCTCCGAAGCCCCGTCGTCGGCCTTCAGATTTACCGAGAGCGACGTATAATCTGCCTGGAAGGTGTTGGCTACCTCGGTTACCATCAATGAACTTCCGGCTTCCAGATTGGCCGATGTCCACTCGAAGATGCGCATATCCTCCTCTGCATATTCGGTCTTGCCCTCTTCGATGGGGATAATCCACATCGTGTAGCTCGTGCTAAACGAGATGCCCGAGATGTCGGCGCAGGGGAAGCTCGTCAGCGAGGCCTCGACAGTCGGCGCATCGTTGGCATAGGAGGTAAGATACGACACCATATTATACGTATAGGCATCGTTAATCATGCTCAACTGACTCTCTTTAGAGAAGAAGCTGGATTTCATGATACCGCCATAATAACGATCGAAGCCCTGGAAGTTAATCTTCACAACAATATCGTTGAAAGTGATGTTTGTTGCGGTAGCCTCTACCACCAACTCCGAGAAGGATACCGTCTCGAAATCCGAAGCGAGCGAATAGATATAGTCGAAGGCAACCTCATCGTAGGTCTCGTTGAGCAGTGCGGCCCACAGGACATATTTCACACCCGGCGTCAACGCCTGACCATAGACAGCCGTAACACTCTTCTCAATCGGGGCATCATTGCTTACTGCATGGTAGGGAGCCGCCCAGCCATTCCACAATCCCTTGGGCAGATAGATGGTCTCCAGCGTATTCTTCAGCGTCGCGGCATTATAATCCGCAGCGGGAAGGATACCATACGTATAGCCACTGATACCGGCATTCGGCTCAATCACTACCTGGCCGTTCGCCATGCTGATCGTCTTGAAGCCCTTCGTCGTCACGGTCAATTTGGCGATGGCTGTCTTGCCACCTTCGAATACACCGATGAGTTTAATCGTACCCTCGGCAACCGCAGCACCGCTTTCAATGGCAGCAGCCGTCGGAGCGGTCAGCGTGATGGGGTATTCGCCATAGAGATCCTTTTCGCCAAAGGCAATGGTCCAACCCTGCGGTACCTCCTTGATGAAGTCTACCAGGAGATTTTGCGTAAGGATAAGTTTGTTGTCGGTCGTGGTGCCCGGAGCGAGGTAGAAGCAGTCGATGACATCGCCATAGTATTCGAAGGCAAAGTTGCAAACGCCATCCATGGCTACCGTAAAGGTGCTGCCGTCCGAGAGGGTGAAGGTGGCCGAAATGGTCTCCTCGACGCCTTGTTGGTTCTCTGCGGTGTTGAATACCACCTTCGTGATACCGCAGGCACCACCCTGACCCAGCAAATCGTCGAGCGATTCGTCGGTCATACCGGTCTCGATCCACTGCTCCGAGTTGCTCAGCTTAATCCAGATTTTGCCATCCTCGACCTTGTACTCGAGCGAGGGAATGGTCGGCATGGTCGGAATCTCCACCTCTTCGGGAACAACGGGGATGTAGTTAGCCCCATCCATCAGCGGAGTGAGCTGTCCGTCGGCACCCATCGTGGCCCATACTTTGGTCTTCACGCCATCGATTTCCACCTCCATCACATAGACGAGCGACATGGGCAGTGCCTCGGGCTCATACTCGGCGTAGATGGTGATTTGCTTGCCATCGGTGAGCGTCAGCACCCAGTTGCCATCCTTGTCCTGCTCGTAGCTTTGGATAGCCGTGCGACCGGCCATCATGGCCTCTACGGTCTGCATGTTGGCGTTTACCTTGTTCTCCAGGGCGGTCAGTTTGCTGTACAGGTCAGCAATCTGCTCACGGAGCTCGGTGTCGTCGTAGGGCTCGTGGTCACAATCCTGACACGAATAACCTACCGTAGCCAGTGCCATCAGGAGCACGGCCACCAGTTTGTTCAGAAAGTTTTTCATTGTGTTTGGTAAATAAAGTGTTCGTTTCGCTTGTTTGCAGTTGAGAGGGGCGTATGTCGGTCATACACAAACACCTCAACAAGTTGCAAAACTACAATTATTTTTGCAAAAAAAGGAGCGTTTGGAACAAAAAACCGGAAGATGGTGCAAATTCCACCGAAAAGGGTGTGTCCAAAAAACTTGTTGGACACACCCTTTTGTGGTATGGTGCACAATGGCCAATTAGCGCATGGCCACCTCGGTCGAGCCAATCATGCGGCCCTCCATGTAGAGTTCGATTTGGTAGGTACCACCCACAAATCCGGTCGAATTGAAGAAGATGCCGACCGAGAGGTCTTGGTTTTGGTAGTCGACCTCACGCATGGCCGAGTAGCTGAGTCGCTCGCCTTCGGACTCGAAGGTCGGCATCGCCTCGGTGGTCAGCACATAGCCGTCGGGGGCCGTGATGCGGGCATAGACCGCCTTATTGCCCGGCGTAGCCAATTCGTTGGCCGAGAGCACAAAGTCGACACGCAGACGCTCGGCGTTCTTGATGCGTGATACCTCCTTGCTACGGGCGTTGAGAGCCACCATGTGAATGTCGCGGGCACGAATCACAGCACCCACCTTCACCTTGTTCTCCAATTCGGCCGTGCGCTCCTCGGCCATGTCGGCACGCAGGTTGGCCGAAGAAATCTCCTTGCGGTAGGAGACATTCTCGGTGATGAGTTTCTTGTTGAGCGTGTTGAGCGAGTCGATTTGACGGATGTAGCCCATCATCACGGTGCGCAACGTACCGAGCTCTTTCTCATACTGCTTGAGTTTGTTGTAGTTCCAGCGACGCTCGCGTTTGAGTTGCTCGACCAGCTCGTTGGCACGTTCCAGATTGGCGGCGATGCTGTCGTTCTGGTATTTCAGGTCGTCATACTCGACGATGAGCTCCGTCAGGTCGTGCTGGATCGAGTCGCGGTCGGCCGCCAGCAGTTGGTTGTCGCGCATCTGCTCGCGGTGGATGCTGAAGTAGAGCAACGAGATAGCCACCAAAATCACCGACAACAGGGCGATGACAATGCGGTAGCCGCGAATGGCGCTGTTTTGTTGGGGTTGCGGCTCGTCGTAATAGTCGAGCTCATCCTCCTCTTCCGAGGGGTCATATCCATATCGTTTTTCCTCCATGGCTTTGGTTGTTAGGGTTCTTCGTAGGGCAAAGATACAAATAAGCGAGGGCAAAAACAAATCTATTTGCGTTTTGCCGAGCGAGCATATCTAAGACGCAGTCAAAGATAGTGAAAATTTACAGAATCTGTCACTTCATCGGATATTTCAACCCTTTGTAGCGGTAAATATAGGCGTTGATGCTACCGATGCGCACGGGCGACTCGATGGCGAGCGGAATCTTGTTTTGGTCATCCGAAATCCAGATGGTAAAGATCGAACCATCGGTAAACGAGTAGCCTTCGGTGGTGCCGAGTTGGCACTCAAAACGCAGGGCGTTGAACTTCCCCATGTTACGAATGCGTTTCTGCTCACGGCAGATGTAGCGGTAGTTGATGCGTCGCACGGTATCCTCGAGCAACATCTCGAGCGTGCCGACCTCCCCTTCGCTAAACGAGTCGGGCGAGGCGGAACGCATGTTGAAGAAGAGCGAAATGGCATCCATGCTCTGCTCCGTGAGCGGTATCTCTTTCTCTTGGAAGGGACGTTTGCGACTGCTCCAGCGGGTGCGTGCTACCCGATTTTCCCAATCGTAGTCGTAGGTGCTTTCGAAGGTATAACTCGCCTCATTGATGTCGCTGCGGAATCGTTCGGTGCGGAGCGTGGTGGGGTCGATGTGAATCGTGTAGGTGTCCTCCATGTTGAAGAACCAGCGATAGGTGGGCAGCGTGCGCCCTACACCCACCACCTTATAGAAGGTCTGCCCATCCTCCTCGACCTGGCTCGTCTTAACCTCGACCGAGCCCACCTCCGTATTGGGGAAATATTTGGCCCGATAGCTGACGCGGTATTCGAGCTCCTCGCCCGGATGGTAGAATTGCGCCACAGCAGGCAGGGTCATGCTCAACATGGCGATCAGTATGAGGACTCGTTTCATAGGCACTATCTTTCGTTGCGCTGTAATCATATAACGTATTTGCCGGCTCGTTTATTACGATATCTGCGAGAAGTCGATGTCGTGATGCTCGGTAAACCGCTCACGCAGCACCTTCAACCCCTGATGCTCGGGTCTTGCAAGTGCAGGGTCAGCCTCGAGCACCGAGGCGGCCGCCTCGCGTGTTACGGTCAATATCTGCACATCACGGGTCGGATTGGCAATCTTCAAATCAAAGGCCATGCCGCTTTGCAAGGTGCCGTTCACATCGCCCGCGCCACGCAATTTGAGGTCGAGTTCTGCCAGTCGGAATCCATCGGTTGTCTCGCACATCGCTTCGAGGCGTGCACGTGATTCGCGCGAGAGTTTCTCGCCCGACATCAGGATGCAGTAGGATTGCTCGCCACCACGTCCCACACGTCCACGCAGCTGATGCAACTGCGAGAGGCCGAACCGCTCGGCCGACTCGATGACCATGACCGTGGCATTCGGCACGTCGACGCCCACCTCGATTACCGATGTGGCCACCAGAATATGCGCTTCGCCCTCCTTAAATTGGCGCATCGACTCCTCCTTGTCCGCCGGCTTCATCTTGCCGTGGCAGATGGCCGTTACATATTCGGGTAGCGGGAAGTCGCGCGAGATGGCCTCGTAGCCATCCGTGAGGTCTTTGTAGTCCATCGCCTCCGACTCCTGGATGAGTGGATAGACGACGTAGACCTGCCGTCCGAGTTTGATCTGCTTCTTCAGAAAGCCCCACAGCCGCAGGCGGGCAGCATCGGTATAGTGGAAGGTCTGTATCGGACGACGACCCGGGGGCAGTTCGTCGATGACCGAGACGTCGAGGTCGCCATAGAGGGTCATGGCCAGTGTGCGCGGGATGGGCGTGGCGGTCATGACGAGGATATGGGGTGGTTGCTGATTCTTCGTCCACAGACGGGCTCGTTGCTCCACCCCGAAACGATGCTGCTCGTCGATGACCACAAAGCCGAGGTTCTGGAACTGCACCCGATCTTCGATGAGGGCGTGTGTGCCGACCAGGATGTCGATGTCGCCCGAGGCAATCCCTTCGAGGGCTGTGCGACGCTCCTTGGCTTTTGAGGCACCGGTGAGGATGGCAACCCGAATGGGCAACCCCTGCAACATCCGCTGAAAGGAGGCGAAGTGCTGGCGTGCCAAAATCTCGGTGGGTGCCATGATGCAGGCCTGGAAGCCGTTATCCACCGCCAACAGCATCGAAATCAAGGCCACGAGGGTCTTTCCGCTACCCACGTCGCCCTGCAGCAGGCGATTCATCTGGTAGCCCGTCACCGTATCTTGCCGTATCTCCTTGATGACCCGCTTTTGTGCGCCGGTCAGGGGGAAGGGAAGCAGTTCGTTATAGAAAGTGTTGAATCGCTCACCCACCTTCGGAAAGAGGAATCCGTTTTGGCGGGCCATGCGGGCGGTGCGACGACTTTGAATGCCGAGTTGAATGCCGAGCAACTCATCGAATTTCAGGCGATATTGCGCCTGTTGCAGCAGCTGTGCCGACTGCGGGAAGTGGATGTTGTAGTAGGCCTCGTGCAGATCAATCAGCCCATATTGCTCCCGCAGCGATGCCGGCAGCGGCTCTTCGATGCGCTCGCGCAGCAGGGCCCAGGCATTGCAGATGATGCGATACATGCCCTTCGTGCCGAGGGCTGCCGAGAGGCGTTCGGTCGAGGGGTAGATGCCCTGCATGCCACTCTCGGCCTTGCGTGACAGTGCCTGCTCCATGGTCTCGAGTTCGGGGTGTGCCAACTGCAACACACCTCGATAGAAGGCCGGACGCCCGAAGATGAGGTACTCGCGCCCCACCTCGATTTTCTTCTCAATCCACTTGATGCCCTGAAACCACACCAACTCGACCCGTCCCGAGCCATCTTGTGCCGTTACCGTAAACCGCTTTTTGCGGCCCTCGCCGATGTAGGCGACGTGGAGTATGCGGGCGCGGATTTGTACGTAGGTGAGTTGTGCGGCCTCGGTTACCTCGGCAATGGGGTAGATGCGGGTGCGGTCGATGTAACGAAAGGGGAGATGGTTGAGCAGGTCACCGACGGTGCGAATCCCCAATTCGCGCTCCAGCAGTCGGGCGCGTGCTTCGCCCACGCCCGCCACAAATTTCACGTCGTTGTGTAAAACCTGCCCCATACAAAGGACAAATATAGATAAAAATGTGCGTTTCTGTGCAAAAAAACCTATCTTTGTCGTGTAGAAAATTGCTCAGAGATGGATTTAACGACCTTTCAACGCCGACCGAGTGTCGAGGTGCGCATCGGTGAGGTGCGCATCGGTGGCGAGCACCCGATAGCGGTGCAGTCGATGACCAATACCGATACGAATGATACGGCCGCCTCGGTGGCGCAAATCGAGCGCATCGACCGTGCCGGTTGTCCCATTGTCCGCCTCACGGCACAAGGGCGTCGTGAGGGTGAAAACCTGAAAAATATCGTGGCGGCACTGCGTGCCGATGGCTATCAGACGGCTGTTGTGGCCGATATCCACTTTGTCCCCGAGGTCGCCTCGATTGCGGCCGAGGCGGTCGACAAGGTGCGCATCAATCCGGGTAACTACCGCACCTCGAACGGGGAGTTGGAGGCACTCATCGAGCAGTGTCGCGAACGTGGCGTGGCCCTGCGTATCGGCGTGAATCACGGCTCGCTCTCGAAACGCATCTTCGATCGCTATGGCGACACCCCCGAGGGGATGGTGGCGTCGGCCATGGAGTTCCTCGATGTCTGCCATGCCCGACAATTCGACCAGGTGGTCGTCTCGATGAAGTCGAGCAATACACGCGTCATGGTGGCTGCTTACCGCCTGCTGGTCGAGGCGATGGAGCATGCCGGCTACCACTACCCGATACACCTCGGTGTGACCGAGGCCGGCAACGGGCTCGAAGGGCGCATCAAGAGTGCCGTGGGTATCGGAGCCCTTTTGGCCGATGGGATTGGTGATACAATTCGAGTATCCCTCACCGAGGCCCCCGAAAATGAGATTCCGACCGCCCGCCTGCTGGTGGACCATTTCGGACATCGAGCCGGCCATTTCGAGGTTCTCCACCCCGAACGCTATTCGCCTACGACCTATCGTCGCCGCTCGAAGATCCAGATACCCGTCACGCACGATGAGCCCCACGAAGGGTTCCGTCTCCTGGAGGCGCTCTCGGAGAATCCTACGGCCGAGTTGCGTGCTGCCATCCTCAATCTGGAACAGGCCGACGAGCCTGTGATGGTGAAACGTCGCTACGAGGACTCCTCGCTTGAGGTGGTGGCCGTCAAGGCCGCAGCCGACCTCGGCCCGCTACTCCTCGACGGATTGGCCGATGGGGTGTGGATCGATGCTCCGCAACACGATGCCGAGGCGATACGCGAGGTCGAACTGATGCTGCTGCAGGCGGCACGTCTGCGCTTCTCGCATACGGAGTATATCGCCTGCCCGTCGTGTGGCCGCACGCTCTACGATATCGAGAAGACCTTGGCCGAGATACGTGCCAAGACCTCCCACCTGAGCAACCTGCGCATCGGTGTTATGGGGTGTATCGTCAATGGCCCGGGCGAGATGGCCGATGCCGATTATGGCTATGTCGGTGCTGCCCCCGGTCGCATCACGCTCTATAAAGGGCGTGAGGTCATCGAGCGTAACATTCCGCAAGAGGAGGCCCTCGACCACCTCATCGCCCTCATCAAAGCCAACGGAGATTGGAAAGAGGAAAGAGCATAGAGGAACTTTGCGATTAAGGCGAGGCAGAGGCTGCTTGCAGGCTATGTCGAGCCGAAGCAAAGTCAAGCCTGCGCAGCAGGATTAAAGAGCATAGAGCAACTTCATATGATTATTCTTCCATCGGCATATCTCCCTTCGATAGCCTACTTCGCTGCTTTGCAGCGTGGCGACTGCCTGATTGATATCGGGGAGCACTTCATCAAACGCTCTGAGCGCAACCGTGCCCGCATCATGACCTCGGATGGGGTGATGGAACTCTCGGTGCAGGTGGCGCATGCCAATCGGCCTCGCCAGCCGATGCACACCATGCAACTCGACTACTCGAAGCGTTGGCAGCATCAACACTGGGGTGCACTGACGGCGGCCTATAAGGCCTCGCCCTTTTTCGACCACTATGCCCCGCGTCTCGAACCCTTCTATCGCGAGGAGTGGCGTTCGCTCACCGATTTCAATTTGGCCCTCTTACGCACCCTCTGTGAGGCGGCACGTATTCCGATGCCTCCCGTCAGCCAAACCTATGTAACGGCGTCGGAGGCGGATTGGGACCTGCGCCCCAAACAAAAGAGCCCGGCGTTTTACACCGAGCCCTATATGCAGGTCTTCGCCGACCGACAACCCTTTGTGCCTAATCTTTCGTTTGTGGACTTGTTGTTTGCGGAAGGCCCAAACGCGTCCGCGGTCTTAAGAGGCTGCCGATTTGCAGATTAACCACATCGCCCCACGTGTCGGCCGAGACACGTACCTGCACCGAACCCTGCAGGAGTACCGTATCGGAACGGTATTGACAAGGGGCATAGGCGTGCATGGCTACCGTATCGTCATTGATGAGCAGGGTGGGTTCACCGACCGATGAGTAGACCGTGAAAGATTGTTGTTCGTCGCTACGCAGACGGTAGCGGCGGTCGACCAGATGGACGGTTGGTTGCTCCTTGTTCCACAAGGCACGATAGAGGTAGTAGGCATCTTTCTTCTCGCGACGATTCAGCGTCACCAATCCCTGGCCGTTGAGGCTGTAGACCCGACGTGCCGAACCATATTCGAACATATTCTCAATCCAGATACCCCAGAAGAGCGAGTCGGCTGCCAGTTGTCGGCAATACTCCTCGTGGAATTGCGCCTGTTGACGTTCCGAGACCCAGCTGCTCCCCTTCGAGCGTTGCAGGCCGAGGCGACGCATGCCGAGGAATCCCTCGCCACCATAGGAGATGGCCGAGCGCAGGTGGCTCCAATTCTCCTTAAGTTGGTCGCGCCATATCGCCACGTCGTCGGTCGTGCCTCGCTGCCAGCCCACCTCCTGATGCCAGACGATGAGGTCAGTGATGAAGTTTATCAGACCATCCTGATCGCTGCAAGCGACGGTCGGACGACTCGGGTCGATGCGGTGCACCTCCGTGTTAATCGATTTGATGAAGTCGATGAGCCCGTCGCCACGCGGAATCAACCGTGAATAGATACCCCACATGGTCACCGACGGGTGGTTCATGTGTTGCATGACGATTTCCCGCATCTGCTGCTGGGCATTCTCCTCGAACATCGGAGTCGAGAAGTAGTCGATGTCGCCTAAGAAGGGGGCGCGTTGCAACGGAAGATCCATCCATACGAGCAGACCTTCGCGGTCGCAGAGGTCGTAGAAACTTTTGCCGTGGGGCATGACGGCCGAGCGCACGGCTGTAGCACCCAAATCGCGCACCAGATGCAGGTCTTGTTCGTAGTCCGAAGTGGTCGGCATGCCGCCCATGGCATTGTCGTGGTGTAAGACGACACCCCGCACCCGTTGGGTTTGGCCGTTGATGGCGAGCCAGCCGGTTTGCTCATCGACCGTGATGGCTCGGAAGCCCGTCTCGAAGCGTACCAGGTCGTCGGCATGACGACCCAGCAGGCTCACCTCGACCCGATAGCGGTTGGGCTCCTCGGGGCTCCACAATTTGGGCTGCTCGAAGCCAAAGGGGATGCGCAACGATTTCGCTTCGTTGCCGCGGATGCGCTGTGAGCGGGTGTAGACCACCTTCTGCTGCTCGTTCAGGATGTCGAGTCGCAACATGGCATCGGTTTCGGCCTCGGTGAGCAGGTGTACCTCGACCTCCCCCTTGACCGCCTCTTGGCTCACCTCGGTGGGGTAGACCAATACACCCTCCGACCCATAGTAGAGGGGAGATATGGCCGTGCGGTCGGTCACAAGGAGTTCCACCTCGCGATAGAGACCGCCATAGAGGTTGATGTCGGTCGACACGGGCAAGACATCCGTGCGGTAGTTGTTGCTCACGACAACCTGTATGAGGTTAGTCGTGCCGAGTCGCACGTGGTCGGTGATTTCGAAGGTGAAGGCGGTGCCTCCGCCACGATGTTCACCCATGTGGTAGCCGTTGACAAAGAGGTTGGCCACCGATTGCGCACCGTGGAAGTGCAGGAAGAGACGCTTCTGGCTCCACTCGGAAGGGATATAGAGCTCGTTGAGGTAGATACCTGTTGTCTCCTCGAAGTCCTTGCCGGCCAAGGGGTTGTTGTTCCAGGAGTGGGGCAGCGAGATGATGCGGGCATGCTCGCTGTCGTTCTCCGATTTGAAGAAGAACTGCCACCCTTCGTTGATGGGATATGTCTCGCGGGCCATCGCTGTCGAGAGCGTCAGCACCAGCATTGTCAGCAAAAATAAGAATCGTTTCATACCATTTGCATACTACCTAACCGCCTACAAAGGTACAATAATTTTGCGGATTGGATTTTGAATCTTGAAAATTTATTCATATGCTCAAGGTGTACACTAACTCTCACCCAGCATCCCACAAAGTTATGAATCATTCCAATAATATCCAAACGCATGTTAAATAATTTAACATGGTGATTTATAGAGAATTAGAGAGATTAGTAAGAAATTATTAAGAGAATAATAATAAACATATAGCTGGGAACAATCTCATCTATTGAAATGGTTACCAACCAGTTAGATTATTTTAGTGTCAACCTGTGTTATATTAACTAAAATTTTCGTTACCTTCGCATAGTGAAACCGGGCTACAGCCGTTGAGCTTGCGCCCCTAACCCTTTTTTGTTATGCAATACCTCGCCACGGCCTTGCTGGCCATCATGACCATCGCGCTTGTGTCATGCGGTGCGCTTCTGTGGAAGCACCGCAAGGAGACCAACGACCTCTCGCGCACGATTCAGGCGGTACTCAGTTGGCTGTCGGCGTTTTTCACCCTGACCTTTATTTTCCGCACCTGGGCCGAGACAACCACGGTCGATGGGGCGTTCTTCGAGCCCGAGCACACCTTCGTGCCCCTGCTCATGCAGATGAGCTTCTTCCTCTACCCGCTGGAGGTGATGCGCCCCACGATCAGCCGCCCGAAGGTCTATGCGCTCCTCTTCTCGCCCCTGCTTTTGTTGATCTGCGTCGGCATGTGTGGCGGAATCGACTACACGCCGATCCATACCTATGCCGACCTTTGGGCGCATATTGGCGAGTTCAATGTCTGGTTTCGGTTGTTTGCCCTCACCGTGATGCTGTTCTACTGCTTCGCCCTCTTCCTCGTGCCCTACGATTGGCAGCGAAGCAGTGCCGACCGCAGCTTCATCATGCGCTACGCTTCGGGCTTCTGCCTCATCGGGCTGCTGCACTTCGCCATACAGATGACCCATGCCCACTTTCTGGTGTTGGCGCATCAGGGGGTGTGGGGTGCCTTCTTCGTCTCGGTGGCCTATTATGAGTTGAAGGAGCGTCTTCTGGCGCCCGACACGACGAGTGCGACCGAGCCCCTTGCCGAGGAGCAGCCGATGGAGGACGCCTTGTGGCAGAAGATCAAGCAGGTGATCGAGGGCGGCGAGGGTTGGCGCACGCCCGACCTCACGCTGGCCACGCTTGCGCAGCAGGTCTTCTCGAACCGCACCTATGTCGGCGAGGCGTTCAAGCGCAACACAGGGCTGACCTTTGGCGAGTATATCGCCAAGCGGCGCATCGACTATGTGGTCGAGGCGTTGCGGAGCGACCCGCTGAGCGACATCAAGGAGCTCTTCCACTATGTCGGTTTTCGTTCGCGCACGACCGCGTGGGCCAATTTCCGCAAGGTGACGGGCCTCTCGCCCACCGATTTTTTGAATAAAATCGCGTAAATCAGCCGCTTAATACCTGATTGCTGCGTTCTGTACGAAATGTGCAGGACGCTTTTTTTTTGTAAATCGGGAACGCTCTTTTTGTAGATTCCGAACAGCTTTGTAGATGCGGCGTGCTACTTTTGCGAATCATTTGAAATTAAGATAACAATTAAAACATAGCAATTATGAAAACATTTAGACTTATTATAGTAGCATTAATGGCTGCAATGCTTTGCAGTTTAGGTGCTTGCACAAATGATGAGCTGGAGAGAGACCCTCAGGATGATGATGCTGACGAACAAATCTACACACCGCAAACACAAGACGACGTCGTAAAGACTCGAGTTGCGGGTAAGACGTTGTTCTTTATGGGCGGACACAGCCATCTGGACTCATTCTTGGCAAAGCGTTTTGATAACATAACTACATCGTATGATGACGATGTACAACTGGTGTTGCTCAACGAGTCGAAGGCAGCCGAGGTTATGGCAGACGAGGAGCTGTATGGCAAGATTCGCAGTTATTGGTTGCAGAATAAGACGATTGGTTTTGTAAAGCCAGCAGAGAAAGCTATTGCCCTGATACACTCACTGAAGAGTGCGGGCTCGCAGCTTAACGCATCGCCAAGTATTTCAGAGCACCATAAGCAATATATGGAAGACCTACTCCTCTTTGTTACAAATGCCAACAACAAGAGTCTGGCATATCATTCGTTCGACAACAAAGATAGAACGCATAAGAACAGTAACGTGATCATCGATAGCGAGACTGGCGATAGCGATAGCAATGAGAACTCTGTAAATATTCCCATCAAACCAAACGATTACTCTTGGGGGCAGGTTGCTGAGACATTATGTGCTTGGTTCAACAAGCAGCAGGCGAACAAATCTACGTTGCTTGCAAATATGACGCATACACGCAGTGCAAGTGATTTGGAGCCAACCAAACAGGAGCTAACCCACGGCGAGTTAATAGCTCTCCCATTGGACTATCTCAACCAATTTGATGACCACTATCCTCGAGATCTTGAACCAGTACAGACCACAGCCATTCTCACGATAGAAATACTGGGAGGTTTTAACGATAATAGCGGGGAGTTGTGTGATGTTTACGATGTGGTTGTAACAAGTGAGATTCCCGCACAAGAGACCTTCGCTTTCGTAGATTGCACATTTAAGAAAAGTGCTCTGTATCGCTACAAAGCCACAGGTTTTGGCTATTTAGGCCCAACAGCGACATATAAACTCGTGCATGAAGATGGCTCTAACATAACATTACCAACAAGCGTTCACGAGATGTCCCCAATCGTTGAAGGTGGCACCGTTAAAACTACGCATACCCCAGGCAAGTTGACTTTTGGCGGAGAGATAAGCACTAAAGGTGGCGGCGCCGCAAGTTTCTCTATGAAATACACCCTTCCATCAACCTCCACAACAATCTCTACCGCGGACAACCCATTCGATTTCTCGAAGGAGGGTTCAACCGGTGCAAGTTGGACATATCGCAAAGGTGCATACGACTATTACAAACACACTTGGGGCTTCAATGGTAAATATCTTGATACAGCACCGGATATTACCAAGACATACGCATCTTACACACAGGCTCTAACATTCAAGGTAGATAATGCAAGAGATTTGGGTACGCAGAACCTTGCTCTCTATCTTGATGTGGACTACTCGTTCTATGCGGAGGCTTGCTCCCCTTGGAAGGTCAATAAACATACGCAGCAGGTTGATATTGCAGCTGCCTCTGTGGTGTTAGACCCCGTTAGCAGATACTTTGAGAAGTACACTCCGAGTCAATACTACTCCGATTCCTATGCCGATTCGTCGGCGTGGTCCAACTTGCAGGCTATGTTGCAGGGCAATGTGAACTACAAACACTTCTGCAATGAAGATTTGCGTGTCTGCGCTCGCCTTGAAGCGGAGTTGATACCGAATGCCGAAGCTGTATGGAGTGAGGCTATCAAGAGCCTTGTCGCACAATACAACGGCAACCCTGTCGGACACGAGTACATCGTCGGTCTTGCCGATTCAAATGGTGCTTGGCTCAAATCGGGACTCCATATCAAAGATGGCGTGTGGAGATTTGTTGAGGATATAGAGGCTCTGCGCAATGAAATTAACGCTGCGGAGTAGAAAAAGGGATATATGAAACATTTTAGATATTCCGTTTTGGGTTTAGTGGGTGTTGCACTATGCCTTTGTGGTTGCGAGAACAAGAGTAATAGCGGTAACGAACAACCATACGAAATAGACTATGTCAATGCGAATAATTGGTTGAAAATTCCTGCGGTGGAGCAGGCGGTGGATGTATTCTACCTCTATCCCACCTGCTGGGAGCCTACCGAGACAGATGGGCTGGTAAACACCATTGACAACGCCTCAATGCGTGCGAAAGCCCCCGGCGTATATGCCGAGCAGGCCTCTTGCTTTGAGGGCGTGGCGAATGTCTTTGCGCCATATTACCGCCAACTCAACGCTATGAAGTCGTTGAACTACTCGTTGGAGGAGCAGGAGCAGTTGGTGGCCGATGTGCCTTACCACGATGCGTTGGCGGCATTTGAATACTATATGAAACATTACAACAATGGTCGTCCGTTTATCTTGGCGGGACACTCGCAAGGCTCCAATGTGATTAAGTTCCTCTTGTCGGACTATATGGCGAAGCATCCCGAAGTGTATAGCCGTATGATTGCCGCCTATCCGCTGGGATACTCCTATGCCAAGGAGTACTTCGCGAAGTACACCCACTTGAAGTTTGCCGAGGGGGAGACCGATACGAAGGTGGTCGTCTCGTGGAATTGTGAGCGTATGGAGGATGGCAAGTTCGGCTCCTACAACCTTGTGTGCCACGAAGGGGCATTGTCAATCAACCCGGTATCGTGGAAGCACGATTATGAAAAGGTAGAGGCCGACGACCCGCGCCACTTGGGAGCCTTAAACACTCGTGAGCGATATTCCACCCAAGTAATGTACGACCCTGCCCGAAAATACGAAGTGCTGATTGTTGGTATGCCGGAACAGCCAGCCGACGAACAAGGCATCGGCGAGTATGCATTGCACGGTAGCGACTACAAGTTGTACTACTACAACATCCGCGAGAACGCGAAGAGACGAATTGAGAGTTATTTAAATAAACGAGATAACTAACACTGAAAATAGATTAGTTACAATAAGTAAATAAGAGGTGTGTCGTTTTGGACTATCCTCTTTGGGAAAAGTACAGTGGCAACATTTGTAACACTCGACACATCAACACGATACACAAATAAAAGTGAAACGATTTTGCAAACAAAACCGTTTATTGCTTTTCTGAACAGAAATTCAGGTAAAAACCGAAGACAAAAGCAGAGTCGAGAATCATCAAGGGCAAAAGAGAGATATATTAACTAAAAATTTCGTATCTTTACCCGACTAAAAACCGAAACTGAACGATGAATATCCTCGATTTGATCATCTGCCTTGTGCTGGCTTTGGCGGTTTGGAATGGCTGGCGACGTGGTTTTATCCTGCAAATATGCTCGTTGGCAGCACTCATTGTGGCCTTGTGGCTGGCGGCTCGTTTTGCCTCCGAGGTGGGGGCGATGCTCCACGTCGAGGAGGCTTATGCCCAATCGGCAGGCTTTGTCGTGGTGTTGGTGGCTGCGCTTATCGTCTTGGCCTTGGCAGCACGCCTCCTGCGCAAAATCTTTCACTTTGCCGGTTTCGGCATCCTCGATACGTTGCTCGGTATTTTGGTCGCTGCCGTGAAGTATCTGCTCGTGTTGAGTGTCGTGTTTGTCGCCCTCGACCGTATCAATGTCGACCACGCGCTCGTTCCGGCCGAGACCATCTCCTCGTCGCGCGGCTACAAACCCGTGCGCGACTTTTCGAGCCACCTGCTCCCCTTTGTCGGGTGGGTTGGCGAGCAGGTCGATGAATTACAAAACAGCCCTCGCGAGGAAAAAATCTGATAGCGCATGGAACAGCAATTTTCGGGTATCGTGGTGCGAGCCACGGGCAGTTGGTACGAGGTGCTTGCCGCGGGGCAACGCCTGGAGTGCCGTATTCGTGGCCGTTTGCGCCTGAAAGGGGTGCGCTCGACCAATCCGGTCGTGGTGGGCGACCTCGTTCATGGCGTGACCGACGAGCAGGGCAACCACCTGATTGTCGACATCGAGCCTCGTCGCAACTATGTTATCCGCCGTGCCTCGAACCTCTCGAAGGAGTCGCATATCATAGCGGCCAACATCGACCATGCACTGTTGCTCGTGACGCTGCGACAGCCCGAAACGGCCTTGGAGTTCGTCGACCGCTTTTTGGTTACCTGTGAGGCCTATAAGATTCCGGTGACCATCCTCCTCTCGAAGGCCGATCTGCAAGCGGCCGAGGCGATTGCCGCCTTCCGTGCCATCTACGAACCGATTGGCTATCGGGTCGTGACCGTTTCGACCGAGACGGGCGAGGGGGTTGATGTGGTGCGGGAGCTGTTGCATGGGGCTACGACCCTCCTTTCGGGTAACTCGGGAGTCGGAAAATCGACCCTCGTGCGTGCCATCGACCCGACGCTCGACATCCGCACGGGCGATATCTCCGAGAGCCACCACAAGGGCCGCCATACGACCACCTTCTCGACGATGTATCCGTTGCGGGATGGCGGTTTTGTGATTGATACCCCGGGTATTAAGGGGTTTGGTCTGCTCGATATCGACAACGATGAGCTGTGGCACTACTTCCCCGAGATGATGCACTTCGGGCAGGCGTGCCGATTCTATAATTGCACCCATATCCACGAACCCGGATGTGCCGTAGTCGCAGCGATTGAGGCGGGAGAGATTGCCGAGCAACGCTACGAGAGTTACCTGAAAATGATGGACGACGATGACAAATATCGCAAATAATATCCCGGCATTGGACCTGCCGGTGGAGGAGCATTCGCTCGACTGGTATCGGGAGCGCATTGCCTACCTGGCGACCTTCATGACCGAGGAGCGTTTCTCGCTCTTTGAGCGTACGTTGGCCCAACGTACCAACTACATGACGATCCTGGCCGAGAACACCTTCCATCCGCATAATGCCGCTGCACTGATGCGCCACTGCGAAGCCTTCGGTGTACAGCGGATGCACACCATCGAGACCCGTTGCTCGTTCGACCCCTCGCAGAACATCTCACGCGGTTCGGATCGTTGGCTCAACCTCGTGCGCCACAACTCAACCGAGGAGGCTCTGACGGCTCTCAAGGCCGAGGGCTATCGCTTGGTGGCGACCACGCCCCATCGTGAGAGTTGCACGCCCGAGACCTTCGATGTTACGAAGGGGAAGTTTGCCCTGATTTTTGGTACCGAGCATGCCGGTATCTCGGAGGAGGCGATGGCTGCTGCCGATGAGTATCTGCGGATTCCGATGTGCGGCATGGTCGAGAGCCTGAATGTGTCGGCTTCGGCTGCCATTCTGATTTATCAACTCACGGGGCGGATTCGTGCGCAGGTAGCGGGGTGGCCGCTCGGTGAGCGTGAGCAGACAGAATTGCTCTATGATTGGACGCGACTCAGCGTGAAGGATGCCGAGCGGATTCTGCAACGCAGATTCGAGTAGCGATTAGCAAAAAAAGGGAGGGCAATCAGCCCTCCCTCTTTTTTACTGCCCCTCCCCTTGGGTTTATTTGAATCGCTTCATGATGCCGACAATCTCGACCACAAAGCCGCCGACAACTAAGATAGGTGCCAGCGTGATGCGTCGAAACGAGAACATCGCCTTGTTGAACTCCTCGGGCGAATCGCTCCCTCCACCGGCCATCAGGGCCATGCCGAGCAGGATGATGAGAAAACCGACGAGCAGGATGAGGTAGTTGCGACGCGTAAGCGGCATACGCGGATTCTCGGGGGTATGATTTTCGGGTGTTGCCATCTGTTTAGTAAAGGTATATCTTGTTCGACTTCATATTGACAAACTTATTCACGGCAAAGGTGGTGAAGAGGAGCGAAAGCACCACGCCCAACGCCACCATACCGCCCACCAGAACGGCCACCTTCTCCAGTTCGGCCAGGGTCGCCAATTCGGGTACAGCCTCGTTGAGGCCATAGAGGGCCGCGCCGAAGAGGAGTGCCGCCAAGAGCCCCGAGCTGATGCCTTGCGAGATGCTGCTCCAGAGGAAGGGGCGCATGATGAACCACTTTGTGGCACCGACCAGCTTCATCGTGTTGATGATGTAGCGTTTCGAATAGATGGCCAGCCGTACCGTGTTGTTGAGCAGGATGAGCGAGATGATGAGGAGCGCACCCCCAAAGAGCAACAGCACGAAACGAATCTTCCCCACCGTGCGGTGCAGCCGCTCGGCCATTTGTGCCGGATAGGTGGCTCGGTCGACCCCTGCCAACTGCTCGATGTTGGTCAGCACGCGCTCGACCTCTCCCTCGACGGCCGAAACGGCCGTGAGCGTCACCTCGTAACTGTCGAGCAGGGGATTTTCGCCCAACACCTCCTCGAAACTGCTCTCGAAGAGGCGACGGAACGCTTCGTCGTCGGCCTTCTCCCCCTTCGATACAAAACGAATATCCGAAGCCAGCGGCTCCTCGGCCAGGTAGGCGGCAACGGCATCGCGCTGCTCGGGCGTATAGTGCTCCTTGAGCTCGACCATCACCACGATGCTCCCCTGCAACGTGTCGGCCACCTTCATGGCGGCCAACATCAGGTAGCCTACCGACCCCAGCAAAAAGAGCACCAAGGCCATGCTGAGGGTCGAGATGAGGTATGAATTGCGCACTTTGCGCTTCAGTCGTTTGTCGTCTTTCATCGCTATTGAGGAGGGCTTTTCGACAACCCTTGTTTTGCAAAAGTAGTGGATATTTTCCGAAATCCCCAATTTTTGCCTATATTTGTGTGTTGAGAACGAAGCAAAACGAGCCATGCTGATCAAGATTCTGCTCATCATAGCCATCATTATCCAAACCGTGGCTACGGTCTATGCCCTGCGATTGGTGCGTGCGACCAAGTATAACTCGGTCTGGATTCTCTTCATCATCGGTTTCTCGATTCTGTCGGTGGAGCGGATGGTGCAGTTACTTGTGGTTTCGGGACACCCCGTCCCCCGCTACTTTCTGGCCGAACTGGGTATTGTGGTATCCATCTGCCTCTCCATCGGAGTGATGTATGCCCACAAACTCTTCAAATACATCGACCGCCTGAACTACCAGCGTCAACTCTGGAACCGTCGCATCCTGACCGCCGTGTTGCGTACCGAGGAGAAGGCTCGTTCGAGTTTCTCGAAGGAGTTGCACGATGGTTTGGGGCCCCTGCTTTCGTCGGCCAAGATGTCGCTGTCGGCCCTCGCGCGGGATGAGCAGGATGCGACACGCCGTGAGGTGCTCAATAATACGACCTATGTCATCGAGGAGGCCATTCGTGCCGTGCGCGAGATATCGAACAACCTCTCGCCTCATGTGCTGAACGACTTTGGGTTGGCGCGCGGTGTCCGCAACTTCATCGACAAGAGTGCTTCGATGCATCGGGTCGATATTGCCTTTACCACCAATCTGGGGGGCGAACGCTTCGATACGGATGTGGAGGTGATTCTCTATCGTGTCATCTGCGAATTGGTCAACAATTCGCTCAAACATGCCGCTTGTTCCACCATCCACCTCGCATTGACTCGCACCGAGGGGCGTATTCAACTCGAATACGACGATGATGGGCGCGGATTCCGTCCCGATGTGATGATGGACTATGGGATGGGCTTGTCGAATATCTCCTCGCGCATCAATTCGCTGGGAGGTACGTTCGACCTTCGGTCGGCTCCCGATGCGGGCATGCAGGCCTCGATATCCATTTATTTACCCGGCGAGCAGCCGCCTAAAGCGGTGCGGCCCACCTCGCGGAAACACAAAAAACAGACAAAACGATGACCTATCGGATTGCATTGGTTGATGACCACGCCCTGTTTCGCACCGGTCTGCGTGGATTGCTCGAACATACGGCCGACTGCCAGGTGGTAGCCGAGGCGGGAAGTGGCGAGGAGTTCCTCGAGATGTTGCAGGGACTCGAGGTGGATGTGGTCTTTATGGACTTCTCGATGGGTGGACTCGATGGAGCCCAGACGACCGAGCGTGCCTTGGCGCGTCGCCCCGACCTGCGCATCATCACCCTCTCGATGTTTGGCGAGGAGAGCTACTATTCGCGCATGGTGAAGGCCGGCGCGTGTGGTTTCCTGCTGAAAGATTCGGCTATCGACGAGGTGATTGAGGCCATCGAAACGGTGGCGGCAGGTGGCAGCTACTTTGCGCCCCAGCTGCTCCAGTCGATTACGCGCCGCATGCACTCGCTCATTACATCGGATGAGGAGCCCATCTCGCAACGCGAAAAGGAGATTCTGCTGGCCATCTGTCGGGGTCTGTCGAATCAGGAGATCGCCGACGAGCTCTTTATCTCGAAGCGCACGGTCGATAAGCATCGTGCCAATATTCTCGAAAAGACCGGCTGTAAGAATACGGCTGCGCTGGTGGTCTATGCCATTAAAAATGGTATTGTGGAGGTGTAGCCTTTCCTGGGCCATTCAACCAAAACAGCCATCGGCAAACACCGATGGCTGTTTTTCTGATAACTGATAACTAAAACTCCCTACTGGTTGCGTTCGATGATGAAACTGCACAGATGCACGAGCGAGGTGCGATAGGGCGAATCGTCATACTCCGAGAGCATCTGTACGGCCTTGGCGATGTAGCCGTGCATCGTAGCGGCAGCCGCATCGAGGCCACCCTCGTCGAGTACGATTTGTTGCATGCGTTGTACAGCCTCCTCGCTTTCGTGGCAGGTTTTGAGCATGGCGAGTAGTTCCGTGCGACGCTCCTCGCTGCTCTTTTCGAGCACCTCGAGTAGCGGCAGGGTGATTTTCCCTTCGCGCAGGTCGTTGCCGCGCGGCTTTCCGGTCTGTGCCGAGGGGGTGTAGTCGAGGATGTCATCCTGAATCTGGAAGGCCATGCCGAGCGACTCGCCAAAGCGACGCATCGTGGTTACCTTGTCGCGGGTGGCTCCTACGGCCAAGGCACCGGCCGAAGCACTCACGCCGAGCAACGAGGCGGTCTTCTTGAAGATGATATCGAGGTAGGTGCGACGGGTCATATTCTGCCGTGCAGCACAGTCGGCTTGCAGAATCTCCCCTTCGCAGAGCGAGGCCATGCGTCCGCAGATGTGCGACACGAGGTCGAACTGACCACTTTCGAGGCCGATGGCCATGTTGCGAGCCAGGATGTAGTCGCCCAGCAGCACCGCCTTGTGCGACTGCCATCGGGCATTAATCGAGGGGCGACCGCGGCGGGTGTCGGCTTCGTCAATCACATCGTCGTGGATGAGTGAGGCGGTGTGAATCATCTCTACGAGCATCGCGGCGAGCGAAACACGCTGACCACCGGCGGCACCTGCCGTGCGGGCATTCATGGCTGCCGAGAGGGTGACGAGCAGCGGGCGAATCCCCTTGCCACGCGACGAAAGGGCCTCTTTGAGCATCTCGTTGAGGAGCTCTCCGTCGGCCGTAAACTGCCGCTCGACAAAGGCATCGTAGGCCTCCAGTTCGCGGAGTACGGGTTTGCGTATCGAATCGAGTGTAATCATACAAAATCTCTCTATACAGCCACAAAGATAGGTATTTTCTTGTGAACGTAGCGTCTGAATGATGATTTTTTCGTACCTTTACCACGTTTGAAAACCTTATGTGAAGCAAAAGATGAACCGATTTTGCCCCTCTTTTCAGAAGATGCTGCCGACAGTGGTGGCTGTGATGCTTTTTCTGGTCACCTCGGCTCTCTACTTCGCGCCACAATTCAGTGGCGACCGATTGACCCAGCACGATACGATGCAGTATGACGGCATGGCACGGGATATCAAGCAGATGCGAGCCGAAACGGGCGACGATCCCCAGTGGACGGGGGCGATGTTTGGCGGTATGCCGGCCTACCTGATTGACGTGAGTTACCCTTCGCAACTTGTCGTGCAGAGCCTCGGCCGGGTAAAGAACCTGCTGGATACACCGATGGCCTTCATCTTCTTCGCGATGCTCTCGATGTGGCTGATGTTGCGCATCTGCCGTCTGGATGGGTGGTTAGCCCTTGCACCGGCCTTGGCCTATGGCTTTTCGACCTACTTCCTGCTCATCATCGAGGCGGGACATGTGACCAAGATGTGGGCGATGGTGTGGGCCCCGCTGATGATGGGGGGTGCTTGGATGACCCTGCGTGGCAATCGCTGGTATGGAGCTGCGTTGACGGGGGTTGCCGCCTCACTCGAAATAGGTGCCAACCACCCGCAAATCACTTACTACTTCCTGATGGCCATGGCCCTCTTTTGGCTCAGCGAGGGGATCGTGGCATGGCGTGGCAAGCAGATGGCCGATTTCCTGCGTCGCACGGCCTTGCTGGCTGCGGTGGGTGTCGTGGCGGTGTTGTCGAACCTCGCTCCGCTGTGGTACACGATGCAACATACGAAGGATACGATTCGTGGGGGCTCGGAGCTGGCCGTGGAGGCCGAGGCTCCGCAGGGAGGCCTTGACCTGGCCTATGCCACTGCGTGGAGTTATGGCCGAGCCGAGAGCTGGAATCTGCTGATTCCCGACTTTGCAGGTCGTGATTCGTCGATGGGCTTCTCGCCGAATGGCGAGGTGGCCGCTGTGGTCAATGAACTCGGGCTGCGGGGGATGGCCGAACAACTGCCGGCCTATTGGGGCGGGCAACCCTATACGGCAGGCCCGACCTATCTGGGTGCTGCGGCACTCTTCCTGGCTGTACTCGGTGTGCTGCTCACCTCGGGTCGTAACCGTTGGTGGTTAGTGGTCGTATCGCTCTTGATGCTCTTCCTGGCTTGGGGCCGTAACTGGATGGCCTTTACGGAGTTTTTCTTTGCGTATCTGCCCGGCTATAATAAGTTTCGCACCGTTTCGATGACCCTCTGTGTCGTGCAGTGGGTCGTACCCTTCTTGGCTGCTTTAGCCCTGCGTGAAGTGGTGCGCAGCGACCGCTCGGGGTCCGAATTGTTGCGTGCTACGCTGCGTGCTATGGCCGTCACCGGAGGGCTCTGCCTGCTCTTTATCGTAGGCGGCAGGTCGCTCTGCTCGTTTGGCGAGGGGGAGGCTACGGAGTTGATGACCGGCTATATGCACGACCTCTTTGCTGCCAATGATATGCAGGCCTACATCGACCGTGGTATGGATGTCGAGTGGGGCGAGCAGATTGGTGCGGCGATGGCTGCCGAGCGATGCTCGATGATGCAGAGCGATGCGTGGCGGTCGCTCATCATGATTCTTCTGGCGGCCGGTGCCGTGGCTCTTTATGTCGTGCGCAAGGTGGGGAAAATCACCTTGGCCGTGGCCCTTGCTGCGGTCGTATTGCTCGATATGGTGCCGGTAGATTTGCGTTTCCTGTCGCACGACGACTTCCAGCCCGCCTCGCGCCGACGCATCACGATGACGGCGGCCGATAAGGCGATTTTGCAGGATAAGGAGCCGGGCTATCGGGTGCTGAATCTTACGGTAAGCCCCTTCAACGACGCCACGACCTCCTACTTCCACCGCTCGGTGGGTGGTTACCATGGTGCGAAGTTGGCTCGTTATCAGGATTTGATCGACCGCTACCTCTCGACTCGCAACGAGGCGGTGCTCGACATGCTCAACACCCGTTACCTGATTCTTCCCGATGCGTCAGGACGCCCCACGGCCGAACGTCGTGGTACGGAGCTGGGAGCAGCGTGGTTTGTCGAGCGTGTAGCCTTTGCTCCGAATGCCGAGGCGGAGATAGACCTGCTGGATGAGGTGGATCTGCGTACCACGGCTGTGGTGGCGGGTAAGGATGCCGACCGCATCCGCACGCTGCATGCCGACATCTCGACGGCCGGCATCTCGCTTGAGGAGTATCGTCCCAACTACCTGCGCTATCGCTATACGTCGCCCGAGGAGGCGGTAGCCCTCTTCTCGGAGATTTTCTATGACAAGGGGTGGACGGCCTATGTCGATGGCGAGGAGTGGCCCTACTTCCGTGCCGACTATGTGTTGCGGGGTATGGAGCTGCCGGCCGGAGAGCATCAGGTCGAGTGGCGTTTCCGTGCACCGGCCTGGGGTGTGGTGAATGGCATTATGCTGGTGGCCTCGCTCGTGATTCTGCTCGGAGCGGTTACGGCGGTGGTGTATGGAGTCCGCCGACGCGGCGAGGCGTAAGCACAAAAAAAGGAGGGGTCCCTCCTTTTTTTATTTTAAGAGCGTTTTCAACCCCTCCATCCGTTGGTAATCCGTCAGGTCGACCTGTACCGGCACGACCGACACATAGCCGTGGGCCAAAGCCCATTCGTCGGTGTCTTCGGCCTCGGGCTCGCGGTTGATGAATTCGCCCGTGAGCCAGAAATAGTCCCTGCCGTGCGGATCTTCGTGGTGGTAGAACTCTTCACGCCAGTAGCCGCGATTCTGACGACAGACCCGAATGCCGCGAATCTCCTCGGGGCGAGCCACGGGGAAGTTGACATTCAGACAGCAGGGCAACGCCACCTCCTCCTCGAGGATGCGCTCGACGATTTGGGTACCATAGCGCACCGAAGCCTCGAAGTCGGCATCGAGGTCGTGGTCGGTGAGCGAGAGGCCGATGGAGGGACAGCCGTAGAAACTACCCTCGATGGCGGCACCCATCGTTCCCGAGTAGAGGACGTTGATGGCCGAATTCGAGCCGTGGTTGATGCCCGAGATGACCAGGTCGATTTTCTCCTCCCGCAGCAGGTAGTCGAAGGCCATCTTCACGCAGTCGACCGGAGTGCCGGAGAAGGAGTAGATCGTTACGCCCTCCGACTCGCTCCGCTTACGGAGGAAGAGGGGGTTGTACATCGTGATTGCCTGACTCATGCCACTCTGCGTGGTCTCGGGGGCTATGGCCACCACCCGCCCGAAGCGTCGCGCCACGGCAATTGCCGCCTGCAACCCTTTGGCGTTGTAGCCATCGTCGTTTGTTACCAATATCAATCGCTCTTTCATCGCTTCAAAATCCTTTTTTCAAGGACAAAGGTACAATCTTTTTCGAAATGGATTCACTGCCGAGGTGAAAAAATAGAACGATTACTCCACAAAGAAACCGAAGCGTGAACGGCTGTAACCCCCGCACGCTTCGGTTTGCAAGATGTTCGTAACTTGTTTTTACGAATTAAATTATAAGGTTGCTATAATTTCTCGAGCGTATAAAAGATTAGAGCTCGCCGAATAAGAAACCTCAGTGGCATTATAACAAACATAATAGAAACTGCCTGGAATATATGTACCACCAAGTCCGGGGCGCCCTGAGGTTTGATGAGAAAAAGTTTGACTCCAATATGTTTTGTCACCCATCATTTTTCCTCCAAAGGTTGCAATGGCAGTATCTACTGATGCCCAATTTGCCGTAATCACCTCGGCTTGCGCTTTTGTAGGTAATGTGCCAAATGCTACTGCATTGTTGTGGGATAGAGTCACTGCCGAGAGGTCATCTAATGCCAAAATAAATGATTCGGACTCTGAAATAAGAGTAATCCCTATCTTTGTATACTCAGCAAAAGTAGCTTTTGAATAATCGGCTTGCGGTATAAAATAACGCACGCCATCTTTTTGAACTGCCAACGATAGATGGCTGGGAGTTTGAGGCCACGATGTAACCGAAACGTTGCACTCTGCCGTAAGTCCACCATCTTCGGTGGTTACGGTGATAGTTGCAGACCCCTCTCCAATACCATTAACTACAATCATTTCTCCGTCTTGATGCACTGTAGCTACCGTGGTGTTGGAACTGACTACTGTAAAGTTGGTATTGGTAGCATTTGACGGCTCAAGTGTAGCTTGAAGCGTGTGCGATTGCCCCAATTTAAGCTCTAATGCGGAGGACGAAAGCGTGATTGCGGTTACATATTGCTTGACGGTTATCACGCATTGAGCAACGAGATTTGATCCATCTAATGTCGTCGCAGCAATGGTCGTTGTTCCGGCAGTAAGCGCAGAAACCAACCCCTCTTGACTCACCGTTGCTACAGATTCGTTAGAACTACTCCATTGCACGGCTGTATTGGTGGTTGTTTTGGGTAAAATAGCAGCCTGCAATGCGATTGTTTCACCGCTGTAGAGTGTTGCTCCTGTGTGATTTAGTGTGAGCTCTTCAGCGAGTTGCTTGAATGCTGTAACTATACACGATGCTGTAAAACCTCCGTCGACCGTTTTAGCAGTAATGGTGGCATTACCTTCGCTACGAGCGAATACCCTGCCTTCATCATCGACAACAGCTACCGAGGTGTTGGAAGATGTCCATTCTACTCGTTTATCTGAGGCGTTTGAGGGTGTAATGTTCGCTGTTAAGCGAGTACTATACGGTATAGGGAGAGTAAATTTTGTCCAGGGTAGGCTGATACCTGTAACCGGATAAGGATGTTTCACATTGACCTGACACGATGCCGTAAAACCACCATCTACTGTTTTCGCAGTAATGGTTGCCTCTCCCGGGCTCAGAGCTGTTACTACACCAGCGCTGACAACAGCCACCGAGGTGTCGCTTGATGACCATACCACGTCTTTTAGCAAGGCGGTCGAAGGCAACACCGTTGCGTTCAATGTCGCTTTCTCGCCCATGTTCAAGGTGAGGGATGTTGTGTTGAGGCTGATTGAAGCGACCTCATTGGGGTCTACTGAATTTTCAAGTAGTTTTTGGATGAAGGACTTTGTTATTTGTTGTAACGTGGAGAAATTCCCCTCCAATGAACTTGAACAGTCGATATTCAACAAAATTGCCGCCGTCTGTTTCTTTTTTTCAATACCCCGGGTTGGGTCAAAAACAAACTCTGTATCCTTCTGCCATATGCCACCCTCTGTATACCAATGTGTTACATATTGGCTTGGGATTAGTTCCCCATCAAGCGAATGGAGGTCTTCAAATGTATATCGGAAGAATCCGGACTCGTTTTTTACACCGGCAACCGTCGTTCCGGAACTTGATGTCAGACCTACATAGGTGACATTGGTAAGCGTTTTATCTGCGCGGTTAAAGGTACCTTCGATATATTGCTTGGATGAGGTGGCGCTTGTCACATTGTCAAACGTAAAGCGACAACGCTCGAGATGGGACGGGCCATGAATATCCAACTTAAATGTTTGTACATAGTTGGTCTCGCCCAGCAAGTTAGCAATGTCAGAGAATACGGTATTTACCTCGGCCATCTCGCTCACCTCGAATACCTTGTCCGATGATGTGGCTAATTTGTTCAGGTTGTTTTTGAAAGAAGTTGTATTGGTGACATCTTTACCTCGAACACCGATGGAGTAAGCAGTGATATCTTGTCTGGAGACCTTCTCTTCCGTTAGTCGTGTATGTAACACCTCCAGGTATTCATCATTCGTTAAATAGAGGATATTCTTGTCTGTCTCACACTTATCCAACGAACCTCGATCCAGGCCATCGGTAAAGGTAACTACGGAAACATTATAGAGGTTGCTTGGGAAAGTCCCTTTTTGTAGTACATCTAACGAATGATCGACCGCGTAATATAATAGGGTACCATTGGTGAGCGATAAACCATTGATAAATGAATAGAATCCGGGAAGTGTCTCGTCCGAGAGATGGTGAATCGGGTAGGTATATAAAGCGGTGTTGAAACCTACAATGCCAAGGTAAAAACCACTTTGTCCATTGACGATGATATCATCACCGGGTTTTTCGTCTTCTTCACCGGGGTTTTCCCCACCCTGGAAGGAGAGACCTTCATCCAGATTGCGCACGGTGCCAAAAATTGATCGCTTAATTGTAACAGCCGTGGTGCGGGTGTATACGCCATAAGCGCCATTGGTTTTATGGAAGGTCATTGTAAAACCTCCCTCCAAGGCCTTCGGCAGAGCAACGATATAATAAAATTTGCCAACCTCAAATTCTCCTCCATTGGGTGCTGTGAGTGTGATTTCGGTTTTGCCATCGATGATTTCTGATACTGCCGGTGTGTTATTTGCATCAAATCCTACACGGACTTTTCCGGCTAATACTTCATCGTTGTTTCCTTTGAAGACAACCGATTTTATGCCACTTTGGGAGACGCAAAATTTTATACCGCCACAAACATTCTTAAAGCCCATTTTGACACCTAAAGAGCGTGCGATGGTAATAAACAAATCATCCGCAAAAGTTTCTTCAACGCCCTCTTGGTTGTTGGATAACGTCGTGACAACTGAGTTGTTCTCGCATATATTCTCTGCGGAATAGGGATAAACAGCCCAAAAATAGGCGTCTTCTGTGAGGTTCTCACCACCGCCAGTAATACCATTGATGGTGCCTGCAAACTCGGCAATCTCTGCTACCTCGGTATTTTGCGAAGTGAACTTGTCTCCTCCATTTTCGCCTCGCATAAAAAAGAGACTAATCTCATCGCCTGGATGCCAATAAACCGCCCCATCTTCTTGGCGAATTGTGCGAGATTCTGATGCGTAGCCCTCCTGGGAGGCTTCAATCACCCATTGTTGGCCTTGTGTAGTGTCATTCGCCAATTCTGTTGACTTGGAACAAGATACGATTAACAGTAGGCCTAATAAAAGCCCACATACATACTTCATTGTTTTCATGACTGTGAATTTAAGGATTACCACTCTTCGTCACCGGTGCCTTCAGAACCACCATCTCCGGGGCTTTTGGCAAATCCTTGTTCCACCATTATTTCCAATGTAAGAAATTCAGGGGTTTCATAGTAAACTTTTGTCTTCATACACAAAGATTAGTTGTACTATCCGCACCTCGATAGTGGTTTGCTATAAAACAGAAAGCGTGGTGCTGAAAACTTATTTAGTTAAGTAGGTCGTAGGAAACCTTGACAATAAAACAAGCAACAGCCCCACGCCTATACCCCATTGCAGGGTACGACGTGAGAAGAGGTCGGCCTATTCCTTTGTCAATCTGAATTTCCTACGTTCACTTAACAGGAATAAACTTACACTTTCCGCGTAAAATCAGTATGTTGCCACAAAGTTAGCAAACTATTTTCGGAAAGTGGTACTCTTGGCCGCTCTTTTTTCTTAACTTTGATTTCGTTTTAGCTACTCTCGCTCGGCAAAATGTAGGTAAACTTGCTTTTGCCCTCACTTATTGCTATCTTTGTATGGATGTTGACCGACTTTCTTCACTATCTGGCGGCCGAGCGTCGCTACTCGCCTCTCACGGTGCGCAACTACAAGCGCGACGTCGAGCGGTTTGTGGCGTGGTGGTGCGCTCCCAAGGAGGGGCCGCGCCCGTTCCGTCCGACGGAGGTGATGCCTGACGACATCAGCCAGTGGGTGCTCTGCCGTAGTGAGGAGGGAGGACTCAAAGCCTCCTCAATGAATCGGGAACTCTCGTCGCTGAGGGCCTATTTTCGCTTCCTGCGACGGCAGGGAGTGGTCGAGCAGGACCTCTTTACGCATGTGCCGGCGATGCGTACCCCGAAGCGGCTGCCATCGTTTGTGCCCGAGAGTCGGATGAAGGGGGTGCTGGCCGAATGCATGGAGCCGACCGAGGCCTTCGATCGGGAGCGTGATCAGCTCATCATCCTGA
Organism: Alistipes sp.; assembly: GCA_017623115.1. GTDB lineage: Bacteria > Bacteroidota > Bacteroidia > Bacteroidales > Rikenellaceae > Alistipes. The sequence goes on from JAGAPT010000014.1 coordinate 56,522, forward strand.
TGCTCTACGCATGTGGTCTGCGTCTGGCCGAGCTCATCGGCATCAATCGGGAGGATTTCTCAGCCGATTTCACTACACTGCGGGTGCGAGGGAAGGGTAACAAAGAGCGGTTAGTGCCGCTGCTGGCCTATGTGCGGGAGCGGATTATGGCTCATCTCGACACAATTTCTCGGCAACATATTTGCAAATCTGAAGAAAAAGCACTATTTTTAACGTGCAAAGGAGTTCGCATCTCCCGTTCGGCGGTCTATCGGTTGGTTAATCGGGTGCTGGCCGAGGGGGGAGTGCAGGGGAAGAAAAGTCCCCACGTGTTGCGCCACACCTTTGCCACCCACCTGATGAATGGGGGTGCCGACATGCGGGAGATCCAGGAGCTGATGGGGCACGCCTCGTTGCAATCGACGCAGGTCTACACCCACAACTCGATAGCCCGTCTGCGCGAGGTCTACGCCTCGGCCCATCCACGGAGCAAGCGGCCAAAGGAGTAGCGAGGGGGCAAGCGGGAGAGAGGCGTAGCAGTAGAAGATAAAACACGAGATAAGCGCAGGTGAAGAGCGCCTGCCACCAGTATGAATCATTTAATAGATAAGGCTATGAACGTACAGATTCAATCCGTGAAATTCGATGCCGGCAAGCAGCTCATCGAGTTTATCAATGCCAAGATGGCGAAATTAGAGCGTTTTGCAGAGCCTACGAGTGCCGAGGTGGTGCTCAAGCTCGACAAAGATCCCGAGAAGGGCAATAAGATTGCAGTGATTACACTTCGCGTAGCCGGTGGCGACATGCGTGCCGAGTGTCGCGCCCGCACCTTCGAAGAGGCCGTTGATGAGGCGATCGACAACATCAAACGCCAAATCGAGAAACGCAAAGAGTAACCCGATAGTAATACCTGAATTTGCCCGCGCTCCGGAACAGGAGCGCGGGCTTCTTGTTTAGAGGGTGGCGACATGCCGGATGAAAAAATAGACTTAATGGTGAAAAAATATAAAAAAATTATTCTTCTGATAATCAGTGATTTACGTCTTTTTTCGGGGGGGGGGGTAAAATGGGTATTTTTTTGTTTGATTTTTCTTTTTACCTTTGGATTCAGAATCCATATTATTCACTATTTTAATACTTTATCATCATGAAAAACTTACTGAAAGTTTTTGCAGTTGCTGTCGTCATTGTGCTGGCAGCCTGCTCGAAGGATTCGGTTGAGGCTCCTGCCGTTACGGCAGACGAGGCTCAGGTAACCTTCACGACGACCATCCCGGGTGCTACCGA